>JBASFP010000071.1:0-2203 GCA_049653085.1 Polaromonas sp.
GTTTGCTTGGGAGTCAGATACTTAATCGCGATATTGATTTTTTCGTCTTCGGTGTAGCCCGGCAGACGAATGACTTCCATCCGATCGAGCAACGCCGGCGGGATATTCATCGAGTTGGCGGTGCAGAGAAACATCACATCCGACAGGTCGTAATCGACCTCCAAATAGTGATCGTTGAAATTGTGATTTTGCTCAGGATCAAGCACCTCAAGCAATGCAGAGGCCGGATCACCGCGCATGTCCTGACCCATCTTGTCGATCTCATCGAGCAAGAACAGTGGATTACGCACCCCTACCTTGGTCATTTTTTGAATCAAACGACCCGGCATCGAGCCGATATAAGTACGTCGATGACCGCGGATTTCTGCCTCATCACGCACACCACCCAAGGCCATCCGCACGAACTTGCGATTAGTCGCATGGGCGATGGACTCAGCCAGCGAGGTCTTACCCACGCCCGGTGGGCCGACCAAACAAATTACCGGCCCTTTAACTTTTTTAACGCGCTTTTGCACCGCTAGGTACTCAAGAATTCGCTCTTTGACTTCATCCAGGCCGTAGTGATCGGCATCGAGGATATCTTCAGCCTTGGCCAGATCCAAGCGCACCTTGGTCTCGGCAGTCCATGGCACATTGACCAACCAGTCGATGTAGGAGCGCACCACCGTGGCCTCAGCCGACATCGGCGACATCTGCTTGAGCTTGCTCAATTCAGTTTGCGCCTTGGCGTAGGCTTCCTTGCTCAAGCCCGCAGCCTCAATGCGCTTTTTCAGCTCATCGAGTTCGTTATGGCCATCCTCGCCTTCGCCCAATTCTTTCTGAATGGCCTTCATCTGCTCATTCAGGTAGTACTCGCGCTGGCTACGCTCCATCTGCTTTTTGACCCGGCCACGAATACGTTTTTCAACCTGCAACAGGTCGATTTCCGTATCCAGCAGTACCAGCACATGCTCAACCCGTGCAGTCAAATCAATAAGCTCGAGAATTTCCTGCTTCTGCTCGATCTTCAGCAGCATGTGCGCAGCCATGGTATCGACCAAACGACCGGCTTCATCTATCCCGCTGAGCGAGGCCAAGACCTCCGCAGGGACCTTCTTACCCAGCTGCACATACTGCTCAAACTGGCTGAGCAGGCTACGGGTAAAGACCTCCGCCTCACGCTGCTCGGCCGGGGTTTCAGTGATTAGCTGCACCTCGGCGCGACTGTAACCGACAGCATCCACAAAGCGCTCAATGACGCCGCGCTGCTCGCCCTCCACCAGTACCTTAACGGTGCCATCCGGAAGCTTAAGCAACTGCAGCACGCTGGCCACGGTACCAACCCGATACAAACCATCTTCGCTCGGGTCGTCATCGGCCGAATTTTTCTGGGCCACCAAGAGGATTTGCTTGTCGCCAGCCATTGCCGCCTCAAGGGCCTCAATGGATTTTTCGCGACCAACAAACAACGGGATGACCATATGCGGATAGACCACTACATCGCGTAGTGGCAAGAGCGGCAATTCGAGGATTGTCTTCATGATCTCGGCTCAACAGCGGCCATTTGGCCGTAAACAGATGGGAATACCCTTGAACCTAAGATGGGGGTAGGCCCTGGAAAAAACAAGCGATAGCGCAGTAAAAACAAAGGGGCCCGAAGGCCCCTATATTTTCCAACACAAAGCGTTTCAGCATGCATCAAACGCTATCAAGCGTCCGGCATCGCCTTGGCTGGCAACTCGCTATTTTCATAGATCAGCAGCGGCTTGGATTTACCCTCGATGACGCTCTCATCAATAACCACTTTACTAACCTCTGACTGCGAGGGAATTTCATACATGGTGTCGAGCAGCACACCTTCAAGAATGGAGCGCAAACCTCGCGCACCGGTCTTGCGCTCCAGCGCACGCTGAGCAACCGCCTTGAGTGCATCCGGGCGGAACTCCAGGGCAACGCCTTCCATCTCGAACATTTTGCCGTATTGCTTGGTCAAAGCGTTTTTCGGCTCAGTGAGGATTTGCATCAGAGCAGCCTCATCCAGCTCATCCAGGGTTGCAATGACCGGCAAACGGCCAACGAACTCAGGAATCAAACCAAACTTGACCAAGTCATCCGGCTCAACGCCACGTAGTGACTCGCCAACTTTTTTGCCCAAATCAACGCTGCGCACTTCGGCGTTAAAACCTATGCCACCCTTGGTCGAACGACCTTGGATAACCTTCTC
>JBASFP010000072.1:0-9659 GCA_049653085.1 Polaromonas sp.
AAGACCTGCTTGGAACTGGATTCGGTTCATTGCCATGGTGATACCTCTGTTAATAACTGTGTATATATACAGCATTAAACATCTCTCAAGCAATGTCAAGTTTGTCTGAGGCAGGTATCTAATCAGGGACTTTTAACACCACGCGGCGCAGTTTTCAGATTATTCGCGTGCCGCAATATGCCAACCTGACGCTGGGCGGGCAACTGAACGCTGCCGCCTGGGACGGTTTGAACGGGGGCGTGATTGCGGTGGACGTGGCCAAGACCACCAATTTTGCCGGCCAGACGATATATGCGGCGGCGCAGGGCTTCAGGGGCGCGGGTGGGCGACCCAGTGCGGTGAATGGCGTCAACCCGTTTCGGTACAACGACGGACCCGGTGTGTCGCACGCTGGCAAGGCTGAAGGTATTGCGGGAACACCGCCCTTGCTGTTTACCGACAATTCGCCGTTTGACCGAACCGATGATGCGGGTACAGTTGTGACCAATACGGGCACCCAATACGGCTACCCGGGTGGCACAGGCACTGTGGCCAACTTCAACTACGCCAAGGGCGCACCGGGCAACGCAGGCGGCGGCGGCACTTACCGAGACGGTGGCTACCACAATGGCGCAGGCGGCGGCGGTGGCAACGGCGGGGCTGGCGGACGGGGTGCTTTTGGCTGGCGTGCTGCAGGCTGGGCGGGCGTGGCCGCAGACTATGCCAATATTGTGGCCATCACCGGGGACAACCTGGCCGCTTTTGGCGGATCCGCCTTTGGCGGCGCAGGTGTGGCACGGGTCATCATGGGCGGCGGCGGCGGCGCAGGAGACCAGAACAACAACTCTGCCAACACCCGAAAAATGTCAGGCGGAACCGGAGGCGGTGTTGTGCTGGTTCGTTCAGGCGCGCTTAGTGGTGGCGTGACGATTGACGTGCGAGGTGGCGTGGCCAACACCAACCCGAGCAATGACTCAGCAGGTGCGGGCGCGGCGGGTGGTAGTGCGGTGGTCATATCACCCAACTGGACAACAGGTGTGGTCACAGTCAATGCCAACGGCGGCCAGGGCGGCGACTCCTGGCTAGGCGGCGGCTCGGCGCACAGTGGTGGCGGCGGCGGCGGTGGTGGTGTTGTGGTGCGCAGCGGGCCAGTGACCGCTAACTTGAATGGCGGCACCAACGGCATCACCAACACGGGTGACAACCCGCCTGGCGGTTCGTCTCACGACGCATTGCCCGGCAACAGTGGCTTGAATCTGCTGGTCAACCCGCCCTCAGCCGACCCGGTGACCAACTCTGGCTACCGCTGCCTGCCGCAAACCGATTTGCAATTGGGCAAAAGCGCCAGCCCAGCGACATTGTCCATTGGCCAGACAAGCACCTTCACGCTGACCATCAGCAACAGCGGGCCTGCCCAGGCCACGGCAGCAAGCGTGATAGACGGCTTGCCCGCCGGGCTGGGCAGTTTGAGTTTTCTCAGTGCCAGCGGCTCAAACGCCGCGACCACACTGACGGCCAGCAGCATCACGGGCAGCACCTTTACCGGTACGGTGACGATTCCCGCCAACCAGACTTTGAGTATTTTGATCAGGGCGGTCGCCACGGCCAACGGTGCGCCCGTGAATGCCGCCACAGTGACGCCGCCCGCCGCTGCCAACGACGACAATCTGGCCAACAACACGGGCACCGCCACGGTGGTTGTCGGGCCCAGTGCCGATTTGTCCGCCACCAAAGTCGCCAGCACGCCATCACTGGCGCTGGGGCAAACCACCACCTTCACGCTGAGTTTTGCAAACTCCGGGCCCAGTGCTGCCACCAGCGCCACGCTCAATGACCTGTTGCCCGCCAGCATGAGCGCGCTGTCATTTGTCAGTGCATCCGGTGTTAGCGGGGCAACGCTGACCAACCAGGTCACCACTGCCAGCGTTTTCAATGGCACGGCCACCCTGCCCGTGGGCAGCACGCTGACGGTGGTATTGCAAGCTGTGGCGGGCACGTCGGGCTCGGTCATCAACACTGCAACGGTGGCTGTGCCTGCTGGTGTGACGGAGGTCAACCCCGCCAACAACCGGGGAACGGTGACGGTCAACATCGGGCCGCAAGCTGACTTGAGCCTCACCAAATCGGCAACGCCCACAGTGATCTTGTATGACCAGACCACCACATTCACACTGATCGCACGCAATACGGGGCCGAACACGGCCACCAACGCCACCGTGCGCGACATCTTGCCGGGCGGCTTGTTTGGCATGACTTTTCTCAGCGCAACGGGTTTTGGCGGCGGCACGCTGACGGCATCCGTCACCTCGTCATCGCAGTTTGACGGTACGTTGACCTTGCCCACCAACAGCAGCGTCACCATCAATTTGCGCGCCAAGGCGGGTGCGACAGGAACGCAGCTCAACCAGGCCACCATCACCGCGCCGATTGGCACGATTGACCCGGTGCTCACCAACAACCTGGCGCAGGCCACCGTCACCATACCGGTCAGCACCAATCTTGGAATTACCAAAACCAATGTGGTTGCCACGCTCACGGCGGGGCAGACCACCAGCTATAGCATCACGGCTTTTAACGACGGGCCAGCCGCTGCAGACGGCACAGTTGTCAGAGACATGGCCAGTGCCGGTTTGAGCTGTACCTCTGTGACTTGCAGTGCCAGTGGCGGCGCTATATGTCCAAGCTCACCGATCCCCATTGCCTCAATGTTGGGTTCAGGTTTGAGCCTGGACACCTTTCCGGCCAGTTCCAGCATGGTGTTTACAGTCATCTGCGGCGTGACAGCGACAGGGCTCTAAAGTTGAGCCATTGCTGTTTGCTGTCTGTATAGTCGAGCTTTGACAGATAAATACCCTGCAAACGTGACCACGCCACACATCAAACTCATCACACCAGCAACGCCTGCCGACTTTCAGGCCACGCGCCAGATTTTTCAGGAATACGCCCAGCAGCTCGGCGTTGATTTGTGTTTTCAAAACTTTGATGCTGAGCTCGAAACCTTGCCCGGCGACTATGCCGAACCGCAAGGCGCGCTGCTGCTGGCCATGGTGGATGGGCAACTGGCAGGCTGCTGCGCGCTGCGGCCACTGGACTCCGTTGACTACCCCAATGCGTCGGAGATGAAACGGCTGTATGTGCGCGACTCACACCGCCGGTTGGGTTTGGGCCGGCAACTTGCCGAAGCGATTCTGGACGCAGCGCGGGTGGCGGGCTACCACCATGTGCTGCTGGACACCCTGAGCGAGATGGAATCGGCACGGGCGCTGTACGAAGACCTGAACTTTGAAGAGATACCGCCCTACTACCATAACCCGATAGCAGGCGCTCACTACCTTAAAGTTGACCTATAAATCAGACTGCAGCCCAATAAAATCGGGCGCAAGCAGCTCCTGATTTAGTAGCGTTCAAGCAACTGAATTCAACCCTTTGCCTGCGCGAGAAGCGTCGTCGCGTCGCTGACTTCAAACTTGCCGGGGCCCTCTACATTCAGGCTGGCGACTTTGCCGTCTTTGATCAGCATCGAATAACGGTTGCTGCGCAGACCCATGCCGCGCGCCGTCAAATCCAGAGTCAGGCCTGTGGCTTGTGCAAAAACGGCGCTGCCGTCAGCCAGCATGCGGACTTTGCCGTCGGTCTTCTGGTCACGCGCCCAGGCGCCCATGACGAAAGCGTCGTTCACACTGACGCACCAGATCTCGTCCACACCTGCCGCTTTGAAGTCGGCCATGTGCTCAACATAACCAGGCACATGCTTGGCCGAGCAGGTCGGCGTAAAAGCGCCAGGCAAGGCAAACAGGGCGATGGTTTTGCCCGCAGTGGCTTTGGTCACATCAACTGCATTGGGGCCAATGCTGCAGCCATTGCCTTCAACTTCTGAAAACTCCATCAGGGTGGCTGCGGGAAGGGTGTCGCCTACTTTGATCATGGGATGCTCCTGTTGTACGTTTAAAAAAATTCATTAAAACAAAAATGGCCCACCAAGTGAGCCATTTCTAAAAAAGACCTTGCAGTCTGAGTCCTGATGTGCAGGAATTAAACGACAGCGGCTTTCTCAACCAAACGGGTCACAACCCAGTTCTTGGTTTTGGAGATCGGGCGGCTTTCGGTGATTTCGATCACGTCGCCTGCTTTGTACTCGCCCTTTTCGTCATGGGCGTGGTACTTGCTCGACAGTGACACAATTTTGCCGTACAGCTCGTGCTTGACGCGGCGCTCAACCAGTACCGTCACGGTCTTGGCGCGCTTGTCGCTCACAACCTTGCCGATCAAGGTGCGCTTGAGGGACTTCTTAACTGGTGCAGTTACTTCAGTCATCATTTAGCTCCTTGCTTGGCGAGGGTCTCGGTCAAAATGGTTTTTGCCCGGGCGATTGAGCGGCGTGTTGAACGCAGCACGGATGTGTTGTTGAGTTGTTGCGTGGCCTTTTGCATGCGCAAGCCAAAATGGGCTTTTTGCAGGGCTTTGACTTCGGTTTTCAAACCGGCAACGTCTTTTTGGCGGAGTTCAGTCGTTTTCATTTCTTCATTCTCCTGATCACTGGCCAATCATGCGAGCCACAAACGTGGTGCGCAGGGGCAGTTTGGCAGCGGCCAAGGTGAAAGCTTCGCGAGCCAGTGCTTCAGGCACACCCACGATTTCAAACACAATCTTGCCGGGCTGAATTTCAGCGACGTAATACTCTGGGTTACCTTTACCGTTACCCATGCGAACCTCTGCAGGTTTTTGGGAAATCGGCTTGTCCGGGAAGACGCGGATCCAGATACGGCCGCCACGTTTGACGTGACGCGAAATCGCACGGCGTGCGGCTTCGATTTGACGGGCCGTCAGGCGGCCACGGTCGGTGCATTTCAGACCAAAATCGCCGAAAGCGACCGAGCTGCCACGAGTGGCAACGCCGGTGTTACGGCCTTTTTGTTCTTTGCGGTATTTTCTACGTGCGGGTTGCAGCATTTAAATTCTCCGTTGTTCTAACCGATTACTCGGTCTTGGCACCGTCAGCTGCTGCAGCTGGCGCGGCTTTGCGGACGCGCTTAACGGTGGTTTTCGGGGCATCGCTACCAGGTGTAGCTTCAGCCGGCTTGTCGCTGCCATCAGCGGGTGCAGTGTTGGTGCCCATAGGCGCACGTGGCGCACGAGCGCCTCGTGGTGCTGCTGGACGATCACCACCTGGGCCACTTGGGCGGTCACCTGGGCGTGCATCACGGCGAGGGCCGCGTGGCTTGCGATCGTCATCTGGCGGCACGTCAATCATGCGAGCACCTGGTGAATCACCACGGCCCAGCGTATCGCCTTTGTAGACCCAGACCTTGACACCAATCACACCATAGGTGGTTTTGGCTTCAGAGGTGCCGTAGTCAATGTCGGCGCGCAGTGTGTGAAGTGGCACGCGACCTTCGCGGTACCACTCGCAACGGGCAATTTCAATACCATTCAAACGGCCAGACGACATGATCTTGATGCCCAGAGCACCCAGACGCATAGCGTTTTGCATGGCGCGTTTCATGGCGCGGCGGAACATGATGCGTTTTTCAAGCTGTTGGGTGATGCTGTCTGCGATCAGCTTGGCATCAATTTCAGGCTTGCGAACTTCTTCAATGTTCACGGCAACTGGCACGCCCAATTGGCGTGACAGTTCTTTTTTCAGCGCTTCGATGTCTTCGCCTTTTTTGCCGATCACAACGCCCGGACGTGCCGAGAAAATCGTGATACGAGCGTTCTTGGCAGGACGCTCGATCAAAACGCGCGATACAGCAGCGCTCTTGAGTTTTGCTTTCAGGTACTCGCGTACCTTGATGTCTTCAGCCAGCATGCCAGCAAAGTCACGGTTGCTGGCGTACCAGCGGCTTGACCAGTTGCGGCTAACAGCAAGGCGAAAGCCTGTTGGGTTGATTTTTTGTCCCATATTGCCTACCTTTAGTTGCCGACGACCACGTACACATGGCACGTAGGCTTGCTGATGCTGTTGCCGCGGCCTTTGGCGCGGGCAGAAAAACGCTTGAGCGTAGCGCCCTGTTCGACGTAGATGGTTTTCACCTTCAAATCGTCGATGTCAGCGCCATCGTTGTGTTCAGCGTTGGCGATGGCGGACTCAACCACCTTCTTGATGATGCCAGCCGCTTTTTTCTGCGTGAACGTCAAGATGTTCAGTGCTTGATCGACTTTTTTACCGCGAATCAAGTCAGCGACTAATCGGCCCTTGTCGACCGACAGACGGACGCCCCGAAGGGTTGCACGTGTTTCCATGGTCTTTGTCCTTATTTTTTCACAACTTTTTTGTCAGCCGGATGACCTTTGAAAGTCCGGGTGAGTGCAAACTCGCCCAGCTTGTGGCCAACCATTTGATCGGTGATATAGACCGGAATGTGCTGCTTGCCGTTATGCACGGCGATGGTCAGGCCGATAAATTCGGGCAGGATCATGGAGCGGCGCGACCAGGTCTTGATCGGCTTTTTGTCTTTGTTGGTAACGGCTTTATCAGCCTTGGCTACCAAGTGGTGGTCGACAAAGGGACCTTTTTTAAGTGAACGTGTCATGGCTTAACCTTACTTCTTGCGACGCGAAACAATCATCACTTGCGTGCGCTTGTTGTTGCGGGTACGGTAGCCTTTGGTCAGGTTACCCCATGGATCGACAGGATGGCGACCTTCGCCGGTCTTGCCTTCGCCGCCACCGTGTGGGTGATCGACCGGGTTCATGACCACACCGCGAACGGTTGGGCGAATACCCATCCAGCGCTTGACACCGGCTTTACCGAGGCGACGCAGGCTGTGCTCTTCGTTGGCAACTTCACCAATGGTGGCGCGGCATTCGATGTGAATCTTGCGGACTTCACCAGAGCGCATACGCACCTGGGCGTAAGTTCCTTCGCGAGCCAGCAAGGTTGCCGATGTACCAGCTGAGCGTGCAATTTGCGCGCCCTTGCCAATTTGCATCTCGATGCAGTGAATGGTTGAGCCGACCGGAATGTTGCGAATCGGCAGCGTGTTGCCCACGCGAATGGGCGCTTCTGAACCACTGATCAGCGTAGCACCAACTTCAAGGCCACGTGGGGCAATGATGTAAGCGCGCTCGCCGTCGGCGTAGCAGATCAAGGCAATGTGAGCTGTGCGGTTGGGGTCGTACTCAATGCGTTCGACTTTGGCCGGAATAGCGTCTTTGTTGCGCTTGAAATCCACCACACGGTAGTGGTGCTTGTGACCGCCGCCTTTGTGACGAACAGTGATGTGACCGTTGTTATTACGGCCAGACTTCTGGAACTGAGGCTCGAGCAGCGGCGCGTAAGGCTCACCCTTGTGCAGGTGGTCACGCGATATTTTCACCATCCCGCGCATGCCGGGCGATGTGGGTTTCATTTTAATGACAGCCATTACGCAGACTCCCCACCGAGGTTGAGCTCTTGACCAGCTTTGAGCGTCACATAGGCTTTGCGAATGTTGTCGCGACGGCCGATTGATTTGCCAAAACGCTTGGTCTTGCCTTTGATGTTCAAAACGGCCACTGACTGAACGTCTACCTTGAACATCAACTGCACTGCTGCTTTGATTTCATATTTGGTAGCGTCTTGCAGCACCTTGAAGGTCACAGCATTGGTTTTGTCGGCAATCATCGTGGCTTTTTCAGACACGATAGGTGCAACCAAAACCTGCATCAGGCGGCCTTCGTCGAAATTGGATGTTTTGGCGCTCATGCGAACATCTCCTTGAGTTGGTCCATGGCGGCCTTGGTGACCAAAACCTTCTTGTAATGCACCAGCGACACCGGATCGGCGTAACGGGGCTCCACCACCAGAATGTTCACCAGGTTGCGTGAAGCGAGGTACAGGTTCTCATCAACCACATCGGCGATGACCAGCACTGAGCTCAGGTTCATGGCTTTGAATTTGTCAGCCAAAACCTTGGTCTTGGGTGAGTCAACGGTCAAAGAATCAACCACAGACAAGCGGCCTTCGCGCACCAGCTGTGAGAAGATCGACGCCATACCGGCGCGATACATCTTTTTGTTGATTTTTTGTGTGAAGTTCTCGTCAGGCATGTTCGGGAAGATACGACCACCGCCGCGCCACAGCGGGGAGGATGTCATACCAGCACGTGCGCGACCCGTACCTTTTTGCTTGAAAGGCTTTTTGGTCGAGTGACGAACCTGCTCACGGTCTTTTTGAGCGCGAGTTCCCTGGCGGGCGTTGGCCTGGAAGGCCACGACCACCTGGTGAATCAGGCTTTCGTTGTATTCACGACCGAATACGGTATCAGGCACATCCACTTTGGAGGAGGCCAGACCCTGGTCGTTCAGGAGTTCAACTTGCATCAGTTAGCTCCTTTTGCTGCGGCTGCAGGTTTAGCTTTGATCGCGGCACGAACCGTGACAAAACCGCCTTTTGAACCAGGCACAGCGCCGCGAATCATCAGCAACTGACGGGCTTCGTCAATGCGCACGATGTTCAGGTTTTGCGTGGTTTTTGTGACATCGCCCAAGTGACCCGTCATGCGTTTACCAGGAAACACACGGCCAGGATCTTGCGCCATACCGATAGAGCCAGGCACATTGTGCGAACGGCTGTTACCGTGCGACGCGCGCTGTGAGCTCATTTTGTGACGCTTGATGGTGCCGGCAAAGCCTTTACCAATCGACGTACCCTGCACGTCCACCATCTGACCAACGGCAAACACAGCAGCGGCTGGCACGACAGCGCCCGCAGCATATTGGCCTGCGACGTCAGCCGTCACGCGGAATTCTTTGATGACTTCACCAGCTTCAACGCCTGCTTTCGCAAGGTGGCCAGCGGCCGGCTTGGTCACGCGCGATGCTTTGCGCGAGCCGAATGCAACTTGGAGTGCACTGTAGCCGTCATTTGCTTCGGTTTTAACCTGGGTAACGCGGTTGTTTGATACATCAACCACTGTGACAGGAACGGTATCCCCATCATCAGTGAACAGACGCATCATGCCCACCTTGCGACCCAGCAACCCGAGGGAGTTGCTCAGACTCATGATTTTTCTTTCGTAACTTCTACCGCTGCAACTTCAATTGGCTACAGACGTTTTTATGTAGAAGACTGTTAATAAAACTTCGCTCAATTCTCTTCAAATTCAGCCAAGCCTTGGATTATAGCGTGCTGCCTGCGAGTTTGGCAAGCGGCGCGCTACGGATTTTTTAAATCCTGCTTATTGCAGCTTGATTTCAACGTCCACGCCAGCTGGCAAGTCGAGCTTCATCAACGCATCAACCGTTTTGTCGGTCGGGTCAACGATGTCCATCAGGCGCTGGTGGGTGCGGATTTCCAGCTGGTCACGGCTGGTTTTGTTGACGTGCGGTGAACGCAGAATGTCAAAACGCTTCATGCGGGTTGGCAAAGGCACGGGACCCTTGACAATCGCGCCGGTGCGTTTGGCGGTGTCAACAATTTCAGCGGCTGACTGGTCAATCAGTTTGTAGTCAAACGCTTTGAGGCGGATGCGGATTTTTTGCTTGGTGGCCATTTTTTATTCCTTTAATGGTCAATTAAGCAAGAATCTTGGCAACAACACCAGCACCAACCGTCTTGCCACCTTCGCGAATAGCAAAGCGCAAGCCTTCTTCCATGGCAATCGGGTTGATCAGCTTGACGGTGATCGACACGTTGTCGCCTGGCATCACCATCTCTTTGCCTTCTGGCAACTCAATCGCTCCCGTCACGTCCGTTG
>JBASFP010000073.1:0-67682 GCA_049653085.1 Polaromonas sp.
ACCTGCTTGGAACTGGATTCGGTTCATTGCCATGGTGATACCTCTGTTAATAACTGTGTATATATACAGTATTAAACATCTCTCAAGCAATGTCAAGTTTGTCTGAGGCAGGTATCTAATCAGGTCATTTGGTGCTGTAGTCCAATTAATACGGGCTCAAGCAGCTATTTAATTTATAGCAAATAACCTACTTGAAATTTATCCTTATGACTTCATCACCCAAACAGATTGCAGCGTCGTTAACTGAGTTCTGGTCTCCTCGCGTCATTGCTGAAGTTGATGATTCCTACATCAAAGTCGCCAAAGTCAAGGGCACGCTGGCCTGGCACAGCCACGACAACGAAGACGAGTTGTTTCTGGTCTTGAAAGGGCAACTGAAAATTGAGATGGAGGACAGGACGGTGGAGCTCAATGAGGGCGACATGTTTGTGGTGCCCAAAGGTGTTCGCCATAACCCAGTTGCAGAGCAGGAATGCCACATCATGCTGATCGAAAAAAAGACCACGCAACACACCGGCAGCACGGTGACAGACAAGACTCGCTCGCTGGATGAGCAGTTGCGCCCCGTTTGACTTTTCTAGCTATTATTTAGTGACGTAGCCCAATAAATTTGGGCGCAAGAAGCTATTAAAACAGTAGCTATTTTCAACGGGCGAGCGGCTCAAACGGATTCACCAACTGCACCGAGCAGCCCAAAAAATCGCGTGTATTTCGCGTTGCCAATACCAGTTGGTGTTCTTGCGCTGTGGCCGCTATCAGCATGTCGGGCGCGCTGCGGGTGATGCCTTGAGCCTGAAACTGACCACGCAGGATGCCTGCCCGTTTGGCGATCGCTTCTGTGATCGGGTACACCGCATGTAGCTGCTCAAAAATACCGTTGATCAACGCCAGCCTGGCGGGGTTGGGCTGCCAGGCCAGGCCGTAGTTGGCTTCTTCAACCGTGATGGCGCTTACCGCCAGTAGCCGCACGTTTTGCAACCACGTCATGACATGCTGATCAGGTGATTTTTTAATGAATTCGCTGATGACGTTGGTGTCAAGCAGGTAAATGGTTTGTGCCATGCGCGAATCCGCCTCAGTCAGTGCCAACAAAGGCGTTGGCACGAGACCATGCCTGCGGGCGTGACGTATCAGCACCTGGAATGCCGTCATCGTCTGGCGGCGCGTGTTCCGCCCGCAATTGCATCAACAGGTTGAAAAAAGTGTCTTCGGGCCTGGCTGCGGCAGCTTCAGTTCGCGTGAAATAGTCGGCCGACACCAGTACCGCGACTGTCTTGTTGCGCTTGGTAATGATCTGTGGCGACATTTGCGCCGCGCTGATCAGTGCTGACAACTGTTGTCGGGATTGTGCGATTGAAATAGACATAAATTGTTTGATGTGTACGTTTGTAATGTACATAATAGCAATTTGTGTCTATCCTGTCAAAGCCAGCTCCCGCGCCACCAACTGCGCCTGCTGCATCACCGTGCGCATGGCCAGTGTCACTTCACCTGTGCGTCCCAGAGTTAGCGCCACATGCCTCAAGACACGTGGTTCGACCACTTGTGAGGCTTGAATGTCACCTTCTTTGAGAGCCTGCGAAATGGCGTAGCCGCCCAGCAGGGCATACAGGCCGCCTTGGGCCACCATGGCCAGTTGCAGCGCCAGCGAATCGGCTTCAATCTGCACATTCAGTGATATACCTTTTGCGCGTGCTAGCTGGTCTAACTGGTCGCGCCAAGGGCTGGGGCGGCCAAAAGTGATGAGGGGAAGGCCGTCTAATTTTTTAAAGCGCACTGTTGGTTGACCCGTCAGCTTGTCGCCGCGCGCGGCCACCAGGTAAGTGTCTGTTTGCGCCGTAGCCAGGGCGTTGTGCGCATCTGCCTCGCCGCTGCGCAGCAAAATCGCCATGTCCAGACTGCCTTCGTCCAGCCAGTTCTCCAGTTGCGTGCCTTGGCCTTCGCGGATGCGCAGCTGGATCAGCGGGTAACGCTTGGCAAGTTGGCCAAGCAGCGTACTGACCAGCGGATGCGCCATTGACGGGATGATGCCCAGCCGCACCCGGCCCAGAGGTTTGGCTGCCGAGCTTTGAATGTCGTTTTGAAGCTGCTCAGTGCTGGCCAGCCAGTCCCTGACGCGTGGGGCGATGCGTCGCCCCAGCGCCGTTAAAACCACACCGCGACCGGTGCGCTGAAACAGCCGGCCGCCGCATTTGAGCTCCAGCTCGCCAATCTGGCGACTGACCTGCGGCTGGCTGCTGCCGTTCATGAGCGCGACTTTACTCAAGCTTCCCAGTTCCATCGCGTCGATAAAAAGCTTCCATGCGGTTTGATTCATGGGCATCAGTTGTCGATATACATATTTTGCATGTCTGAAATGTATCACTTGCGTCTTCCACTATGGCTTGAGACTCCTTACAGTCCCTCTCATACCTTTATTTTTTTGAAAGAAATCAACATGCAAGCTCCAGACTTACGCGGCCTCGTACCCGCCCCCATCACCCCGTTTACCGAATCTGGCGCGGTGGACTACCCGGCCATCAAACGCCTGGGTGCCTGGCTGGGCAGTTTTGAAGGCGTCAAAGGCCTGACAGTGCTGGGTCATGCCGGTGAGGGTACATTTTTGGAGCGCGACGAACAGGCCAAAGTCATTGGCGCGTTTCGTGATGCTGTTGACAGCCGCATTCCCATCATTGCGGGCATCACACTTGAAGGCACGCAAGTCGCCGCCGCTGAAGCCAAGCGCGCCGTAGACGCAGGCGCTACCGCAGGCTTGGTGTACCCGTCGCACGGCTGGTTGCGCTTTGGCTACCAGAAGGGCGCGCCGCAAGACAAGTACCGCGCCATTTATGAGCACAGCGGATTGCCGTTGATTTTGTTTCAATATCCAGACATCACCAAATGCACCTATGACCTGGAAACGCAGCTTGAGATTGCCGCGCAGCCCGGTGTGTTTGCCATGAAAAACGGCGTGCGCAACATGAAGCGCTGGGACCGCGAGATCCCAGTCATTCGCAAAGAGCGCCCAAACTTGCAAATCCTGACTTGCCACGACGAATACCTGAGCCACACCATGTTTGATGTTGATGGCGCGCTGGTCGGCTATGGCACGATAGCGCCCGAGCCGCTGATTGACATGATTGCGGCGGGCAAGGCCAAAGACTATGCCAAGGTACGCGCCCTGCATGACCAACTGTTGCCTGTTACGGCCAACGTCTACCATCGTGGCTCGCACATGGAGGGCACTGTCGCGCTCAAGTGGGCACTGGTGGCGCGGGGCATTCTTGGCCACGCCACAGTGCGCAGCCCCTTGCTGCCACTGGCTGAAGGCGCTGACAAAGAAATTTTTGAAGCTATGCGATCTGCCGGATTGGGCAAAGTGGCTTGAGCCGTCTTGAGAAAACCTGGAGACAAAACATGAACCCGATACCCAAAGTCATGGCATTTTTATTGACGGGGCTACTGGCAGGCCTGTTTTCGACCTGGGTACAGGCCCAGCCCGCCGCCAACCTGGACGGCCCGATCAAGCTGATCGTGCCCTTCGCTCCCGGCGGCGGGGTAGACACGGCAGCCCGGCTGATTGCCCGGCAACTGCAAGTCAACACGGGTGTTACTGTGATTGTGGAGAACCGCGCCGGCGCCAGTGGGACTGTGGGCGGCAAGGTGGTGCAGATGGCTGCGCCCGATGGGCAGACGCTGCTGTTTTCTGCATCGACGCATGTGCTGGTCAAAGAGGTGCTCAAAGTACCGCCCTATGACCCTGTGACTGATTTTGCAGCGGTAGCGCGTGTGGCCGAAGCACCGCTGATGATGGTCATTGCGCCCACCCTGCCACAACGCAGCGCCAAAGAAGTGCTGGACGCCGCAAGGCAAAACCCAGATAAGTGGACAGCAGCCTTGCCCGCGCTGGGCGCTGCCAGCCATGTTGGCACGCTGATGCTGGCGCAGCAGGGCAACGTCAAGTTCACCACAGCGGCGTATCGCGGCACAGCACCCGCACTGACCGATGTGGCAGGCGGGCATTCGCAAATTTTGATGGACTCGATCATCGCGCTGCTGCCCATGGCCAAAGAAGGGCGTGTGCGCCCGATTGCCGTCACATCGGCCAAGCGCGTGGGCATTGCACCGGATGTGCCCACGGCGGCTGAAAGCGGCTTTCCCAACATGGTGTACAACTCGTGGTACGGCGTGTGGGCACCCAAGGCCACGCCCGCAGCCAAGGTGAAAAGTCTGAATGAAGCCTTTAATGTTGCCGTTAAAGATTTGGCTCGAGCGGGTACGCTGTCGCCGCTTGGCATCCTGCCAGTGATTGAAGATGTGGCGCAGTTCCGTCAGTTCATCGACCAGGACATCAAGCGCAGCACCGAGCTGTTGCGGTCATCGGGCTTCAAGGCGGAGTAGTTTGGTAACTACTCAGCGCTTGTCATCCCGGCCTTGAGCCGGGATCCATGCCCCCTGCGAAGCTTGAAACGAAACGGGTTCATGGATTGCGGGTCAAGCCCGCAATGACATGCAAAGGAGCTGAGTAGACACATAGTTTGCCCTGAAAATCGTTAAAAACACCTTTTTTTAACGATTTTCAGGCATGTTTTAGTGCTGTAAGCCAATCAATACGGGCGCAAGCAGCTACTAAAATTATAGCAATTTGACTATAGAGAAGCTTGCCTTTGCAGATTCAGCACACTGGTGTGAGCCAGCTCAAAGGTGCTGCCAGCCTTTTGATAATCCCAGCGCTCAACGCTACAGCGCAGCACATCGCCATCGTTTGCAAACTCAAGCAGATTGACAGAGTTCGGCGCTTCACGCCGTATGCGGCTTGACACGGCAGTGCCTGCCTGCACGCACCACATGCGGCGCGCTAGGCCTTTGACGGTGGACGACAGCTCGCACACGTACGGCAAGTGAATGTGCCCGCCCATCACGATGTCTGCACCTGCTGCAGCCCAGGCGCTCACGGCGGGTTGCCAGCCGCGCAGGCGGTCGTGCTCGTCTTGCGGGCGCAGCACATGCACGGGTTGGTGGACGACCACCACGCGCAGTTGCTGGGGTGTGGCGCGCGCCAGTTGCTGGCAGACTCGGTCAATTTGCGCGGTTGATACTTCGCCATTTTTATGCCGCCACCAGCGTGTGGTGTTGACGGTGATCAGGCACAGCGCTGGCGTGATCAAGGCTTGCTCCAGAATCTGCCCAAAAGCCTTTTGATACGCAGCATACGGGTGCAGCACCCGTGCAAACAGGTTGAACAGCGGGATGTCGTGATTGCCGGGCAGGCTGATCATTGGCGCAATGCTCAAGCTGTCGCAAAAAGCTTTGGCGTTTTTAAACTGCTCAGCCGTAGCGCGCTGTGTGATGTCGCCAGACACCACCAGCACATCTGGTTTTTTGCCGCCAGACAGCGCACGCAACGCCGCCATCACATCCGGCTGCTCCGTCCCGAAATGCAGGTCTGATATTTGCAGCAGGCGCGTCATGCCACCTCTGCCCGGTCAGCGGGTGCGGGCATCATCAGCAGCAAAGGTGTGTCGGCTACCTGAAACACCAAGGGAGGACTCATCCAGGTGATTTCGCCGTCGGTCGCTACTTTGACACGGCGTTTGCCGCGCATGGCCACCTTCAGTTGACGAAATGAAAAACTGTCAATACGGTCTGCATCACCCAGCCGCCCAATCATGCCGCGCGCCAGCAGACCGAGCAGCGCCCATGTGCCCGTCGGTCGAACCGCGATACCTGCCAATTCACCACGGTTGACGGCATCGGCTTGGCTGATGCCTACTTGGGTTAGCTGCAAATGGTTGTTGCCAATGAACAGTGTGGGTGTACGCACCAAGGTGGTTTTGCCCGCCATTTCAATTTCAAGCCGGAGCTGCCCACGTGCCTGGAAAATGGTCGCCAACCCCGACGCAAATGCCACCAGGCGACTGCGGCCAAATTGCTGCTTCCACGCCTCGCGGTCTTCCAAAAGTTGAGGATACAACCCCAGGCTGGCATTGACCAGAAACACCCGGCCATTGACCTCGCCCACCGTCACGGGGGAAATGCTGGCACCAAGCAAAGCGGTTGCGGCGGCTCTGGCATCCTGTGGAATGGCATTGGCGCGACCAAAGTAGTTGAACGTGCCTTGAGGCAGCACGCCAAACGGGCAGCCACTGCGAAGCACAGCGCTGGCCACAGCATTGATGGTGCCATCACCACCCGCAGCCACCACCACACCGCCTTTGTCTTTGGCCAGCGCAACAGCCCTGGCGCTGACGCTGGCGATATTGGCCGGATTATCAAACTGCAAAAATTCAAAAGCCCGGCCTGCGCTGTTGAAAACATCTGCCAGCACCTGGCGCTCTGCATCACTGTCTTTGTGCCCCGAGGCTGAATTCAAGACGACAAAAAGCGGGCCGTTTTTGGCGGCTGTATGAGTTGATTCAGGGATTGAAAACATGAGGCTGAGCGTAGCGCAACCAAGCTGCGGTAGCGTGTCAGCTAACGCCGCTATTTTGTAGTGTGGATGCGATATGTGCGAGATCGATTTTTCTCTGCGGCTTGTACGAAGGCGATCTGTTGTGCATATTTGCCCGCTATCAGCTGCGAAAGCTACAGTATCTGATTGCACATTAAGATACCAAGATGAATTGGGAACTGGTAAGCGACATCACACAAAGCGAGACCTTTGCTGAGGGCTCCAGAATTCGTGAACTGCATCGTCTGCTTGATACTTATGGTGGCAAGAACTGGAAAAAGCGCAAAGGTTTCGCCAGAATCCGAATCCTGCCGTCTGGCCAAACTTTTCTGGCTGAGCTACATTGGTACGAGGCGCACGGCATCGGTAAAGTGGAAATGAAAATCAAGGAGTTGCTATGAAATGGACTGTTTGTATCAAAAATGCAGGCTTCGAAGCGTCGTTAGAGGCGCGCAAGCTCTACAACGTTGAAGACGACCAAAAAGCACAGGCCATCGGCATGATTCGAGTGATTGACGAGTCAGGCGAAGGCTATTTGTATCCGCAGGAAATGTTCGCGCCCATCGCGATTCAAAACGCGCTTGAGGGGCAGTTGCTGGCTGCTTGAGTTCGGACTGACCCCACGATCATGGGCAACCAAGGGATTGAATTAAAAATGAAAAAAATGTTTTTTGTATTTGTAGCTTTGATGACTTTCACACTGGGTGCTAGCGCACAGAGCTGTGGTTTGGAAAAATCTGGCAGCTTGCTTTCTGGTACTACCTATATCGCCTCCGCTAACTTGCCACCATTGAGTCCCCAAATTGCAATGGCGGGCATAAGAAAAAAGCTGGAGGCTTCTGGACAAAAAATACTGTCTTCCGATCTGGCACAAGGTAATTTACAAGCTGAACAACCCGGTAGGAGCGGTGGGCGTCCCCTCTCCATTTCGGTCAATGTACGACCTGTTGGTAATGAAACTTCTGTGGCGATTTCAATTCGCCTTAATCCACTGCAATTGTCGACAGATGATGCGGTAAAAACTGAATTGTGCGCATATGTGATGGCCGCAATGCATAGTTCACAAGATGTATCAAGGCAGAGCTCGGCAAGTAATGAAACTGCCTTGCAATCAACGCCGGTCAACAGAGCCCAGCAGAACACGAATAATGAGTTTATTAAAAACGGATTTCCCTGCTTATCGGGCGTTTGCATCGGAGACGATATTACGCAAATCAAAGACATCAACTGGCTCAGTGCTAATCCATTACTGAAACGACCAGTTAGACCCGCGAGTGAATCTGATTTAAACCAACTAAGAAAGCAGCTAATTGCACCAACACCCACTTTAAAACTTATTGCTTCCGCTTTAAATGCTTATTTTTTTAACGCCGATTCTATTGCCGCACTTAGTGGTGTCCAGGTTGCCTGCGTTCCTTTTAAGCGTTATAGCATCGCGAACGTGGCTTACTTCACCAGCCAAAGTGGCCAACTGACAACAGTTAACTTTGAGCCAGATACAAAAGAAAGTAACGCCACGCAACTGTTCAGAGTCACAAGCATCAGCAGGCAATACCCCAACGCAGTTACTGAAAAGCAAAAGACTGATCTCATCGATGCTTTACGTCGGAGTTATTTGCCTTTAGTTTCATTTCACGAGCAGCCGTCTTCACAGCAAGGTTCTTTACCTACTGTTGAAGCGGCGCGCCCCCCAATCGGTGAGGGTGTATTCGTTCATTTGGGCGAGCCAAGCAATACAAGGTTGAACAGGGCGGACTCGCTTTTGAAACATCCAAAGTGTGGAGGTTCAACGGCAATACCGATCAATTGACTTGATTTGACGTTGCGTATCTGTTTTATAGACATTTCATTTTTCACAGGTTCTTCTCGCCACCCAAAACAATCCACTCTTAGAAAATCATGAAAATAAAGTCTTATGCCCTGATTGTTTTCCTGGCTGCTAATCTGGTCGGCTGCTTGATTCCCGAAAAATTTACTGCATCGCTTGCGGTCAAGCCAGACGCTTCGTACACCTACAGCTATGAAGGCACAGCAGTTCATTTTTTTGCGGCAGCTGCAATTAAAGAAAAAGGCGCTATCGCTGCACAAGACGAGGATGCGCTCAAAAAAGACGCGGAAAAAGTCAGTAAAACACCTGGCTTTAAAAAACTAAACTACATCGGCCAAGGTCGCTACGAAGTTAGTTTCACTCAAAATATCAATGCTGGCCAACAGCCTCAAACATTGAAGATATTCAGTTTTACTAAAGACAAAGAAGGTATTTTTTACATCGGGCAACCAGCTATGAAAGCTAAGGAATTGAGTGATCTCAAATCTATGGGTATCAAAATTAATGGGCGTGTAGAAGTGGCTCTTCCGAGCAATGCTGTCGTCATTGCTCACAACGCTACAAGCACGCCAGGGTTTTTTAAAAAGGTTTATGGGTGGGATGTATCTGCGCCAGATCAACCTGCTTTTCTGCGATTCAAACTCAATTGATGCATCACTAATTAAAAAAAAGGAAATTTTATGCGTTTGCTTCTTGCAATGATCTTCCCATTCGCTCTTTTCTTCACCATTGGGCGACCCTTCGCGGGCATCATCTGTTTATTGCTTCAAATAACGCTTGTCGGCTGGATTCCAGCAGCGATTTGGGCGGTTTATGCGCTTGGACAATTCAAAACAGACAAAAAAATTGAAAAAGCGCTTGCAGGGTCGCGTGCAAACTAAGCCAAAAATGGGGCTATAGACACGTCACAGGAACCACGAATAAAACGTGAATTCGATTTCTTTGCCCTCATCACTTGATTAAGACAAATCCGTTTTTCTGGGCGGCTTGGGTCTAGGCGGCGTGCTGGTGTGGATCATCATCGTGGCTTTGTCCATCTCGCCCGCCAGCAGTGCCGGCAGGGCTTTGAGTGACCGGGTGATGCAGTCTTGAATCGCCGCGCGGTGCTCTTGCATGGGCTTGCGCAAAACCCAATCGACCACCTCGTCTTTGTTGCCAGGGTGGCCCACGCCCAGGCGCAGCCGCCAGTAGTCGCCTGTGCCCAGTTGCGCATGAATGTCGCGCAGGCCGTTGTGGCCAGCGTGGCTACCGCCAAACTTGAGCTTGACCTGGCCGGGAACAACGTCGAGTTCGTCATGCGCGACCAAGATTTCTTCTGGTTTGATCTTGAAGAACTTGGCCAATGCGCCCACCGACTTGCCAGACAAATTCATGAAGGTTTGTGGCGTGAGCAGCCAGATGTTTTGGCCATTGATGGCGGTGCGTGCAACTTGCCCGTAATAGCTTTTGTCAAACGACAGCGGCGCTTTCAGTTCGCGCGACAGTGCGTCCAGCCACCAAAACCCCGCGTTGTGCCGGGTGGCTTCGTATTCCGCCCCCGGATTGCCAAGGCCAACGAACAGCTTGATCATGTTTGAAGTTCCATCTGTCAATTTTAGAGCGGCATAAAAAAGCCCCTGCTCTCGTGAAAGAACAAGGGCTTTGACCGTTGAAACAGTCAGCGCGATGGCTTATTTTTTCTTGGCAGCAGGCGCTTTTGCGTCAGGCTTGGCAGCGGCGGCGGCTTTGCCTGCGGCAGCTTTGGCGGCCTTTGGGTCTACCGGTGCGGCAGCGGCTGCAGCAGCAGCGGCATCCGCTTCGGCTTCAGCAGAAATCGCAGACACAGACACCAGGACAGGGTTGGCCTGGCCTTTGACAACGAACTTCACGCCTTTTGGCAGGGTGATGTCCTTGACGTGCAGTGAGGTACCTTTTTTCAGGCCGCTCAGGTCGATGGCGATGAATTCAGGAATATCTGCCGGGAAGCAGGAAACGGTCAACTCGGTCAACACGTGGTTCACCAGGCAGTTTTCAGCCTTGACAGCTGGAGACTCTTCTTCACCGCTGTAGTGCAGTGGCACTTTGACAGTCATTTTGGTCTTGGCTTCAACGCGCTGGAAGTCAATGTGCAAAACCTGCGGCTTGTACGGATGCATCTGCAAATCGCGCAGCAGCACTTTGTGTTCTTTGCCAGCCAGTTCCATGTCGAGAATCGACGCGTGGAAGGCTTCTTTTTTGATGGCGTGAAACAGGGCGTTGTGATCGAGTTCGATCAACAGCGCATCGCCAGTTCCACCATAAACGATACCGGGCGTGCGACCGGTGATGCGGAGACGGCGGCTCGCACCCGTGCCCTGCTTTGCGCGCTCAAAAGCGACGAATTTCATAATTAACTCCTTGGAAGGGCAGGCCGCGACCAGCTTTACCCCGTTTAAAAAGACAGCACGTTTGAAGGTGCTGCCGCATTTTGTTTCAGATCAGAACCGCCTGGTCCTGGTCTGAAAACAAACTCATCACCGACTCACCCTTGGCGATGCGCTGAATGGTTTCAGCGATCAACGGGCCTACAGAGAGCTGGCGGATTTTGGTACATGCCCTGGCGCTGTCGCTCAGGGGAATGGTGTTGGTGATCACGACTTCATCAAGCGCATCGCCCTGGGCAATGCGGTCAATCGCCGGGCCCGAGAAAATCGGGTGTGTGCAATACGCGTAAACTTTTTTGGCGCCACGCTCTTTGAGTACTTCAGCGGCCTTGACCAGCGTGCCTGCGGTGTCAATCATGTCGTCCATGATGACGCAGTTGCGGCCTTCAATGTCGCCAATCACGTGCATGACTTCAGACACATTGGCCTTGGGCCGGCGCTTGTCGATGATGGCCATGTCGCAGCCCAATTGCTTGGCCAGAGCCCGTGCGCGAACCACGCCACCCACGTCGGGTGACACGACCATCAAGTCCTGGTAATTTTTTTGCCGCAAGTCGCCTAGCAAAACAGGCGATGCGTAAATGTTGTCCACCGGGATGTCAAAAAAGCCCTGAATCTGGTCGGCGTGCAAGTCCATCGTCAAAACGCGGGATACGCCCACGGCTTGCAACATGTTGGCGACCATTTTGGCGGTGATCGGCACACGCGCAGAGCGCGGTCGGCGGTCTTGCCGGGCATAGCCAAAGTAGGGGATGACAGCCGAAATGCGCTCGGCGGATGCCCGCTTGAGGGCATCCACCATGATGAGCAATTCCATCAGGTTTTCATTGGTCGGGGCGCAGGTGGACTGCACCACAAACACGTCACGGGCTCGCACGTTTTGCTGGATTTCGACCGTGACTTCACCGTCAGAAAAACGACCTACGTGGGCTGCGCCCAAGCTGATACCCAGATGCTGCGCAATCTCCAGCGCCATGCTCGGATTGGCATTGCCAGTAAAAAGCATGAAGTCAGGATGATTTGTGGGGTGAGGCGTTTGCATGTGAGGCCCAGCAGTTTTCTAGTGTGGCGTGGCTAAAAGTGTGGCAGACGAAACGCTTTTCAGAGGGTTCACGGGCTCATGCAGCGCATGAACCCGTGATTGAATTTGGCAGGGGTGGAAGGAGTCGAACCTGCGAATGCCGGAATCAAAATCCGGTGCCTTAACCAACTTGGCGACACCCCTACACGGGACAGATGCATGGAGAAACTCAAAGCATCCAACCCATAAACATTTATTTGCTACCAACCAACAAGTGGGTGGGCTTGCAAATTACTGCATTTGCGGACAATAAAACCACTTGGGTGGTCAAAAGTGTCAAACTGATGCGGTAAATGCGCAAACACCGCACTTCCTGAGCCAGTCATACGGCCTTTGAGCTGCTTGCTGGTTAGCCAGTCAAGTGACTGGGTAATCTGCGGGCAAAGCTCTTGGGCAACTGGCTGCAAGTCGTTGTGACCAAACCCAAATATCTCTGGTCTGTCTTCAAGTTTGTCATTTGCAGCAAAGCCTAAGATTGTAGCAGTTTCAGTGTCGCGTTTAAGGGCTGGCGACTTGAAAATGTCTGGTGTTGACACGCCAAATGGCGGTTTGACCACTAAAAAATCAGCATCTGGCAAGCTGACAGGCGTCATTTGCTCACCAACGCCTTCTACCCAAGCATTGCCACCGAACAGGAAAAACGGTACGTCCGCACCCAGACTCAAGGCAATCGCCAGCAGCTCATGGCGCGGCAACTCGACACCCCAAAGCCGCTGCAAGGCCAGCAAACAGCTTGCCGCGTCAGACGAGCCGCCACCCATGCCAGCTTGCGACGGGATGCGCTTTTCAAGGCTGATATGCGCGCCCAGGGCTGTGCCGCAGGCTTGTTGCAGTGCCTTTGCAGCCCGTACCGTCAAATCCTCGTCAGGCAAAATTTCACGGCTGGCTGAGCCGATGTCGGCGCGAGTGATCCGGCCGTCCGTACGTAGCTCAAAGTGCAGTGTGTCGCACCAGTCAATCAGCATGAAAACCGACTGAATCAGGTGGTAGCCATCAGGCTTGCGACCTGTGATGTGCAGGAACAGATTCAGCTTGGCAGGCGCCGGGACGTCGTAAATGGCTTTCATCACGGCCTGTCCAGCACGATGCGCAAATTGGCTGCAGGCAAGGGGTCTGTTCTCTGGGCAGTGATGCGGCCGTTGCCCTGTTGAGACAGGTCAGCAATCCAGCCGGGTGTGGCTGTGTTTTTACCGCTCAGCCAATCAAACAAGGCTGAAATCGGCACTGCCGCGCCGGTCGTTTGCGCCAGCAACTCGTCAGTAGATAAAAAGCGCCTGGTATTGCCGCCTTGCTCCAGCGTCGCATCCAGCGGTGTCCAGCGCATGATGCCCAAAATGCTGCCCAGCGGGCTTGTCAAAGTCAGCTCGCCATTGTCCGCTTGGCCTTTGAGCTCAAAACCGGCGAAAAAGGCTTGCACGGGATCACTTTGTATCTGCAGGCTGATGCGACCTGCCCAAAAGGCCGTTTTGGCCTCATTTTGAGTATCATTTATGCCTGTAACTCCCTGTTTATGGGCGCAACCAGCTACTAAAAACGTAGCGGTCAACAGGCTGCACAGCAGGGCTCGTGCGATCATGCTCAGAGCTTGACCTTCAGGCGTTTGAGCGTTTCAACCAGCGTTTCGTTTTCTGGGTTCAGCAACTGGCCTTCGCGCCAGATGCCGAGTGCCTTGTCGCGCTGACCCATGGTCCACAGCACCTCGCCGTAATGGGCGGCTATTTCAGCGTCAGGTTTGGTTTTAAAAGCATCGGCAAAAATTTTGGCGGCTTCAGCGTTGTTGCCCATGCGAAACTCCACCCAGGCCAGGCTGTCGCGGATGTACGGGTCGTTGGGCACAAATTCCAGCGCTTTTTGAATCAGCACTTTGGCCTCTGGCAGGCGCACATTGCGGTCTGCCAATGAATAACCCAGGGCGTTGTAGGCGTTGTAGGCATCCGGTTTGATGGCCATGACGCGGCGCAGCAGGCGTTCCATTTCAGGCAATTGACCCAGTTTTTCGGCCATCATGGCCTGGTCGTACAGCAGGTCAGTGTCTTGCGGTGATGCTGCTGAGGTTTGCGCCAGCAGGTCATAGGCTAGCTGGTATTGCTTCAAATCGCGCAGCAAACCAATTTCAGCCAGCACTTTCAGCCGTGCATCGCCGGGGTTGCGTTCGGGCAGGCTGCGAATCAGTTGCCGGCCTTCAGCCAGTTGGCCGCGGCTGGCCAAAATCGACGCACGGCGGGTTTGTGCCTGCATCATGTCGCTCGAGTTTTCAATTTTGTTGATCCAGGCGTCTGCGGCGGCAAAATCTTTGCGCTTTTCAGCGATCTGGGCCAATGACAAATAGGCCTGCGCCAGCCCACGGTTCGGCTCGTCGTCTTCGCTTTGCTGATTTGCCGCCACGACCAACGCGACATAGCGTTCGAGGGAGGTTTGCGCCAGTGCCAACTGGTTGTCCTGCAATTGCAAAGAACCCAGCACCAGCCAGGCGGGTGCAAAGCCGGGTTTGTCCTTGATGACCGTTTGCAACTGTGTTCCGGCTTCAGAATAACGCTGGGCATCCAGCAAACCGCGCGCATAGCCCATGCGGATTTCAGGAATGGCGGTGGGGTTGGACGACAGGTATTTCTTGACCACCTCTTCAGCCAGCGGTTGCTTGGGGTTCATGATTTCCAGAGCCACCAAGGCCGGGCCTTCCGACTTGGCATCGGTACTTTGGCCTTTTTGCACCGCGTCCAGCGCACCAGGTGCATCACCCGCCGCAAGGCGCATGCGGCCGACTGTCGTCCAGGCCACTGCGGCGGTTGTGGGGTTGATGACGTATGTGCTGAGGGCGTTTTCAACCACGCTGGCGGCAATTGTTTTGTCACTGACACGGGCGTAAGCACGGGGAATAGCAGAAATGGCACGTGAGCGCTCCGCCGCAGGGGTCAGCTCTATGCCTTTTTTCAGGGGTTCCAGCGTGTCCTGAATGCGATTCAGCGCGATGAGTATTTGAAGCACATAACGATTTGCATCCTGCGAGCTGGGTTGCGCTTGTGTCCATGCCGTTGCGGCTTGTAGTGCCGCATCGCCCGAGCGTGATTGCAGAGCGATTTCTACCGCCCGCTGGTAGAGCTGGGCATCGTTGGTTTTGCGTGCAGAGTCCAACATCAGGGCAAAGCCAGCTCCTGCATCGCCTTCGCGAGCGGTGATTTCGCCTATCAGCACGCGATAAAAGAGCTCTGCAGTCAGTGCGGAGACGGTGGGTGTTGAGGCTGAAATTCGGGTGGCGGGCGGGCTGGTTTGCGCAACGTCCGTTTGCGCCCACAACACAGGTGCTGCCAGCCAAAAGCTGCAAAAAGCCCAGAGGAGTTTTTTCTTCATCAAGCCATGATAATTCAAGCTTGTCAGCAGTGTCCTTGAGCAAACAATCCCCCCATGCCTGAACTCCCCGAAGTAGAAGTCACCCGCCTGAGCTTTGCCAGCCGCATTGCATCGGCGCAAATCCAGTCCGTGCAAATGGGCAAGCCGCTGAGGTGGCCTTTAGGCTGCTCACCCGATTTACTGCACGGCCTGCAGGTGCTGGGCGTGCGCAGGCGTGGCAAATATTTGCTGCTGGATTTGTCTAACGGCCTGCTGCTGGTGCATTTGGGCATGTCGGGCAGCATCAGTTTTGGCCACGATTTGCCTCTTCCTGGCAAGCACGACCATTTTGAGATGTTGACCAGCCTGGGGACATTGCGCCTGCACGACCCCAGGCGCTTTGGCGCTGTGGTTTTTGCAGCGGACGAAAACGACCCGGTTGCACGAAAATTATTAGGTCGGTTAGGCGTTGAGCCTTTGACAGATGCGTTCGATGCAAAGGCTTTTCATGCGGCTTTGAAACTGAAAAAGACAGCCATCAAGCAGGTGCTGCTGGCTGGCGAGCTGGTGGTGGGTGTGGGCAATATTTATGCGTCTGAGGCGCTGTTTTTAGCCGGTATCCGGCCCACCACATCGGCTGCAAAATTGAGCAAGCCGCGAAGCGTACGCCTGCATACGGCCATACGCCAGGTGCTGGCGCAAGCGGTTACCAAGGGTGGCAGTACCTTGAAAGATTTTTCAAATGCCGACGGGCAGAGTGGTTACTTTCAGTTAGAAGCCATGGTGTATGACCGCACCGGCTTGCCTTGCCGGGTGTGTGCCAGCCCCATCAAAACCCTGCGCCAGGGGCAGCGCTCGACGTTTTATTGTGCGAAATGTCAAAAGCCTTGAGGCTGATTGCATGTCTGGATAGCTCTTTGAGCATGTCGATGCTATATTGAACAACCCTAGCAGACTCAGAGACCATGTCATTTAACGAACAATTTGACCAGCACGGCGCATGGCGGCGCGAATTTGCCTTGCGGCTCAAACTGCTGGCCGAGTGGATGCGCAGCCATGATCTTCTGGACGCTGCTGTCGAAGAGCGTTTGCGCAGGCTGGAGGCGCAGGTTCGGTCTGACAAAGTCATGGTGGCCTTTGTGGCCGAATTTTCACGTGGCAAATCTGAGCTGATCAACGCGATATTTTTTGCTGGTTACGGCAGGCGCATCATGCCCGCCAGTGCGGGTCGCACCACCATGTGCCCCACCGAATTGGGTTATGACGCAGACGTGCCGCCTTGCTTGCGTTTGCTGCCGATTGAAACGCGCCTGCAAACCCAGGCGCTGATGGAATGGCGCGCCGTGCCTGAAAAGTGGACGCTGGTTGACCTGGACGTCAATGACCCCAAACAACTGGCTCAGGCACTGGAAAAAGTGGCCGAGGTGCGCCATGTGACCAAAGACGAGGCCAGAGCCCTGGGCTTTTGGCATGACGAAAACATAGACGACAACCCGCTGGTAGGCGCTGACGGTTTGATTGAAGTGCCCAAGTGGCGGCATGCCCTGATCAATATCGCGCACCCCTTGCTCAAACAGGGTTTGGTGATTCTGGACACACCTGGTTTGAACGCCATTGGTGCTGAACCCGAACTGACCGTCAGCCTGATCCCGCAAGCGCATGCGGTGGTGTTTATTTTGGCGGCCGACACCGGCGTGACCAAATCAGACTTGTCAATCTGGCGTGAGCATTTGATCAGTGAAGACGATGAAAACATTTCGCGCGTGGTGGTGCTGAACAAAATCGACACGCTGTGGGACGCGCTCAGCTCGCCCGAGCAGGTACAGGCGCAAATTGAGCGGCAGCGCACCAGCTCAGCCGAAATTTTGGGTTTGCCAGCCGAGCAGGTGATACCGGTTTCGGCGCAAAAAGGGCTGGTGGCCAAAGTCACCCGCGACGATGCCTTGCTTGTGGCCAGTTGCCTGCCCAATCTTGAGCTGGCCCTGGCTGAAGGCATCATGGGCAAGCGCCAGAGAATATTGCGCACAGCGGTGGCTGGCGGTATTGGTGAGCTGCGGATTGAAGCGGGCCGATCCATTCATATCCGCCGCCGTGATCTGGCCGAGCAGATGGATGAACTGCGCGGTTTGAAGGGGAAAAATGTATCGGTCATCAAGCACATGCGCACCCGCATTGAGCAGGAGCAGACCGAGTTTGATGCCAGTGGCGCAAAAATTCATGCCGTGCGTTCGGTACACCTGAAATTGCTGCGTGAAGTTTTCAATCTGCTGGGCACGCCGACGCTAAAGACCGAGCTGGTTGAGTTGACCTACACCCTGAAGCAACCCGGCATCAAGTTTGGTGTTAAAAAAGCCTACGGTCAAACTTTTTCGCGCCTGCGCGACGCGCTGCGCAATGCGGAAAAGACCAGCGGCGAGATACACACCATGCTGATGGCGACATTCAAGCAATTGAATGCGGAGTTCGGGTTCTCGCTACAAGCCCCCAAAGCCCCTGATTTGACACGGTATGAAACCGATCTGGATCAGATTGAGCGCAGTCATTTGCAATATCTGGGTGTGACCAATGTCATCAAATTGAGTCAACCTGATTTTTCAGAACGTCTGGTACGTGCCTTGTCGACGCGCCTCAGGGTTGTATACGAATCAGCACTGGGCGAGGTTGAGTTGTGGAACAAGTCAGCAGCAGCGCAACTGGATGCGCAACTTCGTGAGCGCCGCCGTAATTTTGGTCGCCGGATAGAAGCCATTGAGCGGATTCAAAGTGCCGCTTCTGGCCTGGATGAGCGCATTGGTGAAATAGACGCGCAAGAGCTGGCATTGAATGCGCTAGACAACAAACTCACTGAACTGACCTCGCATTTGGCTGGCACGCCAGTCACCGACAGCGATCAGGCTGATGCACCCGACACGGTGCTGAATGCGCTCGAAGACGTCACTGCTTGACGGTTTTCTGATTTCCGCTTTGTGACATCTGCTCTGGTTGGCCGTTTCGCGCAGAATATTGTTGCGTGGCAAAAAACACATGGCCGCAACAGCCTGCCCTGGCAAAACACCCGTGACCCCTACCGTGTGTGGTTGTCTGAAATCATGCTCCAGCAGACGCAGGTTGTCACCGTGCTTGACTACTATGCGCGGTTTTTATATCGTTTTCCAACGGTCGCTGAACTTGCTGCAGCTCAGCCAGACGACGTACTGGCACTGTGGAGTGGCCTGGGCTACTACAGCCGCGCCCGAAATTTGCACCGATGCGCGCAAGATGTGGTGGCGCTGCACGGTGGGCAATTTCCAAGGTCAGCCGCACTGCTGCAAACGCTGCCTGGCATTGGGCCATCAACAGCCGCTGCGATTGCGTCGTTTTGTTTTGCCGAGCGCGTGGCGATTCTGGATGGCAATGTCAAGCGCGTGCTCACACGGGTTATCGGGTTTGCTGATGATTTGTCATTGGGCAAAAACGAAAAGCAGTTGTGGATGATTGCCACCAACCTGCTGCCCGAAAAAAACCTGAAGCAAACCATGCCGCGCTACACCCAGGGTGTGATGGACTTGGGCGCGACGATTTGCACGACGCGCAAACCGCAATGTCTGATTTGCCCGGTTCAAGGTATTTGCAAAGGCTTCGCTCAAGGTGAGCCTGAAAAGTATCCCGTTAAAACCAAAAAATTAAAGCGCAGCATTGAGCATTTGAGCCTGCTGTGGGCGCAAAAACCTGACGGCTCGGTTTGGCTTGAGCGCAGGCCAGCGTCGGGGATTTGGGGTGGCTTGTACTGTTTGCCGATGTTTGAAAGTCAAGAGTCTTTGCTGGCTTTTTTACCAGCACGCTCTCTTGCGCGGATTCAAGTTTTGCCTTCTTTCAAGCATGTGTTGACCCACAAAGACATGCATCTAAGTCCGGTGATGGCGGGATTTTCTGTCAGTCAAAAAATGCCCTCGAACGCCATAGCATCATCGGGGCGCTGGGTGCTTGCGGGAGAGTGGCAAGCGATAGGCCTGCCTGCACCTATCCGAAAGCTGCTGGGTAACGAGCCTGATCAATAAACTTCAGCGCGCATCCAGCTCGCGGTGGCGTTTGAGGGTTTGCCAGTTTTGGCCAAAGCTTTGCGCCAGTGCCTCCACCAGATACACCGACCTGTGCTGTCCGCCCGTGCAACCAATGGCTACCGTGACATAGCTGCGGTGGTCTCGCACCAGAGCCTTGAGCCAATGGCCGATAAATTTTTCAATGTCCCTGAACATATCGTCAACTTCTGAATGCGAGCGCAGGTAGTTGGCCACGGCCTCATCTTTACCTGTCAGCTCGCGCAGGCCAGACTCATAATGCGGGTTGGGCAGCATGCGCACATCAAACACGTAGTCTGCATCCAGCGGCACGCCGCGCTTGAAGGCGAATGACTGGAACACCAGCGTTAGTTGTGTAGACGGGGCTGATATCAGTGACTTGACATAGCCTTGCAACTGCGACGAACGGATCATGCTGGTGTCCAGCACATGCGACTGCTCGCGCATGTCGCCCAGCAGTTCACGCTCCAGCTCAATGGCATCGACCAGCGCCCGGTGCTGGTCTGAGGCGTCCATGCGCGACAGCGGGTGCAAGCGGCGTGTTTCTGAAAAGCGCCTGACCAGGGTTTCAGTGCTGGCATCTAAAAACAACGATTGCATGGCCACGCCCCGTGCGCGCAGTTGTTCAAGTTGTTTAGGCACCAGCGGCAGTGATGTTGCGCTGCGCACGTCCATCGCAATCGCTACTTTGCTGGCACCGTGCTGGCGCTCCAGGGCAATAAAAGAGCTCAGGAGCTCAGGCGGCAGGTTGTCAACGCAGTAGTAGCCTGCGTCTTCCAGCGCATGCAGGGCCACCGACTTGCCAGAGCCTGACATGCCGGTGATCAACACCATTTCAAGCGACGACTTCATTGCCCCAACATTTCTTTGGCATGAGCCAGTGTGGTGTTGGACAATTTTTCTCCGCCCAGCATGCGGCCAATCTCTAGCACACGCGCCTCGCCTGTTACGGGCTCAACACTGCTGAATGTATGGCCTTTTTCAGTCAACTTGGCCACCACCAGATGCTGGTCTGAACATGCCGCTACCTGGGGCAAGTGGGTCACGGCCATGACCTGCCGGTCTTTGCCCAGTTGTTTCATCAGTCGGCCAACGGTTTCAGCCACCGCGCCACCTACGCCAGAATCCACTTCGTCAAATATCAGTGTTTGCGCTTGCCCCAACTGGCTGGTGGTGACGGCAATCGCCAGCGCAATGCGCGACAACTCACCGCCTGACGCCACCTTGCCAACCGGGCGCGGCGTGCTGCCGCTGTGGCCAGCGACTAAAAATTCTGCTTGCTCCAGCCCATACTGTGCGGGCTGCTCAAGTTTGTTGAGTGCCACATCAAACTGGCCGCCCTGCATGCCCAGGCCCTGCATGGCTTGCGTGATGGCTTTGGCTAAAGCCGGGGCGGCTTTCGCTCTGAGCTTTGTGATGGTTTTGGCTTCTTCAAGGTAAGCGTTGTGCGCCAATATTTCAAGCTTTTCAAGCCCCACCAGATCGGCTGCTTCATCCAGCTTTTTCAGCTCATTGCGCCAGCTAGACAGCAGCTCAGGCAAATCCGCAGGCTGGCGTTTGTAGCGCCGTGCCAGGCTGACCCACAGGCCCAAACGCTGATCCAGTTCATTCAGGCGCTGCGGCTCGAGCTCGGCATGACGGGCGTAGCTGTTCAATGAATGCACGGCGTCTTCAGTTTGCGCCAGCGCGCTGCCAAGCACTTCGGTCATGGCATTGAACTGCGGCTCAATATGCGCCTGACTTTGCAATGCGTTAAGGGCCCGGCTCAGCAGGCTGCTGGCATTGTTCTCGGCTTCGGCCAGCGCATCCAGCGCTGCTTGAACTGCATCGCGCAAGGTTTGCGCATTTGACAGGCGGCTGTGTTGGGCATTGAGCTCGCTCCATTCGTCTGTCTGGGGCGCAAGTTTGTCCAGCTCACCAATTTGCCAGGCCAGGCGCTCGCGTTCGCGCTGCAGACTGTCTTGCGCGCTGCGGGCGTCAAGCAAGGCTTTTTGCGCCTGCCGCCAGTCGTGCCAAAGCACACCCAGGCGTTCAGTTTTGACGCCACCGTACGAGTCCAGCAGGCCGCGCACGGCATCAGGCCGGGTCAGGCTTTGCCAGGCGTGCTGACCATGAATGTCAATCAGCTTGTCGGCAATGTCTTTGAGTTGTGATGCCGTTGCGGCGCTGCCGTTGATCCACGCACGGCTTTTGCCTTGCGTGTCAATCGTGCGACGCAGCAGCAAGGTGTCGCTGGCCGAGAAGCCCGCCTCATCAAGCCAGCTGGCAAGGGAGCCTGGGCTGTCAAATTCAGCGCTGATCTCACAGCGCTGCGCGCCTTCGCGAACCACGCCTGCGTCAGCACGCGCGCCCAGCGCCAATTGCAGCGCGTCAATCAGTATGGACTTGCCCGCGCCGGTTTCACCCGTCAGCACGGTAAAACCGCCAGCCAGATCAAGATCGAGCGCGTGGACAATCACAAAGTCGCGCAGAGAAATACTCTTCAAACTCATACCGCGCCTTCATTCCAGTGCAGCTTTTTGCGCAGTGTGTCAAAGTAGCTCCAGCCCTTTGGGTGCAAAAACCGCATTTGGTAGTCAGACCGTTTGACGATGATGCGGTCGCCCAGCATCAGGCTGGCCAGCGACTGCATGTCAAAGTTGGCGCTGGCGTCCCGGCCTGCTACTATTTCAATAGCGATTTCACCGCTGTCTGAAAGGACGATGGGACGGTTTGACAGCGTGTGCGGCGCAATCGGTACCAATATCCAGCCTGCGATTGACGGATGCAACAGTGGCCCGCCAGCCGACAGCGCATAAGCTGTAGAACCAGTGGGAGACGCAATGATCAAACCATCAGCCCGCTGGTTGGCTACAAAACGCCCATCAACTTCTACCCGCAGTTCAACCATGCCCGAGGTTGCACCACGGTTGACCACCACATCGTTCATGGCGGTGGCGTTGAAAACGCAGCGCCCATCCCGCATGACTTGTGCCTGCATCATCCAGCGGCGGTCTTCTTCAAAATCACCGCGCAGCATGGGCGCCAAAACAGCCTGATAGTCGTCAAATGCAATGTCGGTGATAAAGCCCAGCCGCCCCTGGTTGATGCCAATCAGCGGCACGCCAAACTTGGCCAGCAAGCGTCCAATGCCCAGCATGGTGCCGTCACCACCGACCACCAGCGCCAAATCACACTGCGCGCCAATGGCAGCCACATCCAGGATCGGATACTGCGTCAGCCCTGTGTTGCTGGCGGTGTCTTTTTCAATCGCCACATCGCAGCCCTGTGCGTTCAGAAAAAGTGCAATGTTCTCCAGCGCCGAGCGTGAACCCTGTGCGTGATATTTGCCGACGAGCGCGACATGACGAAATTGCGATTTCATTTTCAAATTACATCACAAGAACAGTGACAAGCTACTTAGAATGACCGAATGCTTGATGATCGTGCGAGACTGTTGTTAAAAGCGCTGGTTGAGCGCTACATTGCCGATGGACAGCCGGTGGGCTCACGCACGCTGTCAAAAGCCTCAGGGCTTGAGCTGTCGCCCGCCACCATCCGCAACGTGATGAGTGACCTGGAGGAATTAGGTCTGATTGTCAGCCCGCATACCTCTGCCGGGCGGATACCAACTGCACTGGGCTACCGGCTGTTTGTCGACACCATGCTCACCACGCAGACAGACCCGTTCATGAATGCTGGCCTGAGCGCACAGCGCCTGGCACCTGACCAGCCCCTAAAAGTCTTGAGCAGCGCTGCACACATGCTGTCCAGCTTGTCTCAGTTTGTCGGTGTTGTCATGGCACCCCGACGCAGCTCTGTGTTCAGGCACATTGAGTTTTTAAGGCTGTCAGAGCGGCGCTTTCTGGTCATCATCGTGTCGCCAGACGGTGATGTACAAAACCGCGTCATCTTTACCGAGGCTGATTACACCCAGTCGCAACTGGTAGAAGCCGCCAATTTTTTAAATTCACATTACGCCGGTATGGCGATTGAAGAGGTGCGGGAACGGCTGAAAAATGAGGTTGAAGCACTGCGCGGCGAGATAGCCACGCTCATGCAAACGGCAGTACAGGTCAGCTCTGAGGCCATTGAGTCACGCGACGAAGTCGTCATATCAGGCGAGCGAAATTTGCTGACAGTCAGCGACTTTTCAAGCGACATGGGCAACCTGCGCAAGCTGTTTGACTTGTTTGAGCAAAAAGCCCAGCTCATGAAGTTGTTAGACGTTTCCAGCCGAGCCGAAGGGGTGCGCATCTACATTGGCGGTGAAAGCCAGGTGATCCCATACCAGGAGCTGTCAGTCGTGACAGCCCCGTACGAGGTCGATGGCAAGGTCGTCGGCACACTCGGCGTGATAGGCCCCATGCGCATGCCGTACGAGAAAATGATCCAGATCGTTGACATCACCTCCAAGCTGGTCAGCACAGCTCTCAGCCACAGCAAGTAGGCACTTACAATACGTGTTGGTTTGGGGCGTTAGCTCAGTTGGTTAGAGCAGAGGACTCATAATCCTTTGGTCCGCGGTTCAAGTCCGCGACGCCCTACCAATTAACATGTTTGAATAAGCTATAATTTGAGGCTTCGCGGCTGTAGCTCAGTTGGATAGAGTACTTGGCTACGAACCAAGGGGTCGTGGGTTCAATTCCTGCCAGCCGCACCAGAATTTCGGTTCTAGATCAATAGCTTAGAGGCTTACCTCTCTAGGCTATTTTTCTTTGTGCTGTTTACTATTAAAAAAGTAGCTGATTGCGCCCGTATTTATTGGGCTATAGCCCTAAAACATACGTAAATTCGATACAAAACTGATCAAAATACAGTTCAAGCGCCTGCCTGAAGCCTGCAAAGCTCAAAAATCGTCCAATTTTTTAAAGAATAATAGCCAGAATCGCCTGTTGACGGGCGCAAGCAGCTATTAAATTTATAGTAAACCTAACATCAGTCATACTCAGGACTAACGCAAGTTGCGCACCCCAATGCCTACACACCATGAGCAAAGCCTTCACCAAAGAAACTGATTCTGACGACGATGAGTTGGTGCTGCCGCCGCTGCCTGCTGGCGGCAAAAACTACATCACGCCGGGTGGATACGCGCGCATGCGTGATGAGCTGCTGAACCTGATGGAAGTGGAGCGCCCCAAGGTGGTAGAGGCGGTTTATTGGGCTGCCAGCAACGGTGACCGGTCTGAAAACGGTGACTACATTTACGGCAAAAAGCGCCTGCGTGAGATTGACAGGCGCATCCGGTTTTTAACCCAGCGCCTTGAGATTGCTGAAATCACCGACCCGACTGCTCACTACGGCAAAGACCAAGTGTTTTTTGGCAGCACGGTGACCTATGAGGACGAAGCTGGTGTGGAGCGGCGCATCACGATTTTGGGGATTGACGAGGCTGACACGCTGGCGGGGCAGGTCAGTTGGGTGTCGCCCGTGGCTCGGGCGTTGCTCAAGTCTCGGGTGGGTGATGACGTGAATTTGCCCATGCCTGATGGCGTGCGGGTTTTAAGCGTGATCAGCGTCGACTACCCGCAACCCCAAACGAACTAGCTGCCCGGCTTGGCCCGCTGCACCCGCAGCACCGATGGGGTTCGTTTCACGCTTCTGAACACGCTGGCCAGATGTACCCTGTCACGCACCGCCACGCCAAAACGCAGTTCTGTGGCGTCTTGCGCCCTTTCTTGCCCCATGTTGACGTGGGTGATGTCTGCCTCAGCGCTGGCCAATGCGGCGGCGACTCTGGCCAGCACGCCTTTGCCGTTGGCCACGGTGATGAGCAGAGCGGTCTCAAACAGTCGGGTTGGCTCGTCTGACCAGTCCACCGCTATAAATCGCTCACTGTCGCGGTGTTGCAGGCGTTTGGCCACTGCGCAGTCGTCGGTATGTATGACCAGACCTTCGCCGCGCCCCAAATAACCCAAAATGCCGTCGCCCGGGATCGGTTTGCAACACTGCGCAAATTGCACCGATGCGCCTTCACTGCCGTCCAGCAGCAGCGAGCCTTGCGATACTGATTCATGTGCGGTGTAGCGCTCGCGGCTCATCAGCAAGGCGTCGGGTTTTTCACCACGTTCGGCCAGCAAGACAACAATGCGTTTGGCCACCATGCTGGCGATGCGTTTGCCCAGGCCAATGTCGGTCAGCAAGTCAGCTCTACTGCGGTTGCCGCTGAACCGAAGTATTTTTTCCCAGAAGACGCGGTCTGATTTGGTGTCTTCGGGCAACTTCTCGATGCCTTCAGCCCGCAGGGACTGGGTCAGCATCTTTTCACCCAGCTCTTGTGACTCTGCAAGTGCCATCGTTTTGAGATAGTGGCGAATTTTGGACCGGGCCTTGCCAGTTCTGACAAAACCCAGCCAGCCCGGGTTGGGGCTGGCAACTGTAGAGGTGATGATTTCAATCACGTCGCCGTTGTGCAGTTCAGAGCGCAGCGGCACTTGCTCGCCATTGACTTTGGCCGACACGGCTCGGTGTCCAATATCGCTGTGAATGGCGTAGGCAAAGTCCACAATCGTCGCGCTGCGCGGCATGGCCATGATCTGGCTTTTGGGCGTAAACACATACACAGCTTCGGGAAACAAATCAATCTTGACATGATCCCAAAACTCGGCGGCATCTCGCGTTTCGTGTTGAATGTCCAGCAGCGACTGCAGCCATTGCGTGCCCAGCCGCTGTGATGCATCGCTTTCGGGGTCAGACGCCTTGTACAGCCAGTGCGCAGCCACACCCGATTCGGCCACCACATGCATGGCTTCTGTGCGCATTTGAAATTCAATGTTGGTGCCAAACGGACCCACCAGTGTGGTGTGCAGCGACTGGTAGCCATTGATTTTAGGAATCGCGATGTAGTCCTTGAACTTGCCTGGCAACGGCTTGTAATGCTGGTGCAGCACACCCATGGCGGTGTAGCAGGCGTTAAGTTTGTTCACGATGACGCGAAAGCCATAAATATCCGTCACCTGTGCAAACGACAGGTGCTTTTCGTCCATCTTGCGGTAGATGGAATACAGCGTTTTTTCGCGCCCCGAGATGCCGACCGGGATGCCTTCGGCTTCAAACGCGCTTTCTACCTCAGCCTGCACACGCTTGATGACGTCGCGCCTGCGCCCACGGGACTTTTGCAATGCTTTGGTCAGCGTTGCGTGGCGCCAGGGGTGCAGGTGCTGAAACGACAGTTCCTGCAATTCGCGGTAGGTGGTGTTCAAGCCCAGGCGGTGGGCAATAGGGGCGTAAATGTCCAGGGTTTCGCGTGAAATACGTGCCCACTTTTCACGCGGGGCGTCGCCCATGGTTCGCATGTTGTGGGTGCGGTCGGCCAGCTTGATCAAAATCACCCGCACATCACGCGCCATGGCCAACAGCATTTTTCTGAAGGATTCGGCCTGGTTTTCTTCACGGGTATTGAATTCCAGCTTTTCCAGTTTGGTGAGCCCGTCAACAAGTTCGGCCACAGGTGCGCCAAAGCGCTCAATCAGCTCGGGCTTGGTCACACCGCAATCTTCAATCGCATCATGCAGCAGCGCCGCCATCAGGGCTTGCGCGTCGAGCTTCCATTCAGCGCACTGTTGGGCCACGGCAATCGGGTGGGTGATGTAAGGCTCGCCGCTGTTACGTAACTGACCCAGATGCGCTTCGTCGGCAAATTTGTAGGCGCTGCGCACGCTGTCAACCTCAGCCTTGGTCATGTAGTCCAGCTTGGCCGTCAGCACGGCAAAGCTGGCCGCAGCGGCGTTGGCGGCGGCCGGTGTGGGCTTGGCCACTGGCTTGGCATGCCGGGCTGGCTTTGTTAACTGGGTTGCAGTGGGCAGTACGCTCATGGCTCAAATGTATCGCGCTGGGCTCAGAATATAAAACCAACGGACTTTGCCGCGATAGATTTTGCAGGTCTAAAAGCAAAAAAGCACCGACAAGCGGTGCTTTTGATGGTCAGTTGAGCGACTTAGCCGGGTACTTTTTTCAGCATTTCCAGACCCACTTTGCCTTCAGCAATTTCACGCAGAGCGGTCACGCCTGGCTTGTTTTTGCTGTCGATTTTGGCGGCATGGCCCTGGCTCAACATGCGGGCGCGGTAAGTGGCTGCCAACACCAGTTGAAAGCGGTTCGGAATTTTTTCTAGGCAGTCTTCAACAGTAATGCGGGCCATGGTGATCTCCGGTGGGGTCAATATGCTAGGTGATATGAAGGGCTTTGAAGGTTTCTGCCCTGGCGATGCGCTGGGCTGAAAATTTAAGCCGCTGTGCGTGAACAATGGTTTTCAGGTCGAAAACCGCACGCTCGAACAACTCATTGATTATAACGAAGTCAAATTCACTGGCCTGGGCCATCTCAAGCGCGGCGTTTTTCAGCCGCAGCTCAATGATGTCTGCCGCGTCTTCGCCCCGCCTTTGCAGACGCGAGCGCAGTTCTTCCCAACTCGGCGGCAGGATAAAAATCAGCACTGCGTTGGCAAAAATCCGCTTGATGTTGATCGCGCCCTGAAAGTCAATCTCCAGAATCACATCAGCGCCATGGGCAATGCGCTCTTCAATCGCTTGGCGTGACGTGCCGTAACGTTGGCCATGGACATGCGCCCACTCCAGAAACGAGTCGCGCAGCACCATGGCGTCAAACTCTTCTGGCGAAATGAAAAAATACTCCCGCCCATGCTTTTCTTGGCCACGCGGTGCGCGCGTGGTGTGCGACACAGCAGGCTGAATGCGGGCATCCAGTTCCATCAGCGCCTTGACCAGGCTGGACTTGCCCGCCCCACTGGGTGCGGCTACAACAAATAAGTTACCGGGGTAGTCCATAGTGTTTTGATGGCTGGGTTATTCAATCGTTTTATTCGATATTTTGAACTTGCTCACGAATCTGCTCTATGAGCACCTTCATGTCGACAGAAATACGCGTCAATTCAAGCGACGCGGATTTGGAGCCCAGCGTGTTGGCCTCGCGGTGCAGTTCCTGAATCAAAAAATCAAGCCGCTTGCCCAGCTCGCCGCCGCCGTCCAGCAAGCGGTCAATCTCGTCAAGATGCGACGCCAGTCGAATGATTTCTTCGGCCACATCAATCCGCATGGCAAACGCGGTGGCTTCAGCCTGAGCCCGGTCACGGGCGGCTTCTGGCATGGGTGAGCCATCAGCTAGCGCCATGGCTTCTTTAAATCGTTCTAAAAAGCGGGTCTTTTGCAGCTCGACCAGCTTGGGAACTAAAGGCACGGCTTGCAATGACAAAGAACGCAGCTGGGCGGTGTGGCCGGTCAGCATGTCTTTGAGTCGGCTCCCCTCGCGCTGGCGGGCTGCCAGAAGGTCTTTGAGCGCTTTTTTGGCCAGCTTTGACAGCTCTTCGCTGTGGTCATGCGGTTTTTTGTCTTCATTGGTGGCAAGGCGCAAAACGTCAGCCACGCTCAGAGGCGCAGCTTGCGGCAGCCAGGACTTGATGCTGTCCTCTAGCGAGCCCAGTCGCTGCAAGGTCACGGACGACGGCGCGCGCAAGCTGCTGGCTGAGCTGCTGTCCAAAGCAGCTCTCAATTCAACCTTGCCGCGTTTGAGTTTGGCCGTCAGCAGCTCACGCAGCGCGGGCTCAGCCTGCCGCAGTTCATCGGGCAAGCGAAATGCCAAATCCAGAAACCGGCTGTTGACCGAGCGAATCTCAACGCCCAGCCGTGCGGTGCTCGCCTGGGCAGAATCGTTGTCTGCATCCGGGGAATGGGTGTTTGACTGGACGGCTGCATAGCCCGTCATGCTGTAAACTGACATGAGTAATTAATTCGGTATAAAACTGGACTTTAAAAAGCAGAAAAAAAGCAGAATAGGGTGGATTTCACCTCTGCACATCTCTAAATTATGTCAAAGGTCAAACCGGCTCCCCTACCGCCCGATACCGTCATTGGTGGCTATCGGGTTGTGCGCAAGCTTTCAGCTGGCGGCTTCGGGGTAGTTTACTTGGCCGTTGACAACGAAGGCCAGCAAGTCGCCATCAAGGAGTATTTGCCGTCATCGCTGGCAGGTCGCCCACCCGGTGAATTGCTGCCGCAGGTGCAGCCTGAAAAACTCTCGCTGTATCGTTTGGGTCTGAAGAGTTTTTTTGAAGAAGGTCGCTCGCTGGCTCAGATTTCGCATGGTTCGGTGGTCAGCGTGCTGAATTTCTTTCGCGAGAACGAAACCGTCTACATGGTGATGAATTACCTGGAAGGCGGCACGCTGCAGGACTTCATCATCACGGCGCGAGAACTGAAAAAACAAAAGGTCTTTCGCGAGTCCACCATTCGCTCTTTGTTTGATGAGATCTTGCGCGGCTTGCGCATCGTGCATCAGCACAAAATGCTGCACCTGGACATCAAGCCTGCCAACATTTTTGTGACCGACGACAACCGCGCGGTGCTGATTGACTTTGGCGCGGCGCGCGAGGTGCTGAGCAAAGAAGGCAACTTTATTCGCCCCATGTACACCCCCGGTTTTGCTGCGCCCGAGATGTACCGTCGCGATTCATCGATGGGCCCTTGGACCGACATTTACGCCATTGGCGCCTGTATTTACGCCACCATGCAGGGCTACCCGCCCAACGATGCGCCTCAGAGGCTTGAAAAAGACCGTTTGTCGCTTGCATTGTCCCGTTTGCGCGGTGTTTACTCTGACAACCTGATCGAGGTTGTAGAGTGGTGCATGGCACTAGATCCTTTGTCCCGTCCACAGTCTGTGTTTGCGTTGCAAAAGGAGCTCAGCCGCGAGGGTGAACGCCGTTACACCAAACTTTCTGTGAGTGAAAAAGTCCGCCTGCAATTTGACAACATGGTCTCGGACACCAAAAAGTCAGCCAAAAAAGCGGTTGACGCCGTGACCCGCTTCAAATGAAATTTTCTGTCTTTCAGGTCAGTCGCAGGGGCGGACGCGAAAAAAACGAAGACCGTATGGGCTATTGCTACACCCGCGAGTCTGGCCTGTTTGTGCTGGCTGATGGCATGGGTGGCCATCCTGAAGGCGAAGTCGCGGCTCAGTTGGCATTGCAAACCATTTCGGCGCTGTACCAAAAAGAAGCACGACCCATGATCAGAAATCCGGGCGAATTTTTGTCCAGTGCGCTGATGGCAGCACACCACCAGATCGTGCGCTACGCCAGTGAAAAAGGCATGTTGGACACGCCGCGCACCACGCTGGTAGCCTGCATCCTGCAAGGCGAGGGCGCCACCTGGGTGCATTGTGGTGATTCCCGGCTTTACGTCGTGCGTGATGGCGAACTGCTGACCCGCACCCGTGACCATTCGTACCAAGAGCAGCAAGCCGCCGCAGCGGCGCGCTTTGAGCACATCAACCGCAACATTCTTTTCACCTGTCTGGGCTCGCCCACCAAGCCCGTGTTTGACATTACCGGGCCGGTGATTTTGCAGCAGGGCGACAAATTGCTGCTTTGCTCTGATGGTTTGTGGGGCAGCTTGAGCGACGACGAAATCGTCAGTCAGCTGGCATCCAAAGGTGTGTCAGACGCTGTGCCTGATCTGGTTGAAATAGCGCTGCGCACGGCGGGCGAGCACAGCGACAACGTCACGGTGCTGGCCATGGAGTGGGAAACACCCGACGCATTTGAGTCCACGCGCGGCATATCCACCGACACCATTTCCGACGGTGTGTTTGCATCAACCATCCAGGCGGGTGGACTCGATCCATTTGTCGATGATCTGGATGAGGCCACGATTGAACGCTCGATAGCCGAGATCAATGAGGCGATTCGCCGATCCGCTGCCCGCAAGGCCTGATGGCTGCCTGAGCGGCCAATTTTTGCGCTGTTTTACATTCCTTTTTTTGAGAGTCCAGTCATGAGTTCGTTTCAACGCAACGGCCAGCGCGCCGCCAATGCCTTGCGCCCGGTGCGCATCACTCGCAACTACACCGCCTACGCTGAAGGCTCGGTGTTGATCGAGTTTGGCGGCACCAAAGTTCTTTGCACTGCATCAGTAGAAGAAAAAGTACCCGGCCACAAAAAAGGCAGTGGCGAGGGCTGGGTCACAGCCGAATACGGCATGCTGCCCCGCGCCACCCACACCCGCAGCGACCGCGAAGCAGCACGTGGCAAGCAAAGCGGACGCACGCAGGAAATTCAACGCCTGATTGGCCGATCCATGCGCAGTGTGTTTGACTTGAAAAAGCTCGGCGAGCGCACGATTTATCTGGACTGTGATGTGATTCAGGCCGATGGCGGCACGCGCACGGCAGCAATTACCGGTGCTTTTGTGGCGGCGCAAGATGCGGTACACAAGCTGATGGCGGATGGGAGGCTGAAAGAGTCACCGATTCTTGACCACGTTGCTGCTATTTCAGTCGGCATTGTGCAAGGCACGCCACTGCTGGATCTGGAGTACACCGAGGACTCCGCCTGCGATACCGACATGAATGTGGTGATGACGGGCGCTGGCAATTTTGTGGAAGTACAGGGCACGGCTGAAGGTGCTGCTTTTACACGTGCCGAGATGGATGCGCTGCTGCTGTTGGCTGAAAAAGGCATTCAGGAACTGGTCTCCTTGCAGCGTCAATCACTATCAAAATAGTAGCTGCTTGCGCCCGTATTTATTGGGTAAAACACCGATTTGACCATGAAAATAGTGCTTGCATCGAACAATCTGGGTAAATTGGCCGAGTTGCAGGTCATGTTTGCCCCGCTGGGCGTGCAGTTGCTGCGCCAGTCCGATTTGGGCATTGGTGAGGCAGAAGAGCCTTTTCGCACCTTTGTTGAAAACGCACTTGCCAAAGCCAGACATGCATCACGCACCAGCGGTTTGCCCGCAGTGGCCGACGACGCCGGTTTGTGTGTAGATGCTTTCGGCGGCCTGCCGGGTGTGGACACCGCGTTTTATGCCACCCAGTTTGGTTATGCCAAAGGCGATGACAACAACGTCAAGGTGCTGCTGGAACAAATGACGGCCATCGACAACCGTCGTGCGGCGTTGGTCAGCACACTGGTGGCGGTACGCTCGGCGGATGACCCTGAACCGCTGATAGCGGCTGGTCGCGTGGTCGGTGAAATAACCCGCGCGCCTGTGGGCAGCAACGGCTTTGGCTTTGACCCGGTCATGTTTATCCCCGAGTTTGGCCAGACCTTTGCGCAGTTGCCCGTTGAGGTGAAAAACGCCAACAGCCATCGCGGCAAAGCAGCGCAGTTGATGTGTGCGCTGATTCGTGAGCGCTGGTTGCCAGCGTAGATCTCCAGTTTTTTCATGCCCCAGCAAGACATTCAGCATTACATGCGGCCCGGTACGCTGCAACTTAAAAGCTTGCCGCCGCTATCGCTCTACGTTCATTTGCCTTGGTGCATTAAAAAGTGCCCTTACTGTGACTTCAACTCCCACGAGTCAACTGGCGAGATGCCCGAGCAGCGCTACATCGACGCGCTCATCGCTGACCTGGAATCATCTTTGCCATTGATCTGGGGACGCACGGTTCACAGTATTTTTATCGGCGGCGGCACGCCCAGTCTGTTTTCGCCGCAGGCCATTGACAGGTTGCTGGCAGACATCCGCGCCCGGCTCAAACTCAATGCTGATTGTGAAATCACGTTAGAAGCCAACCCCGGTACATTTGAAAAAGACCGCTTCAAGGCCTTCAGAAGCGCAGGCATCAATCGCCTGTCCATTGGTGTGCAAAGTTTTAATGACCAGCACCTCAAAGCGCTGGGCCGCGTACACGACCGGGCGCAAGCCATTGCAGCGGTTGAAGAAGCCGCGCAGGCCTTTGACACCTTCAATCTGGACATCATGTACGCGCTGCCTGGCCAAACGCTACAAGATTTAGAGCGGGACATAGCCACTGCGCTTGCCATGCAGCCACCCCACATCTCCATCTACCACCTGACGATTGAGCCCAACACCTACTTTGCCAAGTTTCCACCGGTGGTTCCTGAAGAAGACATGGCCTACGACATGCTCGACAAAATCACCGAGATGACCGAGGCCAAAGGCCTGGCAAGGTATGAAATATCAGCCTACGCCAAACCCGGCCATCGCTGCTTTCACAACACCAACTACTGGCAGTTTGGCGACTATCTGGGTATAGGTGCGGGTGCGCACAGCAAACTCAGTTTTGCGCACCGGGTGGTGCGCCAGGTGCGGGTGCGTGAGCCCAATTTGTACATGGACAAGGCTTTGGCAGGCGACGCCGTCACGACGGATGCCGAAGTCAGCCGCGCCGACTTGCCGTTTGAATTCATGCTCAATGCGCTGCGCCTGAAAGAAGGTTTCAAGTTACAGGATTTCGTTGAAAAAACCGGCCTGCCTTTTACTGCGATTGCCAAAGGGCTGGACGAGGCAGAGCGCAAGGGTTTGATTGAACGCGATTTCGTCTCGGTCAAACCCACGGTACGCGGTTATGATTTTTTAAACGATTTGCAGCAGCTTTTTCTGGCTTGAAAACATACAACATCAGGCAACAATTTTATGGAAACCTCCCACATTATTCTTCTGGTTGTCAGCGCGTCGATCAGCTTTGCGGTTGGCAGAGTGATCATGCACATGCGCAAAATCAAAAAGAATGCAGCCAACGAGCTTGCTGCAAAAAGAGCTGCACAAGCCCTGCGTGACGCGCCACCAGGGCCAGAGTCGATGAACAAAGGCAAGCGCAGGCGGCAAGCATTGCAAATCGAAAAATCTGGGAAAAACCGCGTTTAGGTGGTTTCACTAACCTCAAGTTGAGGCGGTGTGAGGGTGTGTGGCGGAAGCTGTTTACTTTCGAACAACACTTTTTACAAAATTAAATTTACAGTTGCTGCTATTTGTTTTGTAGCAATTGTTTTTAATTGAGGTTTTGAGCGTTGCTTTCAGCCCGGGCTCTATGGCTTCGCCACTAGGCCATGAGTACATGTCCCAGCCCTATCGGGTAACGATCCCTAACGCGATTAGGGGATTGTCTAGAGCGCTTCGCGCTTGTGCTGGGTTGTTCCGCTACCCGTAGGACGTTCACGCTCTCCTGAGTTGTCGCTTTTCCTGCGGAAGTGTTGCCCAGTCGCTGGCTTTCCGTTCTGGGGTATTCATAAAGCTTTATTGATGGCGCTTCGCGCTAGTCGCTTTACAAACCTTCCCCGCCACTCCAATCCATCGCCAGTGCCTCACGTCCTACGGGCGACGAACTCAGGAGAACGGTGAAAGTTTCGACCACCTACGGGAGACGGAACCAAAACGATGGGCTTCTAAATCTAAGAGCCCGGTAACTTTTGGGATAGCGCTTATAGCACATGTTTCACGTGAAACAACAGACTAAAGGAAATATTTAATGATAGCTAAAAACTTCACCAAATACCCCGAAGCTTTGCGGTTTCAGCGTGAACTGTTTTCTAACGGACATCACAACAGCCCACGAATCATGCGGCTGATGGAATGCGTTTTTGACTGGAGAAAGGAAGCACCTAGCTGGTGGAAAAAGATGCGTGACGCAGGCCGCGCACTGGCGAAAAAATGCCGCAAGGCAATGTTTGAAAGGTTGGATTTAAAGACAGGAGTAAACTTGAGTCATGGAACTTGAAATTTATAACGCATTTGTCAAAGCAGGCGTGCCAGCCGACGAAGCTAAAGCAGCCGTCGAATCTATCAATAAAGAGATTGATAAACGGTACTCGCTACACGCCAGCCAGCTTGCAACCCGTGGCGACGTTGAAGGCGTGCGCAAAGAAGTCGCCATGGTCAAAACAGACTTGGCCGAAATGGAAGCACGCCTGATGCGCTCGATGAATGACATGCAGCGATGGACTATCACAGCCACGTTTGCAGCAGTAGCAGCCATGGCTGCACTGTCAAAGTTTTTTTAAGGTTCATTGGCCAATGAAACAAGCCGCTTTTTAGCGGCTTTTTTTATGGCTAATCAAGGCTTGAATGACCGGGTTTGTTTGTCCTGTAAACGCACCGCTTGATTGTTGACGGATGAACTTTGTAAAGCTTGGCCAAGCTGGCCAGGCTGTACCAACGACCGGGTGTGTTGTAAAGCTTTTGAACTTCCAGCTCATGCTCGGGCAGCATGTTTCTACTGCGGCCGCAGTGAATGCCACGCTCACGCGCAGCATTCTGCCCGGCCTTTGTGCGTTCAGTGATGATGGAGCGCTCAAACTCTGCAAATGCGCCCAGCACATGCATCATCATGCGGCCGTGGCTTGTGGTTGTATCCATATGCTCTGTGAGGCTCTGAAATGACGCGCCAGCACGTTCTATGCGCTGAATAGTGGAGAGCAAGTCAAGCAATGACCTAGCGACCCTATCCATTTTCCAAACCTTGACGGCATCACCCGGCTGCAAAGTTGCTATCAAGAGCTGGAGCATTGGCCGCTTGCCTACCGAGCTATATTTTTCTTGAAAGATTTTGTCAACGCCTGCACGCTTTAGAGCATCTGTTTGCAGTGTTGTCTCTTGTTTTGTTCTAGAAACTCTAGCGTAAACGTAAATCATGAATCCCTTGCTATGCTTTTTTATCAAAGCAAGGTTTTACCACTTAAACAGCTCAAAGTTTTTGAACCTGTAAAACAAGGAGAATTTGGGTTTTTGAGCTATCAGAGCCTTTGCTTTTTGCCCAGTCTGGCAAAAACGAAAATCCGTTTTTGTCTGTAATAGATTTATCTTCGTCAAGGCCACCAAGAAGAATCACATCACCGTCTACAGCGCCGACGCTTGTAGATATCTCACGCTTAATTAAAGTTGGTGAGTTGTTAACGCCGGTTGTCGTCAAAACAAAGGTGCTTAGTTGCTGGGATATCTGAAGATCAATGGTGTCGTCTCTGATGTTTGGACGAATGTCAAAAATTGAACCGCTTGGCTTGTAATCGACCGCCTGTATTGGATTACCGTTTTTGTCAGACTGCACAGAAGAGAGAACGGGCACATCAGCACCAACACTAAAACGAGCGCTTGCACCGTTTTTAACCCGAAGTGAAGGGTTGCTAATTGACTTGAAACGGGTATCGGTAGCGAGTGCTGAAAACACCGCATCAATCTGGGCATTTTTAAAGCTAAGTGAACCACCCTGTAGCGCCTGAGCGCCGAAGGTCAATCCGAATTTGCCGGACAACAGGCTGAGAGCAAGACTAAAAGCGCTACCGTCTTTTGAGGTTGTTGTTACCTCATAGACCATGCCTTTAACGAACACTTCAGCAACAGGCGTATCAATTTGCGCAAGGAGTTTTTGAAGAAGGGCAATCTCTTTTTGTGATCCCTGAAATAAAAAACTATCGGCTTCATTTTTGTCCAGTTGTGAAAAGGCAGAAGTGCCACTGTCTGAATTCTTGCCTTGCTTTGTATTGCCGCCAGATTGGGGTGTGGCAGGACTAGGAGGCGCTGAATTGGTTAAAACAGGCTCTGACTGCTTGACGAGCCTTTGACCGCTGAAACGGCCTGTTTTAAAAAGCGATGAAGTGATATCAATCAGGTATGAAACCGGGCGATGCTTTGACCTATAGAAAAACACGTCAGGTTCTTGTTCCTCTACTTTTGGAATTGTTGTGGGTCGCAGAAAAACGTAACCGCGTTTTTTATCAATCGTTATGCCAGCGCCCAACAGAAAATCAGTCATGAAAGCGTTCAGCTTGTCAGGGTCAAAATCACTTTGAAAATGAAGCGTTACCAGTTTTGGAGACTCGACCAGATCATGATGAACTGCAAAGTTTGTTTTGAGAATATCGCCGTAGACAAAATTGGCGAGATTAACGACTGATATTTTGTCGAAGCTCAAAGTAATGAGCTTGTCTTTTTGAACAGTCGCAGACCAAACCGATGCGGGCAATATGAGAGCCAAAATAATGACGAAAAAAGCAATTATGTTTTTCATTTTTTAGGCTCTGATATCAACGAGCTTGATTCAGTTTGTCCGGTGTAGTTGGTAAGCAAATTGCCGTCAAGCGTGCCAGTTGCACGAAGAGCATCAAAATAGAAACCTTTTGGATTGATAAGCGTTCTTATTGATTGACCGCGTGAAATTGTCACGTACTGATTACTATTGAATGTGTAGTGACCAAGTACGCGCCAATCAGATTCACCGGGTAGGTTGCTTTGAGAGCCCGCAGGGGCAGAACTTGCATTTTTTGGGGATTGTGATACAGCAGAAGGCATATTTTTAGGTGCTGCTTTCGGGGGTGCTGGATTAAAGAACCGCCATAGAAGCCAAATGCATCCGCCAAAGACGAGAAACAGAATCGGCAAAAAAAACGCGAAACAAAGCACCCTTAAAAATGTTTGCTCTATCGTCTATCGGGACTTCATTTCCTGACTTACCGCCAGCCTGTGAGTAGGACTGATAAAGCTTGAAAATGTCTGGGTTGTATTTGCGTTGCAATGAGCGGTATGGAACGCGTGTTGTCCTATAGCTTGCGTAAATATCAACCCTGTAACGGGTAGTCATGCCTAGAGATTTATGCTTCGACATGCGGTAAGTGTTTTCGACAACTACCTTTAGTTTTCTATCTAAATCTGATATGTCCTGTACTACCAACACAAGGTCACAAGTTGCCTTTGTTTCTTGATTGACAAAGTGGCGATGCATCCTGAAAAATACCATGTGGGCAGACATGATTTTTGAGCCTGATGACCACCAGCGCCAGCATTCATCGACCACTACCAAATCGCCGGGCTGTACGACTGATTGAATTGGCATTTGTCCAGGCAGGAGCTCAACTGGGAAAAAATTGTCTTTTTCTAAATCATCGTTTTGAACTTGGACTATTTGGCCAAGCTTTTGAGGGGCAATACCTTGGCTTTCTTGAAGGTACGCATTGATGTCTTCAATCTGCAAGTTGGCCACGTTTGTAACAACGCGGCGACCACTGGCCAGAGCGGGAAGGATAATATTTTCAACGACTTCATAGGACTTGCCCGAACCCATCAAGCCTGTGTATGCGTTGATGGCCATCTAGACCCTGAAGCGTTTAATTTTGACGTTGGTTTTACCGACTTTCTCAGACTCAAGGCGCGCTTGATAACGAGCAGCACCGGGGTCTACAAAAACAGAAGATGCAGAACCACCGACAAAAACGATAAAAGCTTCGCCATATCGCTTGGCGGTTTGTTGAGCAAGATCAAAAACAGCAAAGCCATTTGACGAGGGCATTTTCATTTTTTATCCAATCACTGGAATTCGACGAATTAAGAAGCGGGAAACGTGGGCGGATATGACAAGAGGAAGGCCAATGTCTAAAGCGAAAAAATCTAAGAAGAACCAAACGCCGCTAGGTATATTTGAAAAAGCATTGTTCAAACCGCCCGGACTTATTAGCGATCCAGCGTAGTCAAGAACAAACGGAGTTAGCTCTGAGACAACAACAAAAATCGCACCCATCACAAAAAACTTAACGATGATGGCGCTAAATATCCATCGAACAACTGACCAAATGAAAGGAAAGAAAAACATGATCAAGCCCTCAAAACTATGAGCAAAGCTGATATTGAAAACATGACAGTCATTGCAGCTCTGAAGGTTGCAAAGTGATCCTGAATCAAAGAACAGTGAGCATCAAAATAAAAATTCTGGTTATTCCAAACAAATGAGCTTGTGGGGCATGTAGTGTATGTGCAGGCAATGACCAACCAAGAAGGCCACCGAACGCGCCTGAGCTTGATTTAGACAGTCCTGCAGCCTTTATCTCTGCTGATGTCTTAGCGTCTGGGTTTGATGGTGCAGTTGATGTGCCGCCTGTGAAAAAGTCTCTGATTTGAGTGAGCAGATTTTTGTTAGCAACTTGAGTTGATTCACATGCATCACCTACTGCACAACCGCCTGTAGTGGTGCTTGTTCCAGTGCCCGTACCTGTACCCGTGCCTGTACCAGTTCCGCCGCCTGTTCCGCCGCCAGTGCCGCCGGATGTCAGACTCAAACCAGTGCCACCATTTGATGGTTGGCCGTTGCCTAAAGAAGGCGAAATATAGACGGCGGGTTTTTCCTGCAAGGGCTGTGAGTTGTTGGTGTATGCGCTTACAGCAGTGACCATAGCGGTTGTTGGATTGCCATCGGCAGTAGTGACGCTAACAGGTGCAGCGTGAGCAACGCTTATCGAACCATCAGACGAACGCTGAACGGCCATAGCACCTATAGCGCCAGTGCTTGATTGAACTTGTTGGGTTACTGAAAAACCCCCATCACGAATTTGTGCAGTTGGTTGAGGTGCAGGAGTTTGAGCAGTTGCTGCAGGTGTGTAATCCCATTCGCCAGTTGCGCCAGATGGAGACCAGCCGCCAGTAGCACCGCCTGTAAATGCACCGCCCCCACCGGGAGCAAAAGTGCCGTCTGGATTGGTAACAACTGATGGTGCAGTTGTAGCACCAGCAGATGGCTCAGGGGCAGGCGCTTGGGCTGCTTGAAGGTCAACATAAACAACAGCATTAGGAGCGTTTACAGCGGCTTGTGGACTTGTAGGGTAAGTCTGGCCGGCAAGTAAGGTTGCTATAGCAGCATGACCCATCACAACGCCTGCAACAACGGCAACAGCAGGAGAACCGACAATGATCCCGCCTATAGCAGCGAGACCGGCTAAAACGGTTACGCCAGCGCCTATATAGCGGGCAGTATCACCATCACCTGCAGGCTCAATGGGCGACAAAGAAGGGTCAGTGACTAAAGGAGGAGTGAAACCGGGAGAACCTTCGCCAGCGTTGACACAAAAGCCGCCACTAGAAGCAGCACTAGGAGGGCAATTAGGCGGAACAATTGGGTCGCCGTTGAAATCGTGAATACGAGAAACGCCGTATACAGGAGCAGAGCCAATTTGGTTAGAGTTGTAAATGAGTATGTCAGCACGAACCTCAGAGCAAGGGTAGGTAGCGCCGAATACAAGTGGACGCGAGTTTGACCAACTACACATAATCTGGGCGCTGGCAAAAGAGGGAAATATAAAAAACAGAAAAAAGATATTTTTCATAGCCGTAAGCCCGAAATAACAGCGTATGCGGACATGACACCAAGCCAGAAAATACTCAAATTCCATAACTCTATGATTGTTGGCATGGGGTGCTTTTGTTGAATGAAACGTTGAAAATGTTTTCGTATTTCATGACTTCAAATCTTGAATCAGCGTCTACAAGCAGGCCATTTTGAATTGCGGCTTTTACCTCTGACAGGGCTGCAATAAACACGGGCAATTCCCAGTATTGGTCTGCAAAGAAAACTTGATTTTTCATTCGTACGATCCACCGTATTCGTCAACACTCCATTTGCCGGCATAGTCTTTGCGTGAAAAACCAAGATGAAGAGCAACAGCCGTTATTGAATGTTCATCCACATAACGATCTCTTGATACGTCTCTGTGAACTTCATCAACTGCCAAGTCGTAAACGTCAGGATCCCAAAAACGACCACCATAAAAAATCTTGTCACCCTTGACCATAGCGAAGACCTGAGCAACGGCAAACAGAACAACAAAGACAGTACAGAGGAGGCCAGCAACAGCAAGCAAAGCTAAATTGAGAGTGTCAAAATTAACAGCAGCAGTAAGTACAGATAAATCAGGAGCGGCCATGATGATTTTTTTGTTTGTTTTGTCAAATGAACGTGCAGCGCTACACGTCCAAATGTCAAAGTTGATTAGCCGCCGCGAACCATGCCAATGACCATTTTTGCGGCCTTCATGGTGATGTACACAATGATCAGTGCACCGCCAACCAGCAAGATGGCAGCACTGGCGGTGCTGAAGTCAACAGCAGCAGTCAGTGAAGTCAAATCAGGAGGAACAGCGTATGCGCTTGTCGCGACCAAGCCAGAACCGAGTGCAGCAGCGGAAGCGATGAAGCGCAGTGCAGTTTTTTTAGTTTGTTGAAACATTTCTTTTTGTCCTTTCAAGACAGTTATCTGGAAAAACTCCAGGGGTATTGGCGGTATGCCAATTCTTAGTAATCACGTACAGCTTTTATGACGAGGCCGATAGTGTGAGAACCAAAATACATGAGCATCACGCCTGCAAAACCAAATGAAAAAAATAACCCTGAAACCAGTGGATCAAAATTTGCAGTGGGCGTGGTGCATTGCGTGAGCTGTAAAGTTGTTTGGTGCGTTGAAGGATTGTTGTTACCAGCGTTTCTACTTAAATCGAAGCGTGACAGTGTTGAGACCATCAAGCCGTTATTGGTTATCGTTGCAGCAGGTGTGTGTGCAATGGTGACCATGAACGATGCGTCAATTTTTGGGAATACAGACTTGTGGGCAGCCAACGCATCGATAGCGTTGGGATAGCACAGGCCTGAGTAGTAAAACGCTGGCATTGCTTAAATCTCGGGCATCCAAATCGGATAAATCACGCCGCATTCATCACAGTGATCCTGTATCGCTTCGCGTGCAGCTTCGGCCGTTTTAAATGGTGTGGCATGTGTGATCAAAAATGTGCTTACAACGCCGCCTTCACCATCACATTTCAAAAATGAATAGTCGTCTGTTGACTGGACGATGAAGGCTTTAACGCAGTGCATTTCAGACCTTCACGGCAGTGGCCGCAGCCACTGGTTTGATGGACAGCAAGATCATCTTTTGTGCCTTGCCACTAGTGACGAATTCCATTTCGCAATCTGCTTTGAAGGGAAATGGCAAGTGCTTGTATTTCTCGAATTCGTCTGCTTTCGCAAATGAGTATTCGACGGTTGCAAAACCTTTGGCGTTGCCTTTGGTTTCGTCCATGTCTGTCATTGCGTAAACTTTGGTGCTGTCATAAACAGCGCCTTCATATTCGCCTTTGGAAGACTTCATACCTGTGATGGTGAGTTGTTGATTAATTTTCATTTTTTACCTTTGGTTAATGCTGCGGTTTCAAAGATCACACGGCTGCAGCGAAGCCGGGATTAAAAAAGTTTTCTGATGGGTTGGGATTGCCGTTTGGATTTATGCGGTCAAACCACTTGTCCAAACCTTGCTTGACGGCGTGGTGGTTAAGACCCCTTAATGCGCGTGGAACGCGCCTTTGTGCGTTGTCTATGACGAGGTTTTGAAGCCAATCAAAGTCTGGCATTGCACTGGTGATTTGCACGAGCGTGGGAGCTACTACGCGGGCTACCCAGCGCATTGCTTTTTCTACGCTTGCTTCAGCTACTTTGGTTTGGGTTTTGATGCGTTTTTGATCAAGATGGGACATGCCTTGATGAACTAGCCAGTTGCACCATTCGTATGCACCTGCAAAGTAGTCACCGGGCTTTGTAAGGCAGTCCCATGGGATAACGCGGTTGACTGAACGAAGCTCTACTTCAGCTCTTACCCATGGGTCACTCATCATGCCGAACTGATGGGCTTTTTCGTAAACGCGAATTAGTTTTCCTGACTCACGTTTGCCTACTTGAAATGTTCTTGAATGCTGGGTTTCACCTTCAAGTGTGCAACCGATTAGTCTGTAACTTGGCTTTCTGTTTTGATAGCTAAAACGGTTGTCTTTGTAGGCAAGGATTGCACATTCGATAGTTATAGCGTGGTTGTCGAAAGTGTCGCGAGCCAAATCAATGCGGGTGATTTTTGGGTTCAATGGTGCGAAAAATTCGCTTACGCTTTTTTCCCAGCCGTGGCGTGCGTAGGTGCAACCTTCACCCTTTAAGGTAAAGCAATATGTGTCGCGTTGAGATTCACCACCGCCGCTTACACTGGCTATTTCTTGTCCAAACGTGTTGATGACCGTTACGGTATGCTCGTAGTAGTCACGACCCGGCCTGACATCACCTAAGCTGTAGCCAAGCAGCTCTGCAAACTTGCTTGCCATGATGTAGCAGGCGTTTTCTGGGCTTGTATCTGATGGCATGTTTTTGGTTTGAAACATGCTTGCTTTGAGAACAGTAAAACGGAGGTAATCAATGATTACGCCGCCTTGTCCGCCAATATGGGATTCAAGTTCTCTAGCCATGGTGAGCTGCTTGACTTTTCCACCTTCTAAAACCAATTTTTCGTCAGATGAAATCATGAAGATACCTTTGATTGGATTGACGAGCGCGCCACTTGGCTAGATTCATTTACCCCCGTGTTACTCGGGGGGGTATGAACTCGGGGCGCAAGCGCGGCGCGAAGGCTTCGGGCTTCGCCCTCCAGGCTTTGCGCCGCGCTTGCTGGCTTTTGTGTAAGAATTTGAGGTTTAAAGGGAGACGATATGAATGCAGCAGCAAGAGCTTTTGAACAGCAAATGAATACATTGATTTGGACTATGAGCATTTCAATGATCATTGGAATAGTCATTGCGTACTGGGTGATCTTCTTGATTGTCAAAAAAGGAATCAGCAAGGGAATCCAAGAAAGCGGACTTTTGGAATCGATTGACCGCATTGCTGATTGGCAACCAAAAGACAAAAACACGTTTAGATAGTGATAAATCACTTGACAACCTTGACGGTTGAGCAGTTTGCGTAGATTGGGACTCGCTTGATGAGCGTTACGCCGTAGCAAATGCCGAGGCGTACGCGCTGGACGTAAAAACTAAGGCCGGAGTAATCGACGGTGCAGCCTTTTTTTACGAATTTGAAACCGGACTTGTCTAGGTTTGATTTTTTGGACTTGCAAACGGTATTTTGCAAAGAAGATGCAATACCGCTATGAAAATAAGCATCAACGTGCCTTCCATTTGGAGCTTCGACTAAAAGTAAATTCATGCTTGCCGCCTTGGTAACTGGGTATGAACAGTACCGACGGTAAAAGGGTTTGAACCTTTAAGTCAAGAATTAATGATATAAACCTTAAAAGTAAAAGGCTATTACCATGCAAACAACTATGGATTTATTCGGCGCAGCTTTGCAAAAACAAAATGCAAACCAATGGGCTAGTGACTTAAATATTACTAGACAAACTTTTTCAATGGCCAAAAAGAAAAAGCGTCTAAGCCCTGTATTAGCTGGAAATATAGCTATTAAATTAGGAGCTGATCCAATGCATTGGATAGCAATAGCCGCGCTGGAGGCTGAACCAGAAAGCGAACCGTTAGCACGCTTAAAAGCAAATGTAAATCGATGGCGGAAGCTGTGAGATTCGAACTCACGGAGGACTCGCATCCTCGGCAGTTTTCAAGACTGCTGCATTCAACCGCTCTGCCAAGCTTCCAAGCCCATTAGTTTAACCTTTGTAGGCGCGGGCGAAGGTGAAGACTTTAAAAAATTCCTTTTAGGCAGTTTGCAGCATGCCTTTGGTCTCGATAAACGCCACAACCTCGGCCAGGCCTGCGGTGGTTTTCAGATTTGTCATGACGAAGGGTTTGAGGCCTTTGGCTGTAGTGCGCATGCGAATGGTGTCTTGTTCCATCACGTTCAAGTCAGCACCGACATAAGGGGCAAGGTCGGTTTTGTTGATGACAAACAGATCGCTCTTGGTGATGCCCGGGCCGCCTTTGCGCGGGATTTTTTCTCCCGCCGCCACATCAATCACATAGATCGTCAAATCACTCAGTTCAGGGCTGAAGGTGGCGGCCAGGTTGTCGCCGCCTGATTCAACAAACACCACATCGGCGTTGGGAAAGTCCACCAGCATGCGGTCAATGGCCTCCAGATTGATGGATGCGTCTTCACGAATGGCGGTGTGTGGGCAACCGCCTGTTTCTACGCCCATGATGCGTTCAGCGTCGAGCGCGCCGCTGACGGTGAGGATGCGCTGGTCTTCCTTGGTGTAAATGTCGTTGGTGATCGCCACCAGGTCGTATTTGGCCTTCATGGCTTTGCACAGCATTTCAAGCAGCGTGGTTTTGCCGGAGCCTACCGGCCCGCCAATACCCACACGCAGGGGCGGGAGTTTTTTGGTGCGGTTGGCAATGTGATGCATGGGTGATGAGGTGTTCATGATCTGAAAAGCCTTGAATATTGGGTTTCGTGTTGTGACGAGAGTATGGCCAACATGGGCGAAAAGGCCTGACGTTCATCGTCTGGCAAATCGATAGCTGTTTGCACCGCTGCCGGAATCTGCTGGCTCAGACCCGTCAGGATGCGCTGGCCAGCCGTCTGGCCCAGTGGCACGGATTTGATGGCTGCTTGCACCATGTTTTCAGCCCAGCCAAACGTGTAGGCGAGTAAACAGTCGTTGACTGATGCTTCGGTTTGTGCGGCAGCCAGTGCAAAAGCAATCGGGTAAGTGGGAGGCAATTGTTCGGAGTGGGCTAGCAGAGCTGCATCCATACCGTCATGGTTGCGCAACCAGTTGCACAGCGACCGGCCCATCTGCTCGGCCTGGGCACGCAATTCGCTGGTCTCGCGGGTTTGCAGCAGCCAGTCATTGAGCTGGGTGATGCGGCTCATATCACCGCTGCGCCATGCGGGGATGGCTTGGGCGATGACTGCCAGGTCGCCACGCGCCAGGCTCATGTGCAACTGGTCACACAGCCAATCGGTGAGCCAGTCACTGGCTGAATCATTTGCTATATTTTCAGGAGCTGCTTGCGCCCGTGAAATGGCGCTTTCAAGCCCTTCTGAGTATGAAAATCCACCTACAGGCAAGGCTGGAGAGGCCAGCCAGATCAGTTGCAGCAGGCTGGCGGGCGGTAATGCAGAGTTGGACATACAAGAAAAATTTATAAAGAGATCAGGAGTTCAAGGAGGAATACATTTTTAATTTTTCCTCATGATCTTCTTGTTCAAATTCTTTGTGTTCAATGATGATGCCCATGATTGCAACCAGGCCCATGCACATGCGGTTTTGCTGCAATCGCAATCACTGTTTTGGGTTTTACCTCGGCATGTGAATGCCCGCCCGCGCTGTAAGCCCCGCCTTCAGGTTCAAACGCCTCACTGACTTCATTGACGATCAAATGCATGGCCCGCAACATGTCGGCCAGCACATGGTCAGGCTCAATTTTTAAATGGTCAGGTTTCAGCTCAATCGGCACATGGCGGTTGCCCAGGTGGTAAGCAGCACGGGTCAAATCAAACGGCGAGCCATGCGCTTTGCAAGCTGTGATGCGCAGCACCGCCTGTGGCGCAGCAATCACCCTCACCATGCTGCCATCCTCAGCCACCAGCACATCCCCACCCCGCACCAGCGTGCCGCGCGGCAAAAACACGCCCAACGGTCTGCCAAGTGAGTCAACGCCATCAAAGCGGCTTTTTTGCCGTGTGTCCCAGTCCAGCTCGATAGTGGAGGCGCGCTTGATGAGGACGGACGCCAGGCCAGCGCCTCGGGGAATGAGTTTTGAGATGGAGATCATGCGAGCTGTACGTTTAGATGTGAAAAGTGGTGGTCTAGCGTTAACACTTGGGCTTTATGTCTGATGGCAATGGCGGCAATTAACGCATCTGTCAGTGGCAGCGTGATGCCGCTGCCCCTAAGGGTTCGAAGTTGGTTGCCCGCTACTTCCCAATCTTGCTCGTGCGTACCCAAACTTTCCACCGCGCTGAACACGACATCGAGCTGTTGCTGCTCTTTTTTGGTTTTGACGCCTTGAAGCAATTCAGCTTTTACGGGGCCACACAGCCTGGCATGACCCAATTGCAGCAAAAATTGAACTGCATCAGTTTGATGGTTTTGTCTGCCGCGAAAAAAGTCAATCCACGCCGAGGTGTCAACCAACACGACTGACTTCATCTCTTGCCAGCCAACGGGTGCGTGTCCAACTGGCGCAGTTCACGCCAGTTGTCTTGCAGCTCAAGTTTGCCGCGCATAGCAATGACTTGCTTGAGCTTTTCTTGCTGCAAATAGCTTTGTAATGCATCGCGTATGGCATCCAGGGGATTGCTTCGCCCTGTAGTTTTGACCACTTGGGCGATAACCTTGTCATCAAGAGTTAAAGTGGTTCGCATCAAAATTCCTTTATATTTGCATCAAATCATAACAAAGTTGATGCGAACTTTCATTAAAACAAAAAGTACCGCTGCACCATCGGCAAACTGGTGGCTGGCTCACACGTCAGCAACTGCCCATCCGCCCGCACCGCGTAGGTTTGGGCGTCAATCTCCATTTTGGGCAGATAACCGTTGTGAATCATGTGCTGCTTGCACACGCCACGTATGTTTTTGACGGCCACCAGATTTTTGGCCAGGCCGAACCGGTCTTTGATGCCCGCCGCCAACCCGGCTTGCGAAACAAAAGTCAACGAGCCCTTGGCAATCGCGCCACCAAAGCCACCGAACATGGGGCGGTAATGCACTGGTTGCGGCGTGGGGATGGAGGCATTCGGGTCGCCCATCGCGGCCATGGCAACGAAACCCCCTTTGATGATGGCCAAGGGTTTGACACCGAAAAACGCTGGCTTCCAGATCACCAGGTCAGCCCATTTGCCAACTTCAATCGACCCTACTTCATGCGAAATGCCGTGGGCAATCGCCGGGTTGATGGTGTATTTGCTGATGTAGCGCTTGACGCGGAAGTTGTCGTTTTGTGAATTGGCTTCGACAAGCTCAGCACGAACGGTTGGTGCCAGCCAGCCACGCTGCTGCTTCATTTTGTGAGCGGTTTGCCAAGTGCGCATGATGACCTCGCCTACCCGGCCCATGGCCTGGCTGTCACTGCTCATCATGCTGATGGCGCCCAGGTCATGCAGCACGTCTTCTGCGGCGATGGTTTCTTTGCGGATGCGGTTTTCGGCAAAGGCCAGGTCTTCCGCAATGCCTGCGTCCAGATGGTGGCAGACCATCAGCATGTCAACATGCTCGTCCAGCGTGTTGACGGTGTACGGCATGGTTGGGTTGGTGGAACTGGGCAAAAAGTTGGCCTCACCCACCACCTTCATAATGTCAGGCGCATGGCCACCGCCCGCGCCTTCGGTGTGAAAGGCGCACAGGCCGCGTCCTTTGGTCGCAGCAATGGTATTTTCAACAAAGCCGGATTCGTTCAGCGTGTCGCTGTGAATCGCTACCTGCGTGTCGGTTTCTTCAGCCACATCAAGACAGTTGCTGATAGCTGCAGGCGTCGTGCCCCAGTCTTCATGCAACTTCAAGCCAATCACGCCCGCGTTGATTTGCTCATGCAGCGCAGCAGGCAGACTGGCGTTACCCTTGCCTAAAAACCCCAGGTTCATCGGGAAGGCATCGGCTGCTTGCAGCATGCGCTCAATGTTCCAGGGGCCAGGCGTGCAGGTGGTGGCGCAGGTGCCATGTGCTGGCCCCGTGCCGCCACCGAGCATGGTGGTCACGCCGCTGGCCTGGGCTTCTTCTATTTGCTGCGGACAAATAAAGTGGATGTGCGAGTCAATACCGCCTGCGGTGACGATCATGCGTTCACAACTGATGACCTCCGTGCCAGGCCCAATGATGATGTCAACGCCAGGTTGAATATCAGGGTTGCCGGCTTTGCCAATCCCAACGATCCGCCCATCCTTCAGGCCAATGTCGGCTTTGACAATGCCCCAGTGGTCGATGATGAGGGCGTTGGTCATCACGCAGTCAACAGCGCCTTGCGCATTGGTGCGCTGTGATTGCGACATGCCGTCACGGATGGTTTTACCCCCGCCAAATTTCACTTCTTCGCCATAGCTTCCCGCACGCAGGGTGTAGTCAGCTTCGACTTCAATCATCAGGTCGGTATCTGCCAGCCGCAGGCGGTCGCCCAGGGTCGGGCCAAACATTTCAGCGTAGGCGCGTCTGCCAATCGTTGCCATTACAAAGCCCCCTCGACACTTGTGTCGATTCGTCCATTTATGAGTCCGCGAAAGCCATAAATCTTGCGCTCACCCACATAGTCCACCAGTTCCACTGTGCGCTGCTGGCCGGGCTCAAACCGCACCGCTGTGCCAGATGCAATGTTCAGCCGCATGCCGCGCGCTGAGTCACGCTCAAAGCCCAGTGCCGCATTGGTTTCTGCAAAATGGTAGTGTGAGCCGACCTGAATGGGCCGGTCAGATGTGTTTTGCACGACGATGGTGGTGGTTCGTCTGCCAGTGTTTAAAACGTGGTCAGTGCCGTCGGTGATCAATTCGCCTGGAATCATGGCAACCTCACTTGCGCGACAGCCAGATCGCCACAGCCAGCATGGCTGCTACAGCCACAAAGCCCCAGACATCGGTAGCGTGCCAGTGCGTGCCCGAAAGGCCATGCCCGTCATGTGCAAAAACGACTGTAGCCCCCATTCCACAGGTGCAAGCAGCTATAAATTTAGTAGTATATTGGTTCATGATTTTCATCCTTAAACAATCGGTTGATGCACAGTCACCAGCTTGGTGCCGTCGGGGAAAGTGGCCTCGACCTGAATGTCAGGAATCATCTCGGCGATGCCGTCCATCACATCAGAGCGGGTCAGCACCGTGCGGCCGTAGCTCATGAGTTGCGCCACCGTTTTACCGTCACGCGCACCTTCCATAACCGCCGCGCTGATCAGCGCCACCGCCTCTGGGTAATTGAGCTTCAAGCCACGCGCCTTGCGGCGTTCAGCCAGCAGGCTGGCGGTAAAAATCAGCAGCTTGTCTTTTTCACGCGGGGTCAGTTCCATGGGCGCAGTCTTTCAGGTGGCTTGTCTCGATCAATCGCATCAAATGCGCAAGCAAAAATAATGCCACGCAGACTTTTCAGAGCTGATCTTATCGTGCCAAAAGCTGCTGCAAGTCGTCGAGGTCATGTGCGGCTATAATCAAGCTTCTGACACGCAACAGCGTTTTGAATCAAAGTTTCCTGCTTTTTTGGCCCACACAGCCTCAAAGCCTACAAACAAAAACCACTTTTCCCGGTCTGCATCGCTCCCAGCGTTGTACACACTTGTGGTTGTCCAGCATGATGTTACTCAGTGCTGTTGAATTGAAACCCCATCCCCGTTGATGAAACCGCGCGCCTTGGGCTACGCAAGACGTTTATTTTTAAGCATTGGTTTGCCAATGCGCCCGTCTACACACCCGCTGTTCAAAACAGGGTGAAGACTTTTTTGTATTGGTTTTTATGATGATTTCCCACAACACTTTGCCCACCCAAATGGCGATTGGCAAATACCTGGTTTCGCCACTGGCCAAGCCGCACGGCGAAGGTCGTTTTGCCGCGTCGGTGTCGATTCGCTCCGGTAAAGGCAGCGCCACGCATGACCGCGTGATGCGCTTCTCAACCCTGTTTGACAGTGCGGCTTCTGCCTTGCATTACGCCACGGAGCATGCACTTGGCTGGATCAAGGAACGCAGTACCCCAGCCTGCGCCTGATTTTTTTGATTTCAGCACTTCATTTTCGAGGACAATACTGGCATGGCTAAAGAAGAACTGATTGAAATGCACGGGCTGGTCGATGAGGTTTTGCCCGATTCCCGTTTTCGCGTCACGCTGGACAACGGCCACAAACTGGTGGCTTACACGTCCGGCAAAATGCGCAAAAACCATATTCGCATCCTGGCGGGTGACCAGGTCTCGCTCGAATTGTCCCCGTATGACCTGAGCAAAGGCCGCATCACCTTCAGGCACATTGCGGGCCGTGGCCCTGGGCCTGGCGCTGGACCCGGTTCAGGTGGCGGCGCTCCCCAGCGCGGCTCGCGCTAGTTTTCCTGTTTTTAACAAAGGCCCTTCACAGGGCCTTTTTGTTTTGTGTACGTTAACCTTGTTCACTAAAGGAGATCACATGAAAAAAATTCTTGGCATTTCGGTGCTTTCACTCCTGGCTGTTGTGTCACTGCTATTTGTCATGACCCGCGCTGGCGCACAGCAGGTCGGTGAGGTCAGCACGGTCTTCAAGCTGCTCAGCCCGAACGACAAAATCGTGGTCGATGCCTATGACGACCCGAAGGTGGCGGGCGTGACCTGCTATGTGTCGCGCGCCAAAACGGGTGGCTACAAGGGTGCGCTGGGCTTGGCAGAAGACAAGTCTGAAGCCTCGATTGCTTGCCGCCAGACCGGGCCGATCACTTTTACAAAACCACTGGAAGCGCAAGAAGATGTGATGAGCGAACGCATCTCGCTGGTGTTTAAAAAACTGCGGGTGGTGCGCATGGTGGATGCGCCGCGCAACACACTGGTGTATCTGACGTACTCTGACCGCCTGATTGAAGGCTCCCCGCAAAACAGTGTGACAGCCGTGCCGGTTGATCGGGCCAACAAAATCCCTCTGAAGTAAAACCGGCTTTACCGGACATTTACGTCCACGCTGGCAAGGCGAAATCAGCGGGAACAACGTCAAGCAATAATCCGTTTGAATCACAAATTTTCCGAGGACTCTTTGATGAACCCGCCAGACGAAGCGCCGCTTTCAAGCCCCGACAGGCCAGCCACAACATCACCCAGACCACGCATGAGCCGACGCGGTAAATGGACAGGTGCGGTGGTAGCGATTCTGGTTTTGGTGGGTCTGGGCGGGCTGACCTGGTACCTGACCCGGCCCAGCACGATGTTTGCAACGCCTGCTATAGGTGGCGGTGCGCCCGGTGGCCCCGGCGGGCCGGGCGCAGGTGGTGGCGGCGGCGGACGTGGTGCAAGCACCGTCGGTGTCACTACCGCAGAGCGGGCCAGCATAGCGGTCACGTTAGACGCGCTGGGCACGGTCACACCGCTGGCCACTGTCAAGGTCAAGCCGCAGGTGTCCGGTGTGCTCGAAAAAGTTTTGTTCAAAGAAGGACAGATGGTGCGTGCAGGCGAGTTGCTGGCCACTATTGATGCACGCCAGTTTGAGCTTGCTTTGGCCCAGGCCACAGGTCAGCGCCAGCGCGATGCGGCGCAGCTCGAAAGCGCGCGTGTCACGCTGGAACGGTTCAAAACACTTTTGAGCCAGGACTCGATTGCCCGGCAAGAAGTGGACTCGCAGGCGGCACTCGTCAAGCAGCTTGAGGGCACGGTGATGGTTAACAACGCTGCCGTGGGTGCTGCGCAGCTTAATTTGAGCTACACCAAAATCACCGCACCTGTCAGTGGCCGGGTGGGCTTGCGTACGGTGGATGTGGGCAACACCGTGAGCCCCAGCGACGCCAACGGCGTGGCCGTCATCACCCAGGTCATGCCGATGGACGTGGTGTTTGCCGTGCCACAAGACCGGGTCAGTGATGTGCTGAATGCCGCCAAAAGCGACATGCAGGTGATGGCGCTGGATCGTACCCGCACCGGGGTGCTGGGCAGCGGTACGTTTGCATCGCTCGACAACCTGGTCGACACCACCACAGGAACGGTCAAAGCCAAGGCACGTTTTGCCAATAATGACTCTGCCTTGTTTGCCAACCAGTTTGTCAATGTCCAGTTGCGCATCAAGTCGATTGACAACGCTGTGGTGGTGCCGGTTGCGGCGGTGCGTTTGGGTGGCAGCGGTGACTTTGTGTTTGTGCTGAATGCGGCGGAGCGCACGGTGTCTATCCGGCCCGTGATTCGCGGCCAGGCAACAGGTGAAAAAATTGTGATTGTGTCTGGCCTGAAAGTGGGTGAGCAGGTGATTACCGAGGGTGCAGATCGACTCAAAGAAGGTTCGCGCGTCACGCTGTCAGGGGACACACCGCGCGGCGGTGGCCGCAGGCCGGGTGCCAGTGCAGCCGCACCAAATGCCACGCCATCTTCAGCCAGTAGTGCATCAACGCCGCCGCCAGCCGCATCCACCGACAAATCAGCACCTGCCAAGGGCGCAGCGCCTGCAATGGCTGCACCCGCTGTACCAGCCGCACCAGGTATTGCGCCACCCGCAGGCCCTGTGGCCAAAGCGCCGCCCTTGCCCACGCCAGAGCAGCGCCTGCGAATGCTGGAACAAGTCAAAGACGACCCGGAAGGGCTGGCGCGTCGCAAGCGGTTTTTTGAGCTGCTTGACAGCGGTGACCCAGAAGCGCTGGAACGCTGGAAGGGAATTGTGCAGCGCAGACAGGGCGGCGGCCAGGGTGGTGGCGAGCGACCCGCACAATGAGTCCTTCGCGTCCATTTATTCTGCGCCCGGTCGCGACGTCGCTGCTGATGCTGGCCATCGTGCTGGCCGGGTTGCTGGGGTGGAAGTTTTTGCCTTTGGCCGCATTGCCTCAGGTCGACTATCCGACGATTCAGGTGCAAACGCTCTACCCCGGTGCCAGCCCGGAGGTCATGGCGCAAACCGTGTCAGCCCCGCTGGAGCGCCAGTTTGGCCAGATGGCTGGCTTGCAGCGCATGAGCAGTACCAGCGCAGCGGGCGTGTCCATCGTCACATTGCAATTTGGTTTGGGTCTGGCGCTGGATATTGCCGAACAGCAAGTGCAAGCCGCTATCAATGCCGGCGCATCATTGTTGCCCGCCGACTTGCCCGCACCACCCGTGTACGCCAAGGTCAACCCGGCTGATGCCCCCGTGCTCACGCTGGCCATCACGTCAGATGCGTTGCCACTGACCGAAGTGCAAAACCTGGTCAATACCCGCCTGGCTTTAAAGATCAGTCAGGTCAACGGTGTGGGCTTGGTCACCCTCAGCGGTGGTCAGCGGCCTGCCGTGCGAATTCAGGCCGACATACGGGCGCTGGCGTCGTATGGTTTGGGGCTGGATGCTTTTCGCACAGCCATTGCTGCGGCCAACGCCAACGCCGCCAAGGGCAGCATTGACGGGCCAAGTCGGGCTTACACCATCAATTCAAACGACCAATTGGTGGCTGCGCAGGACTACAAGAATTTGATCATTGCCTACCGCAATGGTGCGGCGGTGCGGGTTGCCGATGTGGCGCAGGTGGTTGACGGTGCGGAGAACGTCAAGCTTGGTGCCTGGAGAAATCTCAAGCCTGCGATTATTCTGAACGTACAGCGCCAGCCCGGTGCCAACGTGATTGCCACTGTTGACGCCATCAAGGCTCGCCTGCCCGAGCTGCAGTCCGGCTTGCCAGCAACTGTCAAAGTCGATGTGCTGAGCGACCGCACCACCGGCATACGTGCATCCGTCATGCATGTGCAGATGGAACTGGCGCTGGCCGTGCTGCTGGTGGTGCTGGTTATTTTTGCTTTCTTGCACAGCTTGCGCGCCACCGTCATTGCCAGCCTGGCTGTGCCCATATCACTCATCGGTACGTGTGGCGCAATGTACATGCTGGGCTACTCCTTGAACAACCTGAGCCTGATGGCACTGACGATTGCCACGGGCTTTGTGGTTGACGATGCCATTGTGATGATTGAAAACATCTCGCGCTACATAGAAGAAGGCATGGCGCCGATGCAGGCGGCTATCACGGGTGCGGCGCAAATCGGGTTCACGATTATTTCACTGACGGTGTCGCTGATTGCCGTGCTGATACCGCTGCTGTTCATGGGTGATGTGGTGGGGCGTCTGTTCAGGGAGTTTGCGGTGACGCTGGCGATCACGATCTTGATTTCTGCGGTGGTGTCGCTGACGCTTGTCCCGATGATGTCTGCACGCTGGTTAAAGAAAGCGCCCGTTAAAGACAAAGAGGGCAAGCTGCAACAGTTTTTTAGCAGTGTGATCGTTCGTTACGACCATGCCCTAACCTGGGTACTAAAGCAGCAAGGCGTGACGCTGGTGGTCGCATTTTTAACGCTGGCGCTCACGGTACTTTTGTATGTGGTGATCCCCAAAGGACTTTTCCCTACACAGGACACTGGCCAGTTGCAAGCCCGCGTGCAGGCCACGCAATCCATCTCCTATGCCCGAATGGCCCAGCTGCAACAAGCCACCGCCCAAGCCATTCTTGAAGACCCGGACGTTGATAACCTGAGTTCCTTCGTCGGCGTGGATGCTGCCAACAACACCATGCTGCACACAGGGCGGATGCTGATTAACCTGAAAAAAGCACGCACCACAAGCCAGCAAGCCACCATCGACAGGCTGAAAGAGCGCGCCAGCAAAATCGCAGGCGTTTCGCTTTACCTGCAGCCCACACAAGACCTGACGATTGACGCTGAAACGGGGCCCACGCAGTACCGTGTGTCGATGGAAGGTTCAGACAACAAAGTGGTGGTGCTTTGGGCGACAAAGCTCGCTGAACGCATGGCCGCCCTTGGCAGCGTGCGAAATGTGGCCACTGACGCAGGCGCGACGGGTGCATCGGTGTTTGTCACGGTGGATCGCGACACGGCCTCACGCTTGGGCATATCGACCGCGTCGATTGACGACGCGCTCTACAGCGCCTTTGGTCAGCGCATTGTGTCAACGATTTTCACCGAGACCAACCAGTACCGTGTGATCTTGGAAGCGCTGCCGAACCAGTTGACCAACGCAGCATCGCTCGGCAGTTTGCAGCTTAAAACCGGTGCTGGCGGCACCACGCCGCTGGCCAGCATTGCCACCATCACCGAGCGAGAAGCGCCACTGCAAGTCACCAACGTCGATCAGTTTCCGGCCACCACGCTGGGTTTTGACACCGCCCCCGGCACATCACTCGGCAAAGCGGTAGGCGACATCAGGCAAGCCGCCAAAGACATCAATCTGCCTCCAAGCGTCAGCTTGAAGTTTCTAGGCGCGTCCGGCGCGTACGAGGCGTCGCTTGCCAGCCAGTTGTGGCTGATTTTGGCGGCACTGGTGTGTGTGTACATCGTGCTGGGCGTGCTGTATGAAAGCTACATCCACCCGCTGACGATTTTGTCGACGCTGCCCTCAGCGGGCGTCGGTGCGTTGCTGGCATTGATGATCAGCGGCTCAGACCTGGGCGTGATCGGCATCATCGGCATTATTTTGCTGATCGGCATCGTCAAGAAAAATGCCATCATGATGATTGACTTTGCAATTGATGCGGAACGCACGCAGGGCAAGTCGGCGCAAGAGGCGATTCATCAGGCGGCTCTTCTCAGATTTCGGCCTATTTTGATGACGACGCTTGCGGCGTTGTTTGCTGCTGTCCCGTTGATGCTGGGCTGGGGCGAGGGCTCTGAGTTACGCCGTCCGCTTGGATTGGCTATTTTTGGTGGCTTGGTTGTTAGCCAGATTCTTACTTTGTTCACGACGCCGGTGATTTATTTGGGGTTTGATCGGTTGGGGCGGAAATTTGGACGTGGAGGGTGATTTTTTAGTATGTTTTATGCCTTTAGACCAATGAGATCGGGCGTGAGTAGCTTCTTAATTGATAGCGTGTTTAGCTCTGCGTGGAGTGCCGGGAGTCGCCCGGCAGCGAGTCACTTTTCTTTGCTTCGCCAAAGAAAAGTAACCAAAAGAAAGGCGACCCGCAGTCTGAGTCCCTACGCTGCGCTACGGGCACGCTGCGGTGCTCGGGAAAAGCGGGGTCACGCACAAACTCGCTTCGCTCAAACAAGTGCGCGCCCTGATCCGCTTTTCCCTGCGCTCCTCGCCTCAGCCAGGACGGGTGTGGGAAATGAATTCGGATTCGGACTTCCTCTTTCTCCCCACCCCGTCCTGGCTGGGCTTGAAATTCTTAACCGAGACGGATTAAAAAATCTAGATGTCCGACGACAGCGAAGCTGGCTAGTTTCTAGATTTTCCGTCTCGGTTAAGAATTTCAAGGAACCGCGAAGCGGCCCAGACTGCGGGTCGCCTTTCTTTTCCTTAGGTTTCTTTGGCGAAGCAAAGAAAAGTAAGTCGCCCGCCGGGGCGAGTCCCGGCATGCTCGCTACGGGCACTAGGCTCATCAAAACGCGAACTGAGAAGAGATAAATGAACCTCTCAGAACCCTTCGTCCGCCGCCCAGTAGCCACAGTGCTGCTAACACTAGGCCTGTCTCTGTCCGGCATAGGCGCATTCTTCGTTCTCCCCGTCTCACCGCTGCCGCAAGTCGACTTCCCCGTCATCACCGTCAGCGCCGCCATCCCCGGTGCCAGCCCAGACACCATGGCCAGCAGTGTTGCAACGCCACTTGAAAGAAGACTGGGCGTGATCTCCGGCGTGAACGAGATGACGTCAAGCAGCAGCAACGGCCAGACTCGCATCAACTTGCAGTTTGACCTGAACCGCAAAATCGATGCTGCTGCGCGTGAGGTGCAGGGTGCTATCAACGCCAGCCGGTCTGACTTGCCAGCGGCGCTGCGCAGCAACCCGACGTACCGAAAAGCCAACCCGGCCGCCGCGCCCATCATGATTTTGGCGCTCACATCCAAAACGCGCACCCCTGGGCAAATTTATGACGATGTGTCCAGCCTGCTGCAGCAAAAAATCGCGCAGGTGCCGGGTGTGGGTGATGTGGAACTGGGCGGCGGCTCGTTGCCTGCGGTGCGGGTAGAACTGAACCCGTTGGCCTTGAATCGCTACGGCATCAGCATGGAGGACGTTCGCGCTGCCTTGCAGGCGTCCAACGCCAATCGACCCAAGGGCGCGATTGAGGACAACAGTGACGACAAAGGCCAGCGTCTGCAAATCTATGCGGGTGGTCATTCTGCCAACGGTGGGCGTGTCGCGGCTGACTACCAGGGTCTGGTCGTGGCCTGGCGCAATGGTTCGGCAGTGCGTTTGCAAGACGTGGCTGAAGTACGCGATGGCACGGAAAACACCAACACGCTGGGGCTGTTCAATGGCGATGCGGCGGTGATTGTGCTGATACGCCGCCAGCCCGATGCCAACGTGATTGCCACTGTCGATGGCATTCGCGCGCTGCTGCCTGAGCTTCAAGCCCAGTTGCCGCCCGACGTCAAGTTGTCGGTCGCGTCAGACAGTACCAACTCCATTCGCGCATCGCTGCGTGAGGTTGAAATCACGCTTCTCATTTCTATCGCGCTGGTGGTGCTGGTCGTTAGCGCTTTTTTACGCAGTGCGCGGGCGACCCTGATCCCGGCGGTGGCCACCGTCGTGTCGTTGCTGGGCACATTCGGTGTGATGTATTTGCTGGGTTTCAGTTTGAACAACCTGAGCCTGATGGCGTTGACGGTGGCCACGGGTTTTGTGGTGGATGACGCGATTGTGGTGCTGGAGAACACCAGCCGACATATTGAAGCGGGTATGGACCGCCTCAAGGCTGCGCTGCTGGGTGCGCGTGAGGTGGGTTTTACTGTTTTGTCGATCAGTTTGTCGCTGGTGGCGGTATTTATCCCACTGCTGTTCATGGGCGGGCAGGTCGGGCGGCTGTTTCGTGAATTTGCTGTCACGCTGTCGGTGGCGGTAATGATTTCTCTTGTCATTTCACTGACCACCACTCCCATGATGTGTGCGTGGCTGCTCAAACCCCATGCCAAGACCAAACAAGGGCGCGTTGCGAGCTGGTTTGACAACGGTTTCAAACCTGTGCTGCGCGGCTATGAGATCAGCCTGGACTGGGCGCTGCACATGCGCTGGCTGATCATGTTGATTCTGGTGGCGGTGATTGGTATGAATGTTTATCTGTTCATCAAAATCCCCAAAGGGTTTTTCCCGCAGCAAGACACCGGGCAAATCAATGGCGGCTTGCGGGCTGACCAGAGTATTTCGTTTCAGGCCATGCAAGCCAAGCTCAAAGAGCTGGCCGACATTGTGAGGGCAGACCCAGCGGTGGACACGGTGGTTGCATTTACGGGTGGCGGCAGGGCAGGCGGTGGTTTCATGTTCATCAACCTCAAGCCGCTGGGTAAAAGGCCATTAACGGCCGACGGACAAGCGGTAGGCGGCCAGGCCGTGATTGCCCGGCTGCGCCCGCAACTCGCACGTGTCACGGGCATCAGCCTGTTTTTAGGCACGGTGCAAGACCTGCGCGGCGGCGGGCGCAGCAGCAACTCGACCTACCAGTACACCTTAAAAAGCGACAACATCGCTGATCTGCGCAAATGGGCGACACGCCTGGCGGATCAAATGAAAAATCAGGATGCCCTGACAGACGTCGACACCGACCAGCAGGAAAACGGCGTCGAGACCATGGTCACGGTTGACAAGGACACCGCATCTCGACTGGGCATCACCTCGCGGGATGTTGACAATGCGCTATACAACGGCTTTGGCCAGCGGCAGGTGGCCACGATTTATGGCGACATCAATCAGTACAAAGTCATCATGGAAGTCGCGCCGCGTTACCGGCAAAGCCCCGAGGCGCTCAAAGACATTTATGTGCCGGCACGTGCAGCGGGTGTCGGCGTAGCCAATGCATCCAATTTGGTGAATCCGGCATTGCGCGATCAATCCACAGGCCAGGCGCTCAGCAGCACCGGCAGCACCATGGTGCCGCTGTCGGCGATTGCCAAATTCTCTGAAAGCGCCAAGGCATCCAGTGTCAACCATCAGGACGGCGAACTCGCCACCACCGTGTCATACAACCTGGCTGAAGGCTTTACGCTGAGCCAAGGCCAGGATGCCGTGAAACAGGCCGAGGCCGAAATTGCCCTGCCCAACAACGTGCGCGGCAGCTTTCAGGGCACGGCCCGCACTGCGCAAGAGTCACAAGGCCAGCAACCGCTGCTGATACTGGCCGCGCTGGTCGTGATCTACATCGTGCTGGGCATTTTGTATGAAAGCCTGGTACACCCAATCACTGTGCTGTCAACGCTGCCATCGGCCGGCGTGGGTGCGGTGCTGGCGCTGATGATTTACAAGCTCGACTTTTCCATCATTGCACTGATTGGCGTTTTCTTGCTGATTGGCATCGTCAAGAAAAATGCGATTTTGATCATTGACTTTGCGATTGATGCTCAGCGATCACGGGGGATAAGTGCCACCGATGCTGTTCGGGAAGCTTGCCTGTTGCGCTTTCGTCCCATCCTGATGACCACACTGGCCGCCATCCTCGGCGCACTGCCGCTGGCCATTGGCTTTGGTGAGGGTGCTGAGCTGCGCCGGCCACTGGGAATCGCGATTATTGGCGGGTTGATTGCCAGCCAACTGCTGACCTTGCTGACCACGCCTGTGGTGTATGTGCTGATGGACAAGCTGCGCAGGCGCGGTGCGCATGAACTGCATTTGGCTAGGGCGGTTTAATTGGCTGTATTGAGCAGTAGAAGTTTCCAACGCAAAGGCGCTAAGGTGCAAAGTACGCAAAGGTTTAAAACCATGAAATCACAGTCATTTTCTTTTTCGCGACCTTTGCCACTTTGCGGCTTTGCGTTGGAAACTTTGAGCTTTTGTTTTTTGTTTCTCATCACAGGCTGCGCCGTCGGCCCTGATTACGAACGCCCCTTAACACCTGATGTCGCTGCCTACAAAGAAGCCGGCGACTGGGTCAAAGCAGCCCCTGCTGACGCGCTGGAGCGCGGGCCGTGGTGGCAACTCTTTAATGACCCGGTGCTCAATGACCTGGCGGCGCGGGTGGAAGTGTCCAACCAGAATGTGGCCGCCGCAGTAGCTGCCTACGCGCAGGCCAGAGCCTTGGTGGCTGAGCAGCGGGCCGGTCTGTTCCCGTCAGTCACGCTGGGTGGCGGGGCAACCCGCTCTGGCAACGGCGGCGGCACGGCCAACGCCAACAACAATACCGCCACAGGCAACCGCAGCAATACCAACTACCAGGCCAGCCTGGGTGCGGCCTGGGAGCCCGATGTATGGGGTCGCCTGCAAAGTGTGGCCAATGGTGCGGCAGCCACAGCAGCCGCCAGCGCAGCCGACCTGGCAACCGCCCGGTTATCAGCGCAGGGTGAACTGGCTGTGAATTACCTGTCACTGCGTCAGCAAGACGCACAGCAAGCCTTGCTGACAAGCACGCTGGCAGGCTACGCACGCGCCCTGGACATCGCGCAAAACCGCTACACCGCAGGCATTGTTGCCAAGACCGATGTGCTGCAAGCCCAAACCCAATTGGCCAACGCCAAGGCTGACGAGGCAGGCCTACAGCGCACCCGTTCCCAGCTAGAGCACGCGATTGCCGTTCTGGTTGGTCAGGCACCGGGCAACTTCGCACTCGCACCCGCCCCAGACTGGAAACCCACTGTGCCAGACGTGCCTGTGGGCGTGCCATCCACCCTGCTACAGCGCAGGCCAGACATTGCCGCCGCAGAGCGCCGCGTGGCTAATGCCAATGAGCAAATCGGTGTGGCCAAAGCGGCTTACTACCCGAGCCTGAGTTTGAACGCATCTCTGGGCACAGCAGCCAGTCGCGTGGCTGATCTGTTCAGCGCCCCGGCTGCCGTGTGGTCACTCGGCTTGTCAGCGGCGCAAGTGCTGTTCAAAGGTGGCGCACTGGATGCCCGGCTTGACGGCGCTACCGCTGCACACACGCAGGCCGTCGCGCGCTATCGCCAGGTCGTGCTGACAGCTTTTCAAAATGTCGAAGACCAGTTGTCAGCCAGTTGGGTTTTGCAAGTGCAGCAAGCCCTGCGCGCCCAAGCGTCCAGCGCCGCTGACCAGGTCGAGCAACAGGTGCTGAACCGCTACCGCAGCGGGCAGGTGGGCTATACCGAAGTCATCACCGCGCAAACCACCGCCTTGAACGCCCGGCGCGCGCTGGTGCAAGCTACCGCCGACCGCCAGACAACCGCCGTGGCGCTGATTCAGTCCCTGGGTGGTGGCTGGCGTGCTGACCAATAGGCAGCGAGGCGCTACATTAAAAGTAGCTGGTTACGCCCGCATTCATTGGTTCGCAGCTTACTTTCCATTAATTCCAAGCAGTTCCACTTCAAACACCAGAGTCGCATTGGGTGGTATCACGCCGCCTGCGCCTCGCTGGCCGTAGGCAATCGCTGAGGGGCAGGTCAGCTTGGCTTTACCGCCGGTTTTCATCAGTTGCACACCTTCTGTCCAGCAGGGAATGACACCGTTCAACGGGAACTCGGTTGGCTCATTGCGTTTGTAAGAGCTGTCAAATTCTTTGCCATCCGGGAATGAGCCTTTGTAATGCACCTTCACGCGGTCTGTGGCTGCCGGGCTGCTGCCGGTGCCGTCTTTTAATGAGCGGTACACCAGCCCGCTTTTGGTGACCTGTGCGCCCGCTTCTTTGGCAGCGGCGGTCAGCACGGCATCTGTTTGTGCCCAGCTTGTGGTGGCCAGCAGAGTCAAGGTGATGGTAGTAGCAATCAACGTGGAACGCATAAAAATCCTTCTGGTTTCAAGATCAAAAGGTCATTCTCCTACAAAGCGCACCGTTCAAGTGCTACGTGCCTGATGTGAAGTCGTGTTACTTTAGGCAATGCTCAGTTCTCACACACCAGACGTTATAAATCACATGGCTCTCATCACCTACCTCGTTGAAGACAGCGCCACCATCCGTGAAAACCTGATTTCAACGCTGGAGGAAATAGCGCCTGTCAAAGTGGTGGGTTTTGCTGAAACTGAAGACGAGGCCAGTGCCTGGCTGACCAGCCACAACGGTGACTGGCAACTGGCAATTGTTGATTTGTTCCTCAAAGAAGGCAGCGGGCTGGGTGTGCTCAAGGGTTGTCAAAACCGCAATACCAACCAGAAAGTCGTGGTGCTGACGAACTACGCCACCAGCGACATCAGAATGCGCTGTGCTGCACTGGGTTCAGACGCGGTGTTTGACAAGTCCAATGAACTGGACGAGCTGCTTGACTACTGCATTCACGCGGTGTCGCCCAAGAATTTGCACTAGGCGCGCACTGCCAGGCTCAGGGCAGGCGTTGCAGCGGCCCATAGCAGGCCTGCAAGGAAGCGGTTTTACAAATGATCAACCGGTCTTTGGCCGGGTTGAGCTGTATAAACCTTCTCGCGTCCAGTCCGGCTTCATCCACCACATCACCCGAGCAATCTTTTTTGGCGTTGTGCCGGGTTGATATTTCATCTGTTTTATAAAAGCCTTGCGCGTCTGGCGAGCTGCTGGCCGTGTAGCGCCACTCGGTCACAGCGTCACCGCTGGTACTGAGCAGCACACCATCGGCGCGGTATTGCAGGGTCTCGGTGCATTTGCCACTAAAAAGTGTCCAGCTCCAGGTGCCGACAAGGGGATGGGTGTTGGCGGTTTGCGCATGGCTGGTGGCGATGCAAGCAGCAGCCAGCAGCAAGCCTGATGTCATCAACCTTGCAGCAGCGTGGCTTGTGAAAATGTTCATGTTATCGGATGGATTTAAAATCAATTACTATAAATTTAGGAGCTGCTTGCGCCCGTATTCATTGGGCTACAGGTCTATTTGATACTTGAAAAAGGCAGTTTCGAGGCATTTTCAGGCAAAAACTGACTGATGACATCAACCCGCCACCAGACTGGCAACAGGCTTTGCACCTCGAGCCGGGTAAACCGGTCATCCATCAGGTAAATCACACCCGTATCGTCCTGAGTGCGAATCACGCGACCCGCTGCCTGCACCACCTTTTGCAGGCCGGGGTAGAGGTAGGTGTAGTTGTAGGCCTTGCTGGCTGCATCGTCTTGCGCTTCAAAGTACGCCGCCATACGGGTTTTGATTTCTTCGTTCACGGCATTGACTTGCGGCAACCCCAGTGTGGCGATAAACGCACCAATCAGCCGCGCCCCCGGCAGGTCAATGCCTTCAGCAAATGCACCGCCCAGCACCGCAAAGCCAATGCCTTGCGACTGGGTGGTGAAGCGGCGCAAAAACTGTTCACGCCCGGCCTCGTCCATCTGGCGGGTTTGCGCCCAGGTGGTGATTTGGGGGTGGTGCTGGTTAAAGTGGCTGGCCAGTTTTTGCAGGTAGTCGTAGCTGCTGGTAAAGGCCAGGTAGTTGCCGGGTGTCTTGTGGTACTGCTGCGCCATCAGGTTGGCAATCAGTGCCAATGACTGGTCACGGTCACTGTAGCGGGTTGACACATTGCGCACCGCTGCCACGTAAAGCTGCTCATGTGAAAACGGTGACGCCACGTCAATCCACGCGGTGGTAAGCGGCAAGCCCAGCGTTTCTTTGTAAAACGCTGGCGGGCTGAGCGTGGCTGAAAACAGCGCGACGGAATAGGCCGCCGTAAAGCGCGGGTTTAAAAACGGTGCAGGCACGATGTTGCGAATGTTGAGCGTGGCACAACCAATGCTGCCGGGTATCAGCAAGGCGTTGTCATGCACCACGTCTTGCAGTGTGATGTCAAACATCGAATGGCTGGCAAAGCTGTCGGCCATGCGGGCAAAGTGCAGCGCCTCAAAATAAAACGCCTGCAAATCTGCATCGACCCGCGTCGGATTCGCCACCAAGAAATCAGTGATGACAGTGATGGCCTGCTGGAGGTCTTTTAAAAAATCAACCGGAATTTCCTGCACCACCTGATAGGTTTCAGTCTGCGTTTTATGCACATCGCTGAAGGCGCGATTGAGTTTGTCAAGCACAGGGCGCACCGCCTTGGGCGCTGAGCTGTGTACCGCCTGTAGCTGGCGTTGATCAAGCATGGCAGAGTACATGCTGCGTACACGCTCAATCATGTTGTGGGCTTCGTCCACCAGCACACTCACGCGCCACTGGTGGTTGACTGTCAGGGTGTGCAGCATGGCACTGGTATCAAAGTAATAGTTGTAGTCGCCCACCACCACGTCGCTCCATACAGCCATCTCTTGCGCCAGGTAGTAGGGGCACACGCGGTGTGCCAACGCCACATCGTGCATGGCGGTTTTGTCTAACGCGCCTTGGCTTGCGCTTTGCACTGCGGCATAGCGTGCCTGCGGCAAGCGGTCATAAAAGCCCTTGGCCAATGGGCATGAATCGCCGTGGCAGGCTTTATCAGGGTGCTCGCAAGACTTGTCTCTGGCGACCAGCTCCAGCACGCGAAGAGGCAGATTCTGCGTACTGTTTTCAATCAGTTCCAAAGCATCGAGTGCCAGCTTGCGGCCCGGTGTCTTGGCGGCCAAAAAGAACAGCTTGTCCAGCCGCTGTTTGGGCATGGCCTTGAGCAGCGGGAACACCGTGCCTATGGTTTTGCCAATGCCTGTGGTGGCTTGCGCCATCAGGCATTTGCCGTTGCTGGCGGTTTTGTACACCGCCTCGGCCAGTTCGCGCTGGCCAGGCCTGAAGGTCGCGTGCGGGAACGCCAGGGCGTTTAACGCCGCGTCCCGCGCCGTGCGGTGCGCCAGCTCGCGCTCTGCCCAGGCTAAAAACAGATCACACTGATTTTCAAAATATTCTTTCAAGGCGGCGGCGGTGAACAGCTCAATCAGCGGCGTTTCCTGTGTGCTGGCTATGTCAAAGTAGACCAGCGCCAGATTGATGTCTTTCAAACCTCTGGATTGACACAATAACCAGCCATAAATTTTGACCTGCGCCCAATGCAAATCACGCTTGTTGTCGGCCATGTTGTGCAGGTCGCCACGGTAGGTTTTGACTTCTTCAAGCTGGTTATTAGCCGGGTCATAGCCATCAGCCCGGCCACGTACCGACAGGGTTTTGTAGTCTCCCTCCAGAGTGACTTCAGGCTGGTATTGGGCGTCCCGTCGCGAAGCCACCAGCGCATGACCCACCATGCCTTCTTGTGCAGACGGCGCAGGCGTGAAGCGCAAGTCCAGGTCGCCATGCTTGGCGGTGAAATTACACAGGGCGCGAACAGAGACGCAGTATTTCAAAAGCGAGTCTGGTTTCGAGATTGTTTGGGGCAAGTGCATGACGTTGCACCCAAGTTTAGAGGCTTCAGGGGTCACCGCCCCTGACCACCTTGCGCAGGACTAGATTCGGCCTAAATCTTGTACCGCATCAACAATCATGCTGGTGCCGATGGCCATCAGCAAAATGTCACTGGCAACCCGCACGTACTTGTGGCCTGCTGGCGGTGCGCCCAACTGGACGATGATTGGCTGCGGCACAGGGTAGTACACCACGTTGCTTGGCAGTGGCTGACCCATGGCCCATTTTTTGGCCTGTCCGGGCGGCATGCAGCCGTTGTTCTTTTTGGCCAGGCCTGGCGGGCAACGACCTGCGCGGTATTGCTGGCCGTAGTAATTGCGAATCACCACCCGCTGCGGCTCATTGAAGTAACTGTTGACCCGCACGTCTGCGGTTTCACCTTTGTATTTGTGTTTTTTGCCTTTGCTTTTGCCATGTTCTCGGTCATCTTCTTTTTGTTCATGCTTGCCGTTTTTACCCTGGCCAGCCCACTCTGGTTTTTCAGCCATAGCCGTACCAGCGGACAGGGTGGTGATGAGCAGTGCTGCGACGAGGTGCAGGGTAAAGAATTTTTTCATACAAAGGGTACTTTCGTGAAAGAACACATAAAAAGCAGATGCACAGCGGCAGGTATTGCCCAGTGTCTGCTTCCCATTTAACGCCCGCATATGGTTGTGCGTTGGCTTGCCGTGACCAATGCGGCACGCTGTCCTACACGGCTGGCTTCAAGCCGCATGAAAGCTGCCCTAACCGCCTGTTTCAAATTTGCGCTGAAACCAATATGGCAGCGGCCATCAATGCTGCGATGACGCCAGCAATGTAAAAGCTGTAAGCCAACAAGCGCGGCGATGGCTTTTTAAAGCGTGTGTCCAATGCGCTGGGGTCTAGTGCGGTCATGATGTGACTCCCTAGGTTTATTCGGGTTTGTATTTCAACGCAGCCTGGCAAATTTATCCAGTGAATTTGCACGCCTTTTCACGCATTTACATGCCAGATACTTGGCTCGCCACACATTTACTTTTTTTAACATTGGTCATCAGTGCGTCACCTGGCTGGCTTAGATTCGAGTCACTTTATTTTTAAGGAACGCAGCATGCTATTGGCTCATATTCGTTTGCTCTCAGTGGCGTTGTTTTTAGTGCCTGTCGCATCTGGCTTTGCACAAACCAGCAACGTCCAGGTCGGCCAGCGGCCGTATTTTTTAACCGCTGACATGGCAGCCAGCCCGCTTAAAGACAAATTGCAAAGCTGTGCCAATGGGCCGTTCAGTAAAACTGATTTTTCGATTGGTCACCGGGGTGCGCCGCTGATGTTCCCCGAGCACACCAAAGAATCCTATGAAGCCGCAGCCCGCATGGGCGCTGGAATTGTCGAATGTGACGTGACCTTTGCCAAAGACAAGGCGCTGGTCTGCCGCCATGCGCAAAACGACCTGCACACCACCACCAATATTTTGGCCACACCGCTGGCTGCCAAATGCACCAAAGGCTTTAGCCCGCACGACCCGGTGGCTAACACGCCTGCCAGCGCTGAATGCCGCACCAGCGACATCACGCTGGCTGAATTTAAAACCCTGCGCGGCAAGATGGCCGCCGCCAACACCAAAGCCAAAACCGTGACTGAGTACATGGCAGGCACAGCCAACTGGCGCACTGACCTGTACAGCGGCCCGACCAGCGGCACGCTGATGACACACGCCGAGAGCATTGCACTCTTCACCCGGCTGGGCGTGAAGATGACCCCCGAGCTGAAATCACCCAGCGTCAGCATGCCGTTTGATGGTTTTAGCCAGGAAAACTATGCGCAAAAAATGATTGACGAGTACAAGGCCGCCAACGTGCCAGCATCGCGCGTGTTTGCGCAGTCGTTCAATAAAAACGATGTGCTGTATTGGGTTAAAAATGAACCGGCTTTTGGCAAGCAAGCCGTGTTTTTAGACAGCGCCAACAAAGCCGCTGATTTGCCAACTTTGTCGCAGTTGCAAAGCTACAAAAAAGACGGCATTCAAATTGTTGCGCCGCCGATTTTTGCACTGCTTGATGTGCAAGACGGCAAACTGGTGGCCTCAAGCTACGCTAAAAATGCCAAGCAAGCGGGGCTTGGCATCATCACCTGGAGTCTGGAGCGTTCAGGCCTGCTGGCCAATGGCAACCCAGGCTGGTACTACCAAACCGTCAGCTCTGCCATCAAGCGTGAAGGCGACACCATGCAGGTGCTCGACGTGCTGGCCAAAGACGTTGGCATCATGGGCATCTTTTCAGACTGGCCCGCCACGACGACCTACTACGCCAACTGCATGGGGCTGAAGTAGCGTCTAGCGCAGGCCGAAAAATGACAAGACCAAGCCGATAACGACGACCAGACCGACGATGTAGATGATGGTGTTCATGGTGATTGCTTTCGATTGTTTTTTAAAGAATGAGAACACCATGAATGTGACTGAAGCGCGACACTAGTGCGTCAACATGCAAGTTTAGAAACATAATGGCGGCTCATTTTTCGGTCTGCATCTTGCCGCGTGAACTTCCACTCGATGGTTCTGTGGTCGGTGTTTCGTGCTTGCTGCCAAGCATCGAC
>JBASFP010000074.1:0-15303 GCA_049653085.1 Polaromonas sp.
GTGCAGTCTGTTCCTCGCTTTGATAGCCGATTTCGTTGACGTCAGTGCTGAGAAATACCGTCACCAAGGGAAATTTATTAGATGCCCTCGGTTGACTTTATGGGAAGTCCCTGTAATTGGCCTAGAGGCTTAAATGATACCTAAAAATAGCCTAAAACTGCCTTTTTCAGGCCAGTTTGACCCGCGCTGACCAGCGTTTGGCCAAACGTGGCAATACCAGAACGGCAATGACCACAAAGATCAGGATGAGTGACACCGGGCGCTGCACAAACACAAGGGCGCTGCCTTCGCCAATCGACATGGCGTTGCGCAACTGCGCTTCAGCCAAGGGGCCCAGAATCATGCCGACGATGACGGGTGCGGTCGGGAAGTCAAAGCGCCTCATCACCACGCCCAGCACACCAATGGCGTAGAGCAAAAACAAGTCAAACGCACTTTGTCGCATGCCGTACACGCCGACGGTGGCAAAAATCAGGATGCCTGCGTACAAATACGGTTTGGGGATTTTGAGCAACTTGACCCACAGACCGACCAGCGGCAAATTGAGCACCAGCAGCATGACGTTGCCGATGTACAGCGAGGCAATCAAAGCCCATACCAGCGTGGACGAGCTGCTGAAGAGTTGCGGGCCAGGCTGAATGCCGTAATTTTGAAACGCGCCCAGCAAGATCGCGGTGGTGTTGGATGTAGGAATGCCCAGCGTGAGCAGCGGAATCATGGCGGCGGTCACGGTGGCGTTGTTGGCCGCCTCTGGCCCGGCGACGCCTTCAATCGCGCCCTGGTTGCCGAATTCCGATTTGTCTTTGGCCATCTTTTTTTCAGTGGCGTAACTTAGGAAAGTCGGAATCTCGGTGCCGCCTGCGGGAATGCAGCCAAACGGCACGCCAATCGCCGTGCCGCGCAGCCAGGCGGGGATGGATCGACGCCAGTCTTTGCCCGTCATGTAAACCTTGCTCAGCTTGTTTTGCGTATCGTTTTGCTTGCCTTCGTACAGCACCGCGTACAGCGCCTCAGCCACGGCAAACAGGCCAACGGCCACCAGAACAATTTCAATGCCGTCGAGCAGTTCGGGCACGCCGCCGGTGTAGCGCGCCTGCGCAGAAATCTGATCCAGCCCGACCAGCCCTGCGGCCAGACCAATGAACAGCGCGGTGAGCCCGCGCAGCGTGCTTTTGCCCAGCACCGCACTGACAGTGGTAAAGGCCAGCAGCATCAGCATGAAGTATTCAGGCGGGCCAAGTTTGACGGCTTGTTCAGCCACGATGGGTGCGAACAGCGTGACGATAACGGTGGCAATCGTGCCCGCCACAAAAGAGCCAATCGCCGCTGTGGCCAGCGCCGCGCCTGCGCGCCCGCTCTTGGCCATTTTGTTGCCCTCCATCGCCGTGACCATGCTGGCAGTTTCACCCGGTGTGTTCAGCAAAATGGAGGTGGTGGAGCCGCCGTACATGGCACCGTAGTAAATACCGGCGAAAAAAATCATTGACGCGGTGGCCTCGACCTTGACGGTAATTGGCAGCAGCATGGCCACTGCAACAGCCGGGCCGATACCTGGCAGTACGCCGACAGCGGTACCCAGTGCGCAGCCGACGAAGCACCAGAGCAGATTAACGGGCGTTGCAGCGGTCGCAAAGCCCTGCATGAGCTGGTTAAAAATATCCATAAAATTTAAGGCTTAAAGCCACCCGGTTGATGTCAGTCCAGGCAAATTGATCGCCAAAAATTTGGTAAACATCCAGTACACCGGGGCGGCAATCGCCATGCCGATCAGGCCATTTTTAAGTAAGGTTACGGGCTTGAAGTCAGCCGTGCCGTCGGCACTGCGCAAGCCCTGCACCGCCAGCACAAAACACAGCGTACAGCTCAATATGAAACCAATGGTCGTGATCAGCGCGGCGTTCACCAGCAGGCCTGACGAGACCCAGGCAAAGCCTGACCAGCAGGGTGCGATACCGTCAGACTCGCCCATGGCGCGAAAGCCGCCAGTGCGAGACTCCCACACCATGAAAGCGCCACACACCATCAAGGCGATTGACACCACCCAGGGTAAAAAATTGGGGCCCACCCCGCCATAACCCGCAGCCGACGGAATGCTGACAGCCCCCCCCGCCAGCGCCAGGCCGATCAGCAGCACGCCGACTGCGACGATGGTTTGCAGGGTCGATGGGTTTTGTTGTGTCATTTTTTACCCGGTTGAAAGTTGATTGGCGAGGCTGAATTCGGGGTCATGGATTGCGGGTCGAGCCCGCAATGACAGAAGACGTGTCATCCCGGGCTTGACCCGGGATCCATGACCCCAGCAAGGCTCACACCATGCCAGACTTCACCATCGTTGCGCGCAAACTGGCAAAGTCGTCATCCACAAACTTGTCAAACGCCGCCCCAGTCAGCACTGCAGCCGTCCAGTTGTTTTTCTCGGACGCATCCGTCCAGCTCTTGTTCTTGATGGCTTTGAGCACGACATCTGTCAGCTCTTTGCGCTGGGCCGGGCTGATGCCAGGCGCGCCGTACACGCCGCGCCAGTTGCCTATCGTCACATCAATGCCCTGCTCTTTCAGAGTGGGCACAGCCACGCCTTTGAGGCGGGTGTCAGACGTGACGGCAATCGCCTTCATCTTGCCCGTGTTGATGTATTCAGCAAACTCGCTGTAGCCGCTGCCGCCGACGGTGACGTTGCCACCCAAAATAGCTGCGGTCGCCTCACCGCCGCCCCGGAAAGCCACATAGTTGATCTTGGCTGGATCCACACCAACCTGGCGGGCAATCATGGCTGCAGCAATGTGCTCGGTTGAACCGCGCGAGCCGCCGCCCCACTTCACGCTGCCGGGGTCTTTTTTAAGTTGCTCAATCACTTCAGCCATCGACTTGAAGGGTGAGTTGGCAGGCAGCACAAACACGTTGTATTCGCTGGTCAGGCGGGCAATCGGCGTGGCCGTGCTCAGGTTAACGGGCGGCTTGCCGGTGATGATGCCGCCCAGCATGACTGCGCCCATCACCATGATGGCGTTGCCGTCGCCCTTGGCACCGTTGACAAACTGCGCCAGACCCAGCGCGCCCGCCGCGCCGCCCTTGTTTTCAAACGTCACGGTGCTGGCCGCACCTGACTCCTGCATGGCCTTGCCCAGGGCACGGCCGGTGGTGTCCCAGCCGCCACCGGGGTTGGCGGGGATCATCATTTTGATGTTGGCAGCAGCCAGTGCTGTCTGAGGCAACACGCCTGCAGCTACAAGGGCAGCCACAGATTTTAAAAAGGTATCGCGACGCATAAGATTGGACATGGTGGTCTCCTGAAGTAAAACATTAAAACAACTATGTCATCATGCGCCCCATTCCTGTCAAACGGCTGTCCAAAAGCCTAGGGAAAGTGCTAGGGGCAGCGCCCAGAGATTGCGCGCACATACTATTGACTTCATGAAACTTTTACTCGTTGAAGACGACGCCGTCATGCAGGCCACGCTGGATCGCAGCCTGAGCCGACGCGGCTTCAAGGTACACGCTTGCGGTGACGGTCTGCTGGCACTTGAAAAATGGCGAGCCATGCGTTTTGATGTGGTCTTGCTCGACCTGACCCTGCCCGGTCTTGACGGCTTGCAGGTACTGGCTCAGGCGCGCAAGGCCGGGCTGAACACACCCGTGCTGATAGCCACCGCGCGCGGCACAGTGGGCGACCGCATCATGGGCCTGAACCTGGGCGCTGACGACTACCTGCCCAAACCGTTTGACCTGGACGAGTTGGAGGCGCGGCTGCGGGCACTGGTGCGCAGGCGTGCAACGCTGGCCAGCGAGCCTGATGATGGTGACGAGTTCGGCAGCATTCAGCTCGGCACTTTGCGCTATGAAAAAAGCAGCGGCGCGATTTACCACATCAATGAGGCGATGGACTTGACCCCGCGCGAACGAAAGCTGCTGCAAACCCTGCTGCTCAAAGCTGGCCATGCGGTGTCGAAAGAAAACCTGTTTGCGGTGGTCTTCCCGGGCCAGGCCGATGTGCAGTACGAGGCGATAGAGGTGGTGGTTTACCGGCTGCGCAAGAAACTGCAGGCCTCTGGCGTAACGCTGATGACGCTGCGCGGCCTGGGCTACCTGATCAAGGCAAATCCGTGAAATTTTTGGCATGACATCACACTCAAAGCGGCGTTCACTCAGGCGCTATTTGTTGCTGGGTATTTTGCTGCCCGTCGGCTTGCTGATTGGCGTCAACACCATCAGCCTGTACAGCGATGCGCTTGCCGCCATCAACACCGCCTACGACCGCACCCTGCTGGCGTCCACCAAATCGATTGGCGAGCAACTGGATGTGACAGGCTTTGATGCGCAATCCACCCTTCGTGTGACCGTGCCCTACGCCGCGCTGGAGGCCTTTGAGGCCGACAACCAGAGCCGATTGTTTTACCGCGTGTCCAGCCTCAGTGGTGCGCTGGTGTCGGGCTATGACCAATTGCCTTTTTGGCGTGGGCAGATCAGCGCCAAGCCGGCCTATGCTGCGCTGGTTGATTTTTATGACGACGTGTTTGAAGGCACGCCCGTGCGGGTGGCGGTGCTGATGCAGCCAGTGGCATCGTCCAACGGTCGCGCGATGGCAGTGATTCAGGTGGCTGAAACGCTGGAGTTGCGTCAGTCACTGGCGCGCACGCTGTTGTTTGACACGCTGTGGCGGCAAGCCCTGCTGCTGGGGGTGATTGCACTGGTGGTGATGGTGGTGGTACAGCGCGCCACGCGGCCGGTGCGCCGCCTCAGCCTGCAACTGCAATCGCGGCCTGAAGGTGATTTGAACCCGATCAGCGCACCCGATGCGCCCCGCGAGCTGATGCCGCTGGTGGACGCCACCAACGCCGTCATGACCCGGCTGGCAAATCTGCTGGAACACCAAAAACGCTTTGTACGTGATGCTGCCCACCAGTTGCGCACGCCGCTGGCGGTACTGAAGGTACAAGTGCAATCGGCCATGCGCGGCGACCAGCCGCCAAACGAGGCTCTGGCAGACATTAACCAGACGGTTGACCGCGCCACACTGGTGGCCAACCAGATGCTGGCGCTAGCCAAAGTCGAGCAACTGCGCCAGCAGCCTGAGCTTAAAACACTGGATTTGGCAGAGGTGATGCGCGCCGTAGCGCTGGATTTATCAGCCCTGATGGCCGACAAGAATATTGACTTTGCCATCGATACCGTTGCCGCACCGATGGCCGCGCATGAATGGATGCTGACCGAGCTGACCCGCAACCTGCTGCACAACGCCATCAAACACACACCAGCCTATGGCGGCCTGACGATACGCATTGTGCGAGACGCCACCCACGCTGCCTTGAGCCTGTCAGACAGCGGGCCAGGCATTGATGCAGAGCTGGCAGCGCGGCTGTTTCAGCCGTTTTCAGCAGGTAATGTGGCACGCGGCTCAGGCCTGGGGCTGGCGATTTGCAAAGAAATTGTGGCGGTGCTGGGCGGCACGATATCCCTGGACAACCGGGTGCAGCATGGTGTGGTGACAGGTCTTGATGCGACGGTGCGCCTGCCCCTGCTGACTTGACGGCAAAATACCTGAATGGACAAGATTCGCATCGACAAATGGCTTTGGGCCGCACGCTTTTACAAAACCCGAAGCCTGGCGACTGAAGAAATTGACAAGGGCCGGGTACGCATCAACGACGCAGAGGTCAAACCTGCCAAAGAGGTGAAGGTGGGCGACACCGTGGCGTTGCGTCAAGGGCCCTTGACCCGAACATTGGTGGTTCGCGGCATCAGCGACAAACGTGGCGGTGCGCCACAGGCTCAGTTGCTGTACGAAGAACTTGAGGCCAGTATCAAGCTCCGTGAGCAACTGGCCGAACAGCACCGGCTGGAGCCCGCCAACGCCCAGGAACACGGCCGCCCTACCAAACGCGACAGGCGCAGCATCGACAAGGTGAACAACTGGGGCAATCGCTGGAGTGCGTCGGCTGATTGATTGATTGATTGATCCGGCCTTGTGAACTTTGAACCGTTCGCCCTGAGCCTGTCGAAGGGTTTCGACAGGCTCAACCCGAACGGAAATAGAGACATCATCGGGCAGGTGAATAGCTTAAATATGCTATGTTTTCAGGAGCTGCTTGCGCCCGAATTTATTGGTCTGCAGCCATAAACGCCACCTAAAAAAGGCGCATTTTCAAGCTGCCAATCGGTATGCCCGCTCAGCCAGCGCCTGCGCCAGCAGTTCTGCCGGGTCAATCAGGCTCAAAGCGGGCATACCAGGCACGCCAGTCAAGGCCAGCGGGATTTCAGTACACCCAAGCACCAGTGTTTGCAAGTTGTGGCGCTGTGCCAAAGCACTGGCGACTGAGGTAAATGCCGCAGTCGCCAAGGCAAAGTTACCGACCTTCACACCGCTGTAAATACCGTGCATCAACTGCTCACGTTCTTCCCTCGCAGGCGTGTGGCACTGCACACCCGCTTGCGCAAAAGCCTGGTCATACAGACCCGCACTGTAAGTGCCTGCGGTTGCCAGTAAACCAACCTCGCGCACACCGCGTGCCGCCAGGGTGCGCGCCACCTCACGCGCCACGTGCAACACCTCTAGTTGTGGAAAACGTTGTTGTAGTTCACCGTGCCAGGCATGAGCCGTGTTGCAGGCCACAGCAATCGCGGTAGCGCCCAAAGCCGCCAGTTTGCTCATGGCTTGCAGCATGGGCTCCAGCGGCTGGTGCGCACCAAAACCCGGCGCGCCCAGCGCAGTGCTGCGGTCGGGCACAGGCACCTGCGCCAGCCAATGTTCAGGAAAAGCCTGGTCAGACACCGCCATGCCGCGCACCCGCATATGTTCAGCACAGGCCGTGACAAACAGCCGCGCAAAGTCAGCCCCTGCAGCAGGCCCCATGCCGCCCAAAATACCCACAGTGCGGGTGGTGTTCAGGGCGTGAGTCATGGGGCTGTTGGTTGCTTTTACAGGGCCGGTTTGTCGCTTGGCGTTTTCAAAACGGCTGTGAGCTCAGCAGACATGGGCAAGCCCAGGTTCACGCCTTTTGGCACGATCGGTGACTCAAACCACTTGGTGTACAGCTTGGCAAATTCGCCCGACTTCATCATGCGGTTGATGGTGCCATCGACCAGCTTTTTAAATTCTGGGTCATCTTTGCGCAACATGCAGGCGTAGGGCTCGACTTGCAGCGAGTCGCCCACGACTTCAAGCGAGGCCGGGTTTTTGGAGTTGGCGCGCAGGCCAAACAGCAAAATATCGTCCATCGCAAACGCTACAGCGCGGTCGCTTTCAACCAGCAGCAGCGAATCGTCATGGTCTTTGCCCAAGATCAATTGCATGTCAAGGTTTTTCTCGGTGTTGTACTTGCGAATCACCTGTGCGTTGGTGCTACCGGTGGTGCTGGCTACCGTCTTTTTAGCCAGGTCCGCATAGTTTTTGATGCCCGATGTCTTTTTAACCAGCAAGCGTGTGCCAGTGTAAAAAATATTGGTGCTGAAGGTCACGTCTTTGGCACGGGTCGAGTTGTTGGTGGTCGAGCCGCACTCCAGGTCATAGGTGCCATTGACCAGCAGCGGGATGCGGTTTTGCGACGTGACAGGCATGTAGGTGATTTGCAGGTCCGGCTTTTTGGTTTTCTTGCGGATATCGTCAATGATGGCTTCGGTCAGCTCGACTGAAAACCCAACCGCCTTGCTGGACCCAATCAGGTAGCTGAAAGGCACCGACGCCTCACGGTAAGACACAGTGATCTTGTTGTTGTCGGCAACTTTTTTCAGCGTTTGGGCGCTGGCACTGGTGGCGACCAGGCCGGTACACAGCAGTGCGGCAGTCATCAAGGTAGAGATTTTCATAATGTCCTTTGAGGTGTGAAGTAAAAGTCTGTTGTCACTCGCAGCACCAGTGTATGAAGACTGCGCGCTTGCGGCCATGTATTTTCACGGTAAACCCATGACAAAAAGTCATGGCATTCCCTCACTGACCAGATAGCCATAACCCTAAGGCATGGCTTGCTATCAATCAGCATTGTTCAAAACCACACCTTCTGCGTAAAGTGAAACTTTAAAAAGGAGTTGTGATGCATGTGTGTGTTTTGGGGGCGGGCATTGTGGGGCTGGCAACGGCCTATGAATTGAATCGTGCAGGCCATGACGTGACCGTGATCGACCGCGCTCAGCCCGGCAGTGGGGCTAGCGGCGGTAATGGCTCACAGCTCAGTTACAGCTACGTCCAGCCGCTGGCAGACCCCGGCATTTGGGCGCAGTTGCCCACGCTGCTTTTGTCGCCCAGCTCGCCCCTGAAGATTCGCCCGCAAATGGACGTCCATCAGTGGCGCTGGGGTTTGCAATTTTTAGCGGCCTGTAATGCGACTACATCGCGCAGCACCACCATTGCGTTGCTGCAACTGGCAGCCGAGAGCCGCCAAGGTTTTGATGCGATGCTGGCGCAAGAAAAGCTGGCGGTGGACTTTTCAAGCACCGGCAAGCTGGTGCTGTTTTCGACTGATGCTTCGTTTGCCGCAGCCCAAAAACAAATGCTGCTGCAGCGCGAAATGGGTAGCGTGCAAGAAGCTGTCAGTGCCGAGCGATGCATTGACATTGAACCCGCCCTGGCCAGCTATGCACCCAGCATCACAGGCGCGATTTACACCCCCAGCGAATGCGCCGCCGATTGCCAGAAAACCTGTGATGGCTTGCAGGCACTGCTTACCCAGCGCGGCGTGCGGTTTTTGTTAGGCACGCCGATTGAGCAAATACTGACCAGCGCAAAAAGGATAGTCGCCATCAAAACGCCGCAAGGCAACATTGAAGCCGACCAGTACGTGATGGCATTGGGCGCGGCATCAGCTCCGATGGCGCGCCAACTCGGCGTGTATTTGCCCATCTACCCACTCAAGGGCTACAGCATCACGGTCGATGTTGATGAAGCACCTGCATCAGCACCCAAAGTCAGCGTTACAGACAGCGCACGCAAAGTCGTCTTCGCCCGCATCGGTTCACGCTTGCGGGTGGCTGGCATGGCCGAGCTGGCCGGCTACGACACGCAAATTGCACCAAAGCAAATCGAATCCCTCAAAGCCTCCACCCAGACGTTGTTCCCGCATTGCAGCAAGTTTGCCGAACTCAACCCTTGGGCCGGCCTGCGCCCCGCCACGCCCACCGCCCTGCCCCTTATTGGCCAGCACCCCAAAGGGCCAAACAACATGCTGTTTAACGTCGGGCATGGGGCGTTGGGCTTTACGCTGGCGTTTGGGTCGGCGGCTCGGGTGGCTGGGATGGTGTTGGATTAATCAGCAATCTCGGATCGACCTCTTAACACTCTTGCGTCCTCATGGATAATCGTAAATACAGGCTACACACGCAGCCATGTTTATCCAATCAGGAGTTCAGCCATGAGCGCCGTCATCATTGAACATGTCAATATCGCCGATTTACCCCCAAGCTGGCGTGCCAAGCTGGCTGATGCGGCTGGGCAAGTCACGGTGCGGATAGAGACTGAGCAAGCGCCCGCCAACGACATCATGGTTCACCATACTGACCCTGCCTTTTGCATGTGGGCTGACCGCGCAGACTTAACTGACCCAGCCGCATACGCCCAAAAGCTGCGGGACCCACGCTACAACAGCAGCGGCTTGCGCAACGGGGTTTGACGGCTTGCAACTCGGTGATGCACTCATTGCCGCGACGGCGCTGGAGCATGGCCTGCAACTGCTGACAGGCAACGTCAAACATTTCAATGCCATCGATGGTTTGAAAGTTGTGAAGCTTGAACCAGTCCAGACCACCGCTGGTAAGCAAGAGTAGTTTTTTAGAGCATTCAAGTGCTATAAATTCATGAGCTGTTCGCGCATATATCCATTGATCTGCAGACCTATTTGATAGGAAAAAAGAGCCTAAAAAGGGTCTTTTTACTTGTCATCCCGGGCTTGACCCGGGATCCATGACCCCTGCGGTACATGCAAGGCGCAGGTCAGGGTGCAAGATTACGGGTCAAGCCCCAATACTGTTCGGTTAGATGCCAGATCCGTTCGGGCTGAGCTTGTCGAAGCCTTTTCCTTATTCGAGCAGACCCTTCGACAGGCGCAGGGCGAACGGCTAACCGAACAGTATTGGGTCAAGCCCGCAATGACAAGCTCACTGAATAAAATGAGTGTCCTCCCCTTACCCGCATTGCCTAGGCGCAGCAGGCCTGGCCGCACCGGGCGCGCAACTTGGTACGGTGATCGGCTCTGCCTTGGGGGCGTTGAGCAGGTCACTGTTCCACTGTTACCGCCATCGCCGCTGAGGCAAGCGCGATTATTTCAAAATCACATCCAGGGTTTGCCTCAAAGCGGCTTGATCAGCGTTACTCAATTGCCCCAGCTGCCTGATGATCAAGGCCTGCTCAAGTGTTGCTAGCAGGGGTTTGAAAAGTGAAATCTTAAGCAAGCCCGCAGCTTGCCAGTCAGCCACCAGCGCCTCGCCAAACGACAGCGGCATCCGCACCTGACTGGTGATGGCCAGCAACACGACATCTGGGCGGGCTTGTGCATATGCTTGGTTGCTGACGATGACCGCCGGGCGCTGTTTGGCTGCGCTCCCGCTGGTGAAGGGAAACGGCACCAGCACCACATCCCCAAAAGCGGGCGTTGCGCTAAATGGCATCGTAAGCCTCGTCTTCAGCGTTGTTCCACACCACTGCAAAGCTGTCCTGACTAATTTGTGATGCCTGGCGCGTCAAGTCGCGATCCTGTGCATAAGCCTGTGCAAGTTGCGAGCGCTGCTGCAAAAACTCTACAAAGTCACCAACTTCAAGCATTCGCTCGGGCGGTAGCTGCTGGATTTTTTGCATCAGCACGTGTGCGTCAAACGCAAGGTTAGACGCCTGGTTTAGGCTGGGATTCAACATATAAAAAGCCTTTACTGATTGTGAAATGGCAGGTAACAGCATCTCACGTTTCAGTTTAAGCGAGCATGTCTAAGAAGTCTACCTGCCGCAAGCGCTATCAAAGACCGTGCGGTAAGCGCTTTTTATGCTGGCGTGTGAGGACATGGTGGGCTCAGGGGAGGAGATTTGGTTAAAATTAAATGCTATCAATTAGATAGCTGTTTACACCCGTATTTATTGGGTTTTAGGCCGATTTGATCGGAAAAAAGAGCCTAAAATGGCTCTTTTTACTGTCATCCCGGGCTTGACCCGGGATCCATGACCCCTGCGGCGCTTGCAAGGTGGCGGGTGCATGGATTGCGGCTCAAGGCCGCAATGACAAGCTCACTCAATAAAATGTGTGTCCTCCCCTTACCCGCACTGCCCAGGCGCTGCAGGCCTGGCCGCACCAGGTGCGCAGCTTGGTACGGTGATCGGCTCTACCTTGGGGGCGTTGAGCAGGTCGCGGCTGACCTGGTTGCTAGCTCTATCGCCTTGCGGGGTGGTGATGCCATTCAAGCCAGGGGCTGGCGGCGCTGACTTGGGTTGCTGGATTTGCACAATCGCCTGGGCTTGCCTGAGGGTATCGTTCGTGTTTCTGGTTGTGCTGGTTGGGCTGGTTGTGTTGACTGTGTTGGTTGTCACTGTCGCAGGCCTATTGGCTGCTGCAGCAGCAGCCGTAGCAGCCGGGTCGTAGTCAATGGCCACGCCGCCGTAAGCGCTGTTCGCAGGTGATGGCAGCGCGGTTGCGCCGTTCATCAGGTTTTTATAAAACAGCGGCGCTGTTGCGGGCCCGAAGATGTTTGCCATTTGGGCTGCACCTGTGCTTAGGTACACCTGCCGTGTACTGGCTCCTGCCGCGCCTTCTACCCGTACACCTAGCGTAGCGTCATTGGCGGTTGCGCCGCCAATGCGATTGGCCGCTACCAGCACCGCGCGGTCTGCCACTATTTTTGTTGCGCCACTGCGCTCAATGTTGCCTTGGCGGGCTTGCAGCAGTGCCACACCTGTCAGAGCTGCATCGCTGGCCGTAAAGTTGGCAATATCAGCCGGGTTGGTGGTGTTGACGGTGGTCGCTGCGGTGATGTCACCCACCTTGATGCCTGCCGCATTGTTGTTGACAAACGCCACCCCGCCTGCTGCGGCTGACAGATTAACGGTACCTGACACGTCGTTGGCAGCGTTGGTCAGTTTGATGCTGCCAGCGGTAGCGGTCACGTTAACTGCGCCGCCGCCCGTTTGCGTTAATGCGCCGGTTTGGCTAACCGTGCCGCCTGTGTTCAACGTCAAAGCGCCAGCCGTTGTCAGCGCGCCCAAAGCCAATGCGCCTGTGTTGGTCACACTCAAAGCCGCGGTGTTGCCGCTCAAACTGGCGATGTTGTTGCCTGCGTTGGTCAGCGTCACAGCTTGGCCGCCCAGTAACTGCAGGTTAGCAGCGGCTACAGCCGCTGTTTGGGTTAGCGTGCCGCCGGTTTGCAGTGTCACATCGCCCGTGCGCGTGATGCCGTCCACCCCAGCCACTGTACCTACTGTTAGTGCCCCAGCATTGACGTATTTCACCGCGCCTGCACCCGTAACAGATGCGATGTTGGTAACGCTGTTGGTGGTGTTGCTCAGGTCGTACGCGCCTGCACCTTTAATCAACAAGCCGCTGGCGGTGATGTTGTTGCCCGTAGACTGTGTGACCGCACCTGCCGACTCAATCGTCACGTTGTTACCAGCGGCTGACAAGCCTGCCGTAGCTGTGCCAAACAACGTGCCATCAGTGGTGATGTTGCCCAGTGCAAAGCCGGGGGTACTTTTGTACAAGACGTTGCCGGCGCTGGCGTTGATGCCGACATTGCCTGACACCACATTGGCAGCGGTTGACAAATCAACCGCAGTGCCGCGCGCTCCCAGATTGGCAGCGGTGATGACGCCTGCTGCAGCCTGTGTCACCGTGCCAGCGGACTGCATGCGCACGGTACCTGTGCCAGCATTGACAAACTGATTGACATCCAGATTACCTGCGGTAGTTTGGAGGGTCACATTGCCGGTGCGGGTGATGCCGTCCACCCCAGCCACTGTGCCTACCGTCAGCGCTCCGGCGTTGACGTATTTCACCGCGCCAGCACCCGTAGTCGCCGCAATATTGGTAACGCTGTTGGTGGTGTTGGTCAGGGTGTAAGCCCCTGCGCCCTTCATCAACAAACCGCTGGCGGTGATGTTATTGCCCGTTGTTTGCGTCACCGCGCCTGCCGACTCTATCGTCACGTTGTTGCCAGCGGCTGACAGGCCTGCTGTAGCTGTGCCAAACAACGTACCATCAGTGGTGATGTTGCCTAGTGCAAAGCCGGGGGTGCTTTTGTACAAGACGTTGCCTGCACTGGCGTTGATGCCGACATTCGTGGATACCACGTTAGCAGCGGTTGACAAATCAACCGCAATACCGCGTGCGCCCAGATTAGCAGCGGTGATCACGCCTGCTGCAGCCTGGGTGATGGCGGCAGTGGACTGCATTCGCACCGTGCCTGTGCCCGCATTCACAGCCTGGTTGACGGCAAGCGCACCGCCCGCGTTGAGTGTGATGTCCTGGTTGTTGGTACTGACGCCCGTGGTGGCGGTAAATGCGCTGCCATCAGCCGCAACGCTGCCGACGTTAAAGCCGGCGTTGTTTTTAAACTTGGCCGTGCCTGCGCTGGCGTTGATAGAAACGTCACTTGTCACAGCGTTGCTATTGGTAGACAGGTCAACACTGGTACCGCGTGCGCCCAGGTTGGCAGCGGTGATAACGCCTGCCGCAGCCTGTGTCACCGCGCCAGCGGACTGTAGGCGCACCGTGCCTGTGCCAGCATTGACAGCCTGATTGACAGCCAGATTACCTGCGGTAGTTCGCAGCGTCACATCACCCGTGCGGGTGATGCCGTTGGTGGCGCTGACGGTGTTCACACTCAAGGCCGCGCCATTGACAAACTTGAGCGCCCCGGTGCCGGTGGTGGCCGCGATGTTGGTGATGGCGTTCGTCGTGCTGTCGAGCGTGTAGGCAGCGTTGCCGTTCAGCTCAAGACCCGTGGCGGTGATATTTTTGCCGGCGGTTTGGGTAAAAGTGCCGTTAGCGGCGGAAAGTATCACGTTATTACCCGCGGCAGAAAGCCCATCGGTGTCACCGAAAAAGACTGGGACGGCCGATATACCGTCCACCTTGACACCATTGGCGTTGATGAAGGCGAGATTGCCAGCGCCAGCCAAGGCTGCAAAAGAGCCGCCCGCAGCCACGGCATTGGTACTGCCCAGGGAAATCGATGTACCCGCACTCACGCCCAGGTTTGCAGCGGTGATGGTGCCGCCAGTTTGGTTCACCGCCCCAGCGTCAGCCAGCAAACGCAAAGTACCGCTACCGATATTGATGCTTTGACCGAGATTGATGGCACCAGCCACTGCGCGTAATGAAACGTCACCCGCTGCACCCGTAAAACCGTTGGTTGCACCCACCGTGCCAACCGCCAAGGCGGCTGAGTTTGAGAACCTCTTGGTCCCAGTGGCGTTACCGGCAATGGTGGTGACTGTGTTGCTAAAGTTGTGCAGCGCAAAATTGCCTGCGCCTTTCAAGTCCAGGTTGGTCGCGATGATTTGCGAGTTGGCAGCCTGCGCAAGCGTGCCGCCGTTTTGGGTCAGCGTTACGGTGGCAACACCGCTGGTAGATATGCCGTTGGCATTGGCGGCAAATAAGGTACCGTCTTGCGTGATTTGACCTAGCTGGCTCGTGGTCGAATTATTGGCAAAACTGATGTTGTTGCCCCCTGTCACAGCAGCTAAAGCGACAGTTCCCGTTACGGCGTTGCTGCCTTGCAGGTCGATGGCGCCTGTGGTGGCACGCACACCCAAGTTGGCGGTAGAAATCGCGCCTGTACCTGTGACTGTGCTGCCTTGCAAGCGGACTGTGCGTGTACCCGCCGTCGTGATGCCTTGCGTCAGGGTGATTGCGCCGCCCGAGCCGATGGTGACGTTGCCTTGGGTATCAACGCCATTGGTCGCTGTGAAATGGCCCCCGCCGTCAGCCGCAATGGTATTGAGCGTGATTGCGCCCGTGCTGTTGAAGGCGGTCGAGCCGCCGCTGTTGGTGTTGCGGATCGCGACGTTTCCTGTGATGGCATTGTTTTGGGTCAGCAAAATCGTGCCAGCGGCGTTGACGCCAAGGTTGGCGGCGGTGATGGCTGCGCTCTGATTGAGCAAGCCGCCGCCAATCAGCCTGACCGTACCGCTGCCTGCGTTGAGTGCGCCATTGACCGAGAGCGTGCCGCCCGAGGCCTTGATGGTCACATCGCCGCCACCCGTGGTCACCGTGCCACCTAGTGCGTCAACATGCAAGTTTAGAAACATAATGGCGGCTCATTTTTCGGTCTGCATCTTGCCGCGTGAACTTCCACTCGATGGTTCTGTGGTCGGTGTTTCGTGCTTGCTGCCAAGCATCG
>JBASFP010000075.1:0-32151 GCA_049653085.1 Polaromonas sp.
ACCTGCTTGGAACTGGATTCGGTTCATTGCCATGGTGATACCTCTGTTAATAACTGTGTATATATACAGTATTAAACATCTCTCAAGCAATGTCAAGTTTGTCTGAGGCAGGTATCTAATCAGGTCAAATATGGCTTTAGACCAATAAATACGGGCGCAAGCAGCTCCTGAAAATATAGCAAACATAAACACACGGGCAATGTGTTTGACGAGACCGCCGGGTGCAAACCCCTTTAGTTTGGCATTGTCCACGCATCAAGCCAGGCGCCAAACCATGCGTAAATGCACGCCGGGCGCTAGACTGCATTGATGCATTTTCGCCTTTAAGTTTCCCAATTTGAAGCCAATGCCCCAGCCCATGCCATCAACACCAGACACCCCTGCCGCCACCCACCGCGCCGACGAGCCCTTTCCAGACCATCACAACGACCTGGCCGCCACGCTCAAGTTCGCGTGGCAAATGGTCGGGCGGGGTGTGCAAGACAGGCGCTTGGCGTTTCACACCCCCGTGCTGGCCACGCAGGGGCTGACGGCCCGCAAGCGCGCGTGGTGGTGCATCGCCTGGAATGGCTGCACCTGCACACCAGAGGCCGGCGCCGGGCTTTGTTTACTTGGGCTGATGGCGGTGCGCAAAGCAACTGCACCATGAAGTGGCTGAATCCGTAGGCTTTGGCGTTCAATCATCGCACTTTGCTGACACTGCTTCGCGAAGCTTGGCCCACCCGATCTGCCGGATGCATGACGCCACCGTCTTAAACTGTATGCATGCCCCCCATCATCCAGCGTGTTACCGGCTTTGCCGTCCTTCAGTTTCATCGCCTCGTCAGCCTTGTCAAACGCTATCCCTTTCGCGCGGCCTTGGCGCTGCCTGCGCTGGTGGTGCTCTATGTGCTGGTCCTGTTGCCATTCACCCCCGGTGTCGGCGACCTGCGCAAAGCCAAGTCTGAACTGCCGTCTGTGCTGTTGGCGTCTGACGGCTCCGTGTTGGCCGAATACCGGCGCATCAACCGGGCATGGGTGACGCTCGACAAAATATCGCCCAACGTCGTCAATGCGCTGATTGCGACTAAAGACCACCGCTTCTACAGCCACCACGGGATTGACTTTCGACGGACGCTGGGGGCGCTGGTCAGCACCTTGTCGGGCGAGCTGCAAGGCGGCTCAACCATCACCCAGCAACTGGCGCGCAACCTGTACCCTGAGGAAATTGGCCGCGCCGCCACCATCACGCGCAAAGTCAAGGAGGCGATCACCGCTTTGAAAATTGAGGCGGTTTATTCCAAGGCCGAGATTCTTGAAACCTACCTCAATACCGTGCCTTTTTTGTATAACGCCTTCGGCATTGAAATGGCCGCCCGGACTTATTTCGACAAGTCTGCCGACAAGCTCGATGTGCTGGAAAGCGCCACGCTGATTGGCATGCTCAAAGGCACCAGTTATTACAACCCGGTGCAAAACCCAGAGCGGTCGCTCAAAAGACGGAACCTGGTGCTGGCGCAAATGGCCAAGCACGGCAAGCTGGATCCGGCTCGCCTGGAAGCGTTAAACAAGCGGCCGCTCAAGCTTGACTTCGAGCGTCAGGTCGAGCCGATTGGCCCCCCGCGCCGCATGTGGCGCAGTATCTGCGCAAATGGCTGGTTGGCTGGGCGGACAGCAGGGGCTACAACATTCATGCCGATGGTCTGCGTGTGCGCACCACGCTGGACGCCAACATTCAAAAGCTGGCCAACCAGGCGGTGACCCGGCAGCTGGCACAATTGCAAAAACTGGCCGACCGGCAGCGCAAGACCAAAGGCGACCCGCCGGTGCTTCAAGCCGGCTTTTTGGCCATGGACCCGCGCAGTGGCGGGATTCGCGCCTGGGTGGGCAGCCGTGATTTTGCGCAAGAACAGTTTGACCATGTCATCCAGGCGCGCCGCCAGCCAGGTTCCACCTTCAAGCCTTTCGTTTACGGCGCAGCGTTCATGCAGGGCCTGAGCCCCAACTACACCTTTATCGACCAGCCGGTGGCCATCACTTCTGGCGGCGATGTGTGGTCACCCAGCGATGACACGCCGCCTACCTATCAGCCCACCAGTCTGCGCGATGGCCTGGCTTATTCCAAAAACACCATTACCGCCCAGCTGGTTCAAAAAATCGGACCTGACAGCGTGGGGGCTCTGGCCCAGGCGCTTGGGGTCAGGCAAAGCAAGCTTGACCTGGTGCCGTCGCTGGCGCTGGGCACCAGCCCGGTAACACTGCTTGAAATGGTGACGGCCTACGGCACCATAGCCAACGGCGGTGCTTACCAAACGCCTTTCCTGGTGGCCAGCGTCGAAGACCGCAACGGCAATTTGCTTGAAGCCTTTGCGCCAGTGCGTGAGCCTGCACTGGCCATGCCGCGCGCCACGTCTTTGGTGCTGGTGGACGCGATGCGCGGCGTGATTGACCAGGGAACCGGCAGCGCGATTCGCCAGCGCTACGGCATCCAGGCGGATGTGGCCGGCAAAACCGGAACGACCCAGGACTACACCGATGGCTGGTTCATCATGATGAACCCCCAGCTGGTGGCCGGCGCGCGCGTGGGCTTTAACGACAACAGCGACACCATGGGCGCCTGGGGACAGGGCGCCCGCAGTGCGCTGCCCATCGTCGGGGATGTGTTTCAGGGCGCGTTTAAGAGCCGCTGGCTTGACGCCAGTGCCCAGTTCGATATTCCGCGCAGAGTACCGTCGCCGCCTCAGCCGTTGCCAGAACAAGAGCAGCAGCAACAGCAAAACGATCCATTGGGGGAAATTATCAACAGCATTTTTGGCAAATTGCTGAAGCAAATTCAGTAACAGCAGCTCTTGTCGCTGGTCAAAACTGCACGTGATCTGCCAAGCGGCTTAGCTGTAGCCCACAGGCAGCAAGCCTTTAACCGGGTATGTTCTGCCGCGTCCAGCGCACGATGTCGCTGGCGCTCATGGCACCGGCCTGGCGGGCTACTTCGCGGCCATTGACGAATAACGCCAGCGTCGGAATGCTGCGGATCTGGTAACGGGCCCCCAGTGCCTGCTCGGCCTCAGTGTCGACCTTGGCCACGCGCACACGGGGCTCCAGCTGGGCGGCAGCCTGTACGTAGCCGGGGGCCATCTGGCGGCAGGGGCCGCACCACGGCGCCCAAAAGTCCACCAGCAGCGGGATCTGGTTGCGCTGCAGGTGCTTGTCAAATGCGGCCTCGGCCAGGTCAACCGGCTTGCCCGTAAACAGCGGCTGCTTGCACTGCCCGCAGTCGGGCGCGCTGGCAAGCTGGTCCGCACGCACGCGGTTGGTGGTTTGGCAATGGGGGCAGACGATGTGTAGTGGTTCGCTCATATTGACTAGCTGGTGGCTGGTGGGTTGGAATGCAAGGCTTGCCTGGCTGCGCTGCCTGAATCAGGGACAGCTTCCAATGAATTCGCTCCTATTTTCATAGCTGCTCGCGCATGTATCTATTGGTCTGGAGGCCTAAAACATCACTACTGTCCGGTAAATTTTTCTGAAAAATAAAAATTCCTCAATTAAAACAATAGGTTACGCGAGTTTTTTGAGTCGGGCGATTTGAAATTGACTTTTCCCGTGGAATCGGATTTTTGCAAACTCGCTATAGCTACAGCTCATGTTCTTCAATCAAAAACCGTTGGCCGAAAATTTAACCGGACAGTAGTGATTTACACCATCAAAAGTAGCCAAAAGCCAATCGATACGTGCGCGAGCAGCTACGAATTAAATAGCAAGTTAGAGTTAATTGGAGTCTGAGGTAACCCGGATTTTTCAATTTTCCATAGGCACCAAAACTAAGCTCGCTGAATGCTGGCGACTACAGGTTCAAAAGGAATCAAAAAATTTGAAACTAATAATTCATCGTGATTCTTTGGACTCCGTGCGCTGTATTGGAATTTCAATTTCCTCACATGGAAATCTTCATAGAGAAACTCGATCACGTGATGCACGTCATAACTTAAAAACCACGGTGACTTTACCTTGCCCAAGGCGAGGGCAAGTCTTTTATGTTCTTTCAACTTATAGGAATGCCGGTAAAGAAGTTCGCCTTTAACAAAGTACGGTGGATCGACATAAAAAATTGCATCCTCTCTAGACGCATTTTTTTCGATATAAGAAACTGCATCACCAAATTTGGCTTCGATATTTTTCGCCATAGTCGCAATCGACAGCATGCGACAAATGATGTCATCTTTGTTTGTACGGCAGTCAATAGCGTATGCGGATTTTTGTTGGAGCCCACCAATTGGCCCAGCATTTAATATGCCTGAAAAATTTGCACGGTTAAAAAAAAGACCTGCTAAACCAAGTTCGAGCATGTTCGCTTTAGTAGGCTTTTCCACAGCAAGAAGCGGACGCATGCTATGCCACGTTTTAAGCGTGATCGGCAGGTCAATGAAGCGCTCGATTAACTCATCTGTTTTTTCTAGAAGAGCTGCCCAGAAGCTGTATACCAAAGGATCGCGCTCAATCAGCGTGACCTTTGAAACAGCTCCGGAATTTAATAGATTTAGCGATACCGCAGCGCTACCAGCGTATGGCTCTATTAAAGCGGAGCCGGCAAAACCGCATTTTGAAACAATTTCAAAAGCAGTAATTGCAAAGTCGGATTTTCCACCTGGATAGCGTAGGGGGCTTTGCATTATTGGGGCATAGCTCTGAGGGTAAGCATTTGAGCGTTCACCCAGTCAATAATTCTATTTACGTCATTTCTCCGTTCAATAAAGTACGGTTGATCAACTAAATCAGCGAGCTCGATTCCGCGAGTCGCAAACCGCGGGAGGCGTAGTCGATCAATCACTGTTCCATAGGTTGCAGTGTGCTGATCCATAACGTCTCGGCGAGAACCAGTCTGATTAGGTGTTATCAAGTGAGGTATAAAAATTGCTGGTCTAGCTGGAGATGGTGGTGGCGGCATGAACCAGTTTCGATGAAAACTTTCAATTGGAGGGCCTTTCACGCTTTTTGCTTCCCAGTTGTCTCCGGACGCAACCTGTCCGAGCAAGTACTCTGTTCCTGGTGCGTTATCAAACGTGGGACGCCAAGCAATGACGTCGATCTCTTCGTCTTTAGGCGAAGGTGATGCCCCAGGTAACGGATGCTGGCGCACAGTACCCTCACCAAATTTTTCGTATACCTCGCGGAGGCGCACTAAAAATGGGGGGTTGTTATTTGGGCGAGGCCATCCAAAAGAAATTGCGGATCCGGTAATTTCACCAGCTGCGGCAAGCGTCGAGCAAGCTTGAAATAAGTCTCTTGTGACGTGGTCAATTTGGGGTGTCCAAGTCCCGTCCAGAATATCTCCCTGTTTTGAATTCGAAAGAAACAGACAAAAAAGATAGACGTATCCGCCCGCACTTGGTGGTGCCTTCAGTTTGATGGTGTTTCCGCCAGCATCCAGTTCGAAGGGGTAGCTTCCTCCAAGGGCAGTTTCGCGCTCTCCGATTTCGTCAGATATCGAATCCAGGTATGCGTCAGCGTCTTCGCCGCTCACTCCATCGTCATCAGTGTCTTTTTCTCTGGCACGAAAGCCCTCGGGGTCACTGTCTTCCGTTTCCCTGTTTACGTCCCAGATTCGCTTAAGACGGTGTAAGGAGTATTTTTCTCTTGGGGAAGACGCAACCGTCATCTCCAACCAATCGCAAACCAATGCGGGTGGGGCCTTAAGCGGTGGAGGCCTAATTGCCACGAGCCAAGCCTCGCGTCGATTTTCTCGCGATCATGACCTTCAAAGTGTCAGCGTTTTCAAATATTTCCTCAACCAACGCTTCTACTTTCGGATTTTTCCCAGGATATTTCGCGAGAAGATTTACTGCCTTAGTTAGTCGCAAACTCGCGGCTACCAGAGCATCGAGAAATGCATCACTCGGATTTTTTAATGCGTCTCTAGCGTCGTCTAGCGAGCCTCGATTTTTAAGAACTAGCCGCGCATCAGAGTTCGCTATTGCCAGTCCAATATCCTTGAGATCCGGATTCTGAGACTTAATAAGACTTGCACGATCATCGCTTATTGATCCATATAAATATCCAAGAACTTCCCCAAGGTTTTTCAACTTAGGTTTTGTAATTGGCTTTAGCGGTGGTGTACTGGACCACCCATTTGTAAGGCCCAGAAATTCTTGGAATTCTTCACGACCAATCGCGGTATACAGATGAGAAAACCCGAAACGCCCTTTTGCGATTGGACGATCATCAAGTGACCATACCTTTGCATCTTTTGCTTGATCCAACATCAAGATTGCATATATGTATGCCCTTAATGTGTTGTTGTTGTCACCCATCTTCGCTGCTATTTCGTCAATGGTGATTTCACCAAAACTGCTCTTGTACCAATTGGCTACGTACTTCGCCTTGGCATACGCGTCCCATCTTTGAGGTCCGTTGATGTGTTTGAATCCTATGAACTCTCTTGCGTCTTCTACCCGAGCAACGCGATTAACCAATACCTCTGAAAAGCTATCGAGTACTTTTTTTGATATTTTGCTTGGAACTTTGACTCCTAAGTCTTCCGCCAAGTCTGGATTCAATATGAGCTTGATCGCGGCCAAACGGCGATTGCCCTCCAAAACCTTGAAGGGTCCTGCATCTTTTGATCCGATAACAATAAGCGGCTCAAGATTAAGGTAGGTATTTGTGCAAATCGACGTTACCAATTCGTCGAGTGCGGCTATTTGCGATAAAGACTCAATGACTTCGGTTTCAGAGCTTGCCGCGAGGTCGCTGCCAGTTTGAAGTCGAGGATTGTCAAGGTCGAGATTAAGCAATTCAATAGGGCACATCACCGACTTGCCTATTGGGATTACTAGAGACTTATGCGGTGTTTTTGCGGCTGTTTTGGTGGCCATATTTCAAATCCCTCAGTTCTATTTGGGTTACTTCCAAGTATCTTTCATTGAAGTAACTCGATTAAATACGACTTTACCCTCGGTGTGATCCTTCAAATCCGTCACAAAGTACCCATGTCGCTCAAACTGGAAGCGCTGGCCTGCAGGTACTTTCGCTAGTGATGGTTCGACATACGCCGTCACCACGCTCAAGCTGTCAGCATTCAGATTCTCCAGAAAATCTTTCCCATCCGCTTCAGGATGCGCCTCGGTAAACAGACGGTCGTACAAGCGTATTTCGGCTTCGACTGCATCGCTTACGCCTACCCAAGTGATAACACCTTTGACCTTGACTGCATCTGAACCCGGCGTGCCGCTTTTGGTGTCGGGTATCAACAGCGCATGCACTTCAGTGACTTTGCCTGATGCGTCTTTTGTGCAGCCTGTGCATTCGATGACGTGGCCGTATTTCAGCCGCACCTTGTTGCCCGGGAACAGTCTGAAAAAGCCTTTCGGCGGTGTTTCTTCAAAGTCTGTGCGTTCAATCCACACTTCTTTGCCAATTTTGAAGTGGCGTTTGCCCAGGTCGGGGTGGTGCGGGTGTACCGGGGCGCTGCAATCGTCCAACACACCAGCGCCGTGCAGTTCGTCCCAGTTCGTCAACACCAGTTTGATCGGGTCCAGCACGGCCATGGCGCGGGGGGCTGTGCCGTCCAGCGTTTCGCGCAGGCAGCCTTCAAGCGTGCTGTAGTCAATCCAGCTGTCGCTTTTGGTCACGCCTATGCGTTCGGCAAACAGTTGCAGCGCCTCGGGCGTGTAGCCACGGCGGCGCAGGCCGACTATTGTTGGCATACGTGGGTCGTCCCAGCCAGATACTTTGCCTTCATTCACCAATTGCGCCAACTTGCGTTTGCTGGTCAGCACGTAGGTCAGGTTGAGCCTGGCAAATTCGTATTGGCGGGGGTGGGGCGTGGCTATCAAGTTGCCTTCACACAAGCGGTCTAGCAGCCAGTCATAAAACGGGCGCTGGTCTTCAAACTCCAGCGTGCAAATGCTGTGGGTGATCTGCTCCAGCGCGTCTTCAATCGGGTGCGCAAAGGTGTACATGGGGTAGATGCACCACTTGTCGCCTGTGTTGTGGTGGTGCGCCCGGCGTATGCGGTAGATGGCCGGGTCGCGCATATTAATGTTCGGGCTGGCCATGTCGATTTTGGCGCGGAGTACGGCGGCACCATCTGGCAGTTTGCCATCGCGCATTTGTCTAAACCGTGACAAGTTTTCAGCCGCTTTGCGGGTGCGGTACGGGCTGTCAACACCCGGCTTGCCAAAGTCGCCCCGGTTGTGGCGCATTTCGTCTGGTGTTTGCTCGTCAACATAGGCCAAGCCAGCTTCAACCAGATATTCAGCCGCGCGGTACATGAAGTCAAAGTAGTCGCTGGCCTGGTAGGGCGCGTCGTTGCCTTCTTGCGCCCAGTCAAAGCCCAGCCACTTGACGGCATCAATGATGCCGTTGACGTATTCAATCTCTTCTTTTTCAGGGTTGGTGTCGTCAAAGCGCAGGTGGCATACGCCGCCGTAGTCCCGCGCCAGGCCAAAGTTCAGGCAAATGCTTTTGGCGTGGCCGATGTGCAGGTAGCCGTTCGGCTCTGGCGGGAAGCGCATGCGCACTTTTTGCGCATCAAGTGGCCCAGCTGCATGGTGCGCCGCGTCGCCGGGGCTGCCGCCCCAGTGGCGGCCTTGGTAAGCACCTGTTGCCAGGTCTTTTTCAATGATCTGGCGTAAAAAGTTGCTGGGCTTGACGTTGTCGGGTGGCGTGGGGGTTGCGGGCAGATTCATGGGGTGATTTTAGGGCCCTGAGCTGCGCAAAGCCTTGTTACGTCTGCGCGCCGTCTTTACACGCCACCGGGTAGGCGATGGGGGTGGCGGCGCGTTTAATCAAGACATGGGTATTTCACGCCCTGTACAGGAGATATTGATGAAGATACTTGTTAAGCCTGACCATCGCATTGTTATCGCCAGCGCTTCGGCTGCCCTGGCACTGGCGGCCATGGGTTTTGCCAGCAGCGCCCAGGCACGCGACAACCTGAGCATATCTATCGGCATAGGTGTGCCGGGTGTGCTGATAGGTGCAACCAACGCCTACCCGGTCTACAGCCAGCCGCGGCCTGTGTATGTGCAACCCCGCCCGGTTTATGTGCAGCCCGCCCCTGTGTACTACCAGCCAGCACCCGTCTACTACGCCCCGCCGCCTGTGTATGTTGTGCCGCAACCTGTGTACTACCAGCGCCCGCATGACTTCAAGCACGGCCATTACAAAAAGCACAAAAAACATGACCGGGATGATGACGACGACAGGCGTGGCAGCTATCAGCAGCGCGGCTATTACGGCCAGGGTTATGCACCTGTTTATTACTCGCGTTGATTGACGGCGTTGGGGCGTAAAAAAGCCTGCATTCAGCAGGTTTTTTTACGCTGTCGGGTTGAGCGTCAATTACATGGATTTCCAGAAAATATAGTCCGCCTGGTAGGGCAGGGTGAGCTTGTCGCCAATGTCAGCCGGGCCGCAAGCCTTGCTGATGTCCTGGCCGCCTTTGGTGTTGATGCGCTGGATATACGTGACGTTTTGCATGGCACCGGCGTTCATGCCGGGTGTGCCTTTGGACAATTGAACCGCAATGTTGTTGCTGCCAAGGGCAGGCGCAATGGCGATTTGTGTGCCGACAACGGTTGAGCCGTCGTTGTGAGTCCACATGGCGGGCGGGCCGCTGTAGTTACCAATGTTTTTGCCAGTGCGGTCAATCAGGTCGGCCTTGGGGCTGACGAGTGTCCAGCCGATCTGGCCAGTGGCCGCTACATTGGCACGGCATTCGTAGTTCAGCACGCCAACACCGGTGGTTTCAAGCGCCACCACATTGCCTGCGGGCACGCGAATAGATTCAACCAGTTTGTCCTGGCTGTATTCTTTGGCGGGTGGTTTGGCCGTGGTGCAAGCTGCCATGAGCAATGCTGTGCCCGTGACCATGCAAAGCGTGGCGATGGCGCTTTTGCCATAAGCGCGTGCGGTGTTGTGTGTTGATTTCATATGTCCTCTTGCGTTGTTGGTTATCACGTACCCAGTACAAACCATTTGCAAGCAGATGTGTGTAGGACAGGCGTTGCATGGCATGCCAGCGAAGTGCTGCAAAACCAGTCTCGAAAAAATGGCCAAAACCCACTTGGCTATGATCTTTATCAATTGTGGCAATTGGAGTTTGTATGTCAGTATTTCGTTTGTGGGCAGCGTTAGGGGTGACGCTTGCTTTCATCAATCTGGCGGCTTGTACTTCCGCACCAAAGCATCAGGCTCTGACAAGTGCTGCGCAAAACGGAACACTTCCGGAGTTGATTCCTGTGCGTCGTTTTGTGGCCAATATCGATGCAGCAGGTGGCTACCAGCTCGCACCCAATGGCCAGCGCTTGATGTGGGTACAAACCGTGGGGCTGGATGTTGGCCTGGCCGTACGCGATGTGCAGTCTGCTGCCGCGGTGACAACCTACGCTACTGGCAACATGGGACGACGTGGCGGCAATCAAAACTGGCTGGCAGACAGTCGTCATATTGTTTACACCAAGGATCCCATAGGTGATGAAAACACCCGGCTGCTGGTCTTTGACACGCAAGCCACCGGCTTTGCGCCCTGGGCAGTCACAGCAGGCAGCGGTGTGCGCAGCTATTTTGTGGCGCGTGGGGTTGAAGGTTCAGCCCGGTTTTACTTTGCCAATAACCAGCGCGATCGGTCGACGTTTGATTTGTATGAAGCCGACGCGCAGACCCGCACCGTGCGAGAGGTTGCGCGCAGTGACGGCGCTGTGCTGAGTTGGATCATGAACACCGATCGCCAGTTGGCTGGGCGTGGGCGGCAATTGGGGCGCGCGGATGGCTCAGACGTGGTGATTGAACTGCTGCAGCCCGACGGTACATGGCGCGCGTTTAAAACCGTGAGCGGTTTTCAAAATTATTGGATCAGCAGGCTTGACACGGCAGCGGGCAAAGCCTGGGCGTACAGCAACATCGGGCGCGACAAAACAGCGTTGTTTGAAGTGAACCTGGCCACCGGCCAAGAGAAGTTGTTGGCCGCACATGATGCCGTTGACTTGAGCTTTGTCGTACTGCCGGCAGGCAAAGGAGCGCCACTGGGCTATGTGGTGGAGCCAGGCTACCCCGAAATGAAATGGCTTGATAAAGAGTGGCAGCGAGACGTAGATGCAGCGGTGCAAAAAGCAGTGGTTGCCAAGTTGTTGCCAGCCCAGCCCATCATTACCCGCCCGCAAAGTATTTCAGACAACAACCAGCGCGTGGTGCTGCGCAGTGTCAGTGAATTTGATTCTGCCGAGCTGCTGCTAGACCGCAACACAGGGCAGGTCAGCCGCCTGAACCCGTTGCTGCCAGACGCTGCCAGGTTGTTGTCTCCTGAAAAGCCTTTTTCATTCAAGGCCTCTGACGGGCGCACCATTCATGGCTACATCATTCGTCCTCGTGGGGTGGTGGGCCCGGCGCCGCTGGTGGTAGAGATTCATGGAGGCCCCTGGGCGCGTGACACCTGGAGCCCAGCTGTTTTCAACACACCCCAGTTACTCGCCAACCGGGGTTATGCCGTGCTGACGTTGAACTACAGGGGTTCGACAGGCTATGGCACTGACCACATCCGGGCAGCGGACCGCGAGTATTTTGGTCGCCTGCAAAAAGACATCGCCGAGGGCGTGCAGTGGGCCATCGACCAGGGCATTGCAGACCCCAAGCGTATGGCCGTATTCGGCGGCAGCTTTGGTGGCTTTTCAGTCATGGCGCAGCTGATTCAAAAGCCGCATGACTACCAGTGCGGTATCAATGTGGTGGGTGTAGCCAACTGGGCGCGAACGATTGAAAGCTGGCCGCCGTTTTGGCGCAATCGCCACATGTTTGCGCGTATGTACGGTGATGTAAACAATCCCGAAGACCGGGCGCAAATGCTGGCCAACTCACCCGTCTCGCACCTTGACAAAATCGCTGCGCCAATGCTGGTGATACACGGCGGCAATGACATTCGGGTGCTGAAGCAAGACTCTGACGACGTGGTGGCTGGCCTGCAAAAACTCGGTCGCCCCGTGGAGTACCTGCTTTTTTCTGACGAAGGCCACAGCATCAGCAAGTGGCCCAACCGGCTGGCCATGTGGCGCAAGATTGAAGACAAGCTGGCCAGTTGCTTGGGTGGCCGTAGCGCAGGGTTTGATTTTTACCAGCTGATGCCGCGCTGAACTCGTGTGTCTAAAGCGCTGCCTACATCGCTTTGAAAAGATGACCGTACAGGCGGCTCACAGCCAGCTTGTCTGGGCTGCCATGCAAAGTAACGGTGAGCTTGCCCAGCTCGTCGCGCCGCACGGTGTTGATGGCGGTTGCCCGCACCACCGTGCCCCGGTGGATTTGCCAAAAGGTTTGGCTATTTAACTGCTGGAGCAAGTCTTTGAGTGGCGTGCGGATCAGGTACTCGGCGTTGGCCGTCAGCACGCGGATGTATTTGTCAGCCGCCTCAAAGTACAGCACGTCAGCCATGGGCACCATTTGCAGGGTGTTGCCTTGCGAGCCCGCCAGCGTGGCTGAAATCATTTGCAATGGCGTTGCTGGCTGTGACACAGACGGTAACAGGGCGCGCAGCTGGGCAAGTGTTTGCTCCAATTGAGTATCTGCTGACGCTATATTTTTAATAGCTGCTTGCGCCCGTATTTGTTGGGTTAAATGCACTTTTTGCACTGTTTTTAGCAGCCTGGCAGGCTGCACGGGCTTGAGCAGGTAGTCCATCGCCTGCGCTTCAAACGCGGCCACGGCGTACTGGTCATAGGCGGTGACAAACACCAGAGCCGGAAAGGGCTTGCTGCCCGGCTTATTAGGCCAGGTGTCCAGCAGTTCGGCGGCGGCCTCTAACCCCGTCATGCCCGGCATTTGAATGTCGAAAAACAGAACATCAGGTTGCAGCGCCAGCGACTGTGCCACGGCTGATGCGCCGTCGCCGACGGTAGCAACTATTTGCAGCGCTGGCCAGGCCACAGCCAGCTCGGCTTGCAATGCTGCTGCCAGCAGGGGTTCGTCTTCAGCGATGAGAGCTGTTGTCATTGCGGCCTCCGAGCCGCAATCCATAGCGATCGTCGCGCTGCATGACTTTCATGAGGAAGCGGGGTCATGGATCCCGGGTCGAGCCCGGGATGACAATCGTTCGAGTGCTCTTTATTGGCCATTTTTTGAAGGAAAAGTAATGCTGGCTCTTGTAAATCCGGCGCAACCAGCTCCTAAATAGATAGTAGCCTGATCGCCATACAGAGCCTGCAGCCGCTCACGTACCTGCGCCATGCCAAAGCCAACGCCTTCTTTGAGGCCAACGCCGCTGTCAATCACATCCAGAACGATGTTCTCCCCTTCACGGCGCGCGCTGACGGCAACGCTGCCGCCTTCAACTTTCGGCTCCAGCCCGTGTTTGATGGCGTTTTCAACCAGCGGTTGCAGCAGCAGGGTGGGCACGTTTTGCCCGGCAATGTCTGGCGGTAAATCCAGCGAGTAGGTCAAGCGCGACCCCATGCGCACCTGCATCAGTGCCAGATAGTCTTGCAGGCGGTCAAACTCGCTTTGCAGGCTGTGGCTGGTCGTGCGTGATGCCGTTAATGTGGCGCGCAGGTAGTCAATCAGGCTGTCCAGCATGGTGGTGGCGCGTACCGGATCTGTCGCAATCAGGGCGCGCAAATTGGCCAGTGTGTTGAACAGCATGTGCGGCTCCAGCTGGCTTTGCAGCAACTTGAGCTGCGCTTCAGTGGCTTGCTGGCGCGAGGTGGCCAGTTCGCGCTGTAAATAATTGCTTTTGCCAGTGGCGTAAAAAAAGTAGCTGACACCTGCGCCCATGCTGGTGGTGAACAAAAACAGATACAAGACAAAAAGCGGTTGATTTGGCAGCAAGTCCAGGGTAGAGCGGCCCGCGTAGGCATCGCCCGCCAGCGTGCCCACCACAAAACCAAAGCACACCCCTAAAAATATGATCAAAACGCCACGCCAGCCACGCGGAAAGCCAAACGGCGACTTCACATCAATAAAAAACCGCGACAAGTCAATCAGAAGCCACGAACATAGACCCGTGGCCAGTGAGTAGACCAGTTGCACTTCAAGACGCTGGTTGGGCTTGGACAGCCACAACACAACTGCCACCACCACGCAAAAGCCCATGACGATCATGCAGTGCCTGGCCAGACTGGGGATGCAGGCGCGCATGTTTTGCAGTGCTGATCGGTTCACATCCAGCGGGGAGGCAGCGATTGGTTGAAACATGCAGCTATTGTGCAGGCTCAAACGGGTGTCAACTGACTATCGAAAAACGCTACCATCTTTTTATAAAGCATCGGTAAATCAGCGCGCACAAAGCCCGGTGGGTCAACCAGCATCGGTGTCAAGCTTTGAGCCAGCTCTGCGGGCCAGGGTGAAAACAGCGAGCCGTGCCCAGCCTGCGGCAAGTCCAGCACCAGCCTGCAGGTGGTGCAGGCGGCTTGTACAGCGCGGACATGGGCTTGGGGCGCCAGCCACAGGTCTTGCCCGGCAACGACCAGGCCTGTTGGCACTGCGGGCTTGGCCAGCGTGGTCAAGTCAAACGGCACAGCCATGGGGACAGTTGCCAGCACGGCTTTGATGCGCGGGTCTTGATGGCCGTACAGCGTTTCGTCGCCAAACCAGAGCCTGTGTACCCAGCTTGCCAGGGTCAGTTTAATGCTGTCGGCCCAATTGCCATTGAGTTGCACGATCATCCCCACACACGCTGCAAAGTCATCCACCATGTTCGCCAGGCAGTAGCGCTTGAAGTTGGCAGGTGACCACTTGCCGCCGCCCAGCACCAGCGCCGTCAGGCCGCCAGCAGATGTGCCGTAAACGCCGACACGCTCAAAATCAATCAGCGGTGCAAAGCGGCTGTCTTGCTGCATGGCGTCGATGGCGTGCGACACCTCCAGCGGGCGCAGCTTCCAGCTTGCGGGGCCGACCAGGCGCATGTCTTTCCAGTTGTCGCCTTCATGCTCGGGCATGGCGACGATGTATCCTGCATCGACAAAACTGCGAGCCAAATCAGCCATCGGCCAGGGCGCACCGCCTGAGCCATGCGAAAACACCATCAAGCGGCGATTGCCCAGGACAGGCTGGCTGTCCCTGGCCAGTAGCAGCGTGAACGGGCCGCGCTTGACCTCGGTTGATGCGCTGCTGGTGGGGTAAAAAACAGTGATCGAGCCGCCGCCAGTGACGCTGCCCAACACAGTCATGCCCAAGGCGGGGCTGGCATCGGCCTTGGCCTGAGACGCGATGAGAGCAGTGGCGATGACCAGCATCCATAAGCGGGATGCTGTGCCAAGTTGTTGGGTGATGAGCTTGAACATGGCTTATGCCCCTTTGAAACTGGTATTGCCGTTGGCGTGACTTGCAGTCAAACGCCACAGCCGCAAGGCGCGACCTGCAAACACGCCGCTAAAGCCGCCATACAGCGCGTTAACAATTTGGCTGAAGAGCAGATCGCGCGCCAGATCGGGTTGCATGACCAATGCCACGCCTGCGGCGTATTTGGTGATGAAAATACCCATCATCAAAACCAGCGGTGTCCAGCTGCCGGAGATTTGAAACTGCTGCGTCCATGCGTTGTATTGCGTTGCCTGCGGCAAGTTGCGCTGCATCACGACTGCGACTGAAACAGCCGCTGCTGCGCCCCAGGCCAGCAGCGCATGGCTGGCAGCACCAAAGGCCGTCAAGGTGCCCGCCAGCGACAAACCAACCATGACAACCGGCAGCACCGTGATGCGCCGCAAGCTGACGCTGCGAGGCAAGGTTTGCTTGAGTCCCACCCACAGCAATAAAACCAGGATGGCCCAGACCCAGATCGGTGTTTGAGTGATGATTTGAATAAACATAAGAACTCCTTGTGTTGTTGGTTAGAGACGGGCTAATTACGGTTAGCGTTCTCTTGCCTGGCACCCAGGCGATCCCGCTCACGCTGAATCAGCTTTTCATGAAAGCCCGCGCCGCCGGTAACGAAAAACACCACCAAACCGTGAATCGCCAAGCCCAGCCCCCAACCCAGCGCCGGGAACACCGCCCAGTGCTTGCCAGTCATGCTAGAGAGCAGCGCCAGTATCAGGTTCACACAGACATACACCAGCGCGTGGATATACCAGCCCCGCTTGACACCTGCCGCGCGGCGCGCCTGACGTTCGAGTTGTGGGTTGAAGTTTGTTGGCGTATGCATGTGGAATTTCCTTTAATTTTAAAAGTGTTGCAAGGCAAATAACGTACTGCTCACGCCGCAACAAACTGACCGTGCAAGCCCAAAGGCAAGCCGTAAGGCAGCATCACCCGTGCCAGCGGGCCTGCATCTACGGCACTGGCATCAAAGACCGACAGCGTTGTGCGTTCGCTTGGCCAGTGGTAGGCTGTTCCCACCAACCAGCCTTGGCCTTCTGGTGCATTGTTCGCGCGAGGCACATAAACATGCTCCTCGGCAATCCAGCCGTCACCGTAGCGATGGCGTTTGTGCTGCTCGCCATTCAATGTGAGGACACTGTCAAAGCCGTCCACTTGTGCGTCCATCTTTAGGCTTCGCTCCAGCAAAGTCGTGAACTGCGTGGGCAGCCCGTTGCGTGCAGGATGGATGCGCGGGAACTCGACGCCGTCCAGACCTGTGGCCTGCATCTTGGCCTGACCGGTGGCGGGATTCAACGTGATTTGTGTCCAGTGCGTGATGCGCGTTTTCGCATCACTGCGGCTGCGGTTCACGTCCATCTGCTGCATGGCGCCCAGGATGTCAGGCTGAGCCACAAATCGCACCTGCACTGTGCCGCTTTCCTCCCAGGCATTGGCCAGGTGAAACACGCCGGTGGCTGGCAACTCAAAGCGCTGCACTTTAAAGTCAGCTTTGTCCACCAGCAGCATGACCAGTGGTGAATTGCCCTGCCATTGGTAATGTGACAGCTGATTGCCTGCACCCAGTTCACCAGAAAACTTCAGGGGCATCAGCAAAAACACCAGGTGCTTTTCCGTCATAGCGAAGTCATGCACCATATCGGCTTGGGGTGCTTCGATCAGGGAATAGCGGCGGAGCTGGCCCGCAGGGCTGATTTCATAAATCACCAGTCGGCCTGAGCCTGGCATGTAGCCAAAGCTCCAAACAGTGCCGTCGGGTGCAACACGCGGATGAGCAGAAAACGGTACGCCCTTTGTCTCAGGTGACCAAACCTTGAAACCCTTGGCTTGCAGAGTTTGCGGGTCTACGACCAGCGCTGAGCCGCCTTCCCACAACGCGAATAACTCGCGGCTAGCTGGCAACGACAACAGGTTGATATTGGCCGGGTTAATGGTGTCTGGCCCTGCCAGTGGTGGTGAATTTGGCAAGGTTTGTGCGAAGCCAGAGTACAGCAGCCGCCCGGCAGCTTCTTCTGTTTTGAGCTTGGGGGTAGCGAGTATCACGCCTCGATGCGATACCTGGCCGCCCTCAAAACGAAACGCCTGGAGCATCCCGTCGCCATCGAACCAATGGTTCATGGCCACACCACCGAGTTCGCGCCGGGCCGGGCCGACCCGGTACAGCGTGCCTTGCAGGGCGGCGGGCCATTTGCCCTGTATGCGCAAAGCACCACTGCTTAAAGGCGCTTTCAACGGCCCGTTGTACGGGATGAAGCTGCTGCGCCATGCATCGCGTGAATCTGCTGCATGGACTAAACCATTCAAACCAGCCGCACTGGCTGCCGCTGCACCCAAGACGCCTAATGCGGCGCGGCGGCTGATCATGTGGTTCGTCATGTGGTTGGTCATGATGGATATGCTCCTTATTTGAGTTCGAAAACTTGCACTTGCGCGCTATCGTCAACACGAAACGCAGCATCAGCAAACGGCGGTGGACCCACCAGGCCGCGAGCATTGCGGCTGAAGCCGTACAACTCTGTTGGTATACCGAAGAGGTTGGCGTCCAGCTTGGTGTTGCTGTTTTCGTCCAGGAAGGCAGTGATTGCGTAGTCCCCATTGGGCAGGCCGGCGAACTGTATGGTGGCCTTGCCTTGGACAGGGTTGACCGTGGCGGTGCGCAGCGGTGCACCGCGCGGAAACCCCTCGGCTTTGTCGAACAACGCGGCCATCACAGTGCCCTGCCGATCGCTGGGCGTATTGACTTCAATCGATAAATCACCCGCATGGGCAGCCGTTGCCGTCAGGACGCAGCAAAGGATTGAAACCAGGGAAAACAACATGGGGGTGTGCATATAAACCTTGATGAATAGGGGTTGTTGAGGTGGTGTGTCTGTGGAGACTGACGAAGTGGACTGTGCCTTGCCTGTACCCCTACCGCAACGGCGATGCGACGAAGCGCCGAAAAAGCGCGTGAACTGCTTTTGGGGATGCGTCAATCGCATGAACATGCCAGCGATAATTCACGACTCAACTCTGGAGTTTTACGTGGACATCACCCTGCTAGTCAAAGCCGCCATCATGGGCATCGTGGAGGGGCTGACCGAGTTTTTGCCGATTTCATCGACTGGGCATTTGATACTGGCAGGCGCGCTGCTGGGTTTTGACGACGAGAAGGCCAAGGTGTTTGACATCGCGATTCAAACCGGGGCGATTTTTGCGGTGATTCTGGTGTACTGGCAAAAAATTCACGCAACGCTGGTGGCGCTGCCGACCGACAAACAGGCGCAGCAGTTTGCACTCAATGTGTTGATCGCTTTTATCCCGGCGGTGATTTTGGGGCTGCTGTTTGGCAAGGCCATCAAGGCCCATCTGTTCACCCCCACCGTTGTGGCGACTACGTTCATCATTGGTGGTTTTATTATTTTGTGGGCCGAGGCGCGGCACAAAAAATACCCTGATGCTACCCGCGTACACGACGTTGACAGCATGACCACAGGCGACGCCATCAAGGTCGGGCTGGTGCAGTGCCTGGCCATGATCCCTGGCACCAGCCGCAGCGGCGCAACGATTATTGGCGGCATGCTGCTGGGCTTGTCGCGCAAGGCGGCGACTGATTTCTCCTTCTTTTTGGCCATGCCCACGCTCATAGGTGCGGGTGCTTACAGCCTGTATAAGGAGCGCGCCCTGCTGTCGGTGGCTGATGTGCCGATGTTTGCAGTAGGCCTGCTGTTCTCGTTTTTAAGTGCCTGGCTGTGCATACGCTGGCTGCTGCGCTATATCTCCAGCCACAGCTTTGTGCCGTTTGCCTGGTACCGCATTGTGTTTGGGCTGGTGGTGCTGGCCACGGCCCAATTGGGCTGGGTGACTTGGGCGGCTTGAGCCTGACCTTGTTTCTTTCAGGTCAACGCTGCAATGTTCAGTATTTCGGCGTCAATGGCGGCGGCGGTGACCAGCGGATTTTCAATCGGGAAAAGGTGGCTGCCGGGCACCATTCGCAAGCGTTCCTGACTCAGTTTTTTTGTGAGATCAAGCCCCACTCGTTTGACTTCAACCGACTGCAGTCCTCCCACAAAGGCCACCGGGCATTGAAGGGCGTACCTTGATAAATGCGCTTCCATGTTGTCTGGCAGTGTGTTGTAAATCGCGGTTTCGATGTCACGGTCAAAACCCAGATGGCGATGGCCTTGTGGATGTGTCTTGAAGTTTTCTACATAGTGGTAAATGGCTTCATCGTCCCACGCCATGAAGTTCTTTTTGGTACGAAAGTGCAGGAAAGCTGCATGGGCGTCTGGCCACACGTTTTTTCGCTTTTGACTCACACGACCTGGGCGCACAGACCCAATCACACCCAACTGCTTGGCGGCACGCAGCGCCTTGGCACGCCAGCCGCCGATCACGGGGGAGTCCAGCAAAATCACGCCGCGTACCGGGTGGCCGCCGAGTTCTGGGTGCTTGGCGGCACACATCAAACTTAAAAAACCACCCAGCGAATGACCGACCAAGTAAAGCGACTGGTCAGGCTTTTGCAAAACCTGGCGCTGGGTAAAGTCAGCCAACTGCGCCACCAGATGAGGCCAGTTGTTGGTGACCGGGTATGCCGGGTCATGGCCTATTTTTTCAATCGCCCGCACGTCATAGCCGCGCGTTGTCAGGTGCTGAAGCATCGCGCCATAGGTGCTGGCCGGAAAGCTGTTGCCGTGAGAAAAAACGATGAGGGGTTTCGCGGTACTTGGCACTAGCAGTCATCGAAATAATAAAAAGTGATTCATTATGGGCTACGTGTATTGGTTTTTGTGCGATATCGCACATAAAAAAAGCCGTCTCGCGACGGCTTTTTTAACTTCACTTTTAGCGCACCCTGCAAAACGGCAGAAAGTTGTTTGACGAACTCTCCGGGCTTTTTTGCTGCTGTTAACTGTGTATCAGGCAGCGAGGGCCAAGGCTTTCACCTTGGATGACAGGCGGGACTTGTCGCGCGCTGCCTTGTTTTTATGAAAAATGCCTTTGTCGGCCACGGTGTCGACAATGCTCTGGGCTTTGGCGAAAGCGTCTTTGGCTTTTTCTTTGTCGCCTGCGGCAACGGCTTTTTCAACGTTTTTCACAGCGGTACGGTATTTGGAGCGCAGCGAGGTGTTGGCGGCGTTGAGTTTGACGTCCTGGCGGACGCGCTTGCGGCCTGATGCCAGGCGAGGGTTCTTTTTCTTGGGTTTGGCGGTTGCCATAATTTGGTTCCTTTGGGGTTCAGACGGGTCTGAAAGTTGTTTGCGGATGATAAAAGTGAAGCCCTCGATTATATATCGCCCCCACGGTCGCGCACTTCGTGTCGCTCCCTGCCCCCCGAGGGGGCAGCTGCGCCTGCGGTCTGGCAAAGCCAATCCCGCGGCCCCTGCTTGAAAAGAGGCACACTAATCGCCGAACAGCGGGGGCTAAACTCCAGACGTGTCACTCTTCAAATCCGCCTCCACCGTTTCAGCGCTGACTCTTGTTTCCCGCATCACGGGTTTGGTGCGTGAACTTCTGATAGCCGCGACCTTTGGCGCCAGTGCCATGACCGACGCTTTTAACGTGGCGTTTCGCATCCCCAACCTCTTCAGGCGCTTGTTTGCTGAAGGCGCATTTAGCCAGGCCTTTGTGCCCGTGTTGGCTGCCACCAAGACGCAACACGGCGACGAACACACCAAGCTGGTGATTGACCGTGTTGCCACACTGCTCAGTTGGGCGCTGCTGCTGACTTGCATGGTGGGCGTAGCCGCTGCACCGTTTTTGGTTTACGCCATGGCCAGCGGGCTTAAGCAAGACCCACGTGGTTTTGAGGCTGCGGTGTTCATGACGCGCTGGATGTTTCCGTTCATTGGCTTTATGTCGTTGGTGGCGCTGTCAAGCGGGGTGCTCAATACCTGGCGGCGCTTTGCCGTGCCAGCCGCCACGCCTGTGCTGCTGAACTTGGCCATGATTGCAGCGGCCTGGTTTGGTGCGCCGTGGTTTAAAACGCAGGGTATTGAGCCGATTTATGCGCTGGCCGCTGGCGTCATGCTGGGTGGGGCTTTGCAGTTGGGGGTGCAGGTGCCTGCGCTGCTGAAGCTGGGCATGCTGCCAAAGATCAGCTTTAAATGGTCTGCAGCCAAAGCCGCCTGGGCTGACCCCGCCACACAAAACATCACCCAACTCATGCTACCTGCACTGCTGGGCGTGAGCGTGGCGCAAATCTCGCTGCTGATCAACACGCAAATAGCCTCGCACCTCACGCCCGGCAGCGTGAGCTGGCTGACTTATGCAGACCGCCTGATGGAGTTCCCAACCGCCATGCTGGGTGTGGCGATTGGCGTGGTGCTGATGCCGCAACTGGCCGCTGCCAAGGCCGCCAATGATGCAGAAAAATACTCCAACATGCTGGACTGGGGCCTGCGCATTGTGCTGCTGCTGGGCTTGCCGTGTGCGGTGGCGCTGCTCACTTTTGCGCAGCCGCTGGTGGCCACGCTGTATCACTACGGCGCATTTACTGACCGTGACGTGGCGCAGACCACCACGGCGCTGATGGGCTACGGTGCGGGGCTGATCGGGCTGGTTGCCATCAAGGTATTGGCGCCTGGCTTTTACGCCAGCCAGGATGTGAAGACTCCAGTGCGCATTGCGATTGTGGTGCTGGTCATCACCCAGCTTTTAAATCAGCTGTTTGTGCCGTATTTTCAACACGCGGGCTTAGCACTCGCCATTGGTATTGGCGCGCTCATCAACGCGCTTTGGCTGCTGCTGGGACTGATCAAGCGCGGCAGCTATAAGCCTGCGCCGGGCTGGGGCGTGTTTATTTTGCAGGTGGTGGCGGCCAGCGCGCTGCTGGCGGTGTTTTTGCTGTGGTCGGCAGGTGCGGTGAGCTGGGTTGGCCTGAAAGCCGCTTATTTACAACGAATTGGACTGCTAGCCGCCGTTATATCGGCGGGGGCAGCTATGTATTTTGTAGCGCTTTGGGCGGCGGGTTTGAAGCTGCGCAAATTGATGCGGCGTTAAAAAAACCAAGGATGACCTCAAGCTGGATTTATGAGAAAGTAGGGCCATGCCATTAAATCTGCAAACGCCTTCTGCACTTGAATACTTCGCCAGCCTGGTGCAAAGCGACGCGCATTTCCCGCTGCTGGAGGCCGCCATCAGCCTGGCGCAAGACGAATACCCCGAGCTGGACGTACAACAAATTTTGAGCGATGTTGATCAGTTGCAGGCACGCTTGAAGCGCCGCTTGCCAGCGGACGCATCAGCCTTGCAAAAGCTGCGCTTGCTTAATCAGTTCTTTTTTCGTGACCTGGGTTTTGGTGGCAACCTGAACAATTTTTACGACCCAGACAACAGCTACATCAACGTGATGCTCAAAACCCGGCGCGGCATCCCCATCAGCCTGGCGGTGCTGTGGCTTGAGCTGGCCAGCAGCCTGGGTTTGAATGCACGCGGTGTGGCGTTTCCGGGGCATTTCATGGTCAAGGTCAATTTGCCCAAAGGCCAGGTGGTGATTGACCCGTTTACCGGGCAGTCATTGAGCCGGGAAGAGCTGTCAGAGCGGCTGGAGCCCTATCGCCAGCGCCGCCTGGCTGACGCCGATGGCGACAGTGACTACGACACACCGATTGGCCTGTATTTGCAGTCAGCGCCGCCACGCGACATCATCAGCCGCATGCTGCACAACCTGAAAGAAATTCACCGCACACAAGAAGATTGGCCACGCCTGATTGCCGTGGTGGATCGCCTCATCGTGCTGCACCCCGACGCCTGGGCCGAGTACCGCGACCGTGGGCTGGCCTGGGCGGTGCAAGGCCAGGCAGCGCGCGCCGTGCCTGACCTAGAGCAGTACCTGGCGCATGCCAGTGATGCGGCTGATTTAGACCTGGTAGCGCAGCGTGTCGCCCTGCTGCGGCGCGAATTCAGTTGAACCAAGATCGTTGGTTGTACCGTTCACCCTGAACCCTTTGACAAGCTCAGCCCGAACGGAAAAAGTCAATTAGGCGCACGTTTTAAAAACTGCGGTATCTGCAAACCATCTGACGAGTTGACATTGCGGCTCAAGGCGGGTTTGCCATTGGCCATCACCGGCGCTGTATTGGGCCGGCTCGACCCTAAAACTGACAAACGCGCACCGTGAATCATCGACTCTTGTGCTGGCATCAAGCTGTTGGGCAATGACGAGCCCAGGCGGTTGGGCGCGGCTTGCGGCGTGGCAGTTTTAGCAATTGAGGTCAAGACCGACTTGACTGGATTTGGCTTGATGGCGGCCATCGGCTGGCTGGGTGACGCATCGTTGGCGGCTTGCGGCGGGTACAGCAGCGGTTTGAGCCAGTCCAGTATCGGGTCCCACTGCTGCAAATCAGTGGCGGCGGCAGCGGCGGGCAAATCAAAAATCGTCATGCCGCGCTCCAGGCTGCGCACGTAGAGCTGGGTTTCACGCAGCGCCCCCAGATACGGCACGCCTAGGCCTTCAGACCATTCGCGCAGCGTTTGCGCGGCGTTGGTGCGGGCATCCAGCCGCATGCCAACGATGACCAGTTTGCAGCGGCCACTGGCCACGCGCGGCAGGCTCATCAGCTCGGCATGGCAGGCGGCTGCAGATTCGCGGTCAAACATCGAATTGCACACCGGCATGATGATGGCGTCCGCAAACATCACCACCCGAGCCAGCTCAAAGCCGTGCATGCCGCCGGGCGTGTCCAGCACCACATGGGTGATGCCGGTGGGCACGCGCAGCATGTTTTTTTGGTCCACCGCCCAAGGTGCGATGGCGGGTAGCGCCCCGTCACGGCGTTTGAGCCAGGCGCGTGCCGACTGCTGGCGGTCCACATCGCCCAGCATGACTGAGCTGCCCTGCAAAGCGCACCACGCCGCCATGTGCGCGGCCAGCGTGCTTTTGCCACTGCCCCCTTTGCGGTTGACGACTGCGATGACTGGCATGGTTGTTCCGTTGCATTGTGGAAAAGGCACAGTTTGATACAAATTATCAAAAATGTCCAGCGACCCATTAAATCGGGCGCAAGCAGCTAGTATTTTTGTAGCAAATAGGTATTAAATGGGTATGCCTGTTGTATCACGTAGGCCACTTTGCTTGGCTGACCTATGTAGTACACCAACAAAAAAACTGTGAAAAAGTTTTAGGGTATTCCCGAGTCACGGTTTGACTGATGGGCAGCATCAAAAAGTGTGATTGGAAACAAAACGCGTTCCTGCGTAAGCTCTCGCACATCAACAACATATTGGAGACAGCCATGCAAATGAAACCCCTGAAATTGACCCTAACGGTAGTTGTGCTGGCCATCTCAAGCCTGGTTCAAGCAGGCACAGTCAGTGTCATCACGTCTTTCCCAAAAGAATTAACGGACGCCTACAAAAAAGCCTTTGAGGCAAAAAACCCGACTATCAAGCTGGAGATTTTGAACAAGAGCGGCACCGCCAGTATTCCCTACATCCGTGAAACTGCTCTGGGTCAGCGCCCTGATGTCTTCTGGTCGTCTGACGTGGTGGCCTTTGAAGTGTTAGCGCGTGACAAGCTGCTGCAAAAAGCACTTGAGGCGGCCAACCCGTCCGTTCCAAAAATGATTGGGACGTATCCCATGAATGATCCGGAAGGCTACTATTTTGGTCAAGCCTTGTCGGGTTACGGCATCATGACCAACACACGCTACATGGCGGCCAACAAGTTGCCTGCGCCGAAAGAATGGGCTGACCTGGCCAAAGGCATTTACTTTGGCCATGTCGGCGTGTCATCACCATCGCGCTCAGGCACGACGCATCTGACTGTCGAAACCGTTTTGCAAGGCGAAGGCTGGGAAAAGGGCTGGACGCAGTTGCTACAAATTGGTGGTAACTGTGCGGCAGTCACCGAGCGAAGCTTTGGTGTACCCGATGGCGTGAACAACGGGCAGTTTGGTATTGGTTTGGTGATTGATTTCCTGGGACTTGCAGCCAAGTCTTCCGGCTTCCCGGTAGATTTTGTTTACCCCAGTGTTACTTCAGTCGTGCCCGCTAGCATTGCCATGGTGGCAGGCGGCAAAAACGCACCTGAAGCCCTCAAATTCATGGCCTACACCTTGTCAAATGACGGCCAGGAATTGTTGTTTGACCCAAAAATCAGCCGTATGCCCGTTTTGCCATACGCATCGGCAGGTTTGAAAGTGCCCGCCAACTATCCTAACATTTACGAGATTGCCCGCAAATCAAAAGTGAAGTTTGACTCCGAGCTGTCTGAACTGCGCTATGCACTGGTAGTCAGCCTCTTTGACCAGACCATTACCTTTCGTTTGAAAGAGCTGCAAGCGGCGACCAAAGCAATACATGCCGCCGAGCGCAAGCTGGCTGCCAAGCCCACTGCCAATGCGGCTGATCTGATCAAGCAGGCGCGTAACTTTGCGTATTCACCATTGGTTGACGAAAAAAACGTGAACGACAAACAGTTTTTAGAACTGTTCCGTAAAAACAAGAAAGACGTGGCCATTGCCAAGCAGTTGACGGGTCTAGAAGAGCTGTGGAGCTCCAAATCGAAAGCCAATTACGCACGTGCTGAAGAACTCGCGAACCAGGCATCGGCCTTGATCAAGTAAAGCCAGCACATGACAACCACTACCCTGAGCCCGCCAAGCGGGCCCGCGCAATCCCGTCGTTTGCACTTACCTGGCGGTATCGGCGCCTGGATTGCAGGCACCATTATTCTGGCATTTTTAACCCTGTTTTTACTAGCACCCGTCGCGTCGGTCATTTACACCGCGTTTGTGACGGAAGAAGGCAAGCTGACCTTTGGCCACTTTATGAATTTCTTTGGGCAGTCATTGCTGAAAGAGTCGTTTGTCAACAGCTTGGTGGTGGCCTTGATGTCAGTGGTGTTTGCGTCACTGATAGCGATTCCGTTAGCGTATCTGACGGTGCGTTTTGAGTTTCGTGGGGCGCTGCTGATTCAAACCCTAGGCGTATTACCGCTGATCATGCCGCCATTTGTGGGTGCAGTGGCGCTGCAATTGATTTTTGGTCGTAATGGCTCTGTCAATTTGTTGCTCAACCAATGGTTTGGGTTTACCGTGCCCATCATGGAGGGGCTGACGGGCGTTATTTTTGTTGAAAGCATCCACTACTTCCCCTTTATTTTGCTCAACCTCGTGGCCTCACTGCGCAACATTGATGGCGCCATGGAAGAGTCGGCACAAAGCTTGGGTTGCACCGGTTTTCGTTTGTTTCGCCGGGTGATTTTCCCGCTGGCCATGCCGGGTTTTCTGGCGGGCGCGTCGCTGGTTTTCGTCAAGGTCTTTGACGACCTGGGCACGCCGCTGGTGATGGGCGTGACCAACATGCTGGCACCGCAAGCGTACCTGCGCATCACCTCGGTAGGCGTAGACGACCCGCTGGGTTATGTCATAAGCGTGATCTTGATTACCTTCTCCATTTTGGCGATGTGGATGGCCGCACGGGTCATGAAAGGGCGCGATTACTCCACCCTGCAAAAAGGTGGCAACAGCCTTCAAAAGCGTCAGCTCACCGCCTGGCAAACCGCAGTGGCTTATTTCTGGATTGGTTTGGTATTGATCGTGGTGCTGTCTCCGCACGTCGGTATTTTGCTGATGAGCCTGGCCAAAGTCTGGAGCTTTTCAGTGCTGCCCGATGCCTACACGCTGGACCATTACGTCACCGTGTTTGGCGACTCCAGCAAGATGATCAGCAACACGCTGCTGTATTGCGGCCTGGCTGCCACGCTGGATGTGATCATTGGCACTGCGATTGCCTACCTGATTTTGCGCACCAAGCTGCCTGCACGCCAGTGGCTTGACTGGGCTTCATCCATCGCCCTAGCTATTCCTGGGCTGGTCCTGGCCATTGGCTACCTGCGCATTTTTAAAGGCATGGAAGTGCCTTTTACCGACACACCGCTCACATCGACCTGGGTGCTGATCATGATTGCTTACGCGGTGCGCCGCCTGCCCTATGCGCTGCGGTCATGCTACGCAGCCTTGCAGCAGGTGCATATTTCGCTGGAAGAATCGGCGCAAAGCCTGGGTGCCAGCCGCATGAGCACGATCAGGCGCATTGTGGTGCCGCTGATGGCGGGCGGCATTTTGGCCGGGTTTGTGACCAGCTTTATCACCGCTGCTGTGGAGCTGTCGGCCACCATCATGCTGACCACGACTGAAACCAACGCGCCCATGAGCTACGGCATTTATCTTTATATGCAAAGCATCTCTGGCCGCGGCCCTGGCGCTGCACTCGGTGTGATTGCCGTGGTCGTAGTCGCGCTGGGCACGTACTTGTCTTATTGGATGGCTGAGCGCAGCGCCGCTCGCACCACCACCCGCAACGCTGAATAAACGAGAGAAACACATGTTGAAACCCCTGAAAAAAGTAGGCGTGGTGGCACGCAACCTGTCACTGAGTTACGGTAAAACCGAAGTCCTCAAAGACATCACATTAACGATTGAGCCAGGCGAATTTTTTGCCTTGCTCGGGCCCAGCGGCTCGGGCAAGTCAACACTGCTGCGGCTGATTGCCGGCTTTAACCAGCATCAAAAAGGCGTCTTGCTGATTGACGGCAAAGACGTGACTGGCACACCGCCGCACCTGCGCAATGTGGGCATGGTGTTTCAAAACTACGCCTTGTGGCCGCACATGACGGTGTGGGACAACGTGGCTTTTGGTCTGGTTGAAAGAAAGCTCGACAAGCTGGCGATTCAACAAAAAGTTGAAGACGCCTTGAATCTGGTGGGCTTGTTGCAATACGCCAAACGCCGCCCGTCCATGCTGTCGGGCGGCCAGCAGCAGCGAGTGGCCTTGGCGCGCACCATTGTGATTGAGCCGCAGGTTCTGTTGCTAGACGAGCCTTTGTCTAACCTGGACAAGCAGCTGCGTGTGCAAATGCGCGAAGAGCTTAAAAATCTGCAACGCACTTTAGGTATCACCACCATTTTCGTCACGCACGACCAAGAAGAGGCTATGACCACCGCAGACCGCATGGCTGTGCTGGACAAAGGCATTCTTCAACAGATTGGCACGGCTGCGGGGTTGTTTGACTTTCCGAGCAATATGTTTGTGGCGGGCTTTGTCGGCACGGCCAATCAGGTGGCAGGTGAGATCACCGTGGTCAATGGCGAGACGTTGAAGTTTCAGGCGCAAGGTCTGGGGTCACTGACGTTTCCGAAAATTCTGGATTCCAACCCCAAGCCTGGTGCTGCCACCATGGTTTTCAGGCCGCATCAAGTGGCCATCAGGGTGCGCGACGAGCACAAAGACCCATCGCGTGTGTGGGTCGATGGCAAGGTGGACAGTGCCGAGTTTTTGGGTGAGTTTGCGCGGTATCGTGTGCGCGTGGGTGAGGTTGCCATGTTGGCCGACCAGCCACATTATTCGGGTCTGGAAATGTTTCCCACCGGGGCTGAAGTGCGGCTCGGGATTGAGCCTAACCAGGTGAGATTTTTAACCCATTGATTCGGCCCGGACTAAATCAAGTCAAGCAAGTCAAGGCATGAGACTCACAAACTTAGGCTTTGATGCGCTCAAGACCTGTGTTGGCCCCATGGGTTCACAGGGCTTTCATGCAAAATCGCCTGTTGCACAACTTTGTGCGGGCCAGGCGGATGAAAAATTTTAAAAAAGTCAGTGTTTCGGTCAAAAGCCTGTCGCTTGGTTATGGCTCGGTGGAAGTGCTGCGCGACATCAATCTGCATGTTGAACCCGGTGAGTTCTTTGCCTTGATAGGCCCCAGCGGCTCAGGAAAAACCAGTCTTCTAAGACTGATCGCAGGATTTCACGCGCATCAAAAGGGGGTGATACAAATAGATGGCATTGACATCAGCACCCAGCCGCCACATCTGCGCAATGTGGGCATGGTGTTTCAAAACTATGCCCTGTGGCCGCACCTGACAGTAGGCCAGAACGTGGCCTTCGGCCTGCACGAACAGCGACTGTCCAAGCGCGAGGTGACTTATAAAGTCGATGCCGTGCTTGACCTGGTTGGTCTTGGTAACTTTGCACAGCGCAGCCCCACTACGCTTTCAGGTGGCCAGCAACAGCGGGTGGCACTGGCAAGAACCATCGTTGTCGAACCGCAAGTTTTATTGCTCGACGAGCCGCTGTCCAACCTGGACGCACAACTGCGCACGCAAATGCGCAATGAGTTGAAAAATCTTCAAAGAAGCCTGGGACTTACCACCTTGTTTGTCACTCACGACCAGGAAGAGGCTATGGCCACCGCCGACAAAATGGCCGTGCTCGATGGCGGTCTGCTCCAGCAAACAGGCACGCCCACAGGGCTTTATGACTACCCGGTCAATCGCTTTGTGGCGCGTTTTATCGGCATGGCAAACATGATTGATGGGGTCATCACACAGGTCACGGATGAGACGATTCGGTTCAAGGCCGACGGGCTGGAGACACTCGATTTTTCGCGCACGCCGCACGCTGTGCCTAAAACGGGGGCAGTGTGCATGGCAATCCGTCCGCATCAAATCGCCTTGAAAGTGGGAGATGAGCAGGTTGACGGGTCTTGTGTATGGCTTGACGGACGCATTGTGAGTGCTGAATTCAGCGGCAGATTTTCGCGCTACAAGGTGCAAGTTGGCGGCATTTGCCTGCTGGCTGACCAGCCGCACCAACTGGGTTTGACCATGTTTCCGCTGGGGTTTCGCGTGCGCTTGGGTCTTGACCCGATACAAATCCGGTTTCTGGACGCATAAGACCTTCACGTATGGAAATCTACCAGCTCCGCGCCTTTGTGACGGTTGCCAAATTGGGCAACCTCACGCGCGCAGCAGACGTACTGCACGTTACCCAGCCTGCCGTTACCGCGCAAATCAAGGCATTGGAGGAGGAGCTGGGCATCACCGTGTTTGACAGGCGGCCCGGCGGCATTGTGCTGACGCGGGCGGGTGAGCTGATGCTGGGCGATGCAGAACAGCTCTTGGGTTTGGTGGGTTCATTGCAAGGCAAAGCGCGTGAGATGAAAGGCAAGGTGACGGGCACGCTGGTGATCGGGACTGTTGGGGATCCTGATTCCCTGCGCTTGGGTACATTGCTTAATTCGCTGGTCAACGCATTGCCACTGCTAGACATCAAAACACGCCAGGGTCACGCTGAGGAACTGCGCGAACTGGTTGCCACCAACGCACTGGCAGCGTCGTTTTACATTGGCCCGAACGTCCCCAGGGAGGTTTTAGGCATTCCCTTGCAAACGCTGCAATACCGTATCGTCGGGCCGTTTTCATATCGCCAAAAGCTTCTTCATGCGGGCTGGCGCGAGATTGCCGAAATGCCCTGGATCGGCTCGCCGCCGCAACATCATGCGCAAACCCTGCTCAAAGACCTGTTTGCCAGGCAAGGCTTAACGCCGCACATTGCGGTAGAGCTCGACGAAGCAGCCTCACCACAAGGTCTGGTCAGGGCGGGTGTAGGGCTGGCGCTGCTGCGGGAAGACATTGCATTGCCCGCCAGCGAGCGCGATGAAGTGGTCATTTGGCCGCATACACGGGCGACTGCCCTGCTTTGTTTTATTTACCCAAAACCAGCAGAGCACGACCCTGCTATCATTGCCACGCTGTCGCAATTGCGCACGGTGTGGGGATTGCCCTGATTTCTACTTCATCGCGAGTCTGCGGCCTGTGACGGCGTACCCGTCAGTCCAAACTGTTGCCAGGCTCGGCGCAGTTGCGTGTCTGATGTAAAACCCGCCACCTCGGCAGCGCGGCTCACATTGTGGCCAGCTTTGAGCGCAACTTGCGCTGTTGCCAGACGGATGCTACGCAGAAAGTAGAGCGGTGCAATGCCAGCGTGCTCGGTAAACAGCCGCGTCAAATGCCGGGGCGAGGTGTGCGCCACCTCAGCCATGGCGGCCAGGTTCCAGTCGTGTGCGGGCTGCTGGCTGACGGCGTCTTGCACCCGGTGCAGGGCAGGGTGCAGATGGTGACGGTGGTCTAAAAAGGGTGACAGCTCTGGGTCATGCGGCCCCCGGCGCAGCGGCATGACCATGGTTTGTGCCACCTGCGCGGCGATGGCCGGGCCGCAATGCCGGGCGATCAAATGCAGCGTCAAGTCCATGCCGGTGGTGACACCCGCGCTGCTATGCACCGGTCCGTCTTCTACAAACACGCGGTTGCTGACGACTTCACATTGCGGTTCAATGCTTTGCAACTCTTGCAGGTGGTGATGGTGAGTGGTCACACGCCTGCCTTTGAGCAAGCCCGCATGCGCCGCCAGTACCGCGCCCGCGCACACCGTGACCAGTTCCAGTTGCCCGGTTTTCAGGCGCAAACCGTGCAACCAGTGCAGCAGGGCGCGCGCTGGCTCGGACGTGATGGCTACCGCGTTGCCCGGCTGGCCAACCAGCACCAGCCAGGCGGGGCTGGGCAAATCTTTAGGCAGCGCCGCGAGCCCTGATAAATGCACGCCGACAGAGGTCGCCGCTTCAGCATCAGGCCCCGTGAAGTGCAAGGCAAACGGTGCGAGTAAGCCCTGCGCCGCTAGCAGTTGGTTGGCAATGCGCAGCGCCTCTGCCGGACCCGCCCAGTCGAGCACCAGACTGCTGGGCAGCAAGGCAAATACGACGTGAATAGGGGCTTTGACAGGTGACATGGGGTAGATTTATTTGCTATAAATTAGTGAGCTGCTTGCGCCCGTATTGATTGGTCTTTAGGCCTAAATGATAGTGTAAAACGACCCATGAATCGCTCACGTATTGAGTGTCAACGCCTCGGCGTGCCAACGATACGCCATCTGTAGCGCCGTTCTTTCTGCTGCAGCCACACCGCACAGCCGCCCCACCAGGTACAAACTCACCTGATTAGATACCTGCCTCAGACAGGCGTAGGATGCTCAGAGGAAGAGGTTTTGTAGTCACAGCAGCGCGAAGCAGTCGAGGCACCATGGCTGCCAAGTCAAATCGCCTGTTAAACCGATACG
>JBASFP010000076.1:0-5708 GCA_049653085.1 Polaromonas sp.
TCTCGCATTGCTGGTCTGTGCCGTACTGGCTTTGGAAGTCGCGCATCGAAAGACCTGCTTGGAACTGGATTCGGTTCATTGCCATGGTGATACCTCTGTTAATAACTGTGTATATATACAGTATTAAACATCTCTCAAGCAATGTCAAGTTTGTCTGAGGCAGGTATCTAATCAGGCGATTTGATACCTGAAAATGGCCCAAAAACCGGCCTTATGCGAACACCAGGCGCTTTTCAGCCGCTTTTCAGTCAATTTATAAACCTATCACTTCACAGCGTTAGGGAAAAACAGCTGCTCGCCGCCAATCTTGTAGCCCGCAATCACGCCCTGCCCCGCTGGCGATGTGACCCAGTCGACAAACTTTTGCGCCTCGGCCACTTTGGTCTGGGGGTGCTTGGCTGGGTTGACGACCATCACGCCGTACTGGTTAAACAGCCGTGTGTCGCCTTCGACCAGAATCGTCAGGTCTGCACGGTTTTTGAACGACAGCCAGGTGCCCCTGTCAGTCAGCACATAGCCGCCGCTGCTGGCAGCAATGTTCAGCGCAGGGCCCATGCCACAGCCGCAGGCTTTGTAGTTGGCGAAAGCGGGTTTGTCTGATGGCGTGTCGATGCCAGCGGTCTTCCAGTAGCGCAGCTCGGCTGCGTGGGTACCGCTTTTGTCGCCGCGCGAGACGAAGTTGGCATTGCTGGCGCTGAGCTTTTTCAGGGCATCGGCAATGTCTTTGCCTTTGGTTTTAGCCGGGTCAGCCGCCGGGCCAATCAGCACAAAGTCGTTGTACATGACGGGAAAGCGTTTGATGGCAAAGCCCTCGGCCACGACTTTTTCTTCTGCCACCTGGTCGTGCACAAACAGCACATCGGCATCGCCCCGGCGGCCCATGTCGATGGCCTGGCCTGTGCCCACAGCCACCACTTTCACATCAATGCTGGTGGCCTTTTTGAACTCTGGCAACAGATAGGTAAACAGCCCAGACTGCTCGGTCGAGGTGGTGGAAGCCATCACGATGGGGTTTGTTTGTGCTATTGAAACAGTAGCTGCTTGCGCATATAAAATAAGGGCTAAAGCCTTAAATGACAGTGAAAAAAGCGGTTTTGAAATCATGCGAGTTCTCCTTTGAGAAAGTTTTCAGCTGCAGCGGGCAGCGGGCCGTTGAAAAAGTCATGGGTTGGTAAATCAGCCACCACCCGGCCATATTCGAGGTACACCACGCGGCTGGCCAGGCGCTTGACCTGGCCCAGGTTGTGGCTGCTAAAAATCAGCGTCATACCGCTGTCGGCAAACTCGTGCATCAGGCGTTCAACCTCGCGTTTGGCGGCGGGGTCCAGACTGGAGGTGGGCTCATCAAGCAGCACAACCGCTGGCTTGCAGGCCCAGGCGCGCGCCAGCGCGACACGCTGCTGCTGCCCGCCTGAGAGTGTTTTGGCATTGCGCGCAGCCAGGTCAGCCAGGCCCACACGCTCCAGGGCTTCCAGCGCTTCTTGCCTGGCCTGCTTCCAGGCAGTGCCGCGCAGCCACAGACTGAGGGCGATGTTGTTCTGCACACTGGCGCGCAGCATGTAAGGGCGTTGAAACAGCATGGCCTGGCGTGCGGATGCGTCGACTACAACGCAGCCAGCCGAAGGCTTTAGCAGGCCGTGCAGCGTGCGCAGCAGCGTGCTTTTGCCGCTGCCGTTCGAGCCAATAAGCGCCACACGTTCACCCGCTGTGATGTGCATTGAGCAGTCTGCCAGGGCGTGTACCTGGCCAAAACGCACACCGGCGGATTGCAGATTGAAAAGTACTGTCATGTGGCCGCCACCACGCGCTCTGGCTGCACGTCACCCAGCCGTTCACGCCACAGCTTGAGCAGGCCAATCGCTGCATTGAGCAGCAGCACCACACCCAGCAGCACCATGCCCAAAGCCAGCGCCATCGGCAAATCGCCCTTGCTGGTTTCCAGCGCGATGGACGTTGTCATGACCCGGGTAAAGCCGTCAATATTGCCGCCCACAATCATGACCGCGCCAACTTCAGAAATAGCCCGGCCAAAAGTGGCGATCAGCACCGTCAGCAACGCAAAACGCTCGTCCCACAGCAATATCAGGCTGCGCATGAAAGGCCGGGCACCCAGTGATGCAAACTGCTCGCCATGACTGCGGTCAGCGTCTTCAATCGTCTGCCGCACCAGGGCCATCACCACCGGCAGCACCAGAATACTTTGCGCCAGCACCATCGCCTTGAATGAAAACAACCAACCCAAAAAACCCAGCGGCCCACTGCGTGACAGCAGCAGGTACACCACCAGCCCCACCACCACCGACGGCAAAGCCAAAGCCGTGTTGAGCAGCGCCAGCACCGCACCGCGCCCCTTAAAGCGCGACACACCCAGCCAGGCGCCGAGCAGCAAGCCCAGGCCGGATGCCACCAAGCAAGCCGTGGCGCTGACGGCAAGTGAGCGCAACACAACGTCAGCCAGCGTGGCGTTAAACGAGGTGATTAGTAAAAAAGCCGTGCTCAGGCTGTCGGTAAAGGTGTTCATGGGTGTGATGTGTGACAGATAGCGTAGGCGATATGCCGAGTACACGCATCGGGAATCACCAGTTATGAACGGGTTTGCATAGGCGCGTCAAGTCACGATAATCAAACGCGAACATGCACAAAGTCGAACTCTCTTACCTGCTGACCCCTGAGCGCGGCAAAGACGCATTGATCCGCAACCCGTTGATGGACATGCTGCATGCGGTGCGTGCGCAGGGCTCGATCAGCAAGGCCGCCAGTTTGCTTGGCTTTTCATACCGCCACGCCTGGGGCGCACTGAAGGACTGGGAGCAAACGCTTGGCAAGGAGCTCATCGTGTGGGACAAAGGCCAGCGCGCCAAGCTGACCGAATTTGGCGACAAGCTGCTGTGGGCCGAGCGCCAGGCGCAGGCCCGGCTGGCCCCGCAAATTGAAGCGCTGCGCGGCGACATTGAACGCGCTTTTTCAACAGCTTTTGACGACAGCGCCCATGTGCTCACGCTGTACGCCAGCCACGACACGGCCCTGTCGGCCCTGCGTGACCAAGCCGCGCCAAGGGGCTTGCATCTGGACATCCGCTTCATGGGCAGCGTTGACGCGATTGCAGCACTGAACGCCGGGCGCTGCATGATGGCCGGCTTTCACACCACCGACCAGCCGCATGCCCAATCAGTTGCGGCGCGCACCTACCGCAGCCTGCTCAAACCCGGTCTGCACAAGCTGATCGGCTTTGCCCAGCGCACCCAAGGGCTGATGGTGGCCAAAGGCAACCCGCTTCAAGTCACCAGCCTGCAAGATTTGAAACGACCTGACGTGCGCTACATCAACCGCGCAGAAGGCACGGGCACCCGCGTGCTGCTGGACGAACTGCTGGCCAACGCGGGCTTGACCCCGCCTGACGTAGCAGGCTACAACAGCCAAGAGCCATCACACACAGCCGTAGCACAAGCCGTGGCCAGCGGCGCGGCTGATGCAGGCCTGGGCATTGAAACGGCTGCAATTGAAAAAGGCCTGAGCTTTGTACCGCTGACACAAGAGCGCTACCACCTGGTGTGTTTGAAGTCAGAGCTGGCCTCGCCACCGGTAGCAGCTTTGCTCAAAGAACTGCAAAGCAACCACTGGCAAACCACGCTGAATGAGCTGCCGGGCTATCGGGTGGATGGTTTGCAAAGCGGCAAAGTATTGAGCCTGAACACCGTGCTGCCTTGGTGGAGCTATCGCAAGCCGAAGAAGGGCTGAAAGCATAAAAATCGGGTGAAACTCGTCGTTTTTTAGTCGTGTTTTAGAGCTTTAGACCAATAGAATTGGGCGCAAACAGCTACTAAATTAATAGCTAGTCGTATCAATCTACAAACACCAGAAACGCTGCAAAAGGTATCAATCCTTGCCAAGTGTTCGGAAATAGCGGATTTTGGACTTGCCACTCAGACGACTCCATTGACTTTGAGCTATCCTAAACACATGAACACCGCCGCTTTAAACTTCCGCGCCCTGCCCGTGTCTGAGCGCATTGAGCTTGCTCAGGACATCTGGGACAGCATCGCCGAAGAAACGCCCAATCAACTACAGCTCACCCCTGACGAGCGTGAAGTATTGCATCAGCGGCTGTCGGATCATCGCGCCAATCCGTCAAGCAGCATCCCGTGGGATCAGGTTCGTGCCCTGCTCTTTAAAAGCCAGCACTGATGAAAGCTGTTTTCAGGCCAGAAGCTCAAGCTTGGTACGAGGCGCGTTCACCCGGATTAGGCTTTGAGTTTGCCCGCGCAATTGATGCGGCAGTCACCCGCGCTTTGCGTACACCGCTGACATTCCCGCGAATTGAGGCTGAATTCAGACATGTAGCGGCTCGCAAGTTCCCCTACTCCATCATTTATGACGCTTCAGGATCTGAACTTGTCGTGGTGTCATGTTTTCATCACAGCCGCAGGCCAGGAAGTTGGTTGCGCAATGTGCGCATTTAGTTGGTAAGGGATTTAATTGGAATCGGGCCTCGATTAGCTTTCAGCATCAAACCGTGGGAATTACCTCACGCCCGGCTGGTAAAAAAGCCATCGCTTCACCACCATGGTGCTTTGGGTCAAAGCTCGCAAGCATATCGTCTAGGCTATGCAGCTTGGTTGAAGAATCAATCGCCGTTTGTTCGGGGGTAACAAATTTTGGAGCAGGCGTTGAACTGATATCGTTAGACATAGTGACTTTCTAAATTCTTAGATTGCACTGACTGTTTGACTGGGTCAGTCTGGCAAAGATTGGGCTTATTGAGGCAGAGTGAAGACAATTGCTGGCTTATCAGCTACGCCCCCGACGTTCCACGTGTAAGACTTGGAGAACAAGCCGGGCGTGCCACTGGCATTGTGCGAAATGACTTTGGCATTGCTAGGCAAGAAAACTTGAGCTTTACCATTTACCTTGATACCAACTGACTTGAGCTGGTCACGATCCTTGTCCTTCATTGCCGGTGAGGCCACCGTAAAGATACCGTCCTTGTCGCGAGTGATGGAGAAAGTCTTCAGGGTGTTGGTCTGCTGACCAACCTTGATATCCTGGTCGATACGAACGTCAAATCGACCATCACCCAAATATGCCATCTTCTTGATGCCAGGCTGCTTGGCTGCTTTTTCGGCCTCGCGCTTTAAACCCGTTTCATCCTTTTCGGGAAGACTACCTTTTTCCTTGATAGCCATCGCAGCCAGAAAATGAACAGCAGTACCTTCGTACTTATACGTGTAGTTGCCATCAGGTTTGAAGTTGACAGATGCCTCGAACTTCTCAGGCACCAAGCACGCCGTCAGAATTAGCGTAGCAACCACAGTCGTAGCAAGTCGAATAATGCGGCTCATGATACAAGCGCCCTTTTGAAAATGAATCGATACTAATGTACCAAAGCCATATCGATTTTTCCCGTCTATCGCCGCCGCCGGACATCTAAAAATTTTGATCTGCTACCTTCTGCGCTCCTCAGCCCAGCCAGGACGGGTTGGGAGAAAAAGATAAACACAGAGTCGCCTGCAAGCGCTTCGCGCTTGCAGGCTCCCCGAACCCGAACTCATCTCCCCAAATCCCGTCCTGGCTGGGCTTGAAAAAGCTGAAGGAGACGGATTAAAAAATCTAGATGTCCGACGGCTGCGAAGCAGACTAGTTTCTAGATTTTCCGGCTCCTTCAGCTTTTTCAAGGAACCGCGAAGCGGCCCAGACTGCGGGTCGCCTTT
>JBASFP010000077.1:0-23561 GCA_049653085.1 Polaromonas sp.
TCTCGCATTGCTGGTCTGTGCCGTACTGGCTTTGGAAGTCGCGCATCGAAAGACCTGCTTGGAACTGGATTCGGTTCATTGCCATGGTGATACCTCTGTTAATAACTGTGTATATATACAGTATTAAGCATCTCTCAAGCAATGTCAAGTTTGTCTGAGGCAGGTATCTAATCAGGTCTTTTTGGCCTCCAGACCAATAGATATATGCGCGAGCAGCTATCAAAAATATAGCGTCGTACTCGCCTGTGGCTATAAAACCTGTCTCAGCTTCAAATGTGACCACTGCCCCGCCGCCCACAGCGGGAGGGTCGAATCCGTTTTGTCCAATAGCAGCCGCTGCATCAATGGCTCCAGCAAGGTCTGGTCAGGGTCTGCCAGCAGGATGTAGTTTGACTCTTCATCAGCACCAGCATCTGTATTGGGGACCAGTTGCCCGACCCAGTCCAGTTCTGTCAGAGTTTCCAGAATCGGCTCCAGTTGCAGCACATCAATTTGCAGGGTCTGTGCCAGGCTGGACGCGCTGCAACCAAGCTGGGTGGTTCGCCTCAGAGTGCTTAAACGCTGCAAGACCTCTATAGCCAGCTGAAATTGCCAGCCATGCCCGCCACCGCGTCTGGCTACGCCTGCCAGCAGGCTGGGCAGGTAGGCTGCAATGACCGCACCCATCAGTACAATGACCCAAGCCAGATAAATCCAGACAAGCAAAATCGGCAAAGTCGCAAATGCGCCGTAAATCATTGAATAGGTGGGTACTTTGCTCAGGTACAAGGCAAGTGCCTTTTTAGCCAGCTCAATACCCGCCGCCGCAAAAACACCCCCGACCCATGCGTGCGTCCATTTCACATAGGTGTTGGGCACATAGCGGTAAAGCGCAGCCAGACCGGCCGCGACCAGCAGAAACTGAAACGTACTGAGCAAAAACCGCAGGCTAAATGGCAGTGTGCCCACCAGCCCGCTGGTGGTTGAAACAACCGCTGCAGTCAGCGCCAGGCTAGCCCCCAACAGCACAGGCCCCAAGGTAATGGCTGACCAGTAAATCAGCACGCGCTGGGTAAACGGGCGCGTTTTTTTAACTCGCCAGATACCGTTCAACGTGCGGTCAATTGTCAAAATCAGCGCAATTGCAGTGACCAGCAAAACCCCCAAACCCGCCACGCCCAGTTTGTTGGCTTGCCGGCTGAACTGGGTCAGATAACCCAGTACCTGGCGGGCGATGTTGTCAGGTATCAGGCTTTCAATCAACCAGCCTTGCAGGGCGCCCTGCATTTTTGAAAACATCGGGAAGGCGGTGAACACCGCCAACGCTACGGTAAAAAAGGGTACCAGCGCAATTGACGTGGTGAAGGTCAGGCTACTCGCCGTCAGGCCCATGTGGTCTTCGCGGAAACGGTCACGCAGCGTCAGCAGCGTGTCACGCCAGGGGAAGTGCGACAGGTCTGTCCAAAAGACTTGCAATCGTTGTTGAAAATTCATCCCCGGTATCATGCCTCAAGCAACCGCCCGCCCTTACTTTTCCCGAAATGAACAAAGAAAATCAAATTGAAGCCATCCGCTGGACTGCCGCTACCAGCCTTTTTGGCCTGATCGTGCTGGGCGTGTTGTGGGAAATGGTGCTGGCACCCATCCGCCCCGGCGGTTCGCTGCTTGCGCTCAAGGTCTTGCCGCTGATCTTGCCACTGGCCGGTGTGATGAAAAACCGCATGTACACCTACCGCTGGCTCAGCCTGCTGGTGTGGCTGTACTTTACTGAAGGCGCGGTGCGCGCCTGGAGCGACAAACCGCCTGGCAACTATCTGGCCATGATCGAAGTGGTGCTGTGCCTGGTGTTGTTCACGGCCTGCTCGCTGCATGTGAAGATCAGGTTCAAGGGCATTGCCAAACTGCCAAAAGGTAGCTACTAGTCATGATTAGCCAATTACAAACCATCGTTGGTCGAGCCAATGTATTGGTCGATGGCGACTTGTCAGCCTACGAGCTGGACTGGCGCAAGCGCTCACGCGGCAAGGCACTGGCTGTGGTGCGGCCTGCCAACACAACCGAGGTCGCCGCTGTTGTCAAAGCCTGCGCAGAGTGCAGCGTCAGCATCGTCACCCAGGGCGGCAACACCGGGCTGGTGGGCGGCTCGATTCCTGACGAATCAGGCCAACAAGTGGTGCTGAGTTTGCAGCGCCTGAACACCGTGCGCAGCATGGATGCCGCCAACCTGACCATGACGGTCGATGCAGGCTGTATTTTGCAAACCCTGCAAGACACCGCAGAAAAAGCCGGCTTTTTATTCCCGCTGAGTCTGGCTGCTGAAGGCAGTTGCACGATTGGCGGCAACTTGGCCACCAATGCGGGCGGCACGCAGGTGGTGCGCTACGGCAATGCCCGTGACTTGTGCCTGGGCCTGGAAGTGGTGACGGCACAAGGCGACATTTGGCACGGCCTGAGCGGCCTGCGCAAAGACAACACTGGTTACGACCTGCGTGATTTGTTTGTCGGCAGTGAAGGCACGCTGGGCATCATCACCGCCGCCACGCTCAAGCTTTACCCCCTGCCTGCCGCAAGGCTGACAGCCTGGGCAGCCGTACCGTCAATGCAGCATGCCGTGACGTTGCTGGGTCTGGCGCACAAACATTTGGGCGCAGGGCTGACGGGCTTTGAAGTGATGGGTCAGTTTGCATTGAGCCTGGTGGCCAAACACTACCCGCAGCAGCGTGTACCGCTTTGGCAAGACGCGCCGTTTTGTGTGTTGTTGGAGAATTCGGATCACGAGAGCGAGACCCATGCGCGCGAGCAGTTTGAAAAATTATTGGAAACCGCTTTTGAAGACGGCTGTGTGCAAGATGCTGTGGTCGCTGAAAACCTGACCCAGGCGAATCAGCTCTGGCACATCCGCGAAAGCATTCCGCTGGCGCAGGCTGAGGAAGGCTTGAACATCAAACACGACATCTCGGTTGCTGTATCTCGCATCCCAGAATTTGTAGCGACAACGGATGCGCTGCTGGAGGCGGCAATACCCGGCGTGCGGCTGGTCAATTTTGGCCACCTGGGCGACGGCAATTTGCACTACAACGTGCAAGCGCCTGCTGATGGAGACAGCAAGGCTTTTTTGCGTGACAGTGAAGCGCAAGTCAACACCATCGTCTATGACTCTGTGGCAAATTTTGATGGATCAATCTCTGCCGAACACGGCGTGGGCAGCCTGAAGCTCGACAAGCTGGAACAGCACAAATCGCCGGTGGCTCTTGGCATGATGCGCGCCATCAAGCAGGCACTAGACCCGCTGGGTGTCATGAATCCAGGGCGGGTGGTAAGGGCATAATTCCCGCTAGGATCTCGTTGTAGATCACCCCGACTGCCTGATATCTACCCCGGTTTGTTCATGACTCAACCCAACTCCTCCCAATACGAAGACTTCATGCGCCACGTGGACACGCATGGCGTGTTCAAAGCTGACCGCACTGGCACTGGTACCAAAAGCGTGTTTGGCTACCAAATGCGGTTTGACTTGAAGCAAGGCTTTCCCCTCGTCACAACCAAAAAGGTTCACCTCAAGTCCATCGTGCATGAGCTGCTGTGGTTTTTGCAGGGGTCAAGCGACAACAACTGGCTGAAAGATCGCGGCGTAACGATCTGGGACGAGTGGGCTCGTGCTGATGGTGATCTGGGTCCTGTGTATGGCGTGCAGTGGCGCAGTTGGCCCACGCCGGATGGTGGGCACATTGACCAGATCACTGACGTCATCAAGACCCTGAAAACCAACCCTGATTCGCGCCGCATCATCGTCAGTGCGTGGAACGTGGCAGACCTGAGCAAGATGGCGCTGATGCCTTGCCATGCGTTTTTTCAGTTCTATGTGGCCCCGGCAACTGCACCAGGTGGCAAAGGCCAACTGAGCTGCCAACTCTACCAGCGCAGCGCTGATATTTTCCTGGGTGTGCCCTTCAATATTGCCAGCTATGCGCTGCTGACGCACATGGTGGCGCAGCAATGCGACCTTGACGTGGGCGACTTTGTCTGGACAGGCGGCGATTGCCACATTTATAGCAACCACATGGTGCAGACAGCCCTACAGTTGTCCCGCTCACCCAGACCGTACCCAACACTGCATATCAAGCGACAGCCGCCATCGATTTTTGAATATGAATACGAAGACTTTGAGGTCGTTGGCTACGACCCACATCCGCACATACCGGCACCTGTCGCCAAATGAGCACTTCAAAGCTACCACGAGTTTTTATCGGATCCTCGGCAGAGGCTTTGAACGTTGCCTATGCATTACAGACCAGCATTGAGTTTGACTCTGAGCCGACGGTCTGGACTCAGGGTATTTTTCAACCGTCCAGCTTCACGCTGATGGACTTGGTGGCAGCGCTGCAAAACTTTGATTTTGCCATTTTCATCTTCAATGCTGACGACCTGGTCACCATGCGCAGTCAGTCCATGCAGGCGGTACGAGACAACGTTATCTTTGAACTGGGGCTGTTCATGGGTCGCTTGGGAATCAGCAGGTGCTTTGTACTCAAAGCGCGCGGACAGGCTGCCCTGCATCTGCCATCTGATCTGGTGGGACTTCAAGCCTTGGAATTTACCGCTGATCGATCCGACAAAAACATGCAGGCAGCGTTGGGCCCGGCCGCTCATCGTTTACGAGGTTTATTTGCAGAATTGGGGAGAGTCGATATCCAAACGTCTGTTGATGGTGCAATCAAAAAACCAGAAAAAAGCCGTAACCTCGAGCGTTATCTGGCCATCTGGAACTCTGACCTGCTAAAAATAGACCGCCAGCGAGCCAACCATGGCCTCGCACTGAACGTGATCGAAGATGAAGCAGGGCAAGACACCGAGACAGTCAACCGTATTTTGGCGTTTCTAGAAACAGTTTGTGATGCTGCGTCAAGAGGCGATTTGGACAGCGACGAGCTAGATCGCGAGCTCGGCAAAACAATAAGAAAATTTCACGCTTACAGCGGACACTACTTTAGAAATGTTATGCATGATGGTGATGTTTGGGTTTCCCAAGTCATCAGCATTTGGCTACGTGAGCGTGATGCAAATGCTTAGTGCGAAATTAAATCTGAATTTAATCTGGGCTCAATCAAGTAACGGCGTGATTGGCCATAACAACGCCATGCCCTGGCATTTGCCTGAAGACCTGGCACATTTCAAAAAGCTCACGCTGGGCTGCCCCGTCATCATGGGTCGCAAGACCTGGGACTCAATACCTCCAAAATTTCGCCCCCTGCCAGGTCGCACCAACATCGTCGTTACGCGGCAAACCGACTGGCAACCTGAAGGTGCGAATATAGCGGGCAGCCTGCAAGCAGCGTTGGCGCAGTGCCATGCTGTAGCCGATGTCTGGATCATCGGCGGCGCGCAAATTTATGCCCAGGCCGAGCCATTGGCGCAGCGCATTGAAGTTACAGAGATTGCGCAAGACTTTGTAGGCGATGCCTATGCGCCTGTGCTGGGCGCGGACTGGCTAGAGTCAGCGCGTGAACATCACGTCAGCGCAACAGGCATGGCGTTCAGTTTCGTCACCTATTTTCGCCAATCACCAGCATCGGTGAAGCTCTGATTTTGCTATATATTTAATAGCTGCTTGCGCCCGTATTTATTGGTCTAAAGCCCTATTTGACACATAAAAACAGCCCAAAAATGACCCAAATAGCCACCTGGAATGTCAATTCCCTAGCCGTCAGGCTACCGCAGGTCATCGACTGGCTGGCCGCCAACCCGGTGGATGCGCTGTGCCTGCAAGAGCTCAAACTGACGGACGAAAAATTCCCCTTCAAGGCGCTTGAAGACGTGGGTTACTACAGCGCAGCTTTTGGCCAAAAAACATACAACGGCGTGGCGATATTGAGCCGAACTCCGCCGCGCGATGTGGTTAAAAACATGACCGGCTTTGCCGACGAGCAGTCCCGCGTGATTGCCGCCACCCTGGCCACGCCGCAAGGCGAGATGCGTATTGTCAATGGCTATTTCGTCAATGGCCAGGAGCCAGGCAGCGAAAAATTTGCCTACAAGATGAAGTGGCTCGATGGCCTGAACGCCATGCTGAAAAATGAGCTGGCGACACATGACAAGCTGGTGTTGCTGGGGGACTTCAACATCACAGTCGATGACCGCGACACCTATGACCCGGTGGGTTTGCGTGAGACCATTCACCACACCACAGACGAGCGCCAGCACTTTCAAGGCTTGATCGACCTGGGCCTGAGCGATGCATTTCGGATGTTTGAACAACCCGAAAAAAGTTATTCATGGTGGGACTACCGCGAGTTTGCTTTTCGTCGCAACCGGGGTTTGCTGATTGACCGGATTCTGGTCAGCGCAGCACTCAAACCGTTGGTCACTGGCTGCGTGATCGACAAACTGCCGCGTAAAAACGAGCGCCCCAGCGACCACACGCCAGTGATTGTTGAGATTCAATAATCGCGATTTACTATTTTTTTAATAGCTGCTTGCGCCCGTGGAATGGCGTTTTTGGCTATTTTTTACCTCTGAAAACGCGACCTCTGATTTCCTTTGCATGTCATTGCGGGCTTGACCCGCAATCCATGAACCCGATCCCTTGCAGATACCGCTGGGGACATGGATCCCGGCTCAGGGCCGGGATGACAAGCGCCGAATAGTTAGCCAAATGCAGTCACTCCAGGTTCAATTCCTGAATTTTTCGGGTAATCGTGTTGCGGCCAATGCCAAGCTTTTGCGCCGCTTCAATCCGCCGCCCCCGGGTGTTCAGCAGCGCGGTTTGAATCAGTTTGGACTCAAAACGGCGACTCAGTACATCCCACACATCCGTGCTGCCTGCTGCCAGCAGGGCTTGCGCTTCAACTTCAAGATCAGCCTCCCAGCCGTTGGCGCTGGGTGCATGACTGACTGACAGCCCATCGGTGACTGGCTCGGCTCTGAGCGGCGCAAACGCTGCCTCAACAGGCGGGTCTTCGGTCACGGCGGCTTGCGGCCATACTGTTTTAGCGGCCTCAGGCACTGCGCCCAGCACCTCAGGCGGCAAGTCTTTGGACTCAATGACTTGCGCGGGCGCCATCACCGTCAGCCAGTGGCAGATGTTTTCAAGCTGGCGCACATTGCCCGGAAAGCCAAATTTGCTGAGCTGCTGCAATGCGGCATCAGATATGCGTTTGGGCTCCACACCGAGTTGCTTGGCGCTTTGCTGCAAAAAGTGGCGCGTGAGTGCGAACACGTCCTCACGCCGCTCACGCAATGCAGGCAGCCGCAGGCGAATCACGTTCAGTCGGTGGTACAGGTCTTCACGAAACACGCCGTCTTTCACGCGCTGCTCCAGGTCTTGGTGCGTCGCGGCAATCACACGCGGATTGGCCTTGATGGCGTTGTGCCCACCGACGCGGTAAAAATGCCCGTCGCTCAGCACCCGCAGCAAACGGGTTTGCAGGTCAAACGGCATGTCGCCAATTTCATCCAAAAAGAGCGTGCCGCCCTCGGCTTGCTCAAAGCGGCCACGGCGCATGGTTTGCGCACCTGTAAATGCGCCGCGTTCGTGGCCGAAGAGTTCGCTCTCCAGCAAGTCTTTGGGGATGGCCGCGGTATTGATTGCAATGAACGGCCCGTTGGCGCGGCTTGAATGTTTGTGCAGCGCCTTGGCGACCAGCTCTTTGCCCGAGCCCGATTCACCAGTGATCATGACAGTCACATTGCTTTGGCTCAAGCGGCCAATCGCCCTGAAAACATCTTGCATGGCTGGCGCCTGGCCCAGCATTTCTGGCGCGGCGGCCATGCGCTCTTCGGCGACTTCTTCGCGCTGGCTTTCTTCTACCGCGCGGCGAATCAGCTCGACCGCTTTGGGCAGGTCAAACGGCTTGGGCAAATACTCAAACGCGCCGCCCTGAAAGGCAGACACCGCACTGTCCAGGTCTGAAAACGCCGTCATGATGATGACGGGCAAGCCTGGCAGTTTTTGTTTGACTTTTTCCAGGAGTTCCAGACCCGAGCCGCCGGGCATGCGGATGTCACTCACCAAAATTTGCGGACCGTCGTCATCGCCTGCATCGGCTAAAGCGGCCAACACCTCACGCGGGTTGGTAAAGCTGCGGGTGGGCAGGTCTTCGCGCAGCAAAGCCTTTTCAAGTACAAACCTGATCGACTGGTCGTCATCAACTATCCAAATGGGCTTCATGCGCTTTTGTCCCTTTTGGGTTTACCCAAAATAATGGTGGAAATAATGTTGAATCAGCACCTCACGGCAAAGGTATCAACAATTTAAAGTCTGTTCGCCCCGGGACGCTGTCGCACTCAATCAAGCCGTGGTGTTGTTGCACAAAGGTTTGCGCCAATGTCAGCCCCAGGCCTGAACCACCCTCACGCCCCGATATCAGTGGGAAGAAAATGCGGTCTTTCAATGAGTCCGGCACGCCCGGTCCATTGTCAATGACATGCAATTCCAGTGCCAAGCGGTAGCGCTGCTTGCCAAAGGTGACCTGGCGGGCGATTCGGGTCTTGAAAGTGATGTGCGCGTCACCCGCTGCAATGCGCTCATTCAGCGCCTGCGCGGCGTTATGAGCAATGTTGATGACGGCTTGTATCAGTTGCTCCCTATCACCGCGAAAGTCGGGGATCGAAATGTCGTAGTCCCGGCTAAAACGCAACCCTTTGGGGAATTCCGCCAATATCAGTGACCTGACCCGCTCGCACACCTCATGAATATTCACGTCGCCCACCAGGTGTGGCCTGCGGTGTGGTGCCAGCAGCCTGTCAACCAATGACTGCAGGCGGTCTGCCTCATGAATGATGACCTGGGTGTATTCGGTCAGCGACTTGTCGATGTCCATCTGTAGCAGCTGCGCCGCGCCGCGTATACCGCCGAGCGGGTTTTTAATTTCGTGGGCCAGGTTGCGAATCAGCTCTTTGTTGGCCTGGGCCTGATCCATCAGGCGCTCTTCGCGGTCTTGCTTGGCTTGCTGCTCAAGTGGCAGCAGCTCAATGATGGCCTCGCCCGACGTGTCGGTTTGCGCCACCACCACATGCACTGGCATCGGGTCATGGCCCAACCGATTGAGCCAGGCGTCGTAACGCAGCGCGGCAAATTCATTGCTGCCCGCGCCGACCAATGCATTTTGCAAAATATGCGGCTCTGTAAAGCAATCGGGAAGTTGCGAGCCTTCAATCGTGCGGCGCGACATGCCCAGCGCGTCTTCCAGTGCGGCGTTGGCAAACACCACCACGCCATCAGTGCGCACCACGGCCACCAGCGTAGCCAGCAGGTCAAAGGCCTGAAAGCGTGGCTGTTCTTTTATGGCGGCTGGTTTTGAGGTAAAAAATAAAGGCTTTTTCAAGCCTGCTATTTTGGCGCAGAACAGCGCCAAGTCAGGGCGAGCAGCTTAATTGCTGTTGGGCAGGCGGGAGATTTCGCGTTTCAGCCCGGCAATATCGCTCTGATTGCGGGCAATGCTGTCTTTCAGATCCGCCACGCGGTCCAGGTAGCGCTGGTAGTTGCGGCCTTCAATGCCCTGCTTTTCAGGCTCGCCGTTGTTGAATTCTTTTTGCTGCTCAGCCAGTTTGGCCTCGGCTTTTTTCAGTTCTGACTCCAGAATGCTGCGCGAATCACTGTCGCGCGCTTTTTGGTCAGGGCTACCGTCGGTGCGGTTGCCTGATGACGACCCGGCGGAGGCGACTCTGACTGCGGGGGCTCTCTGCACTGGCGTGCCCTGCACCACGGTCACGTTGCCGCCCTGCATGGTTTTGCAGCCGCGCTGCTGCGCGTCTTTGGCGTTGTTGATGTATTCGGTGCTGTTGCCGTCTGCGCCCACGCAGCGGTAAATTTGCGCTGACGCAGAACCGCTGGCCAGAGCCAGCAAGATGCCGAAAGATGAAATCAAAAAAGTGTGTGTCATACGTAACCCCAGTTGCCAGTTTCGGCTTTGGACGGTCTGCCAGTATGCGGCAAAGACGTGAAAAGTCAAAGTCTTCTGGCGAAAACCCCACGCCAGAATGAAAAAAGGACGGTCTCAGCCGTCCTTTTTTTGCAACAAAAGCGATTTTGTCGCTAGATGTATCCAGCTTTACAGCGAGTAGTACATGTCGAACTCAATCGGGTGCGTGGCCATGCGCAAGCGCGTGACCTCGCCCATTTTCAGTTCAATGTAGGCGTCGATCATCGAATCAGTGAACACGCCACCTTTGGTCAAAAAGCCGCGTCCAACGTCCAGGCAATCGAGAGCCTGGTCCAGGCTGTGGCAAACCGTTGGGATTTTTGCGTCTTCTTCTGGCGGCAGATGGTACAAGTCCTTCGTGGCGGCTTCGCCAGGATGGATTTTGTTTTCAACACCGTCGAGACCTGCCATCATCAGCGCCGCAAAGCCGAGGTACGGGTTCATCAGCGGGTCCGGGAAGCGCGCCTCAATGCGGCGACCTTTCGGGTTGGCCACATACGGGATGCGGATCGATGCCGAGCGGTTTTTAGCCGAATAAGCCAGCTTGACCGGTGCCTCAAAACCGGGAACCAGACGCTTGTAGCTGTTGGTGCCGGGGTTGGTGATGGCGTTCAACGCGCGTGCATGCTTGATAATGCCGCCGATGTAGTACAGCGCAAAGTCTGACAAGCCTGCGTAGCCGTCGCCAGCAAACAGGTTTTTGCCGTCTTTCCAGATTGACTGGTGGACGTGCATGCCGCTGCCGTTGTCGCCAACGATGGGTTTTGGCATGAAGGTGGCGGTTTTGCCGTAGGCGTTGGCCACGTTGTGTACCGTGTACTTGAGCAATTGCGTCCAGTCAGCGCGCTGCACCAGCGTGCTGAACTTGGTGCCGATTTCGTTCTGACCTGCGCCAGCGACTTCATGGTGAAACACTTCAACCGGGATGCCCAATGACTCAAGCACCAGCGACATCTCAGCGCGCATGTCTTGCGTGCTGTCAACCGGTGGCACAGGGAAGTAACCACCCTTGACGGTGGGGCGGTGGCCGCGGTTGCCACCTTCAAGTTTTGCGCCTGAATTCCACGGTGCTTCGTATTCGTCAATTTTGAAGAACGTGCCCGATGCGTCGGTGTTCCAGCGCACGTCGTCAAAAATGAAGAACTCTGGCTCTGGGCCAAAGTAAGCGGTGTCGCCCAGGCCGCTGGCCTTCAAGTAGGCTTCGGCGCGCTTGGCAATTGAGCGTGGGTCACGGTCGTAGGCCTTGCCGTCGGTCGGGTCCAGCACATCGCAGCTGAGCAGCAACGTGGTTTCTTCAAAAAACGGGTCGAGGTTGGCGGTGTTGGCGTCTGGCATGAGCAACATGTCAGAGGCTTCAATGCCCTTCCAGCCAGCGATGGACGAGCCATCAAAAGCGTGGCCGGAGCTGAATTTGTCTTCGTCAAAATGGGACACAGGCACGGTGACGTGCTGCTCCTTGCCACGGGTGTCGGTGAAGCGGAAGTCAACGAACTTGACCTCGTTTTCCTTGACCATTTTCATGACGTCTGCGACGGTCTTTGCCATCAAAATCTCCAGTAATTAAGTTTATGAAAGGGTGAAAGAGTAGTTTTCAGGTGCAAATGAATGCACTTTTTATGCCAAAGTCAATCTGCACCTGACGCTGAGAACAACCTTGGATTGTGCCGCTAAAACCAGAGTTTCAAGCAACCCATGACGCTTTTGCAGCCAGAAATTATGGGTTATGCCCGTTTTTGTGCATGGATTGAATTGCACACTATTGGTGCATGAACGACGCACCAATTCAGCGCACCAGTTCAGGGCCAAGTTTGACATTAAAAGGGGCCAACCCAGCCAGCAGCGCAGGGTAAGCCAGCTCAATCGCGGCTGGCGCACCCTTCACACCCAGCTCAATGTGCCTTCCGTAAACCGGGTGGTCAACGCTGGGCAGACTGAAAACCTTCACGCCTGCATGCGCCGCCTCAATCGCCTCCATCAGCGGCGTCAGGGTTGCCTCCATCGAGCCTGAGACGATGATGGACTTTTCAATGTAGGCTGACTTTTGGTGCAAGTGGGCATATTGACTGTCCAAAACCCACTCCATCATCGGCCAGGCCATCACCGGGAACCCCGGCAAGAAATGTATACCCCCACGGTCGTTCGCTTCGCGTAACTCCCTGCCCCCCGAGGGGGCCGCTGCGCCTGCGGTCTGGCCAAGCCAGTCCCGCGGCCCCTGCTTGGTGGGAAAGTCTCCCCGTTCAACATAGCAACTAAATCCGGGGATCTTGTTGTACGGGTTGGGAATGATGTCGCAGCCGACCGGAAACATGCCCATGTTCAGGCGGTGAATGTTGTCATGGCGGTTTTCATCAAACGGCACGCCTTGCTCTTTTGCGGTGTCTTTCATGCGCTCGGTAATCAACGCTTTGGCCTCGGGGTGCAAAGCCAGCTCAACACCGAGAGCAGCGGCTGCACACTGGCGGGTGTGATCATCAGGCGTAGCACCAATGCCGCCGCATGAAAACACCACGTCGCCTGAGTCACGCGCCGCCGCAAAAGCCTGCGCCAGCGTGCTGGTGATACGCGCTTTGTCGTCGCCCACGTAGTCAGCATAGGCCAGTTGCAGGCCGCGCGCGCCTAACAGTTCGATGGCTTTGGGCAGGTGCTTGTCGGTACGTTTGCCGGAGAGGATTTCGTCGCCGATGATGATGATTGCGAAGTTGGTCATGGAGAATATTTACAAGGAGATCAGAAGGTCAAGGAGGGGGTCAAAAAATGTTTTGCAACGACACAGTTTCCCGGGTTGTCATTGCGGACTTGATCCGCAATCCATGAACCCGAATCTTTGCGCAGTCCGCAGCAGTCATGGATCCCGGGTCAAGCCCGGAATGACAAGCACTTACGTATCAGCTATTAATTCAGGAGCTGCTTGCGCCCGTATTTGTTGGTCAGTGGCATTATTCTTCTTGCGTAATTGCTCCAACGCCTCCAGTGTGTAATGCGAGAACCAGAGCGACGAAAACGCAAACACCAGGGTGTATATCCATATCGCCACGGGTACCAGCACGGGTGCCAGTGCCACAAACATCGCGCCAGACGCCCAAATCACACTAGGCGCAGCACCCAGGTAGCCGCTGATGATGCCAATGGCCAACAATGAACCCCGGTGTTCTTTAAAAATCTGGCGGCGCTCCTCGCTGCTGGCGTGGTCCACCAGCGCGTCGTAAGACATCACCCGGTAGGTGAGCCAGCCCCAGATCAGCGGCGGCAAAATCAAAATCAAGGGCGGCACCAGCCACAGCGGAATTGATAGCACCAACGCAATCGCCGCCAGCACAGTAGAGCCCAGCGACCAAAACACGCTGGCCAGCAGCGAGCCGCCTTTTTTACGCTCCAGTGATGGGAAGCGCCGCTCAGCCACCAGCGCCACCATGGCAGGCGTCATGAAAATCGCCACAAACAGCAGAGACACAATCACAATCACCGGAATCGCCAAAAACAGCAGCAGCACGGGTGCCAGCACCACGCGCAAACCACTCAAACCCAAGCTTTCCAGCCAGCGCACCATGGTGTCCAGCAGGGCAAAACTCTCCAGATTGCTGCGCACAGCGGCGACTGCGGCTTCCCAGTAAAAGTAACCCAGGCCCAGCGACAACACCGCCATAATGCCCAGCGGCAGCACCGACAGCGCTATCACGCGCGGGTGCAGGCAGTATGCAGCGGCCCGCCAAAAAGAGTTGAGAAGTTTGCTCATGGCGTAAGAATAACGCTTTGACAAAACGCTTTGAATTAGCATTGCTTCATGCAGCGCATAAATATCAACAGCCAACAGCTTGAAGTCCGTCAAATCACTGGTTCTGAAACGTTAGCGCCCATCGTCTTTATGCACGAAGGCCTGGGCTCTGTCAGCCTGTGGACGCAGCGCGGGTTGGACTGGCCGCTGGCTGTATGCGAGGCGACGGGTCGCGCCGGGGTGGTTTACTCCCGGCGCGGTTACGGCCAGTCAGATGCCGCGCCGGGGAGGCGCAACACATCCTCGCCAGGCCGCAACGTCTTGTCACCCGACTACATGCACCGCGAAGCTCTTGACGTGCTGCCCGCATTGCTTGCAGAGCTGCAAATTCCAAAACCCATTTTGCTAGGCCATTCAGACGGCGCCACCATCGCCCTGCTCCACGCAAGCCAGTTTCCAGTGTCGGCCTGCATCGCCATGGCTCCGCATGTGCTCGTTGAGAGCATTGCAGTAAAAGCGATTGGCGAGGCCAAACAAGCGTTTGAAACAGGCGATTTAAGAGCGCGCCTAGCCAAACACCACGCAGACGTCGACGGCGCTTTTTGGCAATGGAACGACGTGTGGCTGTCAAAAGCCTTCGCCAGCTTTGACATTCGCCCCGAATGCCAACGCATCACCGCGCCGCTGCTGCTGCTGCAAGGCTTGGGCGACGAATACGGCACCATGCTGCAACTAGACGAAATAGCCCTGGCCGCGCCGCATGCCCAGCAAATCCGGCTGGCTGAATGCGGGCATTCGCCACACCGCGACCAGCCGCAGCTTTGCGTTCAGGGCATCGCAGATTTTCTGTCAGTGGTTGATTAAACGCTACGTTTTCAGGAGCTGCTTGCGCCCGTCTTTATTGGGCTAAAGGCACATTTAATTGGTAAAAACGGCCTGTTTTTGGGTTTCGAAAGCTGTGCAAAGGTAATTTATGCTGTTTCAAGGCATTAAAACGCTGTTTTTTATTCGCTTTTACCTGTCATTTAGGCCTCTAGACCAATGGACTCGGGCGCGAGCAGCTTCTTAATCAATAGCGATTGGGAGTTAGCTGAAGCCCGACGCCGACTATTTCGCGTTACCCCGATTGTTCCTGCCGTTCATAGCGACTGACGCTTCGGTGAAACTGATTTCATGTCGGCAGAGACCACAGCAGATGCCGGATGAACGACCGCAGGCACGTCGGCAACAACCAAACTATCGATCTGTCTCTTGCCATTGAAGGTGCGTCAACGTATGACCTGTTAATTTCATCGGTTGCGCCACCACTCGACAGCCTTTGCTGCACCAGCGGAGATCATGGGAAACGCCATCGAAGCGTAATGAGACCAAGCGGCTTGTTCATAGTCCGAGCTCTTTCCCGGCAACACTGCTGGTAGCGTCATGCCAAATTGGGCTGCAGTTGAGATCTGAAATTCTTGGTGTCCCGAGAAGCGAGCGAGCAAAAGCAAGCCGACTGGTACAAGGTAAAAAAGCAACCACGCAAAATGAATTTCGGTTGGGTCGAGCGATTGAACCACGCCGTTCAACACGTTCACCACAGCCACGAACATTCCGATCCAAAAGAGCAGCTGATTCGAGTTCCATAACTGAATCGAGTGGAAGACGGTGTATGTGAGACCGCCGCCCATCAGCGCGAGGTAAGTCGGAAGGTTAATCATGAGGCTTAACCAATTGCGTTTATCTGCCGCGCGACGATACCAGTGAAGGCGCGTGCTATCAAAGGCGGCAGATAAACCTTGTTGGACTGAGCCACCGCCCCGAACAGGTTTGGGTCGGCGGTACAGGGGGTCGTAAGTATGGTTTGCGTTAGCATGCGCAAATTATGACTTCAGATGCAGCCAATGCACAGTTTGGCTCAGCCGCTTTCGCAGCAAACGCGCAGCACATCAGCAACGATGCAGTGCGCGGAAAATTGCAAACCAGCAAGCGCTGGCGATCCATTCGTCTGGTGCCCGAATTACTATAAATTCAGAAGATGCTTGCGCCCGTGTTTATTGGGCTACCGGCACTTTTCATGGTTGAAAACGGCTTGTTTTTTTGGGTTTTGAAAGCTGCGTGAAGGGAATTTGCGCTGTTTCGAGGCTTCAAAGCGCTGTTTTCGGTTCATTTTTACCTATTGTTTAGGCCGATAAGTCAATAAATACGGGCGTAAGCAGCTCCTATTTAAATAGCGATTGAAAGTTAATCAGAGTCCACTCCCGATTGTTCGAACAGACTAATTTGACGAACCAAGCGCTACGTATCACAATGTTGTTGAAATTTTCAACAATCAAGGATTCGCTATGTCTACCGTCAACTTCAGCGTCCCCGAAGACATCAAGATTGCTTTCAACACCGTCTTTGAAGGCCAGAACAAAAGCGCCGTTATTGCCGACTTGATGCGCGACGCCGTGGAGCGGGAACAGCGCCGCAAACTGCATTGCAACGCTGTAGACCGCATTCTGGCCAATCGGTCAAAAGCGCCCCGTTTTACTGAGACTGAGTTCAAAGCAGCCCGCGAAGAAGGTCGCCCATGATTTGTGTGGTCGATGCCAGCGTGGCCGTCAAATGGTTTGCTGAAGGCGACTGGGCGTTGCGTGAAGACGATATCGAACCCGCACTTGAGATTTTGAAAGCCAGCACACGCGGCACGTTGGACTTTTATCAGCCGCCGCATTTTTTGGCCGAAGTGGCAGCAGTGGTGTCACGTCTGGCGCCAGACCAAGCACAGCAATACATTGACAATTTGGCTCAGCTCAACATCACCTGGGCAGCGCCCACCGCGGCCTACGCCAAAGCCATTGAACTGGCTCGCAAGCTCGACCACCATTTGTTCGACACGCTGTATCACGCGGTGGCACTGTCTGTGCCGGGCGCGGTGCTGGTGACGGCTGATCGGCGCTACTTTGACAAAGCCCAGCACTTGGGGCAGATTGCCTGGCTGGGTGACTTTAGTTGGGTGTAGTGAGCTGCCAAAACATCCAACATTTGCTGTGATTGGACTAATTCTGTAAAGCTAAACGGCAGCTCGCTTACGGCTCGTTTGGCTTGAGCGAGTGGATGCGCGCACAGTTTGCTCAGTAAGCGCGAGAAGCCCTAACAATGCCTGGTTAACCGCCTCACCCGTCGGAAAAGATTTCGCGACCTTGTCGTCCAGCAAGACCAGGTTGGTACCCTTCGATACCCGAGCAAAATATTTGCCCCGGACACCCTTTCCCAAATCTTCGCGCCGATATTCAGTGCGCATTTCATCTTTAGCTTTGCTCATATGTACCTCGTTCATGTCGAGTGGCCCTGCGGGCACTGATTTCAGTTAGGCTTTTTAACGTTTCCTCGGAAAGCTGTGAGCGAGTCGCGCTGGGTAAACGAGCGAGCTCTTCATCGATGATGCTTGGCAGCACCCGCTGAAATTCCGCTTTTGCGTATGTAGCTGTAGCAATCGCAGCAAGGTGCGGCTTCAGCTCGAAAGGATCGTTAAGAACAGCAGGAGATGAGAATCGAATGGACTGGTTGCGCAGAACATCAGTTCGGTCAGGATGCAAATACTTGTAGAGTGACATGGTCAAACGGCAAACTGAACGCTGCCAAAAGCTTGTGTCATCTGGCGCAACACGATCAGTAACTCCGCCTGGTCGCCGTCTTCCAGAATGCTGTTGATCATGCCCAGCGCAAACGCTGGATCTTCAAAATACAGCTCGGCCATCGCTTCGTCATGAGGTTTACTTTTCATAGCCTGTACTCCTTTGACAATTCTGACAATAGAAGCGTAAATCTGGTGCAGACTCAGTCGAGACCGCTCGCCACCTTTACACAACCACTCAGCATAACCAAATACGCTATTAATTCAGGATCTGCTTGCGCCCGTATCCATTGGTCTACAGCCACTTTTAATTATTAAAATTGAAACAAATAGCAGCAAAACCAGCCTAAAACCAGCGTTTGAGCAGCCCCATCACCTGGTCAAACCGCTTGCCATACGGCGGGTAAAACAAATCCCCGCGCGCCCACTTCGACTGCACCAGCACCGGCTTTTGCATCGTCAGCCTTAAAAAACCGGCCTCGCCGTGGTAGCTGCCCCAGCCGCTTTCGCCAATGCCGCCGAAGGGCAGGTTCTCGTGCGCGATGTGCATCAGCGTGTCGTTGACCGTCACGCCGCCGCTGACGGTTTGTGCCAGCACCTGGTCACGTGCGGCATTGTCAGTGCCAAACCAGTACAGCGCCAGCGGGCGTGGGCGCGCGTTGACGTAGTTGATCGCATCGCCCAGGGTGTTGTACGGCAGCACGGGCAGGATGGGGCCAAAGATTTCTTCCTGCATCAGCTGGGCGTCAGCAGGCACGTCAAACGCCAGCACGGGTGACATCTGCCGGTGCTGCGTTGCTTCACCACCGGTGTTGATGATTTGCAGCCTGGCACCGCCCTGCTCTGCTGCGGCCAGCATGGCCTGCAGGCGGGCGTGGTGGCGCGGGCTGATGATGGCGGCGTAGTCGGGGTTGCCGGCGATGGTCGGGAAGAGCTTGGCCACGGCCTGGGCAAAAGCGTGACCAAAAGCGTCTTCTTTGCCTTTGGGCAGCAGCACATAGTCAGGTGCAATGCAGGTTTGGCCGGCGTTGAGCAGTTTGCCGTGGGCAATTTTGATGGCGGCTGCATCCAGGTCGCAACTGGCGTCAATGATGCACGGCGACTTGCCGCCCAGCTCCAGCGTGGTGGGCGTCAGGTTGGCAGCGGCGGCTTTGGCGACGATGCGGCCTACGGCGGTGGAGCCGGTAAAAAACAAATGGTCAAACGGCAAGCTTGAAAATTCGGCGGCAATTTTGACGTCGTTTTCGCCATCACCCAGCACCACACACACCTCGTCAGGCGAAAACGCCTGGCCCAGCAGCTCAGCCATCAGGGCGGATGTGGCGGGCGTCAGTTCACTGGGCTTGAGCATCACCCGGTTGCCCGCAGCCAACGCCGTGATGATCGGCCCCAGAGCCAATTGCACCGGGTAGTTCCAGGGGGAAATAATGCCCACCACCCCCAGCGGCTGGCGCTGCAAATAAGCGCTGGCAGGCTGCAGGTAAATGGGCGTGCTGACTTTTTGCGGCTTGACCCATTTAGGCAAAGCCTTGAGCGTGTGCGACAGCAGCGACCGCAGCACAAACAGGTCGGCAATCTCCGTCAGTTGCAGGCTGCGCACGCCAAAGTCAGCTTGCACAGCCTGCGCCAGGGCGGTGCCGTGGTCGTCAATCAGCGCCTTCATGCGCAAAAGCCGATGCCGCCTAAGGTCCAGCGACACCTCAATGTGCTGGCGGCTGGCGGCGTACTGGGCGTTAAAGAGGTCTTGAAGCATGGGGGAGGCAGATGTTTGGGTCATCTGGGCATCATAAAAGCTGTGCAGCGCTTGAAGTAGGGGGAGCAACCAGTTTGCGCGCTTGGCTTACAGGAAGGTAGTATTCAAAAAAATACTTAAAATGCCACTTTTCATTAATTTTGGAGAAATTAAATGTTGCAAATGAAAATGTCAGATGGTGGCCGGGTTGTCATACCCGTTGAGATACGGCAGGCACTTGACCTGAAAGAAGGTGACGCCGTTTTATGGGAACTGCGCGACGGCGAGGCAAGCATCACCACACGCGCACAACGCATTCGCCAAGCTCAAGCACTGGTGCGCAAGCACGTACCAGCTGGGCAGTCGCTGGCAGATGAATTGATCGCCGAACGAAAAGCTGAGGCTGCACATGGCTAAAGCAGCAGTAGGCAGCAGCATCGTGCTGGATGCGTCAGCGCTTTTGGCGCTGTTCAATGACGAACCCGGCGCTGATGAAGTGATGAAAGCCTTCAACCAACCCTGTTTGCTGAGCGCTGTCAATCACACCGAAGTGCTGACTAAACTGCTCGACAAAGGCCTGAGCCCATCGGATGCGGCAACTGTCATGACATCGGTCGAATTGCAAATCGTGGCGTTTGACGCGGCGCAATCTGCCGATGCCGCATGGCAGCGCGGCGTGACACGGGCAGTGGGACTTTCGTTAGGTGACCGAGCGTGCCTGGCGCTGGCGCGTGCCAAAAATGCCGTGGTTTTGACGGCTGACAAGCCCTGGCTGCAAGTTGCCAAGGCCGTGGGGGTTGAGGTGCGGTGTATTCGGTAAAAAACCCCTGTTTTTACCTAATGTTTAGGCCTTTAGACCAATGAATACGGGCGCGAGCAGCTCCCAAATTAATAGCAACTTGGTATCAATTAGCGTCTGACGCCGATGTCCAGCCTCACATGGGCATCACATGCCCATGCCCATCCCCATGTGCTTGTGCATCATCTGCTGGTGCTCGGCCATGTTGCCCGGCATGGGGTGCATGTCATGGCCACTGGCATCGGGCGGCATCATGTGGGCGTGCTTTTCCATCATCAGCTTCTCCTGCTCTGCCATCAATGCCTGGCGCTCGGCATCTGTTTTGGCGGCGCTCATCTTCTTGTGCATGGATTCACGCATCGCCTGCATCTCGCCGTGATTCATCTCCATCATGCCTTGCTTGCCATGGGACGAATGATCCGCGGATGTGGATTGCGCAATGCTCACGACAGAGGCGCCGATCAGGGCGATAGCAAGTGCGGATAAAAGGTACTTTTTCAAAATGATCTCCTGGGTTGGTTAAATGTGGCGAATCAGGACACGCGGCCCACCGCGCAGCTCACGAACGACTTGGCATTGGCCAGGCCAGCGTCAAAGCCAGCGAGCGAGCCCTTCTCTGGGTAGCCCATGGCGCGCAGCTTCTGGACCACGGCATCACGGCCAGCGGCCGCGCCGGTAAAGCGGACTGTTTGCTGCGCCCGGTCTATCACCAGGTCAGCGACTTCCGGCATGGCCGAAAGACCTTTGACGATAGATTTTTCGCAACCACCGCATTTGAGGTTGTCGATTTCGATTTGCATGGGTATGTTCATAAATATGCCCTTTCGGTTGTCGTTGAGCGCAGCGGGTTCACTGCGGCATGAGGGAAGTATGGCGACCATCAGCAAAGTCACATATGATCCTGGTCATATGAAAACCACGATTTTCCCGGCGGCCTTGAAGGCTCTTTTGCCCACTACATTCCACGCCCAATGCGAGGGCGCCAGGTACCTGAAGCACGAACGGATATTCATAACGGGCAACAAGCCCGAGTGGATGTTTTACGTGGTCTCAGGTGAAGTCACCCTGGAACGTACCGGATTGCAAGGCGAGCCCGTGGTGTTGCAGCGCACGCGCCAGGGGTTTGTCAGCGAAGCAAGCCTGAAAGTGGCCAGGTACCACTGCGATGCGCTGGCCATCATCGACACGACCGTCCTGAAGATTCCCGTTCAGGCTTTGTCTGCCGAGCTTGATCGCGACCCCGCGTTTGCCAGCCGCTGGATAGGCATGCTCAATGGCGAAGTCCGCCGCCTGCGCCTGCATTGCGAGCGCCTGAGCATGAAGTCAGCCAAGGACAGGGTGCTCCACCTGATCAACACCGAGGGGGAAAACGGCAGCTATTGCGCCACCACCGGGCTCAAATCCCTGGCGGGCGAGCTGGGTATCACGCACGAGGCTTTGTACCGGACACTGGCATCACTCGAAAAAGAAAAGATCATTCACCGGGCCGATCGCGTCCTGTCTTTGGTGCGCGCTTAGCGGCCGCCAGCTTGTAGCCTGACGCAGGTTGCTTCCTTCGGTCAGTGGCGGCGCTTTGAGCAAGCAGGCAGGTGCTATTTATTTAGTAGCTGCTTGCGCCCGTATTTATTGGGCTGGAGGCACTTTTGATAGGTGAAAACGGCCTGTTTTTTGTTTTCAAGTGCGGATTGAAGGCGATTTGCGCTGTCGCAAGGCTTCAAAACGCTGTTTTTGGCCTGTTTTTACCTATAGTTTAGGCTTCTAGACCAATGAATACGGGCGCAAGCAGCTCCTAAAATCGTAGCAATTTGGAATTGATTAAAGTTTGACTCCGATTTTTCCGACGATTGTTTCTAAACTCTCATACGGATGCCAGATACTTGAGCTAAGCCATACCAATTCAATCAAGAGCCCGACCATGACCAGCACCCAACAACGCGCCGCACTACAACGCCAAATCTGGCAAATCGCCAACGATGTACGGGGCGCAGTGGACGGCTGGGATTTCAAGCAATATGTGCTGGGCACCTTGTTTTATCGCTTTATTAGCGAAAACTTTGCCTCTTACATTGAAGGTGATGATGAAAGCGTTGTCTATGCGGAGCTTGCCGACAGCATCATCACTCTTGAAATCAAAGACGATGCCATAAAAACCAAGGGCTATTTTCTGTATCCCAGCCAGCTTTTTGCTAACGTCACAGCCCGCGCCAACACCAACGAACGCCTCAATACCGATCTTGCTGCAATCTTCTCAGCAATAGAAAGCTCAGCCAACGGCTACCCCTCAGAGCTAGCCATCAAAGGCCTGTTTGCCGACTTTGACACCACCAGCAATCGCCTGGGCAACACGGTGGCCGACAAAAACAGCCGTCTCGCCGCGGTGCTTAAAGGCGTGGCCGCGCTCGAATTTGGCGATTTCGACGGCAGCCATATTGATTTGTTCGGTGATGCCTACGAATTTCTAATCTCCAACTACGCCGGCAAATCTGGCGGCGAGTTCTTCACCCCGCAGCATGTCTCCAAGCTGATCGCCCAGCTTGCCATGCACAAGCAAACCACCGTCAACAAAATTTACGATCCCGCCGCCGGCTCCGGCTCCCTGCTGCTGCAAGCCAAAAAACACTTTGATGCCCACATCATTGAAGAAGGTTTTTTTGGGCAAGAACTCAACCACACCACTTACAACTTGGCGCGGATGAACATGTTTTTGCACAACATCAACTACGACAAGTTCAACATCCAGCTAGGCGACACGCTGCGCAATCCGCATTTTGGCGACGACAAACCCTTTGACGCCATTGTCTCCAACCCGCCCTACTCGGTGAAATGGATTGGCAACGACGATCCCACCCTGATCAACGACGAGCGCTTTGCCCCCGCAGGCGTGTTAGCGCCAAGATCTAAAGCTGACTTTGCCTTTGTGTTGCATGCCTTGAGTTACCTCTCCAGCAAAGGCCGAGCCGCCATCGTCTGCTTCCCGGGTATTTTTTACCGCGGCGGGGCGGAGCAAAAAATCCGCCAGTACTTGGTGGACCACAACTATGTAGAAACCGTTATCTCGCTAGCGCCAAACTTGTTTTATGGCACGACGATTGCCGTCACCATTTTGGTGCTCTCCAAACACAAAAGCAACAACAGGACGCAGTTCATTGATGCCAGCGCATTGTTTAAGAAGGAAACCAACAACAATGTCCTGCTCGATGGGCACCTTGAGCGCATCATGGAGGTATTTGACAGTAAAGCCAACATCGAGCACTTCGCACGATCGGTGGAATACAAAGAGATCGCCGAAGAAAAAGAATACAACCTGTCAGTCAGCAGCTACGTACAAGCGAAAGACACTCGGGAATTGGTGGAAATCACCCGGCTCAATGCCGACCTAAAAATCACTGTTACCAGAATCGACAGACTTCGCAAAGACATTGACGCCATTGTCATGGAGATTGATGGCGAGGTTGACGCTGGCATGCGCAATGTGAGTTTTTTAGAAAAGCTACTGGGCGGCGTTGAAGTGGAATGGAAGGCTTTGGGGGAATTGGGCGAATTGGTTCGAGGAAATGGTCTACCCAAATCGGACTTTACTGACGCGGGGATACCAGCCATTCATTACGGGCAAATTTACACCTACTACGGGCTATCAACAGCAGTAACAAAATCATTTGTGTCGCCAGAAACAGCCAAAAAATTGAGAAAAGTCCTGATTAGATACCTGCCTCAGACAAACTTGACATTGCTTGAGAGATGCTTAATACTGTATATATACACAGTTATTAACAGAGGTATCACCATGGCAATGAACCGAATCCAGTTCCAAGCAGGTC
>JBASFP010000078.1:0-26223 GCA_049653085.1 Polaromonas sp.
GTGCAGTCTGTTCCTCGCTTTGATAGCCGATTTCGTTGACGTCAGTGCTGAGAAATACCGTCACCAAGGGAAATTTATTAGATGCCCTCGGTTGACTTTATGGGAAGTCCCTGTAATTGGCCTAGAGCCTTAAATGGTGCCTGTAAAAGGCCTTTTTGAGCACTTTTGGGCCTTCTTTCTACAATAGCCCATGCTTTTTGACGCCGCGCCTACTTCCCCCCTGCTTCACAACCTCAACCCTGAGCAACTCGCCGCTGTCACGCTGCCTGCCACCCATGCGCTGATTCTGGCTGGGGCGGGTTCTGGCAAGACTCGGGTTTTGACCACCCGCATTGCCTGGCTGCTGCAAACCGGGCAGGTCTCGCCTGGCGGTATTTTGGCCGTCACGTTTACCAACAAGGCCGCTAAAGAAATGATGCTGCGCCTGACCAGCATGCTGCCCGTCAACGTGCGCGGCATGTGGATTGGCACTTTTCATGGCTTGTGCAACCGCTTTTTGCGGGCGCACTACAAGCTGGCCAATTTGCCATCGACGTTTCAAATCCTCGACACGCAAGACCAGCTGTCGAGCATCAAGCGGCTGTGCAAGCAGTTCAATATTGACGACGAACGCTTTCCGCCCAAGCAACTCATGTACTTCATTGCAGGCTGCAAAGAAGACGGCCAGCGCCCTAAAGACGTGCAGGCGCGTGACGAAGAAATGCGCAAAAAGATTGATATTTACGCCTTGTATGAAGAGCAATGCCAGCGCGAAGGCGTGGTGGACTTTGGCGAGCTGATGCTGCGCAGCTACGAGCTGCTGCGCGACAACGCACCCATACGCGAGCACTACCAGCGGCGCTTCAGGCACATCCTGATTGACGAGTTTCAAGACACCAACAAGCTGCAATACGCGTGGATCAAAATGCTGGCCGGGCAAGGGGCTGAGGGCGAGCTGCCGACCATGCAGGGCGGCTCGGTGATTGCCGTGGGCGACGATGACCAGAGCATTTACGCCTTCAGGGGCGCGCGGGTTGGCAACATGGCTGATTTTGTGCGTGAATTTGCTGTTACCCACCAGATCAAGCTGGAGCGCAACTACCGCAGCTTCGGCAATATTTTGGATTCAGCCAACGCGCTGATTGGCCACAACACCAAGCGCCTGGGCAAAAACCTGCGCACCGAGGCCGGGCCCGGCGAGCCGGTGCGAGTGCATGAGTCGCCCAGTGATTTTGCCGAGGCCAACTGGTTTGTTGATGAGGTCAAGCAACTGGTGCGTGACGGCACGGAGCGCAAGGAAATCGCTTTGCTGTACCGCAGCAACGCCCAAAGCCGGGTGATGGAAACGGCGCTGTTCAATGCCGGTTTGCCGTACCGCGTGTACGGCGGCTTGCGGTTTTTTGAGCGCGCCGAAATCAAACACGCTCTGGCTTACCTTCGCCTGCTGGAGAACCCCAACGACGACACCAGCTTTATGCGTGTGGTGAACTTTCCGCCACGCGGCATAGGTGCGCGTAGCCTGGAGCAGTTGCAGGACATTGCCAAAACCTCGGGCTGTTCACTGCACGATGCGGTGAGCGCGCTGGGCGGTAAAGCGGGTACCAACATCGGTGCGTTTGTCGCCAAGATTGACGTGATGCGTGAGCAGACCAATGGCAGCACGCTGCGCGAAATCATTGAGCTGGTGCTCACGCACAGTGGCCTTGAGGAGCATTACAAGCTGGACAGGGAAGGCCAGGATCGGCTGGAGAACCTGGCTGAATTGGTCAATGCGGCTGAGTCTTTTGTCGGGCAGGAAGGCTTTGGGCGTGATGCGGTGGCTCTGCCAGTCGATGAGCTGGGAGAAACGCTAACGCAAAGTCCAGCCAGCCAGGGGCTTGACACCAATGTGCTCGACAACCCGACGCCAGAATTTTTGGCACCTGATTTCGAAACGGGTGAAACGCTCAGTCCACTCGTCGCGTTTTTAACCCATGCCGCGTTGGAGTCTGGCGACAACCAGGCCAAGGCCGGGCAAGACGCGGTGCAACTCATGACCGTGCATTCGTCCAAAGGCCTGGAGTTTGACTGCGTGTTCATCACCGGCCTTGAAGACGGCATCTTTCCGCATGAAAACTCATTGACCGAGACAGGCGGCATTGAAGAAGAACGCCGCCTGATGTATGTGGCCATCACCCGTGCGCGCAAGCGCTTGTACCTGAGCCATTCGCAAACCCGCATGCTGCACGGGCAAACGCGCTACAACCTGAAAAGCCGGTTTTTTGACGAGCTGCCTGAAGCCGCCTTGAAATGGATCACACCTAAAAACCAGGGTTTCTCATCTGGCCTGTCGGCGGGCAGAAACCCCTGGGGCAGCGCTACAGATTCAGGAGCTGGTCACGCCCGTAAAGATTGGGCTAGCAGCGTATTTTCTTCACAAAAAGGGACGTTGGAGAGCTTCCCCAACCCGGCTGTGCCGCCCCAGCGTGAAGCGCCTGCGCACGGTATCAAGGTTGGCATCAACGTGTTTCATGCCAAGTTTGGCGAAGGCCGGGTGCAAATGCTCGAAGGCAGTGGGGCTGATGCCAGGGCCCAAATCAATTTCACCCGGCATGGGGTGAAATGGCTGGCGCTGAGCGTGGCCAAGCTGACAGTGGTTTGAGTTAGCCCGGTGCTCTGTAAGGTTCGGGTGTAGAGCCCATTTGCCCCTTGCCGTCTTTCACGCCTTTGCGCCCCGCAATTTGCCAGGCGGTACGCTGACCTATCAACTGGGCTAAAAACTCCAGCTCTTCGTCGCTGTGGTTGATGGCAGGCGCCGGGGCAAGGGGTGCGCCTTGTGTTTGCGACCAGAACGACTGGTGGTATTGCGCTTCAGACACGGTTTGGCTGCCGCCTGCGTTCAATTCCACAATGCCGTAGCAATTGCAAAAATAGGTTCGACTGTCCTGGTCGGCCATGACCTCGGTGTACACGCCGGTACCGCGTATGCCAGCCGTGATGGTTGGCGTGATGATGGAACGGTTGTTGCCTTTGCTCCAGACGCTGGCCACAGCACCGGTGACCATGCGCAGCACGCTGACAGCGCTCAGGGTTGCACCGCGCTCAACCGTCATCATGGTGTTTTGGCGCACCAAAAACGAGGCATTGCCCATGGCAAAAATCATGCTCGACCCTGGCCCGGTTTGCACCTGGTCGCCGGTTTGAATCGTCTGGTCGGGCTGCAAGCGGCTGCCATTGAGCAGCGCATCGCCCGTCAGTTGCACCACGTTGCTGCGCTGTTGCGCCATGGCAACTGGCAAGCCGCCCATCGCTACCCAGGCAGCGGCGGCTTTCATCACATCGCGGCGTTGATGCCAGGTGACTTCTTTTTCAGTGCGGCCGGCAAGCATGTGCTGTGTCATGGAGCGTCTCCTGTTGGGAATGGGTGGCTGGGCAATTCGCCCTCTGAAGTGGCCTCGAAGCTATCACGAAAAGTGAAATAAATCGAGGTAAAAAACATCGCAAAAATCACCAGCGCGATGGGGAACATGGCCACACCGGCAAATCCCGGGCTGCCTAGCAGCGCGGCCAGCACCGTCACCACCAAAATGGTCAGCATGAAAATGCCCATCCAGGCAAAGCCAAACACCGTGAAAGCGCCCAGGTTTTTATAGCACGCCATGAAGCTGAAAAACAGGCTTTTGACGGGCGACATGCCATGCCAATGCACCAGCGCGGGGGCATGCCAGAACATCAGCGACAAAGGCAAATACAGCGCCAGCGTGACCCACATCGCCACCTGAAAATCACTTTGCATGACGAGTTCTTCGGTGATTTTGCCGCCCACCAGGTACAGCCTGGCAAATTGCCCGCCGTCAATCAAACTGACCACCGCCATGATGGCCAAAAAACCCGCGGCGTACAGTGCGCCCAAAATCAGCATCGCGTTCAGGCGCTGTTTGCCTGTCCTGAAGGCACTGATCAAGATGGACGGCATCGGAAAATTGCCTTTGGTGGCTTCTTGCGTGGCCGCCATCAGGCCCAGTGTGGCGGCAGGCAGCAAGGCCAGAGCCACGGCTGAACCAATCAAAGGCAGCAGCGAGGCTATCGACAACAGCGCCATGAACATGAAAAACAGCCCTGACATGGCCAGTGGCTGCTGCAAAAAGGTTTTAAACCCGAGTTTGACCCAGGTGATGCCAGTGCGTGCGGGAACGATGTTTAATTTCATGATGGTTTGTAGATATACGTCAGGCCAGACAAACTGGATGCAAAACCCTTTGGCGCAGCACCCTTTCAAAATGGGTGGGGTCATGCGCCTTGAGCAGGCTGGCTTCTCGCGGCAGATAAAAGTCCCACAGCCGCGAGATCCAGAACCGCAGCGCACCCGCGCGTGCCATGGCTGGCAGCAGGCTGCGTTCTTGCGATGTCAGGGGGCGCACGGATTGGTAAGCGCTCAAAAAAGCTTCGGCGCGAGCGGCATCGTGCTGACCGGTTGGCAGGTCAACGCACCAGTCGTTCAGGCAAACGCCAATGTCAAACAAAAAAGCGTCGCATCCAGCAAAGTAAAAGTCAAAAAAGCCCGACAGCTTGCCGTTCTCAAACATCACATTGTCACGAAACAAATCGCCATGCACCGAGCCTGCGGGTAAAGCCTTGAAAGCCGATGTGGCAGAAATGTGGTTTTGATAGGCCAACTCCCCCAGCAGCAGGCTGTGTTGCCCGGCTTTGACGTGCGGCAAGATGGCGGGCAAGGTGGTGTTCCACCAGCTCAAGCCGCGCAGGTTGGGCTGGTGCAAGTTGAAGTCTTGCCCAGCCAGGTGCATGCGTGCCAGCATGTCGCCCACCTGTGCGCAATGCGCCGCGCTGGGTGCCAGCTCACTGGCGCCGCGCAGCTTGTTAACGACGGCTGCCGGTTTGCCTTTGAGGCTGTGCAAGATCGCGCCTGTTGCATCAGCCGCCGGGTTGGGCACGGGGATGCCGCGCCCGGCCAGATGCTTCATCAATTGCAGATAAAACGGCAGTTGCTCAAAGCTCAGGCGCTCAAACAGCGTCAGCACATACTGGCCGCTGTCGGTGTCTGCAAAATAGTTGGTGTTTTCAATGCCGCCTGCGCATGGCTTTAGGCTTTGCAACTGCCCCACATCCAGCGCCTGCAAAAAGTCAGCAGCCTCGTCAAACGAGACTTCGGTATAAACGGCCATGCCAGTAGAGTCGCAGTCGAAAAGTTAGAACTTCAGCACATTCCAGACGCGCGAGCCATTGGTGTCGTTCTTGTAGGTCGATGGTGCTGCACCACGCGCGGTGTCTGATGGCTTGACTTCATAGGCCGGTACGTTGGTGCCGGTTTTGGGCTGAACCGTGATGCTTTGCGTTTCGCCGCCCACACGCACCTCGTCAATGCGCGAGCCTGCGTCTTCAATGCGGATACGCTGGATCGTCTGGTCTGGCCTGCCCGATGATGCCGCTGGGGCTGATGCCGCTTGAGCAGGTTGTGCAGGTTGTGCAGGCGCTTGCGCTGCGCACAGGGTTGCCAGCGGCAGTACAGCCATAAAAACCAGGGCGCGGAGGTGGGTGAGCAAGGCGTTTTTCATGGCTGCATTGTAGGCTTGGGCGGGTGGGATGCAATGCAACAATACCGCACAATCAGCAGACACACTATTCTTGAAAACCGCACAGCATGACACTTGAGAAAAAAACACTTTTACTGGTCGATGGTTCCAGCTACCTGTACCGCGCCTTTCATGCCATGCCTGACCTGCGCGCCGATCCGGCAGACCCGGCCAGCCCGGCCACGGGCGCGATTCGCGGCATGGTCAATATGCTGCAAAAGCTGCGCAAAGACTACGCCGCTGACTACGCGGCCTGCGTGTTTGACGCCAAGGGCAAAACCTTCAGGGACGATATGTACCCGGCCTACAAAGCCACCCGCTCACCCATGCCGCCCGATTTGCGCAGCCAGATCGAGCCGGTGCATGAAGTGGTGGGCTTGATGGGCTGGCCCGTGCTGACGGTGCCGGGTGTCGAGGCCGACGACGTGATCGGCACGCTGGCCTGCATGGCCTCCGCTCAGGGTATTGAGGTCATCATCTCCAGCGGCGACAAAGACCTGAGCCAGCTGGTTGACCAGCACATCACCGTGATTGACACCATGAACAACAAGCGCCGCGACCTGGCAGGCGTGGAGGCCGAGTTTGGCGTGCCGCCGCGCCTGATGGTGGACTACCAGGCCTTAGTTGGCGACACGGTGGACAACGTGCCCGGTGTGCCCAAGTGCGGCCCCAAGACGGCCGTGAAGTGGCTGCTGGAATACGGCTCACTCGACAACTTGGTAGCGCATGCGGCTGATATCAAAGGCGTGGTGGGTGAGAATTTGCGCGCGTCGCTGGACTGGTTGCCGCAGGGCAAGGCACTCGTCACGATTAAAAAAGACTGTGATCTGGATGACTATTTGCACGGCTTACCCGCTCTTGATTCAATAGCTGTTGGCGCACATAAACAGCAGGCTCTGGCTGTTTTCTATGAGAAGTATGGGTTTAAAGGACTGGTGAAGTCGCTGGAAAGCGCTGCGCCTGCTGCCAAAACTGAAAAACCTGCCGAAAAATCTGCCCCCGGTTTGTTCGACGAACCCGAAGCCATAGCGGTCATCCCCAAACAGCCCAGCACACTGGTTTTTGACACCATCTTCACCTGGGAAGCCTTTGATGCATGGCTGGCCAAACTGCAAGCCGCTGACCTGGTGGCGCTGGACACAGAGACCACCTCCATCGACGAGATGCGCGCCGAGATTGTCGGCATCAGCTTTTGCATCGCTCCCGGTGAAGCGGCCTACATTCCTCTGACGCACGACTACCCGGACGCGCCCGCACAGCTGCCGCGCGACGAGGTGCTGGCCAAGCTCAAGCCGTGGCTGGAGAACCCCGCCAAACACAAACTCGGCCAGCACATCAAATACGACCGCCATGTGTTTGCCAACCATGGCATTGAGGTGCAAGGCTACGCGCACGACACCATGCTGCAAAGCTATGTGCTTGAAGTCCACAAACCGCATGGCCTGAGCAGTCTGGCCGACAGGCACTTGGGCCGCAGCGGCATCACGTTTGAAGACCTGTGCGGCAAGGGTGCGCACCAGATCAAGTTCAACCAGGTTGACATTGCCAAGGCGGCTGAATATTCATGCGAAGACGCCGACCAGACGCTGGGCGTACACCAGGTGCTGTGGCCGCAATTGCAGGCCATTGACAAGCTGAAGTTCATCTACGAGCTTGAGATCAAAAGCAGCGAATCTTTGTACCGAATTGAACGCAACGGCGTTCTGATTGACGGCCCCATGCTGGCCAAACAGAGCGGGGAGTTGGGCTTGCGCCTGGTGCAACTGGAAACCGAAGCTTACGAAATTGCCGGCCAGCCCTTTAACCTGGGCAGCCCCAAGCAACTGGGTGAAATTTTCTTTGACAAACTTGGCATGCCGGTCATTAAAAAAACGCCCAGCGGCGCGCGCAGCACCGACGAAGAAGTGCTCGAAAAACTGGCCGAAGACTACCCGTTGCCCGCCAAGCTGCTGGAGCACCGCAGCCTGTCAAAACTCAAAGGCACGTACACCGACAAGCTGGCGCAACTTGCCTTGCCGCGCACGGGGCGTGTACACACCCACTACGCGCAGGCGGTGGCTGTCACAGGGCGTTTGAGCAGCAATGACCCGAACCTTCAAAACATCCCCGTCAAAACCGCAGAAGGTCGCCGGGTGCGTGAAGCTTTCGTCGTGCCCGCAGGCAGTGTGATTGCCAGTGCCGACTACTCACAAATCGAGCTGCGCATCATGGCGCACATCAGTGAAGACGCTGCGCTGCTCAAAGCGTTTACCGATGGTATTGACGTCCACCGCGCGACTGCGGCTGAGGTGTTTGGCGTGGCGGTTGACGAGGTCAGCAGCGAGCAGCGACGCTACGCCAAGGTCATTAACTTTGGCCTGATTTACGGCATGAGCAGCTTTGGCCTGGCAAAAAATTTGGGCATTGAAACCAAGGCCGCCGCCGCCTATATCGACAAGTATTTCCAGCGTTACCCCGGCGTTAAAAACTACATGGACGAAACGCGCCTGTCAGCCAAAAGCAAAGGCTACGTCGAAACCGTTTTTGGCCGCCGCTTGACCCTGCCCGAGATCAACTCCCCGAACGGCCCGCGCCAAAAAGGCGCAGAACGCGCAGCGATTAACGCCCCCATGCAAGGCACAGCCGCCGACCTGATCAAGCTCAGCATGAACGCCGTGCTGCAAGTGCTGGACAAAGAAAACCGCAAAACAAAAATGATCATGCAGGTACACGACGAACTGGTGTTTGAAGTGCCTCAAGACGAAGTGGACTGGGTGCGGGCAGAGATTCCGCGCCTGATGGCGGGTGTGGCCGAATTGAAAGTGCCGCTGCTGGCTGAGATCGGTGTTGGTGAGAATTGGGAAAAAGCGCACTGATGTGCGCGTCGGGAAAAGGCGCACTAGACCGCCAGCAATCCCTTCCAGGCCAATCGCAATTTCTTCTGATCCGCAGCACTCAAAGCGCCAGCTTTACGTATCACCAGCCGGTGGTCGAGCGTGAACAGTTTGAGTCGCACCAGACATTCAGTGGGCAAGCCCGCCTCATCAAGGTCTTTAATGAAATGATCACCTGGCCAGCTTGATTGCCCGGCGCTTGTGATCATGGCCAGTACGCTGTGCTCTGCTTTTTGATTGAAATCGCTGCTGCTCAAAACCAATGCAGGGCGGCGTTTTACTGCGTTGCGGTCTGTGAATGGGAAGGGTACGACCACCACGTCAAAGGGCTCAAGTTTTAAATCTGACATCACAACGCTTTGAATGCCAGCTCATCTGCCTTGCTGGCCCATTCGGGCAATGTTGCTGCCAGTGCCTCGGTAAAGGCCAGGTCAAGCGGGGTAGCGCGGCGCAGTTTGACCTCATTGCCGTTGATCTCAAAACCCAGCACATCCCCTGCTTTGAGATGCAAGACTTTGCGCACGCTGGTGGGGACGGTGGCTTGGTATTTGGTGGTGAGTTTTGAGGTTTGGAGCATGGTATTACTTTATTACTTCAACACAGTATAGTTAATGCTGCTGCATTTGTCGAACCGCACGCACGAACTCTGTTAACCGAATAAACTCCGATGGTTTGTACGCTAATCGTTAATCCAACCCAAGGACACCCATGCTGACCCAAGACCAAAAAACCGACTTTGATGCTTTGCTGCCCGGCCAAAGCACCGAGAATGGTGCCAGCCGCCGCACCGCTTTGAAAGCCGCTTTGGGTGTGGGCTACGCCGCCACCGCCATGCCCATCATGGCGCAGACGGCCATCAAAACTTCTTCTGACGGGCTCAAAACCGGCGAAGTCGTGTACGAGGTCAATGGCTTTAAAGTGCCTGCTTTTTATGCTGCACCCGCAGGCAAAACCAACTTGCCAGTGATTTTGGTGATTCAGGAGATTTTTGGCGTGCATGAATACATTGCCGACACCGCCCGCCGTTTTGCCAAAGCCGGCTACCTGGCGATTGCGCCTGAGCTGTTTGCGCGCCAGGGTGACCCTAGCCAATACAACGAAATGGCCAAACTGCAAGCCGAAGTGGTGACCAAAGTGCCTGACGAGCAGGTCATGGCTGACCTGGACGGTGCGGTGAAGTGGGCCGGTGCCAACGGTGGTGATGTGAAAAAAGTTGGCATCACCGGTTTTTGCTGGGGTGGCCGCATCACCTGGCTGTATGCATCGCAAAGCAAAAACGTCAAGGCGGGTGTGGCCTGGTATGGCCGTCTGGTGGGTACAGCCAGCGCATTGCAGCCCAAGCACCCGGTTGACCTGGCCGCGCAAATCAACGCGCCCGTGCTTGGCTTGTACGGCGGGCAAGACGGCGGCATTCCTTTGACGACGGTTGACCAGATGAAAGCCGCTTTGGCAGATGGTGCAAGCAAAGGCAATGCTGCCGCCAAAGCGTCTGAATTTGTGATTTACCCTGACGCACCCCACGCTTTTCACGCTGACTACCGTCCCAGCTACCGCAAAGAGGCGGCGGATGACGGTTTTAAACGGGCTTTGGCCTGGTTCAAGGCCAACGGCGTAGCCTAAACGCACCTGAGTGGCGTAAACTCTAGCCTCACAGGAAAAGCCGCCCACGGCAACGTGCGGCGGTTTTTTCATGTTTTTTAGGCATCAAATTGGGCTTTGACCCAATCAATACGGGCGCAAGCAGCTATGACATTGATAGCAATTATTTTGGGTACGCTAACTGCTGGTATTGGCAGTGTCTGGCTGGCTGCACTGCTTGGCTTTGGCATTTTGGCCAAATACACCCAGCACATGTTGAGTTTGGCGGCTGGCGCGCTGCTGGCCACGGCTTTCATGCACTTGCTGCCTGAGGCGTTTGAAAGCCAGGCCAGCGCGCACGACATGTTTGCCGCCCTGCTGGTGGGGCTGGTGTTTTTCTTTTTGCTCGACAAGGCCGAGCTGTGGCACCACGGGCACGAGCATGGCGGGGGGCATCAGCACGGGGCAGGGCATTCGCACGACCATGATGGTCATGCTCATGATGCCAAATCAGGAGGCTGGGCGGTACTGGCAGGCGACAGCGTGCATTGTTTTGGCGACGGGATTTTGATTGCCTCAGCCTTCATGGCCGACATGCGACTGGGCATCGTCGCGTCTCTGGCGGTGCTGGCGCACGAGGTACCGCACCACATGGGCGATTTGGTGGTGCTGCGCCAGTCCAGCGGCAACCAGCGCGCGGCTATCGTCAAGGTGTCCATGGCTGGCGCTGTCACTGCGCTGGGCGGCGTGGTGGGCTATGGGCTGGTTGAGCAGCTGTATGACTTTTTACCGTTCTTTTTAATCCTGGCGTCCAGCAGTTTTATTTATGTGGCGCTGGCAGACCTGATACCGCAACTGCAAAAGCGCGTCAGCCCACGCGAGACAGCTGCGCAAATTGCCTGGCTGCTGGCCGGTATTGCGCTGGTGACGCTGATCAGCGGGTTGGCGCACGCGCATTAAGCCGGGCTTTTACCCTTGCGCCATCGGGCGACTCGCGTCGCTGCACCAGTCGCTCCAGCTGCCTGCGTACAGGCCTAAAGTTGATGAGTTGCCTAGTCCTGCAATTTGCATGGCCAAAATGTTGGGCACGGCGCTGACGCCGCTGCCGCAGTGATGCACCACGCTGGCGGGGTCTCGGCCTGCCAGCAGGGCTTCAAACTCTTGCTTCAACACAGCGGCTGGTTTGAACTTGCCGTCAGCGCCGATATTTTGACCAAACGGGCGGTTTAGCGCGCCGGGAATGTGGCCAGCAATCGGGTCCAGGGGTTCTACCTCACCCCTAAACCGTGGCGCGCCGCGTGCGTCGATCAGGGTTTGAATCGGTCTGCCCAGGTTATCTGCTACGGTTTTAGTAGCTACCAGCACCGATTTTGATTGGCCTAGAGCAAAATTTGAAGGGGTATTAGGTGATTCTGAACCGCTTTTCACCGCGCCGCCTGCGGCTTGCCATGCCTGCAAACCGCCATCCAGCACGGCGACGCTGGCGTGACCTGCCCATTTCAGCATCCACCACAGGCGGCCACAGTAGTTGACGCCGTTGCGGTCATACACCACGGCCTGCATGTCGTTGGTCATGCCAACACTGGACAGCCAGGCTGCAAACTTTTCACGCGATGGCAGCGGGTGGCGGCCACCTGACACACCAGTGCCGCCTTTGTCGCTCAAAGCGGTGTCAAGGTGCGCGTACACCGCGCCTGGGATGTGTGAGTCAAGGTATTGCTTGTGGCCGAGTGTTGCATCTGCCAAATCAAACGTGCCGTCAAAAATCAGCACCGGGGTTTTGTTGGCCAGCAAGTCTTGCAGTTGCGCGGCAGATATCAGCAGGTCGTAGCTCATGAAAAATCTCCTTCAAAGTTAATGTTCTTCAGCCGGGGCATTGGGCGCTGCCCGTGCTCTTAAGACAGTCGCCGCAATCGCGCTCACCATGATCAACGCCATACCGGCCCAGCCCAACAGCGGTATCAAATCGCCAAACAAGACCAGGCCATACAGGGCTGAAAAAATAATGCCCGAGTATTGCAAATTAGCCACCATCAGCGTGCCGCCATGGTTGGTTGACATCGAATACGCCTTGGTCATGCACAACTGGCCCAGGCTCGCCAAAAGGCCTATCGGCAGCAGCCACAGTGCGTGTTGCCAGTTCCACGGCGAGATGCCCACCACCACCATGCCCAGCGCCCCGGCAATGGCTGTGCCCACCGCAAAATAAAACACGGTACGCGCCTCGGGCTCACCCATGCGGGCCAGCACCATCACCTGCATGTAGGCAAAGGCAGCGCCCAGACCTGAGAGCAAACCAATCAGCCCGGCAAAGGCCTGGTTCTGGTCAATCGTGGGGCGCAGCAGCATGACCACACCGGCAAAACTGGCCAAAATTGCCGCTACCAGCGGGCCCTGCGACTGGAAAATGGCCCCCACGCTTTCCGCTTCGCGTGATGCGCTGCCCCCCGAGGGGGCTAATTTTCCTTGGGGCGGCCCGGCGGAAAATTGCTTTGTCTTGGGTTTGGCAAACATCAGCGTGCCGCCAACCAAAAACGCCGCTATCCACACACTGCTCATGTAGTTCAGCGTCATGGCGGTGGCCAGCGGCAAGTTGGCAATGGCATAAAACCAGGCCGACAGCGCCACCACGCCCACCACACTGCGCCAGATGTGCATGGGTAACACGTGTGTCTTGAGCGACGTGCCGCGCATGTGCGCAAAAACCGCCATGAAGACAATGCCAATCACGCCCCGGTAAAACACCAGCTCGGCGTTGTTGAAGTAACTTGACGCAAACTTGACGCACACCGCCATGGTGGAGAAAACAAAGGCGGAAAGCACCATCCAGACGGCTTGCATGTGTTAATGCTCAGGTGCAGGGGAAAAGTTTCCAACGCAAAGACGCAAAAGCGCAAAGAACGCAAAGTAAAAAGATTTATTTGATAGCTTTGCGACCTTTGCATCTTTGCGCCTTTGCGTTGGAAGCTGGCTGTTGGACTTCATAAGGCGGTTTATTTATTTATTTCAGTAACTTTTAAGGCTTTAGACCAATAAATACGGGCGCGATCAGCTCCTAAATACATAGCATTTATTCACTGCATCAAATCATCTGTGTGGTCTTGCTGGCACCCATTTCACGCCTGTACCACTCGTGAAAGTGCTGCATGCCGTCTTCCATCGGGCTCTGGTAGGGGCCAAACTCGTTGTCGCCGCGCAGCATCAGCGCCTTGCGGCCCGCGTCCATTCGCAGGGCGATTTCGTCGTCTTCTACGCAGGTTTCCATGTAGGCGGCTTGCTGGGCTTCGATAAATTCACGCTCAAAAGCGCAGATTTCTTCAGGGTAGAAAAACTCGACCACATTCAGTGTTTTGTCGGGCCCACGCGGGTGCAGCGTGCTTACCACCAGCACATGCGGGTACCACTCGACCATCACATGCGGGTAATACGTCAGCCAAATCGCCCCGTACTTGGGTGCCACGCCTTTTCGGTATTGCAGCACCACGTCGTGCCATTTTTTATAGGTGTCGGTGCCAGGCTTGCCCAGCTTGTCTGACACGCCCACGGTTTGCACCGAATAACTCGGTTGCAGTTCCCAGGTCAAGTCATGCGTGGTGACAAAGCCGCCCAAACCTGGGTGAAACGGGCCGACGTGGTAGTCCTCTAAATACACCTCGATGAAGGTTTTCCAGTTGTAATTGCACTCGTGCAAATGCACTTTGTCGAGCTGGTAGCCTGCAAAGTCAAGGTCTTTGGCTACGCCCAAACCGTTCATGTCACGCGCAATGTCGCGGCCTGTGTCTTCAAACACCAAGCCGTTCCAGCTGGTGGTTTTGTAGCGGTTCAGGTTCAGGCAGGGGTCAATCTCAAAGTGCGGCGCACCTATCAATTCGCCCGATGTGTTGTAAGTCCATCTGTGCAGCGGGCACACAATGTTTTGACCCGTATTGCCGCGCCCTTGCAACATGGTCGACTGGCGGTGTCGGCAGACGTTGGAGATCAGTTCAATGCCTGATGCATTGCGCACCAGCGCCCGGCCTTCGCCCTCATGGGGCAGGGCGTAAAAGTCCCCCATGTTGGGTACAGCCAGCTCATGGCCCAGGTAGCGCGGCCCTTTGGCAAACAGCTTTTGCTGCTCGCGCTCATACAAGGCGGCATCAAAATAGCTGGAGATGGGGAGCTGGCTGGTGGCCTGCAGCAGGCGAAGGCTTAAATCTGACATCGGTACGTGGCGGCGGGCAGCCGCAGGGAGGTGATTTTCAATTTTACCTGTGCAACGGGTGTTGAGGGGCAAAATCAGCCCTCCAAGCGCCTAAAATCAAGGCCTGCGACTATTCACCATGGCCAAATCCACAACACCTTCTTCCCCCGCCCTACCGGCCACCTACGAGCTTGCGCTGCAAGAACTCGAAGGTCTGATCGCCAGCCTCGAATCGGGGCAGTTGCCGCTGGACCAGTTGCTGGCTGGCTACCAGCGTGGCGCGCAGTTGCTGGCTTTTTGCAAAAGCAGACTCGAAGCGGTTGAAGGCCAGATCAAGGTGCTGGAAGGCACTGAGCTCAAGCCCTGGCCTTGATGACAACCCCAAAAAAATAAAACGTGAACGACACCCTTTCTGAATTCCGTCTGGCCGACTGGAGCACCCTGCAACTGGCCAATGTTGAGCAAGCCTTGAGCCGCTGGGTGGCCTGCCCTGTCAGCGCGCCCGCGCCCGCCGGGCTGGGCGACGCCATGCGCTACGCCGTGCTCGACGGTGGCAAACGCCTGCGCCCGCTGCTGGTGCTGGCCGCGTGCGAGGCCGTTAACGGCAACCCGCAAGCCGCCCTGCGCGCCGCCTGCGCGGTTGAGCTGATTCATGCGTATTCACTGGTACACGACGACATGCCGTGTATGGACAACGATGTGCTGCGACGTGGCAAACCAACCGTACACGTCAAGTTTGGTGAAGCGCAAGCCCTGCTGGCAGGCGATGCACTGCAAGCTTTGGCGTTTGAGTTTTTAACCCCCGATGACAACACGGTCGATGCCGCCACGCAGGCGCGCCTGTGCCGCATGCTGGCGCGAGCTGCTGGTTTTCAGGGCATGGCGGGCGGCCAGGCGATTGACCTGGCCAGTGTCGGTTTGCCACTCACCTCACCACAACTGCACGACATGCACCGCCTGAAAACCGGCGCCTTGCTGCAAGCCAGCGTGCTGATGGGTGCCAGTTGCGGCACGGCTTCTGGCGTGGTGACGCACGCCCTGCGCGACTACGGTGCGGCAATCGGCCTGGCGTTTCAGGTGGTGGACGATATTCTGGACGTCACGGCTGATTCAGCCACACTGGGTAAAACAGCGGGCAAGGATGCCGCGCAAGACAAACCCACATTTGTCTCATTGATGGGCTTGGCGGCCTCAAAAGAATATGCCCAGCAATTGCTGGCGCGCGCACTGGCCAGCCTGCAAATCATCGACACACTGCAAGCCGATGGCCAGCACCGCACCCAGGCCTTGCATGCGCTGGCTGATATGCTGGTCAATCGGCAGCATTGAACTTCAATTAAACACACGATGACTCCTTTGCTAGACACCATTCACAGCCCGGCAGATTTGCGCAAATTGTCCCGAGCCCAGCTCAAACCGCTGGCCGACGAGCTGCGCGCTTATTTGCTCGACACAGTGTCCAAAACCGGGGGTCATTTGAGCTCTAACCTGGGCACGGTAGAGCTGACGGTGGCGCTGCACTATGTCTTTAATACGCCTGAAGACCGCCTGGTCTGGGACGTGGGCCACCAGACTTATCCGCACAAAATCCTGACGGGTCGCCGCGAGCGCATGGGCAGCTTGCGCCAGCTCGGCGGCTTATCGGGTTTCCCGCGCCGCGATGAAAGCCCTTACGACACCTTTGGCACAGCGCATTCATCAACCTCGATCTCAGCCGCACTCGGCATGGCTCTGGCCGCCAAGCAAAAGGGTGAAGATCGTTATTCAGTGGCCATCATTGGTGACGGCGCGATGAGCGCGGGTATGGCCTTTGAAGCGCTGAACAATGCAGGTGTCCACGACAACTGCAAAATGCTGGTGGTTCTGAACGACAACGACATGAGCATCAGCCCGCCGGTGGGCGCGCTGAATCGCTATCTGGCGCAGCTCATGAGTGGGCGGTTTTATGCATCGGCCAAGCAGGTTGGCAAACAGGTGCTGAGCGTGGCGCCGCCGCTGCTGGAGTTGGCCAAACGCTTTGAGGCGCACGCCAAAGGCATGGTCGTGCCCGCCACGCTGTTTGAAAATTTTGGCTTTAACTACATTGGCCCGATTGATGGGCATGACCTGGAGTCACTTATCCCGACTCTGGAGAACATCAAGCAGTTGATGCTCAAAGGCGAAGGCCCACAGTTTTTGCATGTGGTGACCAAAAAAGGCCAAGGCTACAAGCTGGCTGAAGCCGACCCGATTGCCTACCACGGCCCGGGCAAATTTGACCCGGCGATGGGCCTGCAAAAAGCAGCCACACCGCCCAAACAAACATTTACCCAGGTCTTTGGTAGCTGGCTGTGCGACATGGCCGTGCATGACAAGCGACTTGTCGGCATCACCCCCGCCATGCGCGAAGGCTCGGGCATGGTCGAGTTTCACCAGCGGTTTCCTGAGCGGTATCACGATGTTGGCATTGCCGAGCAGCATGCCGTCACGTTTGCGGCGGGCATGGCCTGTGAAGGCCTCAAACCCGTGGTGGCGATTTACTCCACCTTCTTGCAGCGCGGCTATGACCAGTTGGTACACGATGTAGCCTTGCAAAACCTGCCGGTGGTGTTTGCGCTGGATCGTGCAGGCCTGGTCGGCGCTGACGGCGCAACCCATGCCGGAGCGTACGACATCGGCTACCTGCGCTGCATCCCCAACATGAGCATTGCCTGCCCGGCAGACGAGCGCGAATGCCGCATGCTGCTGAGCAGCGCGTTTGAGCAAAACCACCCGGTGGCGGTGCGCTACCCGCGCGGCGCGGGTGCCGGTGTTGCGCCTGAGGCAAATCTGGACGCACTGCCGTTTGCCAAAGGCGAGGTGCGCCGTGAGGGCAAGGGCATCGCCATTCTGGCCTTTGGCACGCTGCTGTACCCCGCACTTGCTGCCGCTGAAAAGCTGGGTGCAACAGTCGTCAACATGCGCTGGGCCAAGCCGCTGGATGTTGATCTGCTTTTGCAAGTTGCTGCCAGCCATGATGCGCTGGTGACGATTGAAGAGGGCGCGATCATGGGCGGCGCAGGCAGTGCTGTCACTGAGGCATTGCATGCTGCGGGTTTACTCAAACCTGTTTTGCATCTGGGGCTCAAGGATGAATTCATCGAGCATGGTGATCACGCCAAGCTGCTGGCCATGCAGGGGCTGGATGCTGCGGGGATTGAGGCCGCCATCGTTGCGCGTTTTGGTGAAGTGATGGATGCTGTCAAGCCCGTGAAGGTCGCGCTCAAGTCCGTGGCCTGACAGCTCATCAGAAGCACCCTTCAGCTTCCCGTCAGCTCTTCAAGGGTAAACCCCGCCGCTTGCTGGGCAAGCCATTTTTACAATTCCGGGCGTGAGCATCACCCCTTGCCATAACCCACAGCTACAACGCCGCATGCTGGTCAAGCATGCCGGTATCGCGGGCGTTCTGGCCTGTGGGGCCGCACCCGCCGTGCATGCGCGAGCTGCGGTGCGCTGGCGGCTGGCATCCAGCTTTCCCAAGTCTCTGGACACCATTTACGGTGGCGCTGAAGTTTTTGCCCAACACCTTAAAACCGTGTCAGGCGGCAAGTTTGAGGTGTCAGTCCATGCCGCTGGTGAATTAACGCCCGCTTTTGGTGTGGTCGATGCCGTGCAGCGCGGCATCGTCGAGGCGGTACACACCGCCCCCTACTATTTTTTTGACAAGAACGAAACCTTTGCGATTGGCGGCGCCATTCCTTTTGGTTTGAACAGCCGCCAGATGAGCGCCTGGACGTTTCATGGCAATGGCCTGAAGCTGATGCGAGAGTTTTATGCCGGCTACAACATCATCAACTTTGCCTGCGGCAACACCGGCGCGCAGATGGGCGGCTGGTTTCGCAAGGAGATCAGGACACTTGGCGACATGAAGGGCCTGAAGATGCGTATAGGCGGCTTTGGCGCCAAGGTGCTCGAGCGCCTGGGTTCGGTGCCGCTTAACATCGCCGCCAGCGAGATTTACCAGGCACTTGAAAAAGGCACGATTGACGCAGCTGAGTGGATAGGCCCTTATGACGACCAAAAACTCGGCTTTAACAAGGTGGCACCCAATTACTACTACCCGGGCTGGTGGGAAGGTGGCACGCAACTGGATCTGTACGTCAATACGAAGGCCTATGCTGCTTTAAGCCCTGAGTTCAAGGGCATGGTCAATGTCGCCAGCATGGCCGCCCATGTGGACATGCAGGCCAAATACGATGCCAAAAACCCTGCCGCGCTAAAGCAACTGGTCAGCGCAGGTGCCAAGCTCAGGCCCTTTCCGGCAGATGTGATGAATGCGGCTTTCAAAGAGTCCATGAAGCTTTACAGCGAGCTGTCCGACACAAATCCGGCATGGGTCAAGGTCTATGCTGACTATGCAAAATTTCGGGGAGAGCAAAATCTGTGGTTTCGGTTCACCGAGGCGACCTATGACCGCTTCATACAGGGGCAAAAGTTATAGCCCTGCCAGGCGTATGTCTTTGAAAAAACTACGGGTAAAAACCGGGTCAGTGTTGAAGTGAACACTGACAAAATGAGCAACTCAGTCGTGGGGTCAGGCAGGTTCTGAAGAGAGCCTTTTTGAAAATACGGCAGATCAATGCAACGTGAAAACTTAAGTCAATCAACCTCTCAGGAGATATTCATGGATCGTCGTTCCCTAATTAAAAATGCCGGTATTGCCGGTGTACTGGCCGCAGGTGCTGCACCCGCAGTGCATGCGCAAGAAACCATTCGCTGGCGTCTGGCATCGAGCTTTCCAAAAGCGCTCGACACGATTTACGGTGCGGCTGAAACCTTTGCCAAAAAGGTCAGCGACATGTCTGGCGGCAAGTTCCAGATTTCGGTTCACCCCGGTGGCGAATTGATGCCGCCTATCGCTGGCATGGTCGACAACATTCAAAAAGGCACAACCGAGATGGTGCATACCGCGCCATACTACTTCTTCGGTGTCAATGATGCGTTTGCACTGGGTTGCGCGATTCCTTTTGGCCTGAACAGCCGTCAGATGACAGCTTGGGCTTATCAGGGCAATGGCTTGAAGCTGATGCGCGAGTTTTATAGCAAGTACAACATTGTCAGCTTCCCGATGGGCAACACCGGCGCGCAAATGGGCGGCTGGTATCGCAAGGAAATCAAATCACCTGCCGATATCAAAGGCCTGAAAATGCGCATTGGCGGCTTTGCTGGCAAGGTGCTGACCCGCATGGGCGCTGTACCGCAAAACATTCCTGGTGGCGAGATTTACCAGGCTCTGGAAAAAGGCACGATTGACGCCGCCGAATGGGTAGGCCCGTACGATGACCAGAAACTGGGCTTTAACAAAGTCGCGCCGTTTTACTACTACCCAGGCTGGTGGGAGGGTGGCCCACAGCTGGACGCTTTCGTCAACAAAACAGCTTACGACAAATTGTCGCCAGAAAACAAAGCCATCATCGAAGCTGCAGCTGCTTATGCACACACCGACATGCAGGCCAAGTACGATGCCAAGAACCCAGCAGCTCTCAAGCAACTGGTGGGCGCCAAAACCAAGGTGTTGCCATTCCCCAAGTCGGTGATGGATCTGGCCTTCAAAGAGTCCATGGCTCTGTACGCTGAAATCAGCGCATCAAACCCTGACTGGAAGAAAATTTACGCTGACTACTCAGAGTTCCGTAAAGACCAGAACCTCTGGTTCCGCTTCACTGAAATGCGTTTTGACCAGTTCATGCAGTCGCAAAAACTGTAAGCGGGCAATCACTTGAAAAAACCACGCTTCGGCGTGGTTTTTTTTCGTCTGCGATTGGCGTGTCGTCAGGAGCAGGTATAAAAAAAGAGGCTCAAGGCCTCTTTTTATTTGGGGAGAAGCTTTTTACTTCTTCTGGTCTTTCTCATTGGCATCCATCAGCGCCTTCATCGGGTCTTCTTCTTTGCCGTCAGCGGGTTTGGCTTCAGCGCCCGCTTCAGTTGCCTTGGCTTCTTCGGCCTCCTGCTTGATTTCTTCATCAGTCTTGGGCATTTCTAGCTGCTGCATGATCTGGTCTTTGTTCAGCGTTTCGACTTTCTCAATGCCGCCCGTGACCAGGCTTGGGAAAATCATGATGGCTGCCACCATGATGAGCTGCAAGCAGATGAAGGCAATTGAACCCTTGTAAATCTCAGTCGTTGTGACAGCCGGAATTGTGGCTCCTGTGACGCGGTCTTTGTAGTCAAACTTGGCAGCCACACTGCGCAAATAGAACAGGGCAAAACCAAACGGCGGCGTCAAAAACGAGGTCTGCAGGTTCATGGCAATGATCACGCCAAACCAGATCATGGCGTCGTCCACCGTCATGCCGGGCACCAGGCCTGGCAGGATTTTTTCAGCCACTGGCGCCAGCAGCGGGATGATGATGAAGGCAATTTCAAAGAAGTCGATGAAGCAGCCCAAAATGAACACCAGGATGTTCACCACAATCAAAAAGCCCCAGGCACCACCCGGCATATCCTTGAACAGGTGCTCGACCCAGATGTGACCGTCTGCGGCGTTAAAAGTGAAGCTGAAAACGGTGGAGCCGATCAAAATGAACAGCACAAAAGAAGCCAGCTTGGCGGTGTTTTCCAGAGCTTGCTTGAGCAGCGTCATGTTCATGCGGCGTTTGCCCAGCGCCAGAATCAGCGCACCCAACGCGCCCATCGCACCGCCTTCAGTTGGGGTGGCAACACCCAGGAAAATCGTGCCCAGCACCAGAAAAATCAAAATCAGCGGCGGCATCAAGACAAAAGTCACTTGTTCGGCCAACTTTGACAGCAGACCCATGCGCGTCACGCGGTTAATGATGGCCAGTGACAGCCCCAGCAGCGAAGCCAGGGTCATCGACAAAATCACAACTTCATCGCCGGCAGCCGGCAATGGACGCTTGAGCAAAGGCGTTAAAACCGCGTTATGCACTTGAGCCCAGGCAAAACCCGCTGCTGCGCAAAGTACCACCAGCACCAGCAAAGACCGGTGACCTGATGCGCCATTGGCTTCTTTATAAATACGCGCTTCAGGTGGCAGGGGCGGCACCATGGCGGGTTTGACAAACGCCACCACCACAATGAACAAAATATACAAACCCACCAGCAGCAGGCCGGGTACTAGCGCACCAGCGTACATGTCACCGACTGAGCGGCCTAGCTGGTCAGCCAGCACGATCAACACCAGCGATGGCGGAATGGCTTGCGCCAGCGTGCCTGAGGCGGTAATCGTCCCTGTGGCAATCACCCGGCTGTAGCCGTAGCGCAGCATGATGGGCAGCGAAATCAGGCCCATCGAAATCACCGCAGCGGCGACCACGCCGGTTGTTGCCGCCAGCAGTGCGCCTACCAGAATCACCGCAATCGCCAGGCCGCCACGCAGTGGGCCAAAGACTTGGCCCACGGTTTCTAGCAAGTCCTCGGCCATGCCAGAGCGTTCAAGAACAATGCCCATGAAGGTAAAGAACGGAATCGCCAGCAGCGTGTCGTTTTGCATGATGCCAAAAATACGCGACGGCAAGGCCTGAAACAGGTTGGCGGGGAAAAGCCCAGCCTCCATACCGATAAAACCAAACGCCAGACCCGTAGCAGCCAAGCCAAAAGCGACCGGGAAACCAGTCAGCAGCAGCAGGAACAAGCCTGCAAACATGAGAGGCACAAATTGTTGTGCGAGGAAAGTTGATTCCATTTTATTTTTCTCCAAGCAGGCGAGCTGCGGCTACTTTTTCAAGCGCTTCCATTTGTTTTTGATCATCTGATTTGGCGGCTTCGCCACCAATCGGGTCTTCTATCAGGCCGCGCAAAAAAGCGATGCGTTTGATGAGCTCAGACACGCCCTGCATCATCAAAAAGGCAAAACCGACAGGCACCAAAAGGTAGGCAGGCCAGCGAATCAGGCCACCCGCGTTTTGCGACATTTCGCCATTGTTGTAGGCGTTTGTGAAAACGGGCCAGCTTAAGGAGATCATCAAAATACAAAAAGGGAAAAGCACTGCCAGGATGCCCACCACATCGACCCAGTTGCGGGTGCGGTCTGACAGGCGGGTAGAAATGAAGTCAATGCGAACGTGTGAGTTTTTCAAAAAACCATAGCCCGCACCCAGCATGAAGACCGCTGCAAACAAGTACCACTGGATCTCCAGCAGACCGTTGGAACTGATGTCAAAAGCCTTGCGGACAATGGCATTGCCTGCACTGATCAGGGTGGTGGCAAGAATCAGCCACATGGTGGTCTTGCCCAAAAGAGTGCTGATGCTGTCTATCACCCGCGACAGCGTGAGAAAAGGGGTCATAAGGAGGGTCTCCAGGAAAGAAATAATCAACGCGATGAATCAGTCCTGCTGCGCCCGTGACTGCGCATGTCAGACCTACTAAATGCTGATCAGATAGTAACTTGGATGGTCAGCATGTCACTTAAAGAATGCTGACGTAAAAGCGTAGGGTTTACCCTGAATCTGAAGTGCAGATTCAATAGATACTGACGCCCGAGCCTTCACGCACTTCACCGACCACGGCGGCTTCAGAAAAACCCTGGGTATGAAAAATCTCCAGCACTTGGGCCGCCACTTCAGGGCTGCAAGACACCAGCAAGCCGCCGGATGTTTGCGGGTCACTCAGCAGCGCTTTGTCTTCTTCAGCAAAACCGTCGGGCATGGACACTTCAGCGCCATAGCTTTCCCAGTTGCGGCCTGATGCGCCTGTGACGCAGCCTTGCGCCGCCAGTTCTCGCACACCAGCAATCAGCGGCATGCGCGACCAGTCCAGGCGTATTTGTACTTTTGCGCCACGTGCCAATTCAAGTGTGTGACCTGCCAGGCCAAAGCCTGTGATGTCGGTCAACGCGTGCACCCCGTCGAGCGCCGCCAGTGCAATGCCGGGTTTGTTCAGTTGCGTGGTGACTTCAATCATCTTGGCATAGCCTGCAGGCGGCAACACTTCTTTTTTCAGGGCGGCTGACAAAATGCCCACACCCAGCGGCTTGCTCATCACCAGCACATCGCCCACTTTGGCGCCTGAATTTTTCTTGACACGCGACGGATGCACCAGGCCCAGCACCACCAGGCCATAAATCGGCTCGACAGAATCAATCGTGTGGCCGCCTGCTATGGGAATACCCGCGTCACGGCAAACGTCCTGGCCGCCGCGCAAGATGGCGCCAATGGTTTCTAACGGCAGCACGTTAATCGGCATGCCCACCAAACCCAGCGCCATGATGGGTGTGCCGCCCATGGCGTACACGTCGCTGATGGCGTTGGTGGCGGCAATGCGGCCAAAGTCATACGGGTCATCAACGATGGGCATGAAAAAGTCGGTGGTGGCTATCAACGCCTGGTTTTCGTTGAGCAAATAAACCGCCGCGTCGTCAGCGGTTTCAATACCGACCAGCAGCTCCGGGGGGATGGTCAAATTGCTGGAGTTTTTCAAAATCTCGCTTAACACGCCGGGCGCAATCTTGCAGCCGCAGCCGCCGCCGTGGGACAGGCTGGTCAGGCGAGGCGTCGTGGATTTCGTGAGTGTGGTGAGTTTGACAGGGGCGTTCATGAGGGTTCTTTCAGTGCTGAATTTACCAAGTTTAGAACAAGGCGCTTTTCTAGAGCGGGTTCAAACAATTCAGCCCGCTGGGCGCACTGGCTTTGTAAATGCGCCAAAAATGCAGGCTCAGTGGCGCAGCGTTTTAACAGTGCTGTCAGCGCCAGCGCATCGCCCACTTCAAAGTAGCCCGCATAGTCCGCCCCCAGCATGCCCACATTGCCGCTGATGTGCGACGCCAGGACAGGCGTGCCAGATTGAACAGCCTCCAGAATCACATGCGCGCCACCCTCAATCACGGATGCATTGACCAGCACATGGGCGTGCTTGATACGCTGGCGGGTTGCGGCCCGTGGCAGGCCGCCCAGCCAACGGTAATGGGTCTGTTCAAGAGCCGTCTTTTTTGCAACGCAGGCCAATTGGGCATCCAGCCCGTCACCAATCTGCTCGAAGTGAACCGTCTTTGAATCGCACAGCCTGGCGGCTTTCATAAATGTCCGTGGGTCTTTTTCGTCACGCAAATGACCCACCATCACTGCTGTCAATCGCCGGGCTGATTTAACAGCGGGCACAAGTCGCGATGTCGATTGAAAAATCACGCGGGCTTTGGCACGCAACCCCGCAGGCAACGCCGCTAAACCCGCTTCCTGCAACACGACCAGGTGAGTCGCCAGTCGCAACGATGTTTGTGCAGCGGCGTCAAACTGAATGTCCCGGTACAAATCTGTGCCTGTCAAAACAACGATCAACGGTTTGCCCGGATGCTGCGCTGCCCAGGCGTGAATCGATGGCGCTGAGCGCCGCGCATGCAGCGCAATCATGGCGTCTGAATCAATATCCGCAGTGTTCCAGTCTTGCAATACTGCAATGTCACAATCATCAGACAAAAACTTCGCCCAGCGGTGTGCGGTGTGCCAATTGCCATTGTTGGCTTTTGCCGTAGCTGGGCTGATCAGGACTATTTTTGACTTCAAGTAACGCACCTTTTTCAACGGCCACCAGTATGGCGGGGCAAATCGATTCGCCTCTGATGCGCAGCGGCGGCAAAGAGCTTTTGTCGCTGGCGCTGATGGATGCGCGCAATCATACGCTGCACCTTTTTGCGCAGTATCAAAAAGCACTTGAGAGCGTTAACTATGTGGTGTCGCAGAGCGAGTTGGTCAATCCGCCGCTGTGGGAATTAGGCCATATTGGCTGGTTTCAGGAGTGGTGGATTGCGCGCAACATGCAGCGTGCGCTGGGCACGTGCTGCGAGCCCGACCACACGCGGCTGGCCAGCATTGAGCCCAATGCCGACCGCTGGTGGAACAGCAGCCATGTGGCCCACAACACGCGCTGGCAGCTGGACTTGCCCAATGTCAGCAACATTCGCGCCTATCTGCTCGATACGCTGGAAAGTACGCTGGATCTGCTTGAAAAAGCCGACGACACAGACGACGCGCTGTACTTTTACCGGCTGTGCCTGTTCCATGAAGACATGCACAGCGAAGCACTGGTCTACATGGCACAAACGCTTGGCATCGCCTTTCACAAAGACATGGTGCAGGCCTTTACCCCTGCGCCGATGACGCTGCGTGAACCGCTGCTGGTTCCGGCTTGCACATGGCAGCTGGGCAGCAGCCATGAAGGCTTTTCTTTTGACAACGAAAGACCCCACAACAGCGTTCAAGTGCCTGAGTTTGAAATTGATGCCCAGCCAGTGACGTGGGCGCAGTATGTTGAATTTGTCGACGACGATGGCTACGACCGCCAGGAGCTGTGGAGCGCTGAAGGCTGGCAATGGCTGCAAACCCTGGCTCAAACTGAAGGCCGCCGAGCGCCGCGTTATGTCGACCAGATCGGCGTGGCCAGCGGCGCTGTGATGCAAACCCGCTTTGGCACAGTCCGGCGCATGCACGGCAGCCAACCCGCCATGCACATGGCCTGGTACGAGGCCGACGCCTGGTGCCGCTGGGCCGGGCGGCGCCTGCCGTTTGAAGTGGAGTGGGAAGTCGCGGGCCACACAGCAGCCAGGCGCGGGTTTTTGTGGGGCAATGTGTGGGAGTGGACGGGGTCGAAATTCAGAGGCTTTGAAGGCTTCACACCCGACCCCTACCAAGACTATTCACAGCCCTGGTTCGGCATCCACAAGGTGCTGCGCGGCGCATCATTCGCCACCCGAGCCCGCATGAAAAGCCCCAAATACCGCAACTTTTATCTGCCTGAACGGGATGATATGTTTTGCGGGTTCAGGTCTTGTTCGTTGTGAATCAGGTTGCTGTGTTTTGGGTATGTTTTAGGGCTCTAGGCCAATTAATACGGGTGTAAGCAGCTTCTTAATTGATAGAGGTTTTGACTTCGCGTGGTTTGCCGGGACTCGCCCCGGCGGGCGACTTACTTTTCTTTTCTTCGCCAAAGAAACCTAAGGAAAAGAAAGGCGACCCGCAGTCTGGGCCGCTTCGCGGTTCCTTGAAAAAGCTGAAGGAGCCGGAAAATCTAGAAACTAGTCTGCTTCGCAGCCGTCGGACATCTAGATTTTTTAATCCGTCTCCTTCAGCTT
>JBASFP010000079.1:0-41274 GCA_049653085.1 Polaromonas sp.
GAATCCCATCAGGGACAGTGACCAAAAGTCACATCTGAAGTCCGAATGTACGGGTGCAATCTTTACTTTCTAGCCACCATGAATTGAAAGCTTGGCATACCGGGAGCGTCCATGTACAGCTCCTGAATTCATAGCAAATAAATTCTTCCAAATTACTTCAAGATACGCCATGAACCTGTCTCGCCGCGAGTTTTCAAGTGTAATGGCCGCCGCCTTGGCCGCTGGTTTCCCATTGCATGCCAATGCGGCAGCAAAGGCGGGCAACCTCTACAACCTGCCCAAAACTGGCAACGTACACCTGCTGCACATGACCGACTGCCACGCGCAGCTCATGCCGAGCTATTTTCGTGAACCGTCCGTCAACCTGGGTGTGGGTGCGATGCGCGGGCAACTGCCGCATCTGGTCGGCGAACATCTTTTAAAAGCCGCACAAATCAGGTCAGGCACGCCCGAGGCGCATGCCTTTACGTATCTGAACTTTGAGCGTGCCGCGCGTCAGTACGGCAAGGTCGGCGGTTTTGCCCACATGGCCACGCTGGTCAAGCAGCTCAAGGCATCGCGCCCCGGTGCGCTGCTGCTGGACGGCGGCGACACCTGGCAGGGCAGCGCGACCGCACTGTGGTCTGAGGGCCAGGACATGGTCGATGCCTGCAAGCTGCTGGGCGTCAACATCATGACGGGTCACTGGGACTTTACCTACGGTGAAGCGCGCATCAAAAAAATTGTCGATGGTGACTTTGCAGGCAAGATCGATTTTTTAGCGCAAAACGTCAAAACCAGCGACTTTGGCGATGCGGTGTTCAAGCCGTATGTCATCAAGGAAATGAACGGCGTACAAGTTGCCATCATTGGACAGGCCTTCCCCTACACGCCCATTGCCAACCCTGGCTGGCTGACGCCCAACTGGACCTTCGGCATTCGTGAAAACGAGATGCAGGAAACAGTGAACGAAGCGCGTGCAAAGGGCGCGCAGGCCGTGGTGCTGCTCAGCCACAACGGCATGGATGTGGATTTGAAAATGGCCTCCCGTGTGACGGGCATCGACGCGATTCTGGGCGGCCACACGCATGACGGCGTGCCCGTGCCAGTCATCGTTAAAAACCCGGGCGGTCAAACCATCGTCACCAATGCGGGCAGCAACGGCAAGTTTTTGGGTGTGCTCGACCTGGACGTCAAAGGCAAAGCCGTGGTCGGCTTTAATTACCGTTTGCTGCCAGTGTTTTCAAACCTTTTGCCTGCGGACAAAGACATGACAGCGCTGATTGCCAAAATCCGCGAGCCGCACCTTGCAAAACTGACCGAAAAGCTGGCCACCACTGAGGGCACACTGTACCGACGCGGCAACTTCAACGGCACGTTTGACCAGCTGATTCTGGACGCGCTGATGGAGGTCAAAGGGGCGGATATTGCGTTTTCGCCAGGCTTCAGGTGGGGCACGTCGCTGTTGCCAGGTCAAAGCATCACGCGCGAACACCTGATGGACCAGACCGCCATCACTTATCCATGGACAACTTTGGTGGACATGCGCGGCGAAACCATCAAAACCATTCTGGAAGACGTGGGCGACAACCTCTTCAACGCCGACCCTTATTACCAGCAGGGCGGCGACATGGTGCGTACCGGCGGGCTGACCTACACCTGTGAGCCGGGTGCCAAAATGGGCAGCCGCATTCAGGACATGCGGCTGAACGGCAAATTGATTGAGGCGGATAAGACTTACAAGGTGGCGGGCTGGGCACCTGTAGCTGAGGCCAGCAAGAACGCCGGGCCACCTGTTTGGGAGGTGGTGGAGAGCTACCTCAAAGCTAAAAAAGTCATCAAACCCGTCAAGCCCAACACCCCGCAGCTCATTGGCGTGGCGGGTAATCCGGGTCTTGCCTGATCAAAATTCTTGGTCTTGTCACGGTTCGGTGGCACAATCCCAGTTGTTTCTGAAGTCCCTTCCAGGCGCAGTCGCATCCGCTCATCGGTTCAGCCGTGACAAGCGGAAGGTTTAATTTACCGGTTGCCAAAGGCTCATGGCCCCAAGCAGCTACTAATGTTTCCCCAAGGGAAACGGAGGTCAGTCGATATGAGTTCAAATCCGCAAGCGCCGAGCGCTGCGTCCATCTATTCCGCCTACAACGGCAACACCTACCTCTTCGGCGGCAATGCGCCCTATGTTGAAGAGATGTATGAAAACTATCTTTCCAACCCCGGCAGCGTGCCTGACAGCTGGCGCAGCTACTTCGATGCGCTTCAGCATGTGCCTGCAGTTGACGGCACAGACGCCAAAGACGTGCCGCACCTGCCAGTCGTCAACGCCTTTGCCGAGCGCGCCAAAAGCGGCCAGACCCGCGTCGTGGTGGCCAGTGCTGACCTGGAAATGGGCCGTAAGCGCACATCGGTTCAACAACTGATTTCAGCCTACCGCAACGTCGGCGCGCGTTGGGCTGACCTGGACCCGCTCAAGCGCACAGAGCGCGACAAAATTCCTGAACTTGACCCGTCCTTTTACGGCTTCACCGATGCCGACCAGGAAACCGTGTTCAACACCAGCAACACCTTTTTTGGCAAAGAAACCATGAGCCTGCGCGAGCTCATGAACGCGCTGCGCGAAACGTATTGCGGCACGATTGGTGCAGAGTACATGTACGCCACTGACCAGAACCAGAAGCGCTGGTGGCAGCAAAAGCTCGAATCCATCCGCAGCAAGCCCAGTTTGAGCAAAGAAAAAAAGCTGCATATTCTGGACCGCTTGAGCGCCGCTGAAGGCCTGGAGCGCTTTTTGCACACCAAATACGTCGGCCAAAAACGCTTTTCGCTCGAAGGCGGCGAGAGCTTTATCGCCAGCATGGACGAGCTGATCCAGCGCGGCGGCGAAGTCGGCATCCAGGAAATCGTGATTGGCATGGCCCACCGTGGCCGCCTGAATGTGCTGGTCAATTCACTGGGCAAGGTGCCGGCTGACCTGTTTGCAGAGTTCGACCACACCGCGCCTGAAGACCTGCCCAGCGGCGACGTGAAGTACCACCAGGGTTTCAGCTCGGACGTGACCACGCCCGGCGGCCCGGTGCATTTGACGCTGGCGTTTAACCCTTCGCACCTGGAGATCGTCAACCCGGTGGTTGAAGGCTCGGTCCGCGCCCGCATGGACCGCCGCGCCGACCCTAAAGGCCTGCAAGTGTTGCCCGTGCTGGTACACGGCGACGCTGCCTTTGCAGGCCAGGGCGTGGTGATGGAAACGCTGGCACTGGCCGAAACCCGTGGTTATTCCACCGGCGGCACGGTACATATCGTGATCAACAACCAGATCGGCTTTACCACCAGTGACCCACGCGACAGCCGCTCCACGCTGTATTGCACCGACGTCGTGAAAATGATTGACGCGCCAGTATTGCACGTTAACGGTGATGACCCGGAAGCTGTGGTGCTGGCCACCCAACTGGCGCTGGACTTCCGCATGGCGTTTCATAAAGACGTGGTGGTGGACATCATCTGCTTTAGAAAGCTTGGCCACAACGAGCAAGACACACCAGCCATGACGCAGCCGCTGATGTACAAGAAAATTGCGCTGCACCCCGGCACACGCAAGTTGTACGCCGACAAGCTGCAGGCCCAGGGCATGGGCGAGACACTGGGCGATGACATGGTCAAGGCCACGCGCGCAGCACTAGACGCAGGCAAAAGCACTTTTGACCCGGTATTGACCAACTTCAAAAGCAAGTACGCGGTTGACTGGGCGCCGTACCTGGGCAAAAAGTGGACAGACGCAGGCGACACCGCCATTCCGATGGCCGAGTGGAAGCGCCTGGCTGAAAAAATCACCACCATTCCTGCGACTGTCACGCCGCACAACCTGGTTAAAAAGGTGTACGACGACCGCGCCGCGATGGGCCGGGGTGACATTCCGGTGGACTGGGGCATGGGCGAGCACATGGCGTTTGCATCGCTGGTGGCCAGCGGCTACCCGGTGCGTTTGTCAGGCGAAGACTGCGGACGCGGTACGTTTACCCACCGCCACGCAGTGATTCACGACCAGAACCGCGAAAAGTTCGACACCGGTACCTATGTGCCGCTGCAAAACGTGACCGACAACCAGGCCCCGTTTGTCGTTATCGATTCGATCTTGAGTGAAGAAGCGGTGCTGGCGTTTGAATACGGCTACGCATCGAATGACCCCAACACGCTGGTGATCTGGGAGGCGCAGTTTGGCGACTTTGCCAACGGCGCGCAGGTGGTGATTGACCAGTTCATTGCGTCGGGTGAAGTCAAATGGGGCCGTGTGAACGGCATCACCCTGATGCTGCCGCACGGCTATGAAGGCCAGGGCCCAGAGCACTCATCGGCGCGGCTTGAGCGCTTCATGCAGCTGTCAGCTGACACCAACATGCAGGTGGTGCAGCCCACCACAGCCAGCCAGATCTTCCACATTTTGCGTCGCCAGATGGTGCGCAACTTGCGCAAGCCGCTGATCATCATGACGCCCAAGTCACTCTTGCGCGCCAAAGATGCAGCGTCGCCGCTGAGCGAATTCACCAAAGGCGGTTTTCAGACCATCATTCCTGAGAGCAAGGACTTGAAAGCGGACAAGGTCAAGCGCATCGTGGCCTGCTCGGGCAAGGTGTACTACGACCTGGCCAGAAAGCGTGAAGAAAAAGGCATTGACGATGTGGTGTTGTTGCGTGTGGAGCAGCTCTACCCCTTCCCGCACAAGGCGTTTGCGACTGAACTCAAAAAATACCCGAACGCAACCGACATCGTGTGGTGCCAGGACGAGCCGCAAAACCAGGGCGCCTGGTTCTTTGTGCAGCACTATATTCACGAGAACATGACCGAGGGTCAAAAGCTCGGTTACTCGGGCCGTGCGGCTTCTGCATCGCCTGCGGCGGGTTATTCGCACCTGCACCAGGAACAGCAAAAAGTACTGGTTGACGGCGCGTTCGCCAAGCTCAAGGGTTTTGTGCTGACTAAATAAGTCTGAACGCCCAACCCCACACACTCATAAATACATGTTGAAAGAATCAAAATGGCTATCGTAGAAGTCAAAGTCCCCCAGTTGTCCGAGTCCGTGGCCGAAGCCACCATGCTGCAATGGAAAAAGAAGGTCGGTGAAAGTGTCGCTGCCGACGAAATCCTGATTGACATCGAAACCGACAAAGTCGTGCTTGAAGTGCCCGCACCCGCAGCTGGTGTGCTGGTTGAGCTGGTGGTGGCTGACGGCGGCACAGTCGCTGCTGAACAGGTCATTGCGCGTATTGATACTGAAGGCAAGGCTGGGGCTGTTGCACCAGTTGTCGCTGCTGCTGCACCTGCTGCCGCAGGTGGTTCTATGGCCGGCGTTGCCATGCCAAGTGCCGCCAAGCTGATGGCCGACAACAACATGGCCGCTGGGTCAGTTGCCGGCACAGGCAAAGACGGCCGCGTGACCAAAGGCGATGTGTTGGGTGCGGCCTCCGCTCCTAAACCAGTCGCGGTTAGCGCCATGCCAGCATCAGCGCCAATCGCAGCATTGCCGCAAGTCGCAGCGCCTTCCATGGTCGGTGACTTGGGTGACCGTCCCGAACAGCGCGTCCCCATGAGCCGCCTGCGCGCCCGCATCGCGGAGCGCCTGTTGCAATCACAATCTACCAATGCCATCCTGACCACTTTCAACGAAGTCAATATGGCCCCGGTGATGGACATGCGCAAACGCATGCAGGAAAAGTTTGAAAAAGAACATGGCGTCAAACTCGGGTTCATGAGCTTTTTCGTCAAGGCGGCCGTGCATGCACTGAAGAAATTCCCGCTGCTCAACGCATCGGTCGACGGCAACGACATCATTTATCACGGCTACTTTGACATTGGTATTGCTGTGGGCTCACCGCGTGGCCTGGTAGTGCCGATTTTGCGCAACGCTGACCAGATGAGCTTTGCACAGATCGAAAAGAAAATTGCGGAGTACGGTGTGAAAGCGCGTGACGGCAAACTGGGCATTGAAGAAATGACCGGCGGTACGTTCTCGATCAGCAATGGCGGCACCTTTGGCTCCATGCTGTCCACCCCCATCATCAACCCGCCACAGTCAGCGATTTTGGGCGTACACGCCACCAAAGACCGGGCAGTGGTTGAAAACGGTGTGGTGGTGGTTCGCCCTATGAACTACTTCGCCATGTCATACGACCACCGCATCATCGACGGCCGCGAGGCCGTGCTTGGCCTGGTCGCGATGAAAGAAGCGCTGGAAGATCCGGCACGTCTGTTGTTTGACATCTAAGGATCATTCTTATGTCTAAACAATTCGATGTCATCGTCATCGGCGGTGGCCCTGGCGGCTACATCGCTGCCATACGCGCAGCGCAACTGGGCTTTAACGTGGCCTGCATCGACGAGTGGAAAAACGCCAAGGGCGGGCCGGCACTCGGCGGTACGTGTACCAATGTCGGCTGCATTCCGTCCAAGGCTTTGCTGCAATCGTCAGAGCATTACGAGCAGGCGGGCCATCACTTTGCCGACCACGGCATCGAGGTCAAAGGTCTGAGCCTGGACATGGCCAAGATGATTGGCCGCAAAGACACGGTGGTCAAGCAGAACAACGAAGGCGTGCTTTATTTGTTCAAAAAGAACAAAGTCACTTTCTTTCATGGCCGTGGCTCTTTTGCAGTCGGCAAAGACGGCTTGTATGACATCAAGGTGGCAGGCACTGCTGAAGAAACTATCAGCGGCAAGCACATCATCGTCGCGACTGGCTCGAACGCACGTACGCTGCCCGGCACGCCGTTTGATGAAGAAACGATTTTGTCGAACGACGGCGCGCTGCGCATGGTCGATGTGCCCAAAAAGCTGGGCCTGATTGGCTCGGGCGTGATTGGCCTGGAGATGGGTTCGGTCTGGCGGCGTTTGGGTGCAGAGGTGACGGTGCTGGAAGGCTTGCCGATTTTCCTGGGCGCGGTTGACCAGCAAATCGCCAAGGAAGCGCATAAAGCCTTCAAAAGCCAAGGTTTGAAGATTGAACTGGGCGTCAAAGTCGGCGAGATCAAAACCAGCAAAAAAGGTGTTTCTGTAGCCTATACAAATGCCAAAGGCGAAGCGCAGTCGCTGGACGTTGACAAGCTCATCATCTCGATTGGCCGGGTTGCCAACACCATAGGCCTGTCACCTGAAACTGTCGGATTAAAACTCGACGAACGCGGCGCGATTTTGGTCGATGGCGACTGCAAAACCAATCTGCCAAACGTGTGGGCCGTCGGCGATGTGGTGCGCGGCCCGATGCTGGCGCACAAGGCCGAGGAAGAGGGTGTTGCCGTGGCTGAGCGTATTGCTGGCCAGCACGGGCATGTCAACTTCAACACCATTCCCTGGGTGATTTACACCAACCCCGAGATTGCATGGGTCGGCCAGACGGAAGAGCAGCTCAAGGCTGCTGGCAAAGCCTACAAGTCAGGTACCTTCCCGTTTCTGGCCAACGGCCGCGCGCGGGCTTTGGGCGACACAACCGGCATGGTCAAAATGCTGGCCGATGCAGAAACCGATGAAATCTTGGGCGTACACATCGTGGGCCCGATGGCCAGCGAGCTGATTGCCGAATGCGTGGTGGCGATGGAGTTCAGAGCCAGCAGCGAAGACATTGCGCGTATTTGTCACGCTCACCCATCACTGAGTGAAGCTACCAAAGAGGCGGCGCTGGCGGTAGACAAGCGTACTTTGAACTTTTAATGCGCCAAAAGGCATTTTTAGTGCTTTTTAAGTCATTTTTAAGCATCAAATTGGCCTCTAGCCCAATGAATACGGGCGCAAGCAGCTCCTGAAATAATAGCAAATAGAAAGCTGCACAGTGAGTGTCAAGCAAGCCTATGAAGCCGAACTGGTGGCCAGAGGTTACACCTCTGACCCCGCCCAGTTGCGCGCAGTGGATGCGCTGGAGCGCTGCGCCAGCGAATGGGCTGCCTACAAAGAACAGCGCTCGAATGCCTTCAAAAAGCTGATTCACCACCCTGACACGCCACGCGGCGTGTACATGTATGGCGGGGTAGGGCGTGGCAAAAGCTTTCTGATGGACTGCTTTTACTACGCTGTACCCATCAAGCGGAAAACCAGGCTGCATTTTCACGAGTTCATGCGCGAGGTACATCGCGAGCTTCGTGATTTAGCGGGCACGGTCAACCCGCTCGACGAGCTGGGCAAGCGCATGGCCAGGCGCTACAAGTTGATCTGCTTCGACGAGTTTCATGTTGCTGAGATCACCGATGCCTTGATCCTGCACCGCCTGCTGAGCGCGCTGTTTGACAACGGTGTTGGTTTTGTTACCACATCAAACTTCAAGCCTGACGATCTGTATCCCGGCGGTATGCATCGCGACCGGATTTTGCCTGCTATTGCACTGCTAAACGCACATCTGGAGGTGTTAAGTGTGGACAACGGCACAGACTATCGTCGCCGCACGATGGAACAGGTCAACCTGTACCACACGCCGCTTGGCGCGACGGCGGACGCCGAAATGCTGGAGGCCTTTGAGCGCCTGGCCGAGTCCAAAGATGAAAGTCCAGTGCTGCAAATTGAATCACGACAAATTCACGCGCGGCGCAAGGCGGGCGGTCTGGTCTGGTTTGACTTCAAAACCCTGTGCGGCGGCCCACGTTCACAAAACGATTATCTGGAGATCGCCACCCAGTTCCACACCGTTTTGCTCAGCGATGTGCCGGTGATGCCGCCCCGAATGGCATCTGAGGCCAGGCGCTTTACCTGGCTGATTGATGTGCTTTACGACAGGCGTGTCAAACTCATCCTGTCGGCTGAGACGCCTCCTGAGGCGTTGTACACGGAAGGCCCACTGGCTCATGAGTTTCCGCGCACCATTTCCCGATTGAACGAAATGCAGTCTGCGGAGTTTTTGGCACTTGACAGGCGTAACGTGGACACCTCATTGACATGAAAAATTGGATAGTTTTTAGCGCTTTGATGGCATGTTTCGTTGTGCAGGCACAGACCAGCAGCGATGCAGAACGGCTGCGCATCAGCACCGAGCGTTCAAAGTTGGAGGCGGCCTTCGCACTGGAAGACACTGCCTGCTACAAGCGATTTTTGGTCAACCGTTGTCTTGATGAAGTCAAAACCAGACAACGCGACGCGCTGGCGGATTTGCGGCGGCAGGAAATTGTGCTCAATGATGAGGCCCGCAAAGCCAGAGCTGCAGAACAAATACAGAAAACCGAGAACAAATCTGCCCCTGAAAAGCTGCAAGAGGAGGCCGACAAGCGTGCCCAGACGGTGAAAGATTTTGACGAACGTATGGCACGCGAAAAACAAAAAACGGCTGATCGCGATGCACTGCAAGCTGGGGAAAAAGCCAAAGCGGAAGCTTCAGCAGGCCGAGTTAAAGGCAATCAGGACAAAGAAGCCGCGCGAACTGCAAAACAGGCCGCTGCGGCTGATGAGTTAAGAAAATACAACGAACGTCAAGCACAGGCCAAAGAACGCCAAGCCAGGAACGCCAGAGACAAGGCCAGCCAGACCAAAGCGCCAGCCAATCCACTGCCAGCGCCGTAGTGTTCCTAGGCTAAGGGCTCAAGCTTGACGATGACCAGCGACAAGTTGTCGCCACCGCCACGCGCCCGTGAGCGGGCTTTTTGAATCAGAAACTCGGTGGCTTCCCTCGGGGACAACATCGACAACGCCGAGCCCATTTCACTCGGGCTGAAATAATGCCAGACACCATCGCTACAGGCGATCAACACGTCCTCGGGCTGCAGTTTGGGGATGAAATGCTGCGCAATTGGCGGTACTTCTTCAGTCCCCAGGCAGCCCATCAAAATGTTCGACTGCGGGTGAACATTGGCTTCTTCGTCGGTGATTTCGCCTTTGTCCACCAGTGTTTGCACATACGAATGATCGGTCGTGCGGCGCACCAGTTTGTTGCCATGAAAGTGGTAAATGCGTGAATCGCCGGTATGTACCCAATGGCAGTCGCCCGCCGGGTTGATCAAAAAAGCTGCCAGCGTGCTGTGAGGCTCCATCTCGGATGAAATCGCCGTCAATTTGATAACGATGTGCGCTTCTTCCACAATCTGTTTGAGCATGCTGGGTGCATCATCCGTGTCAGGGGCATAACGCTCAAACAATTGCTTGGCCGTCATCATGACCTGGTCAGAGGCCTTGCGCCCGCCGCTGCGCCCGCCCATGCCGTCGGCCACAATGCCCAGCAGACAACCCGCCACACGATGGTGGCTGATCAGGTTGACCTGGTCTTGCTGGTAGTCACGGTCACCCTTGTGGATGCCCGTGGAAGCGGTGATTCGGTAGCCGTTTGACATCTTTAAAACTTGCGATTCCTGAAATCAGATTTATTTGAATAACCCCGTATTATCAGAGCAAGCGACTTCAACTCAAAAAACACCTTGGACTTAAACCTGCATTCCCCCGAAAGACGGCTGATCGAACTGAAAATTGAGCATGCCGACCTGAACGCACTGGTTGATATTGCAGCGCATGCCGTGCCTGTGGATGAGTTGATTTTGAGGCGTCTTAAAAAACGCCGATTGCTCCTGCGCGACCAGATAACGCAGCTAGAACTGTCGCTAGACCCGCCTGAGCCCGCCTGATGAATCTGGCGCAAGAAGTTCAGACGGCGTTTGCGCCAGGGGGTGTGTTGTCCCGCACGGCTGATCACTTTGTGGCACGCAGTGGCCAGCTCGACATGGCGCTGGCAGTTGCAAACGCGATTGAAAACGCCCAAGCGCTGGTGGTTGAGGCCAGCACCGGTGTGGGCAAGACCTATTCGTATCTGGTGCCCGCATTGCTCAGCGGCGAGCGGGTGCTGGTGTCTACCGCCACCAAGGCCTTGCAAGACCAGTTGTTTGGCCGCGATTTGCCGCGTCTGGTTGAGGCGCTGGGTGTTCCAGTTCGCACTGCGCTGCTAAAGGGGCGTGCCAGCTATGTTTGCCTGCACCGCGTGGCACTGGCGCGGCAGGACAGCAGCGTGACCGACCGCAGCGCCTTGCGGTCGCTGGCCAAAATTGAGCAATGGGCGCAAACCACCAAAGCCGGTGACCTGGCCGAATTGCCTGGCCTGGACGAACGCTCGCCGTTGATACCGCTGGTCACTTCAACGCGTGAGAACTGCCTGGGTGCGCAGTGCCCGCAGTTTCGTGCTTGCCACGTCAATCTGGCCAGACGCGAAGCCATGGCAGCCGATGTGGTGGTCATCAACCATCATCTGTTTTTTGCGGATATGGCGGTACGTGAATCCGGCATGGCTGAGCTGCTGCCGACCGTGCGGATTGCGATTTTTGATGAGGCCCATCAGCTTAATGAAACCGGCGTTCAATTTCTGGGTAAAAACCTGACGACAGGCCAGTTGCTTGATTTTTGTCGGGACTTGCTGGGCACTGGTCTGCAAATGGCACGCGGCCTGGTGGACTGGCAAAAAGTGGTTGGCGACAGTGAGCGCGCGGCCAGAGAGCTCAGGCTGTCTGCTGGCAAGGCTTTTGCGGGAAGTAAACTCAGGTGGACTGATGCAGCGCCTGACAGTCTGAACGCCGAGACTTGGGAAAACGCGCTTGAAAGCGTGGCCAAAGCCCTGAATGATGCCTGTACCGCGCTGGACACTGTGACTGAAATTGCCCCCGATTTTGTACGCCTGCGCGAACGCGCTGGCGCACTGGCTGAGCGCGCTGACAACTTTTTAAAACCTTGCAAACTTGGCTGCGTGCGCTGGGTTGATGTCACTGCCCAGCTTCGACTTGTCGAGTCACCTTTGACGATCGCAGATGCGGTTAAAACCAGACTGCTGACAGCATCGCCTGAATCCGCGAAGACCTGGATATTTACCTCTGCCACACTTGGCGATGATGAAAAACTCAGCTGGTTTACCCAGCCCTGTGGCCTGGAAGACGCCAAAATTTTGCGGGTTGGCAGTCCGTTCGACTATGCAGAGCAGGCGGCGCTGTATGTTCCGCAAGACTTCCCCAAACCTGCCGATCCAACGCATGCCTTGAAGGTCGCTGAAGCTGCTGGGCACTGGGCGCGGCAGCTGGGTGGTCGCACCATGGTGCTGACAACGACACTCAAGGCGCTGCGTGTGATCGGTGCGGCACTGGCATCAACTTTTGAACAATCTGGCGAGCTTGATGTGCTGGTGCAAGGTGCGATGCCCAAAAGAATGCTGATTGATCGCTTCAGGCTGGGCAGCGCAGGTGGTCAGCGTGGTTGTGTGCTGGTGGCTTCAGCCTCGTTCTGGGAGGGCATTGATGTGCCGGGTGATGCGCTGCAACTGGTGATCATTGACAAGCTGCCTTTTCCGCCACCCAACGACCCGATGGTTGAGGCACGATCAAAGGCGCTTGAAGCCCAAGGCCGAAATGCTTTTAACGATTATTTTGTGCCTGAGGCGGCTGTGGCTCTAAAGCAGGGTGCAGGCCGTTTGATACGGCGTGAGACTGACCACGGTGTGCTGGTGGTGTGTGACACCCGGCTGGTCAGCATGGGCTACGGCAAACGCCTGGTAAGGGCTTTGCCGCCGATGAAACGGCTCAATTCAGAGGCCGAGATGTTTGATCAACTTACCAAAGTTTGTACCATGGGCCGCTTGACTTTTTAAAGCCTTTGGCCAAGAACTCGCTTTGTGGGTAGGTTTTTTCAATCACCCGTTTTGTGTCGTCACGCAACTGCGTCATACCCAGTGCGTCATAAGATTTGTAAACGATGTAAGTAGCTTCTTCCAGCGCAGGCACGTCGCGGTAGTCGGCAATGGCAGTTTGCGCGCGATTGATGGCTGCAACATAAGCGCCACGGCTGTAGTAGTAGCGGGCGACATGAACTTCTGACTGAGCCAGCGAATTAACCGTGTAGCCCATGCGCAGCCGGGCATCGGCGCTGTAGCGCGAATCCGGAAAGCGGGTGACCAACTCTTTGAAGGATTCGAAAGATTCCTTGGCCGCTTTTTGATCGCGCTCTGCCAAATCCTGGCTGATAAAGTTGCCAAACAGGCCCAGGTTGTCATTAAAGTTGACGAGACCTTTGAGGTAGAGCGCGTAGTCAAGGGCGGGGCTGGAAGGATGCAATTTGATGAACCGATTCAGCGTCGCAACAGCTTGGGCTTGCTCGCCACCTTTGTACTGTGCATAGGCTTTTTCCAGTTGCGCCTGTTGGGCCAGCGGCGTGCCGGCGGCGCGCCCTTCGAGCTTTTCAAACAGCGAAATGGCTTTGTCATAAGCGCCAGAACTTGATTCGTCCTTGGCCTCAGAGTAAATTTTGTTGGGGCTCCAGCTGCCCGTCGGGTCAATCGGTTTGCTGGAGCAACCTGAGATCACAAAACAAACCCCCACCACGGCTGCCATGAGTGGTGATACGCTGGGAGCAACCGATAATTTGATATGAAACATGGCGATTGACCTCTACGAATGACTGACTTAGAACGACAAAAAGCGATTATATCGAGCGCGGCTTTGCCAGCATCGAACGTGGGCGAAGAGCATGACGACGCGGATGTGTTGGTTGATGCCGCCACCTGCGAGCTGCGCCAGGCCTTTGTTCCGGTTGAAAGTCACGGCCAGCGGCTGGATTTGGCACTGGTGCAAATCGTGCCTGAGTTTTCCCGCAGCTACCTTCGGCAACTGGTAGATTCTGGCGCAGTTGTACACAACGGGCGCACCCAAACCAAAGCATCAAGCAAAGTCAAAGCCGGCGACAGTTTGAGCATTGAGCTAAAGCCAACGCCGCAAAGCCAGGCCTTTAAACCTGAACTCATGGCGCTGGACGTGGTGTACGAGGACAACCATATTTTGGTGATCAACAAACCCGCTGGTTTGGTGGTTCATCCAGCGCCTGGCAACTGGAGCGGCACGCTGCTCAATGGTTTGCTGGCGCGCGATACCCAAGCCTCGACATTGCCGCGTGCAGGCATTGTTCACCGCTTGGACAAAGACACCAGCGGCCTGATGGTGGTGGCACGTACCCGGCAAGCCATGGATCAGCTGGTGCAAATGATTGCTGCCCGTAGCGTGAACAGGCAATACATTGCGCTGGCTCACAACGCATGGCAAGGCGCAAAAAACCGTCAAGTTGATTTTCCGGTTGGCCGCGATGTGAAAAATCGACTTCGTATGGCGGTGGTTGATCTGAGTAAAAACCCCGGGAAAAGCGCGTCAACGACGATCACCTTGCTGGAAAATGGTGACAAGTTTTGTCTCGTGAAGTGCAAGCTGCATACAGGGCGAACACATCAGATTCGTGTTCATATGGCTGCCATCGGGCATGCTTTGCTGGCTGACGAGTTGTATGGCGGCTTGTCGGGATTCGGTTTGCAAAGGCAGGCACTGCACGCCTGTGAACTGGCGTTTGCGCACCCTGCTACCGGCGAAGCGCTGCGTTTCAAATCGCCGGTTTCTGCTGATATTGAACTGGCCTTACAGCAAGTAGGCCTGAGCTACAATCCAATACCAGAATCCTGAATTTTTGCAATACAGCGGCCACAGGTGAAACGGTCAAACAGTGTCCAGGCGCGTCGCTGTTAAATTCTCGTCACACTCGCTCAAGGGTGTTTCTTTAAGTTGATTGCCCGACTTCTTCAAAAAATTGAAATCATGAATACGGTGGATGCCAAACGCGTCCTCGAAACAGCACTCATTTGCGCCCAGCAGCCCTTGCCGTTGCGGGACATGGGTGTTTTGTTCAACGGGACACTTAACCCAGACAGCATCAAGCTGCTGCTTGACGACTTGCAGAATGAATGGTCGGATCGCGGCGTGGAGCTGATTCAAATCGCTACGGGCTGGCGTTTTCAAAGTCGCCCACAGATGCGCGAATTTCTGGACAGGTTGCACCCTGAAAAACCGCCGCGTTATACCCGCGCAACACTTGAAACCCTGGCCATCATTGCCTACCGTCAACCTGTGACGCGTGGTGACATGGAAGACATTCGCGGTGTCACCATCAACAGCTTGATTCTCAAGCAACTCGAAGACCGGGGATGGGTCGATGTGATTGGTCACCGCGAAACCGTCGGCAGACCGGCGTTATACGCCACAACCAAACAGTTTCTGGATGACCTGGGTGTGGCCTCGCTGAACGAACTGCCACCCATGGACAGCCAAAATGAGCCGACAGCCATGCTGGAGCAAATTGAATTTGGACTTGGTGTGCCAGATGCAGTTATTGAATTGCCTGCCGAGCCGTTAGCCGATACACCACCACCAGAACAAGCGTCTCCTGTCCTTTAATTGTATGAATGCAGCCTCATGAATCCACTAGATCCAATGGACAATGCACGACCTTTTGAGGCTGGCGCACCGACCCGTTTCGACGAAGTTGTGACGGGGCAATTTGATGCAGATGAAGTCGATCCTGCGGTAGAAGCACCCAAACGGGTTTTATCGCCACAGCCTGAATCCCCCAAGCTTCATAAAGTTCTGGCTCAGGCTGGGTTGGGTTCAAGGCTTGAGATGGAGCAGCTGATTCTGGAAGGACGCATTTCTGTCAATGCTGAACCGGCTCACATTGGCCAGCGCATCCAGTTTGGAGACAGCGTCAAGGTCAACGGCAAGCCTGTGCGCATACGCATTGACCCACCGCCACCGCGCGTGATTGCTTACCACAAGCCGGCTGGCGAGGTGGTCACGCATGATGACCCGCAAAATCGGCCGACCGTGTTTCGCCGTTTGCCCAAGTTGTTTCAAGGCAAATGGCAGTCTGTTGGGCGGCTGGACCTGAACACCGAAGGCCTGCTGCTGTTGACCAGCTCTGGCGAGCTGGCCAACAGGCTGATGCATCCGCGTTTTGGTCTGGAACGCGAATACGCTGTGCGGGTGCTGGGTGCGTTGAACAATGAAGAAAAAAAACGCTTGCTTGAAGGTGTCACGCTTGACGATGGCATGGCGCAATTCACCTCGCTTGAAGCGGGTGGCGGAGAAGGCGCCAACTGCTGGTACAAAGTGACGCTTTCTGAAGGTCGCAACCGCGAGGTCAGGCGCATGTTTGAGGCCGTCGGCCATGCCGTCAGCCGCTTGATCCGCATCCGATACGGTGCCATGGTTTTGCCGCGAGGTCTCAAGCGGGGCGCTTTTGTCGAACTGGATGAGCAGGAAATCTGGGCTTTGACCAGCGCCGCAAGTCACGCTGAGCAACGTTCTGATACGCGACGAGGCGCTGACAATGCGCGAGGTGTGCCATCTGGTGACATGGATGGCCGCTCAAGCCGTGGCCCGCGCAGGGGACCACGCTCAAGAGGTGCGCAGCAGCGGTATCAGGCCAATGGCCGTGCTGATCAAGTCGGGCAGGATGCCCAAGCGCAACAAGATCATCCTGAACCTCATGATCTGCAGCCACCTGACTACGTTCAGGGGGCAAATACCCCGCCGCGTGGCAACAATGCAAACCGAGGCAGAGCCAGAAGCAATGGTGCAAGCGCTGGCAATACTGGCAATGGACGAGGTCAGCGCGGGAATAATTTCGGCGGTAACACCAATACGGGCGCGGGTTCCAATTTTGGCGGCAGAAATCAGAATCGGCGCGATGCCCGCGGTGCTGGTGTTGACCGAAACAGTGGCGCAGCGCAGCCCGATCCGATGAAAACATCGTTTGGCTACATAGGTGCTGATACCTTTACCCGGCAGCGCCAAGGCCAGGCACAGCGCCCTAGAAGCGGTGGCGGTAATGCTGGAAACGGCGGCAATCGCAATGGAAACCGAAATGGCGGTAATCGGGGTGGTAATCGCTGATTTCCGGGTAGCAGCGATGCTGCCTTGCAATCAGTTTGCAGATAAGACCTGTTGATCGCCGGGAATAGCTACCAGGTCTGTGACTGCGGGTTAAAATCAGAGGCTGTATTCATTTCGAATATCTCTAAAAATCTCCAGAAACAGGAACGCAAATGGCTATCGAACGCACTCTCTCCATCATCAAACCAGACGCAGTGGCAAAAAATGTCATTGGTCAAATTTATGCACGTTTTGAAGCTGCTGGCCTGAAGGTCGTTGCAGCCAAGCTCGCCCACTTGTCGCGTGGTGAGGCCGAAGCGTTTTACGGCGTTCACAAGGAGCGTCCCTTCTTCAAAGATCTCGTGTCCTTCATGATCTCCGGCCCGGTGATGATCCAGGCACTGGAAGGTGAAAACGCCATCCTGAAAAATCGTGATCTGATGGGCGCGACGGACCCGAAGAAAGCAGCCGCTGGCACTATTCGTGCTGACTTTGCTGAAAGCATTGATGCCAATGCGGTGCATGGTTCGGACGCTGTTGATACGGCACAGAACGAAATCGCTTTTTTCTTCCCTGGCATGAATATTTATTCACGCTGAAGTTATAGGCTTCGCGACCAGCCCGATCATGTCAGTCAACCTCCTGAATTTCGACTTGGAAGGTTTGACTGCCTTTTGTGAAGGCTTGGGTGAAAAGCGCTTTCGCGCCACACAGCTTTTCCGCTGGATTCATCAAAAAGGGGCGTCTGATTTTTCTCTGATGACGGATTTGGCCAAATCCTTGCGCGACAAGCTGCCCGCGTCCGCATGCATCGAAGGCCTCAAGCTAGTTTCTCGTCACGACTCTTCTGACGGCACCGTGAAATGGTTGTTTGATGTGGGTGCTGGCGATGTGATTGAGACGGTTTTTATTCCTGAGTCCGATCGCGGCACGCTGTGCATTTCGTCTCAGGCGGGCTGTGCAGTAGGGTGCAGGTTCTGCTCCACTGGGCATCAGGGTTTTAGTCGCAATTTGACAACCGCAGAAATTGTTGCCCAACTATGGTTTGCAGAGCACACGCTGCGAAAAGAGCTCAAAACGAATGAACGCATCATCTCCAATGTCGTGATGATGGGCATGGGTGAGCCGTTGCAAAATTATGCGCAACTCCTGCCCGCGCTTCGCGTCATGCTGGACGACCATGGATATGGCTTGTCGCGTCGGCGCGTCACGGTGTCAACCTCTGGCGTTGTACCGATGATGGATCGTCTGGCTCAAGACTGCCCGGTGGCGCTGGCTGTGTCTTTGCACGCACCGCAGGATGCTTTGCGCAACGACCTGGTGCCATTGAATAAAAAATACCCGATAGAAGAACTACTAGCGGCCTGCACCCGCTATCAGGGGTCGGCTCCGCGCGACTTCATCACTTTTGAATATTGCATGCTTGAAGGTGTCAATGATCAGCCCGAACATGCGCGGCAACTGGTTGCCTTGATGCGAGAGTACGCTGCCCTTGGTCTGTCCTGCAAATTCAATCTGATTCCTTTTAATCCCTTTCCGGCCTCAGGCCTGAAGTGCTCCAGGCCACAAACAGTGATGGCGTTTTCAAAAGTTTTGCTGGACGCTGGCATCGTGACCACCGTGCGTAAAACCCGTGGTGACGATATTGACGCTGCTTGTGGGCAACTGGCTGGCGATGTGCAGGATCGCACGGGTGTGAAACAGCGCATGGCATCGCAGCGGCAGGGTATGCTTGGCGGCATCAAGGTCGTTGTGGCCGAAGGAATTCCAGCATGAAGACCCGTATCGCCGCGCTTTGTTTTTCTTTCGGTCTGGCCACCACTGGCTTGTCTGGCTGTGCCAACAATCAGGGTACGCCCGGCCCAGCGGCAGCCAAGTCTGATCTTGTGACGGAGTCTGATGAGCCTGAAAATCGCCGACGCGCGCGCCTTCGGCTTGAACTGGCCAGTGGTTATTTTGAGCAGGGACAAACCAATGTGGCGCTTGACGAACTCAAGCAAGCCCTGATCGCCGACCCGACTTATGTCGATGCCTATAACCTGCGCGGTCTGGTTTACATGCGTTTGAACGACTTGCCCTTGGCAGAGGACAGCTTTCGGCGCGGCCTGGCCATCAACCCCAAAGATGCCGATGTGGCGCACAACTATGGCTGGTTCTTATGCCAGCAGGCGCGTTACCCTGAGTCTTTTCGCTTGTTTAGCCAGGCCATTGCCAACCCAACCTACCCGGGTCAGGCCAAAAGCCTGATGACCCAGGGGATTTGTCAGGTGCGAGCAGGCCAGCGCGCCGAGGCCGAGCAGAGCTTGAGCAAATCTTACGAGCTTGATGCAGGCAATCCCTTAACCGGCTACAACCTGTCGCTGTTGCTCTTTGAGCGCAACGAACTGGTGCGCTCCCAGTTTTATATTCGCCGTTTGAACAACAGTGAGCTGGCCAACGCCGAAACACTCTGGCTGGGTATCAAGATTGAACAAAAACTGAACAATCAGCAAGCGGTTCAGCAATTGGCGAATCAGCTCAAAAGACGCTATGGTCAGTCGCGTGAAGCGGCTGCGTATGACCGGGGAGCATTCAATGAGTGAGGCGGATACCTCAACCATGTCACAGGACTCGTCACCAGCTGAACTGCAAGGCGCTGGTGCCCTGCTCAAGCAGGCGCGTGAGGCTTCAGGTCTGCACATTGCAGCGCTGGCTGTGTTGCTCAAAGTCCCGGTTAAAAAACTCGAAGCGCTGGAGTCAGACCGCCTGGATTTGCTGCCAGATGCGGTTTTTGTCCGTGCCTTGGCGTCCAGTGTTTGCCGCACACTCAAAATTGATCCGACCGTCATTCTGGCTCGTTTGCCGCAGACCCATGCGCCCAAGCTGATCTATCAGGGGACTGGTATCAATGAGCCGTTTCGCTCGCCAGGCGACGGCCCTGGCCCATCCATCTGGTCGCAGGTTTCAAGGCCAGCCGTGCTTGCCGGCTTGCTGTTGCTGATGGGCGCACTGGTCCTGATCTTATTGCCGGTCATCAAAACCGGCATTGGCGATATCCGGCCTGAGCTTAGCGAGTCCAGAGCAAAAAACATGGAGACTGAAAACGCCATACCGGCTGTCGTGGCAGTTGATACATCAATATCGGACTCGCAAAAAGCTTCAGTGTCTCAGGTAACGTCGCAGGCAACCTCAGTGATCACTTCGCCTGTTGAACCAGCATCGGCCAGTGCCGCCCCTGGGGTGGTCGCAGGCGTTCCGCTGGCTGCTAAAACGTCTGTCACCGTGACCGTGTCGAGCCCTCTGCCAACGTCTCAATCCAAAGTTTTAAGCGCCGGTACATCGTCGCCAACCTTTGTCGTGACTGCCAACGCCCCCTCAGCAAGTGATGTGGTGGTGTTTACCGCCAAAACCGAGTCCTGGGTAGAAGCCATCGATGCCAGGGGGCAGGTGGTGCTGCGTCGCACGCTGGCAGCGGGTGAGGTTGTTGGTGCGGCTGGGGCATTGCCCTTGAAGGTCGTCGTAGGCCGTGCCAATGCAACGCTGGTTGAAATTCGTGGCAAAGCGTTTGATTTGAACGCGGTTGCCAAAGACAATGTTGCCCGATTTGAGGTGAAGTAGTGCCAGTTTGTAACCCGATTGACGTCTCGCAGCCCAAGCCAAGAAGATCGAATCAAGCCAAAGTCGTTTGGGGTTCACGCATTGTCACGGTGGGTGGCGATGCACCCGTGCGCATCCAGTCCATGACCAACACCGACACAGTCGATGCGATTGGTACCGCCATTCAGGTTAAAGAACTGGCCATTGCGGGCTCTGAGATGGTACGCATCACAGTCAACACGCCAGAGGCAGCCGAGGCCGTGCCTTACGTGCGTGAGCAGCTTGACCGCATGGGTATTGACGTGCCTCTGATTGGCGACTTTCATTACAACGGTCACCGCCTGCTGACAGACTACCCGGCTTGTGCGCAGGCATTGTCAAAGTACCGCATCAACCCCGGTAACGTCGGCAAAGGCGACAAGCACGACAAGCAGTTTGGCTTGATGATTGAAGCCGCCGTGCGCTGGAACAAGGCGGTACGTATTGGCGTGAACTGGGGCAGCCTGGATCAGGAGTTGCTCGCCAGCCTGATGGACGAAAACAGCGCGCGCGCTCAGCCCTGGGACGCTAAACAGGTCATGTACGAAGCCCTGATCACCTCGGCGCTTGACTCGGCACGTCTGGCTGAGCAAATGGGTATGAAGCGCGAGCAGATCATCTTGTCGTGCAAGGTCAGCGGCATGCAGGACCTGATCTCGGTGTATCGCGAACTGGCCAAGCGTGACACCTATGCCCTGCACTTGGGCCTGACAGAAGCGGGCATGGGTACCAAGGGCACTGTGGCTTCTGCAGCCGCTTTGTCGGTCTTGTTGCAAGAAGGTATCGGCGACACGATTCGCGTGTCCCTCACGCCGCAGCCGGGCGAGTCGCGTACCCAGGAAGTGGTGATTGCGTCAGAAATTTTGCAGGCACTCGGTATGCGCAGCTTTAACCCCAGTGTGACAGCTTGTCCTGGCTGTGGCCGCACCACCAGTACCACATTTCAGGAATTGACGCAGCAAATCGACGATTTTTTGCGTGCTCAAATGCCGGTTTGGCGCACCCAATACCCCGGCGTTGAAAAACTAAAAGTTGCTGTGATGGGCTGTATCGTCAATGGCCCAGGTGAAAGCAAGCATGCCGACATCGGGATCAGCTTGCCGGGATCGGGTGAAGCACCTGCGGCGCCGGTTTATATCGATGGCGAAAAGAGCGTGACATTGCGCGGCGACAACATCGCCCAAGAGTTTCACGCGATTGTTGAAAACTACATTGAAAAACGCTTTGGCACAACCGCTGTTGAGGCCGCATAAAAACCATGGCTGAAAAACTGGTTGCCGAAAAATTGGTTGCTGTAAAGGGCATGAACGACATCCTGCCGCCCGATTCAGCGCGCTGGGAATGGCTGGAGGGTATTGTGCGCACGCTGATGGCGCGTTACGCCTACCGCAACATTCGCACGCCGATTGTGGAGCCCACGCCACTCTTCGTACGCGGGCTGGGTGAGGTGACCGACATTGTTGAAAAAGAGATGTACTCTTTTGAAGACAAACTCAACGGCGAGGCGCTGACGCTGCGGCCTGAAAATACGGCCGGTGTGGTACGTGCCGTGGCCGAGCATTCCATGCTGTATGAAGGTGGCAAGCGGCTGTACTACATGGGGCCGATGTTTCGCCATGAGCGCCCACAGCGTGGGCGTTATCGACAGTTTCATCAAATTGGCGCGGAGGCGCTGGGTTTCCCGGGCGCGGAAGTCGACGCCGAGCTGATTTTGCTGGCCGATGCGCTCTGGAAAGAACTGGGTTTAACGGATGTTCGGCTGGAGCTGAACAGCCTGGGTCAGCCCGATGAACGAAAGCTGCACAGAGCCGCTCTGATTGCGTATTTTGAAGCACACAGCGACCAGCTGGACGAGGAGGGCAAGCGACGCCTTCACAGCAACCCGTTGCGCCTGCTAGACAGCAAAAACCCGGCCATGCAGCCCATGCTCGAATCCGCTCCCAAGCTGATGGATTTTTTGGGTGACGTGTCGCTCAGGCATTTCAACAGTGTCATGGCCATGCTGGATGCCAACGGCGTGGCTTACCGGATCAACCCGCGCCTGGTGCGCGGTATGGACTATTACAACCTGACGGTGTTCGAGTTCGTGACCAGCAGCTTGGGATCGCAAGGCACGATCTGCGGGGGCGGGCGTTACGACTATCTCATTGAGCAAATCGGCGGCAAGCCAGCACCAGCGGTCGGCTGGGCGCTGGGGGTGGAACGGGTGCTGGAATTGGTCAAGGCGCAGGGCAGGGACGTACCCATGCCAATGCCGGACGCCTATGCCGTGATACCTGATGCCTCCAGCTTGCCAGTCGCTTTGAAGGTGCTGCAACAACTCAGGGCCGCAGGTGTTAGCGTGCAGATGCACGCGGCTGCCAGCCTGGACGGTATGGGCAGCATGAAGTCGCAGTTTAAAAAAGCCGATACCAGTGGTGCCCGATTTGCGCTGATTTTTGGCAGCGAAGAGCTTGCGCAGGGCTGTGTTGCCGTCAAACCGCTTCGCACTGCTGCGCACGGTGACAAAAACGACACGGCTCAGCCTCAAACCCTCTGCCGTCTGGACGATGTGGCCACGTGGGCTCAAAACCTGCTTGGTTAAAGCGACTCTTCGGCCACCTGCTGGCACTCTACAATCAACCGACTATTTACCTATTCATTCAACGCCGTTTTTACGCGCTGACCTTCGATTTTCAAACAGACTTTTATGGCCAAACATCTCGATCTGGAAGAGCAGGAACAACTTGCCGAACTCAAGCACTTCTGGAAGCAGTACGGCAACCTCATCACTTGGGCATTGATTGCAGTTTTTGGTACGGTCGCCGCCTGGAACGGCTACCAGTATTGGCAAGGCCGTCAATCGTCACAGGCATCTGTCATGTATGACGAGGTTGACAAAGCCGTGCTGTCGGGCGACACAGCCCGCATTGACCGCTCGCTGGCCGACATGAAAGACCGGTTTGGTGGCACGGTTTACGCTGAACAAGCGGGGCTTTTGGCAGCCAAAGCCTATTATGAAAAAGGCAATGTCGATGCTGCGAAAGCGGCATTGACCTGGGTGACGGACAAGGCTGTTGATGAAGGCTACAAGGCAATTGCCAAATTGCGTCTGGCCGGCATCCTGCTGGAAACCAAAGCCTACGATGAGGCCTTGAAGGCGCTGTCAGGTACTTTCCCTAAAGATTTTGCACCTTTGGCAAGCGACAGGCGCGGCGATGTTCTGCTCTTGCAAGGCAAAAAAGCTGAAGCCAAAGCTGAATATGAAAAAGCTTACAAAGGCCTGGACGAACGCACTGAATACCGCCGCTTGGTTGAAGTCAAACTCAATGCGCTGGGCGTTGACCCGGCGGCCGTTGTGGCCAGTACCCCCCAAAAAACCGCTGCTGCGGCTGATCTGGAGACAAAAAAATGAGTTTTTACCCATCATTTAAGCCTCTAGCCCTTATTCTACGGGCGCAAGCAGCTACTATTTTAATAGCATCCTTGTCGGGCTGCTCGGTCATGTCCTACTTCACCGGCCCGAGCAAACCGCAACCCGCAGCATTGCAGAGCGTCAGTGGCGCGGTGTCGGCCAAACAGGTTTGGAGCAACCGGATTGGTGCGATCAATTTCCCGCTGGAGCTTCATGTTGCGGGCAACACAGTGTTTGTCTCGGGTGGTGACGGTTCGGTCGCGGCCATCGACGGGCGTACCGGCGCAGACCTGTGGCGCGCCAGCGCGGGCGCACCGGTGGCTACCGGTGTTGGTAGCGACGGTAAAACGGCTGCGGTTGTCACGCAGGCCAATGAGGTGGTGACTTTTGTCGATGGGCGTGTGGTTTGGCGTCAAAAGCTCAGCGCCCAGGCCTACACCGCGCCGCTGGTGGCGGGTGGCCGCGTCTTTGTGCTGGCTGCTGACCGATCCATCAATGCTTTTGACGGCTTGACGGGTAACAAACTCTGGTCACAACAGCGCCCCAATGAGCCGCTGGTGTTGAAGCAATCCGGTGTGATTCTGGCTGTTGGCGACACCTTGGTGGTTGGCTTTTCAGGTCGCCTGGCGGGGTTGAACCCTTCCAGCGGCGTGATTCGCTGGGAAGCGCCGATTGCCTCGCCACGCGGTGTGAATGACATTGAGCGGCTGGTTGACTTGGTAGGCCGCGTCAGCCGGGACGGCGATGTGGTTTGCGCCCGGGCTTTTCAGGCCAATGTGGGCTGCGTCAATACCGCGCGCGGCAGCCTGGTCTGGACCAAGTCTGCCAACGGCGCGCAAGGCGTGCATGGTGACGACCAGCGTGTTTTTGGCAGCGAGTCTGATGGTGTTGTGCAAGCCTGGCGGCGCACTGATGGTGAGCGCGCCTGGACAACGGATGCCCTGCGATACCGCAGCCTGAGCGCGCCCCTGGTGGTTGGGCGTTCAGTGGCTGTGGGTGATTTCGCCGGTATCGTTCACCTCCTGTCACGTGAAAACGGTGCTTTGCTGAACCGCCTCACCACCGACGGATCGCCGATTGTGGCGGCTCCTGTGTTGGTGGGTAACACGCTGGTGGCGGTGACTCGCAACGGCGGTATTTTTGGGTTCGTTCCCGAGTAAGAATTGCCCTTGTGAAACCTGTTATCGCCTTGGTAGGCCGCCCGAATGTAGGCAAATCCACATTATTTAACCGCCTGACAAAAACGCGCGATGCCATCGTCGCCGACTATGCCGGGCTGACCCGTGACCGCCACTATGGCAACGGCAACCTGGGCACGCACGAATACATCGTGATTGACACCGGCGGCTTTGAGCCCGACGCGCAAAGCGGCATCTACAAAGAAATGGCCAGGCAAACCCGTCAGGCGGTGGCTGAGGCAGATGTGGTGATTTTTGTGGTCGATGCGCGGGCCGGCGTCAGCGCGCAAGACCATGACATTGGCAAATACCTGCGCAAACTGGGCAAACCGACTGTGCTGACCGCCAACAAGGCCGAGGGCATGCTGGAAGGCGTTCAGTTGTCAGAGTTTTTTGAGCTCGGTCTGGGTGAGGTGCTGGGTGTGTCCGCCGCCCACGGGCAGGGCATGAGGACGCTTGTTGACACAGCGCTGGCGCTGCTGCATTTGCCTGAAGAGGGTGAAGACGCCGAGCCGCCAGACCCGTCCATCATCAGGCTGGCTGTGGCAGGCCGGCCCAACGTCGGCAAGTCAACCCTCATCAACACCTGGCTGGGTGAGGAGCGCCTGGTGGCATTTGACATGCCGGGCACCACCCGCGATGCGATATCCGTCCCGTTCGAACGTGCGGGTCAAAAGTTTGAGCTGATTGACACCGCAGGCCTGCGCCGCAAGGGCAAGGTTTTTGAGGCGATTGAAAAATTTTCAGTCGTTAAAACCCTGCAAGCGATTGAAAACTGCAACGTGGCCTTGTTGCTGCTCGACGCCACCCAGGGCGTGACCGACCAGGACGCACATATTGCGGGCTACATACTGGAAAGTGGCCGTGCAGTGGTACTGGCCATCAACAAATGGGATGCGGTCGATGCCTACCAGCGTGAAACGCTGGCACGGTCTGTTGAAACGCGCCTGGGTTTTTTAAAATTTGCCGCCATTCACTACATTTCAGCCATCAAACGACAAGGCTTGGGGCCCGTCTGGAAGTCGATTGCACAGGCGCATGCCTCGGCTAACCGCAAGATGTCTACCCCGGTGTTGACACGTCTTTTGTTGGAGGCTGTTCAGTTTCAGCAACCCCAGCGCGTCGGGGTGTTCCGGCCCAAGTTGCGTTACGCCCACCAGGGCGGCATGAACCCGCCGATCATCATCGTGCATGGCAATTCGCTGGAGCATGTCAGCGAGTCGTACAAGCGCTATCTGGAAGGGCGATTCAGAAAAGAGTTTGACCTGACCGGCACGCCAATGCGGATTCAGATGAAAACTTCAACAAACCCCTTCAAAGACAAGGAATCGGCTTAGGACTACACCCTGCGCCGTTCGTGTGTGATATTGTGTAGGTCTCTTAACTCTTGAACACGGAAAATATCGTGAGCAATAACAAAGGTCAGTTACTCCAGGATCCATTTCTCAATACCTTGCGTAGAGAGCATGTCCCGGTTTCCATCTATCTCGTCAACGGGATCAAATTGCAGGGCCAGATCGAGTCGTTCGATCAATATGTGGTCTTGCTGCGTAACACCGTGACGCAAATGGTTTATAAACACGCCATTTCAACCATCGTCCCTGGGCGTGCAGTCAATTTCTCCGCCGCAGATTCGGATGAAAGTCCAAGCAGCTGAGTTCCTCTAGCTCATCCGCTAGCGCCAAGCCGCTGGCCATTTTGGTCGGTGTTGACCTTGGCCTTCCTAATTTTGATCGCGAGCTCACAGAGCTGGGGCTGCTTGCGCAGACCGCTGGTCTTGAGCCTGTAGAGCGCGTGACGTGCAAACGTCGCGCGCCTGATGCTGCGCTTTTTATTGGCAGCGGCAAAGCCGACGAAATCAAAATGCTGGCGCAGCAGGTAGGGGCAACTGAGGTGCTGTTTGACCAGGCTTTGAGCCCGGCTCAACAGCGTAATCTGGAGCGCTACCTTGAGCTGCCGGTCAACGACCGGACGCTGCTGATCCTGGAAATTTTTGGTCAACGCGCCCGCAGCCACGAGGGTAAGCTACAGGTCGAATTGGCGCGTCTGCAATATTCATCGACCCGCCTTGTGCGGCGCTGGTCACACTTGGAGCGCCAAACCGGTGGTGCGGGTGTGCGCGGTGGTCCGGGTGAAAAGCAGATTGAACTCGACAAACGCATGATTGGCGAGGCCATCAAGCGCTGCAAAGAGCGCTTGAGCAAGGTTAAAAAACAGCGCCAAACTCAACGCCGACAGCGTGACAGGCGCAACGCTTTCAGTATCTCGCTGGTCGGTTACACCAATGCAGGAAAATCAACCCTGTTCAATGCGCTGGTCAAAGCCAAAACCTATGCGGCTGACCAGCTGTTTGCCACCCTAGACACCACCACGCGCCAACTTTTTCTGGGTGACGCGCAGCGCTTGGTATCGCTGTCTGATACGGTAGGTTTCATCCGCGACTTGCCGCACGGCCTGGTCGATGCTTTTGCAGCCACCTTGCAAGAAGCGGCTGACGCTGATTTACTGCTGCATGTGGTCGATGCTGCCAACCCTGAGTATCTTGAGCAGATCGAGCAAGTCCAGCGGGTACTGGACGAAATTGGCGCTGCAGATGTGCCGCAAATTCTTGTTTTTAACAAGTTGGATGCTCTTGAAAAAGCACGTTGGCCACTGCATTTGAGCGATATGTATGAAGTTAAAGATGCGTTTTCTGACACCACCCGCCGGGTCGAGCGCGTCTTTGCAAGTGCCTACACGGGCTTAGGCTTGCCGGAACTCAGGCAGTTGCTGGTCAGTCATGCTGCCAGTGCGCAAGTCTCGGATACCCGAGATACCCCGGTGACATCTGAGGTCGTTGGCTAGTTGGCACCGCAAATTGGGCACAATGTCGAAGTATTGAAAAAAGCGAGCAAGATTTCATGAACCTGAACCCCGTGCTACAGACCTTGGTTGTCTGGCCTGCCAGACTAAAAAATCGTGCCCTGGGCATGTTTAATTTGAACGACAACCGTTGGGGGCGTGACGGTGAAAAGCCGTCATCTGACACGCCACCGCCTGAGTCAGCCAAACCCAATGCCGAGCCTGAAAAGCCAACCCCGGCGCCGGATCAGCGTCCGCGCCCAAGAGGTGCTAACCAGGGGCCGCCTGATCTTGACGAGCTGTGGCGCGATTTCAATAAAAAGCTCAATGGTCTGTTTGGCGGCAACAAAAACGCACGTGGCCGGCCTGCCAACAATTCTGGAGGCAACAACAATGGCGGCGGTGACGGTGGCAACGGCATGGGCGGTTTTCAGCCCGACATGAAAAGCGCCGGCATCGGTGCTGGTTTGATCGCCGCTGTGGCGTTTTTGATCTGGATGGGCACCGGCTTTTTCATTGTCCAGGAGGGTCAACAAGCCGTCATCACCCGTTTCGGTGAAATCAAGGGCACAAAGGAAGCCGGTTTTAACTGGCGCATGCCTTACCCGATTGAGCGCCATGAAACGGTTGCACTGACCCAACTGAGGTCGGTTGAAATCGGACGAGGAGTGGGGACTTCTGGCGGCGGCTTGAAAGAGTCGTCCATGCTGACGCAAGATGAAAACATTGTGGACATCAAATTCACGATTCAGTACCGCCTCAAAAGTGCGGCAGACTATTTATTTCAAAATCGCAACCCCGATGACGCTGTGGTCAAAGCCGCTGAATCAGCCATTCGTGAAGTGGTTGGCAAAAGCACGATGGATGCGGTGCTGAACAAAGACCGCGAATCCATTCAAAGCAATGTTGTCAAAAGCGTGCAGGCTCAGCTGGATCGTTACAAAACCGGCATTTTGATTCAAACCGTGAATATTCAAAATGTGCAGCCGCCTGAACCAGTTCAGGCTGCATTTAATGATGCGCTAAATGCAGGTCAAGACAGAGATCGTTTAAAAAACGAAGGTCAAGCTTATGCAAACGATGTGGTGCCGCGTGCCAAAGGGACGGCTGCTCGCTTGAAGGAAGAAGCCGACGGATACAAAGCCAACGTGGTTGCCAGAGCCGAGGGTGATGCGCAGCGCTTTAAGGCCGTGCTGACCGAATACCAAAAAGCCCCGCAAGTCACACGCGACCGGATGTACACCGACGCCATGCAGCAAATTTATTCAAGCGTGACCAAGGTCATGGTTGATTCTCGCCAAGGCAATAACCTGCTGTATCTGCCGCTCGACAAAATCATGCAAATGTCAGCTGGTCAGCCACCTGACCCAGTTGCTGGTGTTGCTGGTATTGCGCCTGCATTGCCTGCTGCTGTTGCACCTGCCACACCTGCAGCTGCAGATCCCCGTACCCGCGACGCCACCCGCACGCGTGAGCGTGATGGCCGCTGATAGGAAGAAAAAACATGAATAAACTAGGTTTGGTCGTTACGACATTATTTTTAGTCCTCGCTGGTCTGGCATCGACTCTGTTTGTGGTGGATCAGCGCCAATATGGTGTGCTGTACTCCTTTGGGCAAATCAAAGAAGTGATCACCGAGCCCGGTTTACGCTTCAAGCTGCCGCAGCCGTTTCAAAACGTGGTGTTTCTCGATCGCCGTGTGTTGACACTGGACAGCCCAGAAACCGGCTCAATCCAGACCGCCGAAAAGAAAAATCTGGTGGTGGACTGGCTGGTGAAATGGCGCATCGCCGATGCCCGCCAGTTCATTCGTAACAACTCGGGGGGCACCAATATTTCTACAGCTGAGGCACGCCTGACATCGGTGGTTCAGGATGCGTTGAACTCTGAAGTCAACAAGCGTACGGTCAAAGACGTTTTGTCAACCGACCGCGACAAGATCATGCAGGGTGTGCAGCAGCGTTTGATAGACGATGCCAAAACCTTCGGTATTGAAATTGTTGATGTTCGTATTAAACGGGTGGACTTCCCATCTACAGTGGCTGAGTTCGTGTATCTGCGAATGAAGTCTGAACGCCAGCAAGTAGCCAATGAGTTGCGTTCAACAGGAGCGGCTGAAGGCGAAAAAATTCGCGCTGATGCCGACCGCCAGCGCGAGGTGCTGATTGCTGAAGCCTACCGCGACGCTCAGAAAATCAAGGGTGAGGGTGATGCCAAAGCTTCTGCTCTGTATGCTGAATCGTTTGGTCGCGACGTGCAGTTTGCACAGTTTTACCGCAACCTTGATGCGTACAAGGCCAGCTTCAATAAAAAGAGCGACGTGATGCTTTTGGATCCATCGTCAGAGTTCTTCAAGACCATGCGCGGAGCCAGTCCTGTTGCATCGCCTGCCAAGAAATAATTTTCACCATGGAATCCAGCATCTGGTTAGCTTTGGCCCTGGTGCTGGTCATTGAAGGTTTGCTCCCTTTCATATCACCCACCCGCTGGCGAAAGGCTTTTGAGCAAGCCCTCAAACTAAGCGATGGCCAAATCAGGTTTTTTGGCCTGTGCAGTGTTGTTTTGGGTTTACTAGTCATGCTTTTTTTAGACTGACTTGCGGCTGGTTTTGCAGTTGGTTAAAAACGCCGGGTTTAGCCCGGTAAAATTCTGTCTTTAACAGCGCACCCAACATCACATGCCCGCCTGGTCGTCATCATGGCAATTGCCGGATCAAATTGCCGACGTCCTGCCGTCCGAGGCACGTCACATTGAAGAGCTCCGCCGTCTTTGGCTGGACACCGCCCGCAGCTACGGCTACGAGCTGGTCATGCCGCCCCTGCTAGAGCACATCGAGTCGCTGCTGACAGGTACGGGCGAAGCGTTAGACCTGCAAACCTTCAAGCTGGTTGACCAGCTATCAGGTCGCACGCTCGGCCTGCGGGCTGACACCACTCCCCAAGTTGCGCGCATAGATGCGCATTTGCTCAACCGCAGCGGCGTGGCTCGCCTGTGTTACTGCGGTCCGGTGCTGCACACCCGGGCAGACCGGCCGCACGCCACCCGCGAACCCCTGCAATTTGGCGCTGAGATTTACGGCCATGCCGGGCCTGAAGCTGACCTGGAAGCGCAAATGCTGGCGCTGCAAGGCCTCAAAGCCTCGGGTATTCATGATTTGAGCGTTGACATGGCCGATGTGCGCATTGTTAACAGCCTGCTGGCTGGCATCACCATCCCCACCAAACTGCTCAGCCAAATTCACGCCGCTCTGGCTGCCAAAGACGCCGCAGAACTGAGCAGCCTGACCGCCAGCGTGAAGGATTTGCCTGTAGCCTCACGCGCTGGCCTGCAAAATCTGCTTCAGCTGTACGGTGATGTCAGTGTGCTGGATGAGGCAGAAAAAGCCCTTCAGCCCAATGAATACGTGCGCAAGGCGCTACAAAATTTGAAGTGGTTGGCATCCCATGTTGAGAGTAGCGCCAAGGTCAGTTTTGACCTGGCTGACCTGCGCGGCTACGCTTATTACAGCGGCACACGCTTTGCCATTTACGGCCAGGGACGTGAATTGGTCAGGGGCGGGCGCTATGACGAGGTGGGGGCGGTGTTTGGCCGCAACCGCCCCGCAGCCGGCTTTAGCCTGGACTTGAAGGAACTCGTCAGCGTGTTGCTACCGCGCCCGCTCAAAGCCGCTGTGCGCGCCCCGTGGGCTGAAAATGCCGACCTGAGCGCGGCCATTGCCAAGCTGCGTGCAGCAGGCGACACAGTGGTCTGCGTGCTGCCTGGCCATGAGCATGAAGTCAACGAATTTGACTGTGACCGCGAGTTGGTTCATGCCAACGGTCAATGGACGGTTTCGCCTTTGGCCAAGTCCGTTTGAAACGCTTGAAACATTTATTTCCCTAACTTTTAACTGACCACCTGATGATCACAAACAAACAAGCCGCCACCGCTGGACGCAACGTCGTGGTTGTAGGCACCCAATGGGGCGATGAGGGCAAAGGCAAGCTGGTCGACTGGCTGACCGAGTCCGCCCAGGGCGTGGTGCGCTTCCAAGGTGGCCACAATGCTGGCCACACGCTGGTCATCAATGGCGTGAAAACCGCGCTCAATTTGATCCCCAGCGGCATCATGCGCGCAGGGGTCAAGTGCTACATCGGCAACGGTGTGGTGTTGTCAACCGCGCATTTGTTCAAAGAAATTGCACAACTGGAGTCCCAAGGTGTTGAGGTTCGCAGTCGCCTGCGCATCAGTGAGGCTTGCCCGCTGATTTTGCCTTTTCACGCCGCGCTAGACGCAGCTCGTGAAGCTTTAAGAGAGCAGGGCGGTACGGAGAAAATCGGCACCACCGGCAAGGGCATCGGCCCAGCCTATGAAGACAAAATCGCACGCCGCGCCCTGCGTGTGCAAGACTTAAAGCACCCCGAGCGCTTTGCCACCAAGCTGCGCGAATTGCTCAAGCTGCACAACCATGTGCTGACGACTTATTTGAATGCATCTGCTCTTGATTTTGAAGCAACCTACGCCGAGGCGATGAGCCACGCAGAGCAGCTCTTGCCCATGATGGCCGATGTGTCGCGTGAGCTGAACGACGCCAACAAAGCCGGTGCCAATTTGCTGTTTGAAGGCGCGCAGGGCACGCTGCTCGACGTAGACCACGGCACCTACCCCTATGTCACGTCCAGCAACTGCGTGGCGGGCAATGCGGCGGCTGGTTCAGGCGTTGGCCCCGGCATGCTGCACTATATTTTGGGCATCACAAAAGCCTACTGCACCCGCGTGGGCGGCGGGCCTTTCCCGACGGAACTGGACTGGCAAACCCCTGGCACGCCTGGCTACCACATGAGTACTGTGGGTGCAGAGCGTGGCGTCGTCACAGGCCGCTACCGCCGCTGCGGCTGGTTTGACGCGGCGCTGCTCAAACGCTCGGCTCAGGTCAATGGTCTGAGCGGTTTGTGCATCACCAAACTTGATGTGCTTGATGGCATTGACAAACTGCTGCTGTGTACAGGTTATGAGCTCGACGGTGAAGTGACCGACATTTTGCCGATGGGCGCTGACGACATTGCCCGCTGCCAGCCGATTTACGAAACCATGGACGGCTGGAAAGATGTGACTGTGGGCATCACCGACTACGACAAACTGCCGGTCAACGCGCGCCTGTATTTGCAGCGCATAAGCGAAGTCACAGGCGTGCCGATTGCCATGATTTCTACCAGCCCGGATCGTGACCACACCATCATGTTGACCCACCCCTATCTGGCCAATTAAAGACTTTTTTCGAGTATTTTTAAGTCCTAAATAAACCTCTAGACCAATGAATACGGGCACAAGAAGCTACTAAAACAGGAGCATATGATATGTTGACAGAAGACGGCAAACATCTCTACGTCAGCTATGACGAATACCACAACCTGATCGAAAAGCTCGCCATCAAGGTGCATCAATCAGGCTGGCAATTCGACACCATCTTGTGCCTGGCGCGCGGCGGTATGCGCCCTGGCGACATCCTGTCGCGCATCTTTGACAAGCCCCTGGCCATCATGTCCACCAGCTCGTACCGGGCTGATGCAGGCACGACTCAGGGCGCACTCGACATTGCCAAATTCATCACCACCCCCAAAGGCGAAATCGCAGGCAAGGTGCTCCTGGTAGACGACCTGGCCGACACCGGCCATACGCTGAATGTTGTTATTCATCAGCTGAAAAATAACTACGCCCCGATCACAGAGCTGCGCAGCGCCGTCATCTGGACCAAAGGCGTGTCCACCTTCCAGCCCGACTACTCGGTCGAGCTGCTGCCCACCAACCCGTGGATTCACCAGCCGTTTGAAAGCTATGACTCGCTGTCGCCGACGGAGTTGTTGGCTAAGTGGAAGATTTGAGTCTCAATTTTTCCTTAGACCGCTATGTCGCTGATATACCGACGTTTCAGTTACGCCTTTGTTGTTGCTGTAGCAGTTTGCTTTATCTTTTTGGCAATCTTTAATCGCGAACAACCGCTAGATGCGAATTCAATACCGACCTCTATTCAAACTCAATTGCGATGGAGTCATTCAGGAAAGTCAAACTGGAAAGAAATTCGATATGAGGTTGATCGCACTTTCACCTCTTCATACGGGAAGACAGAAGATGTCAGGGTTAAATATCGTTTGGAAAATTTGGGTAACGGCCTAGTCCACAGATCTGATAACTGGTATCCACGGCATATCGGCAATGCGTTGATCTACGAAGAGCGTTACATTCTTTATGCGAACCTGATCGGTTTCAGTTCTAGATATCGGGAAACAGCTCCAGTTTTTCATGCAATCTTTGAAAATACCGGATGGCTAGAAAATAAATTGATTGATGCTTCGCTGCAAATTCCAGATTTAAAAAATTTCGATTCGAAGTGGCAGGTCAAAACTACCTTAATTCAGCTCCAAGACGTTTTTCCAATGGTGGCGGGCTCGAAAGTCGATCGAGTTACAAAAGACACCACCTGTGTTTCGACCTCATTACACGCTGGGCTAAATAAAAAAAGAGTGGTTGTGTCTTGTGATGTTAAGCGTACGGACGGTACATCGCGCAAGGCAACCTACGCCTTCTTGGTTGAGGTTGGAATTTTTATTCTCAATAGTTACGATGACACTAACGGTGAAGAATCTGTCTCAGGAAGTAGTGCTATACGTAAGCTTCAGGTCGATGGGGTTGAGCTGCAGTACTAAAAACACAACATACAAACTATGTTTTGTTTCATGGGTACTTCATCGCCGAATGCAACACCTCTATAGCGGTCACCGTATCCAGCGTCTGCGTTAACACCACCACGTAATTCGGGTGCGCCACCAGTTCCAGCGTGCCTTCAACCCGGCCACGCCTCCTCGGGAAATTTGGGTCGGCTAGTTTGCTCACTTGATCGTCAATCATCAGCCACAAGTCAGTTGCCGCGCTGGGGTTGTCGTGTGCGATGTAGTCTTCAATGGCGTTCAGGCTTTCAAAATACAGCGGCTGGCGCAGTACCTTCACGACTCTTTGTCCAGTGCCTTGCGCTTGGCCATTTTTTCGGCGCGAATGGCTTCCCATGCTGCGGGCTCAATCGGGGGGCGCTTGTCGTCGAGGGCGCTTTGAACCCGGGCTTTGAACCACGCATCGTATTCAACGATGTTGCGCAAGGACTCACGCACCAATTGCGACACGGTGGTGTTGTTGTGCAGCGCGTAAGACTTGAGCGCAAAGTATTGAGATTTGGGCAAATCGACATTCAAACGCTGGGTGGGTTCAGGTGTTTGGTTTTGCATGATGATTTGAGTAAATGCGTAAAACACCATTATTGCCTGAACGGAACTCAGTGACAAAGGTTTTTGCTGCCAGCGTGAGACCGTTAACATCGCAGCATGAGCGACGCCAATCCCCAACTCCCCACAGCCTTGATCCACCACCCCTACAAGCCACCCGCTGGCTTTGAGGCTGTTCCGCCTGCCATCCACCGGGCATCGACCGTGATTTTCTCCAGCGTTGCTGCGCTGCGCACCCGCGACTGGAAGCACAAAACCGGCTACACCTACGGCCTGCACGGTACGCCGACGACTTTCTTGCTGGAAGAGCGTATTGCGACGCTTGAGGGCGGCAAATATTGCACGCTGGTGCCCAGTGGCCTGGCGTCGGTATCGCTGGTTGGCATGGCTCTGCTGAAGGTTGACGATGAAGTGCTGATACCCGACAACGCCTACGGCCCGAACAAGGCGTTTGCCAATGGTGAGCTGGCGGCGTGGGGCATCACACACCAGTTGTATGACCCCATGAACCCGGCTGACTTGGCTGCCAAACTGAGCGCCAAAACCCGGCTGGTATGGCTAGAAGCACCGGGCAGCATCACACTCGAATTTCCTGACCTTCCTGCACTGGTGGCGGTGGTCAAAGCGCATCAAAACGCGCACCCACAAGGCATCGTCACTGCGCTCGACAATACTTGGGGCGCTGGTATTGCGTTCAATGCTTTTGACTTGGGCGCAGACATTTCAGCCCACGCCCTGACCAAATACCCCAGCGGCGGGGCGGACGTGCTGATGGGCTCTGTGGTCACGCAAAACGAAGCGCTGCACCAGCTGATTCACTTGTGCCACATGCGCGTTGGCTTCGGCGTGGCGGGCAATGATGCTGAACTGGTGCTGCGCGGCTTGAACTCGATGGCGCTGCGCTATGCCGCACAAGACAGCGCCACACGCGCTATAGCCACATGGATGCAAAATCAGCCGCAGATTGCGGTCGTTTTGCACCCAGCGCTGCCTGGGTCGCCCGGCCATGACATCTTCAAACGCGACTGCAAGGCTGCGGCCTGCTTGTTCAGCGTTGTGTTCAAACCTGAATTCAATCAATTGCAAGTTGATCGTTTTTGCGACTCGTTAAAACTCTTCAAACTGGGCTACAGCTGGGCCGGGTCGATGAGCTTGTGCGCCCCGTACGATGTTCCTGCGATACGTACCACCAACTGGCCACACAAGGGTGGATTGGTGCGTTTTTCAGTCGGACTGGAGGCTGTCGCAGATTTACAGGCAGACCTTGCGCAAGCCCTTGCCACGATGCATTACAGTTAGAACAACATTCAAACGAAAGCAGCCTGTGGCAACTCCGAATTATGGTTACGAAAAACGTCAAAAAGAGCTGGCCAAAAAGCGTAAAAAAGAAGACAAACTCAAACGCAAAGCCGAAGGCAAGCCAGACGAGCCAGAAGACGGCACAGATGCCGATGGCGAGCCAGTCGAGGGCAGCGCGCCGCCAGCCGAGCCGCAGGTTTGATAGCACTTAAAACCACCTCAAAAGTGCTTTTTTAGCAGCCAAATCAGCCTTAAGCCCAATGAATACGGGCGCAAGCAGCTCCTTATTCAGGAGCGCTTCCAATCTAAAATCAGGCGCTGAAAAAGTTCTTCAGCTTGTCGGTCCAGCTGTCTTCACTGGGTGAATGCTTGGCACCGCCTTTTTTCAGCGACTCGTCAAACTCTTTGAGCAGCTTGCGCTGGTGTTCGGTCAGCTTCACGGGTGTTTCTACCGTGATGTGGCAATACAAGTCACCCGGGTAGCTGCTGCGCACACCCTTGATGCCTTTGCCGCGCAGGCGGAACTGCTTGGCCGCTTGCGTGCCTTCAGGGATGTCAATCGCTGCTTTGCCTGCCAGCGTGGGCACTTCAATCTCGCCACCCAGGGCAGCCGTGGTAAAGCTGATGGGCACGGCGCAGTGCAAATCGTCGCCGTCGCGCTCAAAGATGTCATGCTTTTTGACTCGAATTTCAATGTACAAATCACCCGGCGGCCCGCCGTTGGTACCCGGCTCGCCGTTGCCCGTCGAGCGGATGCGCATGCCGTCGTCAATACCCGCCGGGATTTTGACTTCAAGCGTTTTGTTGTTTTTGGTTTTGCCGACGCCGTGACAGGCCACGCAGGGTTCAGGGATCAGTTTGCCTGTGCCCTTGCATTGCGGGCAGGTTTGTTGAACAGAGAAAAAGCCCTGGCGCATTTGCACCTGACCATGGCCGTGGCAGGTGGTGCAGGTGGCAACTTTAGTGCCTGGCTTGGCACCGCTGCCTTTGCACACGCCACAGTCGTCCCAGCTGGGTACGCGGATTTGCGCTTCTTTGCCGCTGGCGGCTTCTTCCAGCGTGACTTCCATGGCGTAACTTAAATCACCGCCCCTGAAGACTTGCCGGCCGCCTTGCCCGCGCCGCTGCTGCTCACCAAACACGCCGCCAAAAATATCGCCGAATGCCTCAGCAAAACCGCCGAAGCCCTCCGCCCCCGCACCGCCGCGCATGTTGGGGTCTACCCCCGCGTGGCCATACTGGTCATAAGCGGCGCGCTTTTGGTCATCAGACAACATCTCGTAGGCTTCTTTAGCCTCTTTGAATTTTTCCTCAGCCGCCTTGGCGCTGTCACCCTGATTGCGGTCAGGGTGGTGCTTCATCGCCAGCTTGCGATACGCTTTTTTGATGTCTTCGTCGCTGGCGTTTTTGGGCACGCCCAGGGTGTCGTAATAGTCTTTTTTGGCCATTTTTATTTAAAACTCTTCAGGAATTGATCAGCAAAGTGGCCCATGCAACCGTCGTGGCCATCGCTTCGTCGATTTGTGCAGGTGTCACCAAGTCTTCGGCATTTATCGTGTAGCGGGATGTCACCGAGTATGGCGTGATGTCATTGAGCAGTTCACGAGAGACGGGAATTATTAGATTTGATTGTTGCAACAGCTTGTACAAATCGTCCAGGTCATGAGTACGTGGGTAAGTGATCAAATGCTTGGCCAAGACTGCTTTCATACACTTTTCGATGCACTGCTGCGTATGAAAAGCAATGATGGAAAAGTCAACTTCTGGTGTACTGCCAAGCAACTTTGCCGCGACCTGATCTCTCAGGGCAAGTGTCAGAAGTTCAAGTGCTTGACGCAGTGACGCTTCACTGATGGGCGTCATGCAACACGCGTCCTTCTTTTTTAGCCCAATAAGGTAATGTGCCGCCTACCAGGCTCTTCCACTCGAAGTCTTCCTCTCGCATCAAGATTAAATCGACCCGGCTCAATTCTTTGTGAATCTCTGCAATCAATTTCCGATATTCATTGGGCCGATCTTTAAACTCTTTCTGCAGCACCACCAAGTCAACATCCGAATCCTCCGTTGCATCGCCGCGCGCATACGAGCCGATCAAGATCACTTTTGCAGGTGAACTTGATGCGGCTGCAATGCGCTGGGCAGCTAAGGCGATGGACTCTTCTGAAAACATGAACTGAATTATCAGGCCTTGTCAGTCTTCTTGACTTCCTTGACCTCAGCATCCACCACGTTGTCGTCAGCCGGTTTGGCCTGGGCCTGTTCGGCACCGGGTGCGGCACCAGCAGCGGCAGCCGCTTTTGACGCCTCCATGTCTGCGTACATCTTTTCGCCCAGCTTCTGGCTGGCTGCCATCAGCGCGGTATTTTTCGCGTCGATAGCGGCCTTGTCGTCGCCTTTCAATGCTTCTTCCATGTCCTTGATGGCGGTTTCGATCTTTTCTTTCTCGCCAGCGTCCAGCTTGTCGCCGTATTCAGTCAGTGATTTTTTCACGCTATGCACCATGGCTTCAGCGTTGTTTTTGGCGGTCACAAATTCGACTTTTTTCTTGTCGTCTTCGGCGTTCAGCTCGGCGTCTTTCACCATCTGCTGGATCTCGGCTTCGCTCAAGCCCGAATTGGCCTTGATGGTGATCTTGTTTTCTTTGCCGGTGCCTTTGTCTTTTGCGCCGACGTGCAAGATGCCGTTGGCGTCGATGTCAAAAGACACTTCAATTTGTGGCGTGCCGCGGGCTGATGGCGGAATGCCTTCGAGGTTGAATTCACCCAGGCCCTTGTTGCCCGATGCGATTTCGCGCTCACCCTGAAACACCTTGATGGTGACAGCGGGCTGGTTGTCTTCAGCAGTCGAGAAGGTCTGTGCAAACTTGGTCGGGATGGTCGTGTTTTTCTTGATCATCTTGGTCATCACGCCGCCCATGGTCTCAATGCCCAATGACAGCGGGGTCACGTCGAGCAGCAGCACGTCGGTACGGTCGCCTGACAACACCTGGCCTTGAATGGCAGCACCTACAGCCACGGCTTCGTCGGGGTTCACGTCCTTGCGCGGCTCTTTGCCGAAGAAGGCTTTCACAGCGTCCTGCACTTTTGGCATGCGGGTCTGGCCACCGACCAGAATCACGTCATGAATGTCGCCAACGCTCAGGCCAGCGTCTTTCATCGCGGTGCGGCAGGGGGCAATCGTGCGCTCGATCAACTCGTCTACCAGTGACTCCAACTTGGCGCGGCTCAGCTTGACCAGCAAGTGTTTCGGGCCGCTGGCAGGGTCATGCGCAATGTACGGAATGTTGACTTCAGTCGCTGCGCTGTTTGACAGCTCAATCTTGGCTTTTTCAGCCGAGTCTTTCAGGCGCTGCAAGGCAACAACGTCCTTGCTCAGGTCAATGCCGCTGTCTTTTTTGAACTCGGCCACGATGTAGTCAATGACGCGCTGGTCAAAGTCTTCACCACCCAAAAAGGTATCGCCGTTGGTGGACAGCACTTCAAACTGCTTTTCACCGTCAACGTCGGCAATCTCGATGATCGACACGTCAAACGTGCCGCCACCCAGGTCATACACGGCGATTTTGCGGTCGCCTTTTTCTTGCTTGTCCAGGCCAAAAGCCAGTGCGGCTGCGGTTGGCTCGTTGATGATGCGTTTGACGTCCAGACCCGCAATACGGCCAGCGTCTTTGGTGGCCTGGCGCTGTGCGTCGTTGAAGTACGCCGGCACGGTAATGACCGCTTCTGTCACTGGCTCGCCCAGATAGTCTTCAGCGGTTTTCTTCATCTTGCGCAGGATGTCGGCAGACACTTGCTGGGCTGACATTTTTTTGCCACGCACTTCTACCCAAGCGTCGCCGTTATCCGCTGCCACGATGGCGTAAGGCATCAAACTGATGTCTTTTTGCACTTCTTTTTCAGTGAACTTGCGGCCAATCAAACGCTTGACGGCATACAGCGTGTTCTTCGGGTTGGTCACGGCCTGGCGCTTGGCCGATGTGCCGACCAGCACTTCACCGTCTTCCTGGTAAGCCACGATAGACGGCGTGGTGCGCGCGCCTTCAGAGTTTTCGATCACTTTGGGCACATTGCCTTCCATGATGGATACGCATGAATTCGTTGTGCCCAAGTCGATGCCAATAATTCTTCCCATGATGTTCTCCGTTCGGTTCAAAAATAATGATGTAAAAACTGATATTTAAAAGGTGTGGCTGTCTTGATGGTTTTCAAGTCAACTTATTTGGGCGCGCTGACTGTCACAAGGGCAGGGCGCAGCACGCGGTCGGCAATCAGGTAGCCTTTTTGCAGCACCGTCACCACCGTGTTGGCTTCCTGTTCAGACGGCACCACGCTGATAGCCTGGTGCTGGTGCGGGTCAAACTTGGTACCCGCTGGCGGGTCAATTTGCATCACGCGGTTGCGCTCAAGTGCTGCTTTGAGCTGCTTGAGCGTGGCGGTTGCGCCTTCTTTGATCTGTTCTGGCGTGGCGCTGGGCAGATTCAAACCGGCTTCCAGGCTGTCGGCCACCGGCAGCAGGCTTTCGGCAAAGCTTTCCAGTGCAAACTTGCGCGCTTTGCTGACTTCCTCATCAGCGCGGCGGCGGGAGTTTTCGCTCTCGGCCTTGGCGCGCAGGTAGTTGTCGGCCAGCTCGGTGTTTTTAGCCGTCAGCGTGGCGACTTCGGCTTGAGCCACAGCCAATTCGGTGATGGCTTCATGCTCGTTTGCAGCGGCTGCGGCTTCCAGCTCTTCAGGGCTGGGCGCGCCGCTTAACTGTTGGTTGGCGGATTGATTTTGTTCGGGTTGGGTAGGTTCAGACATGCTTGAAAACTGGTTTTTGTTAGCAAGTCAGCTAGCTGGGGTTGCTAAAACCCTTTTCAAGAGCAGGGGATTGATCAGTCCACTAAAAAGTTCCAACCTTCTCAGGTGATTTGAATACTATGAATTTAGTAGCTGCTTGCGCCCGTATTTAGTGGGCTATCGGCACTTATAACGCCAAAAAACGACGGCGCTCTCAAATCTCAAGTGCAACAGTATCCTAAACCCATAAAAGGAGTGTTGTATGCCAAA
>JBASFP010000080.1:0-27377 GCA_049653085.1 Polaromonas sp.
CCTCGTCATACGGCGGTGGGAACTGCTGGAGCAGCAGCGCCGCATCAAACGGCTTTTTATGAACCGCGCACACGGTTTGCAGAGCCCAGACAAAGTCTGGCTGCGTGTAGCTCTCCCTGACCATTGACAACTCCCTTGCTAACTTGCTCTTTTCTTACAAAAATTATTGTAAGAGAAAGATTACAAAAAGCTACAAAAATTTGCGTGGTCTAAATGGCGAGTCGTTATTTTTTGTTCTTGGTGTAGCAATGTTGAAGATTTAATTTTGAATACAGATTTACATTGCACAAGCCCAATAGCCCGGTGCTAGACTGGGCAAATGAATGCCCGCACCGACCACGTCCTGCTAGAAGCGTTGGCTTTGGCGCCTGAAGAACGCTCGCTGGTTGCCTTGTCACTGCTGGACAGTTTGCAGGGTGACAGCGACTCGCAGCAAGACATGACACTGGCCTGGGTGCAAGAAGCCAAACAACGTAGCGCCGCCATCAGTGCAGACGGATCTAAAGCAGTTTCGCTAGATCAATTTAAAACCTGGTTCAACACGCTTTGAGGTTTTAACGTGGCTTGGACGGTTGTAGTTGCACAGGCTGCAACGCAAGATTTGGCTCAGTCCTATGACTGGTATAAAACCAAAAGCCCCTCAGCCGCAAAAGCATTTCGGGTAGGAGTCTTAGCGGCATTTGACTTGATTGCCAGAGCACCTGAGCAGTGGCCGCTTTGGGACGACACGGTGCGAAGATACGTGCTCAAGCAGTTCCCCTACACGGTGTATTTTGAAATACTTGGCAATGAGCTGCGCATATTGGCGGTAGGGCATCACCGCAGACGACCTGGTTTCTGGAAGTCGAACTAGCTTAACCTGGCTGCCAGATGCGTATGACTGGACCCCTACGACGTATTGCCCACCTCGACATGGACGCATTTTTCGCGTCTATTGAGCTGCTGCGTTACCCGCAGCTCAAGGGCCTGGCGGTGGTGATTGGTGGGGGGCGGCGCAAGGTCGATGATGCTTTGCTGGCCGCGCAGCCTGCGCGTGACCCGCGCTTTATTCCTGTCGCGGACTTCCCGCTGCTCAAGGACTATGTGGGGCGTGGCGTGATCACCACCGCCACTTACGCGGCCCGGCAGTTTGGCGTGGGCTCGGCGATGGGCATGATGAAGGCGGCCAAGTTGTGCCCGCAGGCGATTGTGTTGCCAGTTGATTTCGACGAAGTGCGCAAATACTCGCGCCTGTTTAAAAGCACGATTCTTGAGATTGCCCCGCTGATGGAAGACCGGGGCGTGGACGAGGTGTACATCGACTTTACCGATGTACCGGGTGGCCAGCGTGAAGGTGGGCGGGTGCTGGCGCGGCTGATGCAAAAAGCGATTTTTGAGGCGACTGGCTTGACTTGTTCGGTCGGCGTTGCACCCAACAAGCTGCTGGCCAAAATGGCCAGTGAGTTCAACAAGCCGAATGGTATTTCCATCGTGCATGAGGCAGATTTGCAAAGCAAAATCTGGCCGCTCAAGTGCCGCAAAATCAACGGCATTGGGCCCAAGGCGGACGAAAAACTGGCGGCGCTGGGCATTCAAACGATTGGTGAGCTGGCCGCACAAGAACCCGAATTTTTGATCAAGCGTTTCGGCAAAGCCACAGGCGCGTGGATGCACGAGGTCGCCTGGGGCCGCGACGACCGCCCGGTGGTCACCAGCAGCGAGCCCGTCAGCATGAGCCGTGAAACCACCTTTGACAAGGACCTGCACGCGGTGCGCGACAAGACAGCGCTGGGCGCGATATTTACCGAGCTGTGCAGCAAACTGGCTGCGGATTTGCAACGCAAAGGGTATGCGGCCAAAACCATCGGCATCAAACTGCGTTATGACGACTTCAAAATCGCCACCCGAGACCAGACGCTTGACAGCTACACAAATGATGCCAAAACCATTCGGCAAACCGCCGGGCAATGTTTGAAGCGCGTACCGCTGGACAAAAAGCTGCGTTTGCTGGGCGTGCGGGCTGCATCGCTTGAAAAGACTGAAAATCTGTCAAAAACTGCTGAAAACAGCACTTTTAAGGCATCAAATAGGCCTCTAGACCAATCAATACGGGCGCAAGCAGCTCCTGAAGTAATAGCACTTAAATCACCTGATGATCAGTTGTTTTAAGGCAAGCCGCTATTTCAATGTGACCAGATACGCTATCAAGTCAGCCCGCTCCTGCTCACTCTCAATCAAAAAACCCATCCGTTGGCCGTTGACCAAGTCTTCCGGATCGCCCAGCCATTTGTTCAGGGTTTGCGGCGTCCAGCGCAGGCGCGATGCAGCCAGCTCGGCTGAATATTTGTAGCCCGGCAAACCACCTACCCTGCGGCCCACCACGCCGCGGTGCGCCGGGCCAATCTTGTTGCTGTCTATCGCGTGGCAGGCGGTGCAGTGCTGCTGGTACAGAGCCGCACCTTTTGAAGCATCACCGGGCGGTGGGCTGACCCATTCACGGGCAGGTGCGCCCTGGCTCATGGCGACAGCGCTGGCTGCACAGCCCAGCAACATGACAACGCATCGGATTATTGGCTTCATGCCTGGCAATACGTGACAAATTCCGAGATTGGATTCAGCCCAGTCAAAAAATATTTGCCCCTGCGCAAAATAAATTGAATCCGATTGCCAGTGGCCGTCGTATTTGATTCAGATACATCTGATGACATTCTTTTCAACCCATCAACATAACTTTCACCACCGACTGGAGCCTCATGAAAACAAACCTGGTAACCACACTGATAGCCGCCAGCGCAGCCACCTTTTGCGCAGGCGCGCAAGCTGAAACTGGCAAATTGCTGCTGACAGGCGGCGTGAGCAGCATTGACGGTGCGGCTGGCGGCGGTTTGACGCCTTGGGCCGTGATTGGCAGCAACGCCACGGACGGCGAAATTGGCGGTTCGGCCTTCATCACCAACGCGGGCACCCGTGACTACGGCCTGAATATTTATGGCGCTGCCATCGGCATCAATGACCGGTTTGAGCTGTCGGTAGCCCAACAAGACTTTGACACGCGCGGCACAGGTACGGCACTGAGTTTGCCCGGTTTGCGTTTGAAACAAACCATTTTTGGTGCCAAGGTGCGCGTGGCAGGTGACGCAATTCTGGACAGCGACAGCCTGATGCCGCAAATCGCGGTAGGCCTGCAGCACAAAACGCTGGGCTCGACTGGTTTTGACGGCACATTGAACGCGCTGGGCGCCAAGCGCAGTGGCACTGATTTTTATGTCAGCGCCACCAAACTCTTTTTAGGCCAAAGCCTGCTGGTCAACGGCACGTTGCGCGCCACCAAGGCCAACCAGAACGGCTTGCTGGGCTACGGCGCAACACTGGGCGGCAGTGAAAACGGCTACAGCCTGCAGCCTGAATTCTCCGTCGGCTACCTGGTGACCAAAAACGTGGTGGTGGGTGCGGAATACCGCTTTATGCGCAACAAGCTGACCAAAGCGGGCGCGGCGGCAGGCCTGGGCAATGGCCTTCGGTCTGAAGACTGGAAAGACATTTTTATTGCCTGGGCACCCAGCAAAAACCTGTCACTCACATTGGCCTATGTGGATCTTGGCGTGATCGTGCCCGCCACCACCGCCAGCCGCAAACAGACGGGTTATTACCTGTCGGCACAAGTCGCGTTTTAAAACTCATCTTTAACTACTCCAACCATCATGAAAAAATCACTTCTGTCTTTTGCCTTAGCCGCATCTACTTTGCTGTTTGCAGGCGCATCCATCGCTCAAACCATGGCCGCCAAAGACGACCAGCTCTACAAAGCCTTCGGTGAAAAAGCCGGCCTGGTCGCGTTGATGGACGACTTCATGGTGCGGCTGCTGGCTGATGCACGCACCGGCCCGCACTTCAAACCATCAAACCAGCAGCGGGTCAAAGAGCAGCTGGTGGATCAGCTCTGTTCACTGGCTGGCGGGCCCTGCGTGTACAAGGGTGCCGACATGAAAAGCTCACACGCCAATCTGGACATCAAGAAGTCAGACTTCAATGCGCTGGTAGAAGTGCTGCAGGCCAGCATGGACGCCAAGGGCATACCGTTTCGCAAGCAGGGCGAAATGCTGGCCTTGCTTGCGCCGATGCATCGTGACATCATTACGCCCAAATAAATCAACTTTTCTCACAGCACCATCATGAAAAAATCTTTGCTCTGTCTTGCCCTGTCAACCCTCGCAATCACCGCATCGGCAGGCAGTCTGTCGGTGTCGGTGGTCGACAAAGACGGCAAGCCCGTACCTGATGCGGTGGTTGTCGTTGTGCCTGCCAACAAGTCGGTACAGCCCAAAACGCCGCTACCGATGCAAGCCGCCATCAACCAGGAAAAGATGCAATTCATTCCCGCTGTCACGCTGGTACCTGTGGGCGCCAAAGTGCGCTTTGCCAACAGCGACCCGTGGGCCCACCATGTGCGTTCGTCCCCGGCAGGCATGGGCCAGTTCAACACCACCAATGCGGGTTTTGAGTTGCGGCTTGAAGGCAAGCCCGACGGCAAACCCGCCAAAACCAGCGAGGTGACGATGGACAAACCCGGCGTGATGGGCGCGACGCTGCTGGGCTGCTTTATTCATGGCTCCATGCGCGGCTATGTGTATGTCAGTGACTCGCCTTGGGCTGCCAAAACCGGTGCTAATGGCACGGTCACGTTTGACGACTTGCCAGACGGCGCGGCGCAGGTCAAGCTGTGGCAAGCCGACCAGCTGATTGACGTGCCAACGCAAGCTGCCACGATTGGTGCGGCCGGAGCTAAAAACACGTTTCAGTTAACGGTTGTGCCGCGCCGCGTGCGGGCGCCAGCCATTCCCCAAACGTACTCCGCACCAGGCTAGCTTTGCATGGCAAGCGGCCCTAAAAATTGACCGCACCTAGGGACGGTAATTTTCAGCCGCTTGGCTTCTGACCTGTCCGGTCTTGGTCAATGACTGACCCTGACCGGGCAATCACACCTGCTTTGCACAGGCATGACCCGTTGCCCCAGCACGTTAAGGGGTCTTCAAACGTGATGTCGCCAGGTTACGGTGGTTCGAAAATAATCTGAATTCGGATAGACAATATGACATTCATCTCATGTCCCATCCTGTTTTTAGCACCGATGCAGCTGTTCGAACCATTCAACACGGAGTTCCCCATGAAAACATCTACTTTTAAACAACTGGCCGCACTTCCCCTGCTTTGCTTTGCGCTGGCAGGCACGGCATTGGCAGCAGACACGCCGAGCGACACACCAGTAGCGCAGGCTACTGACGAGATGGCTGCAGGCAGACAAGCCGTAAAAGACAAAAAATGGACGCAGGCGATTGCAAGCTTCAAAAAAGCAATTGCAGAAAACCCAAAGAATGCGGACGCACACAACATGCTCGGCTACTCGCACCGCGCCCTGGGCAAGTTTGACGAATCCTTTGCGGCCTATGACAAAGCGCTGGCGATTGACCCGAATCACAAGGGCGCGCTTGAATATTCAGGCATGGGTTATTTAAAAACCAACCAAAAGGCAAAAGCAGAAGTGCAATTGGCCAAACTTAAAGTCATTTGCGCCAATTGCACAGAGACCACCAGTTTGGCCAAGGCAGTGGCTGACTACAAGCCGGGTGCTGTCATTTCGACCTATTGACGCGCAGTCCGCACATTCAGCGGCAATTGCTGCGGGCAGCTGGTGCGAAACGGGTTGATGTCCAGCCCGCCGCGCCTTGTGTAACGCGCGTACACCGACAGCTTGATGGGTTTGCAGCGTGCCCACACGTCCATAAAAATGCGCTCCACGCACTGCTCGTGAAACTCGTTGTGGTTGCGAAAGCTCACCAGGTATTGCAGCAGCCCTTCCTGGTTAATTGCGGGGCCTGAGTAGGCAATGTGTACGCTGCCCCAGTCGGGCTGGCCTGTGACCAGGCAATTGCTTTTGAGCAGATTGCTGGTCAGTGTCTCGGTCACGGGCGGCTCGTCAAATTCGGCAAACAGCAGCTCGGGCGCGGGCGTGAAATGCAGGCATTCCACGTCAAGCCGGTCCAGGTTCAGGCCGTCCATTTCATGCACGGGCTCGCGGTCAAACAGCTCTGGGCCGATGGTCTTGATGCCGATGCCTGCCCCGGTTGCCGCGCTTATGTCGGCGCGAATCCGTTCGCGTACCTCACGTGCATCTGCAAAACGGCTGTTGTTAAAACTGTTCAGGTACAGCTTGAAGGATTTGCTTTCAACAATATTTGGCGACTCGCAGGGCACAGTGATATGAGCCAATGCCACCTGCGGTTTGCCACGCAGGTTCAACCAGCTCAGCTCGTACAGCGTCCACATGTCTGCACCGAAGAACGGCAGCGAATCCGTCAGGCCCAACTCTGCGCGCTTGTCAGCACGCGGGATGGGGAACAGCAGCGACGCATCGTATTGGTCGGTGTAGCTGGATGCCTTGCCGAGTTGGGATTGTTCAGGTGTGTTCATGCGGGTTGATTGATGTGATTGACAGTCTGAAGGTGCGGTATCAGGTGGGTGAGGATGTGTTCAACCACACCGGGTGGCAAATCATGGCCCATGCCGTCAATGCCGACCAGCTTGGCGCCGGGGATGCGCCTGGCGGTGTCTTGCCCACAGGCAAAGGGGATCAGTGGGTCAGCCTTGCCGTGCAATACCAGTGTGGGGACTGTGATGTTTGACAGCTCGGCGGCGCGTGTATGGTCTGCCACCACAGCCACCATTTGCCGCGCTATGCCGGGCGGGTTAAAGCTGCGTTCGGTCGATACCGTGACCCGCTCCCGCAAAAACGCCTCGTCTGGCGGATACCCCGGGCTGCCAATGGCTTTGAACAGTTTGACCGAATGCTCAATCGCTGCCTGCTTGCCTTTGCCTTGCGGGCGGCTGAGCAACTGGCGAGTCACGGCTGGCGTGGTGGCAGGCAAACCCCGTGCGCCGCTGGAGCTCATGATGCTGGTCAAACTCAAGGTGCGCTGCGGCGACATCAGCGCCACCCGCTGCGCCACCATGCCGCCCATGCTGACGCCAACGATATGGGCTTTGTCAATCTGCAAGGCATTCAGCACTCCCAGTGTGTCGTGCGCCATGTCAAGTACGCTGTACGGTGGTTTGATGCGCAAACCCAGCTTGAACTTCAGCCCTTGCCACAGCAGGTTGGGCATTCCCAGCGCGTCAAACTTGTCGCTCAGGCCGCTGTCGCGATTGTCAAATCGAATGATGCGGTAGCCTGCAGTCATCAACGCCCGCACCAGGCCGGGTGGCCAGGCAATCAGCTGCATGCCCAGCCCCATGACGAGCAGCACCACGGGCAGGTGCGGCGAGTCGGGGGCGGAGTCCACGACTTCAAGGTCAATGTTATTTGCTCTTATTTTCATAGCTGCTTACGCCCGTACTCATTGGGTTATATGGTAATTTTATAGATAAAATACGGATTTTTAGAGCCTTTTCTGTCATTGCGGACTTGATCCGCAATCCATGAACCCGCTCCCTGCCAGTACCGCAGAAGTCATGGATCCCGGGTCGAGCCCGGGATGACAGCTCAGGGGCACTCACCACTGAAACTCAAGCCAAAACCTCATCTGCAGCCAGTGTAATTTGCTGCAACTCATGGCTTTGCGACGCACTGTCCAGCCAAGCATCCACCAGAGCCGGGTTGTTGATGGTTTTCAGGGACTGGTAGGCGACTTCCGCTTCAGGAAAGCGTCGACGCAGAAAATTCAGCCATTGTTTGAGTCGGCCAGCTTGCGCCTTGTTGTCCAGCCGGGCGGTAACGATGTGCCAGAAGTCGAGTACCAGCGGCAACAGTTGTGCCCAGGTCACTGACTCAAGCGGCGTGTTGTTCATATCCGCCTTGATGGCCAAGCCCAGCCCTGGGTCTACCACCGCGCCGCGCCCAATCATCAGCATGGTGCAGCCGGAGATTTCTCTACAGCGCCGCGCATCGTCAACTGTCCATATCTCGCCATTGGCCACGACCGGGATGGTGACAGCCGCACGAATATCGGCAATGCGTTCCCAGTAAGCGGGCGGGCGGTAGGCTTGGGCTTTGGTGCGAGCATGCACCACCATCTCGTCAGCGCCGCCTTCGCTGATGGCCAGGGCACATTCAACAGCGCGTGAATCGTCCAGGTAGCCGAGCCGCATTTTGGCTGATACAGGCATGTGGGCTGGTACGGCGCGGCGCACGGCGGTAACGATAGCGTGAATGGTGTCCGGCTCTTTGAGCAATGCCGCACCGCCGCCATGCCGGTTGACCACGTTGGCGGGGCAGCCAAAATTCAAATCAATACCCGCAGGCCCGAGGGACGCCAGCCGCGCAGCGTTGTCGGCCATGCAGCTGGGGTCTGAGCCCAGCAATTGCGCCCGCACAGGCACGCCAGCAAAGGTACGGCCACCGTGATGCAGCTCGGGCACGATGCGGGTGAAGACACGCTCAGGCAAAAGTTGATCGGTGATACGGATGAACTCGGACACGCAGCGGTCGATGCCGCCCACGCGGGTCAGGATGTCACGCAGCACAAAATCCAATAAGCCCTCCATCGGAGCTAACAAGATCATTTTTAGGCAGCGCTCAATCGCCAGAGCGACGTGACTTCTTTCGCCCGCGCTTCAGCCAGCGGATTGGTCGCATCCAGGGCCTTGGGGTGCTCAGGTTTTACATCCATGCGACCCACAACTTTCAAGCCACCGGCTGCAATGGCTGTCAGCAGTTCTTCCCGTGTGCGCAGGCCCAGGTGCTCGGCCAGGTCAGACAAAATCAGCCAGCCCTCCCCCCCAGGCTCCAGGTGTGCGGCCAGGCCTTTGATAAAACCCAGCAGCATGCGGCTGCCTTCGTCGTACACCGCGCCTTCAAGCGGCGAGCCAGGCCGGGCCGGCAGCCACGGCGGGTTGCACACAATCACCGATGCCAAGCCTTCAGGAAACAAATCCGCCTTCATGACCTTGACCGGGTTCGGCAGGCGCAGCTTGTAAATATTTTCTTTGGCACAGGCTAAAGCGCGTTCGTCCTGGTCAGTGGCCACCACCTGGTCAACTTCTCGCAGCGCCAGCACAGCTGCCAGCACCCCTGTGCCTGTGCCAATGTCAAAGGCGACAAATTTTGCAGGGCGATTTTTGGCTGAATGTTTGGGTAAAGGCGCAGTAGCGACCAGGTCAACATACTCACCCCGCACTGGCGAAAACACGCCGTAGTGCGGGTAAATTCGGTTGTTGGGAGCGGCTTTGGCAACCGCCGCGCCGCTGGAGGTGAGTGCCGGGATTTCAACGCCCTTTTTGCGCCACTCGTGCGCGCTGATGATGCCCATCAGTTCACGCAATGAAGCAACGCATGTAGCGCTTGGGTCTTCAGTTAGCCCCCATGCCTCTGTGCAAGCTTGCTTAGCGTCTGGCGCGCGGCGCAAGGCAATGCTGTAGTCGCCTGCAAACTCAATCAGCACCATACTCAGCACTCGCGCCCGCTGGGCTTTGGCCTGTCGGTACAAATGAAAGGCTTCTGCTTGAGGCACACCCGTCTCAGCTTGCGCCAGGGCCTTTTTACGCCCCATTCTGGCGGTTTTTGATGCCTTGGGCGGCTTGTCAATGCGCCTGGCCAACGCCTGTAGCAAAAGCCGTGCATTTTGAAAATCACCGCGCCACAACAAGCCTGTGCCTTCGCAGGCCTGACGATAAGCGCTGTCAGCGCTCAAGGTGTCGTCCGCCAGCACCACACGCTTGGGCGGCGCAGCGCCACGCTCAGAGCGCCACAGGGCGGTTTTGGCCTGTTTGTCTTCAGTCCATTGAAGGGTTGGAGCGGCAAAATCAGGCTCGGAAAGCGTGGCGATTGGGGTGGTCATTGGGTAGAAGCAAAAAAAAGAATCAACTGTTTTAACAGATGACAGCCCCAGGCTCTGAAAACGCTTTAAATCCGGTGACGAAACCGCTTGAAAAGTGTCACCACCAGCAGCACCAACGCGCCAGTGATCAAACCCACCACAGCATCCATCAAAAGCGGTGCAATGCTGGCCATCACACCGCCAATTTTTGCGGTGAATTGCTCAATCGCATGGTGCAGCGGCGCAATGCCGTGCGTCAAAATACCGCCGCCGACCAAAAACATGGCGATCGTGCCGGCCACAGACAAGCCCTTCATCAACCACGGCGCGAGCCACAAAATACCCCGACCAAAACTGCGCTGAAACGAATGCCAGGCGTTGGCGCCAGGGCGCTGGCTGAGGTAAAGCCCACCATCATCAAGCTTGACGATGCCCGCCACCAGGCCGTACACACCTACCGTCATCAACACCGCGATGCTGGTCAGCACACTGACCTGCGTGATGAATGGGCTGGCCTGCACCGTGCCCAGCGTGATCACAATGATTTCAGCCGACAAAATAAAGTCGGTGCGCACTGCACCCTTGATTTTTTCTTTTTCAACCGCCACCAGGTCAACCGCCGGGCTGGCAACTGCTGCCACCAAGGCCTGACGCTGGGCGGCCTGCTCAGACTTGCTGTGCAGGTATTTGTGCGCCAGCTTTTCAAAGCCTTCAAAACACAAATACGCGCCACCCGCCATCAGCAGTGGCGTGACAAGCCAAGGTGCAAAGCTGCTGATGGCCAGCGCAGACGGCACCAAAATCGCCTTGTTGATGAACGAGCCCTTGGCCACCGCCCACACCACCGGCAGCTCACGCTCAGCCTTGACGCCGGCCACCTGCTGGGCGTTCAGCGCGAGGTCGTCGCCCAGCACACCGGCTGTTTTTTTGACCGCCACTTTTGACAGCAAGGCCACATCGTCCAGGATGGTTGCAATGTCATCAATGAGTAAAAAAAGACTGGAGGCCATAGATTTTTCTGGTTATGTCGGGCAATAAAAAAACCGCTCGAAAGCGGTTTGCAGTTTAGACCAGCCCTGTGACTAGCGCGCTGTCAGGCGGCCAAAAATAAAACCTATAGCAAGGGCAATGCCCACGGCTTCAAGCGGCCTGTCTTGTATGCAGGTTTTGGAGTAATCCAGTGCCTTACCGGGTGCTTCAGATATTTTGCGTGTCTCATCGGCAAAACGGTCAGCAACATGCCCCGCACTGCCTGCCAGTGAATCAACGGTTTGATGTGCGCTAGCTGACAAGCTTTCAACCGTGCTGCGTGCGGGTTCAGCAAGTTTGTCGATGCCCTGATGCAAAGCAGCCCCCGCCGATTCAACGCCGCGTTGAACGGCATTGTTTGACGGTGTGGTCGGCAAAGATGTGGTTTTGTCCATGATGATTCCTGAAAAATGTGAGCCAGATTGAAAGCATCTGGGTTTACTCAAATTTAAAAAGAAACCAGCAAAACAATTGTCCGAAGGTACAGATGCTGGCTGTAGGACAAACCCGCCAGCAAAATTTACGCTGCAAAAACTACCTTAATCCACCGGGCGCTTCAGGCGTATTTCTTCCAGTTTTACACTGCCATAAGCCGTGGTGCGCAGCGACGGCATTTCGCGCTTGAAACCCGCCGCCTGCTCATAAAACTGCAGCGCACGCTCGTTGGCCACCAGTGCCCACAGCGTGACTTGCGTGCAGCCTTCTTCTTTCAGGCCGTCACGCGCGCCGTCCCACAAGGCCAGGCCCACACCTTTGCGCCAGTGCGCCGGGCTGACATACATCGCCCAAATCTCGCCCACGCTTGACTTGGTGCCAGGGTCGCGTGAACGGTCAAAACCAACAAAGCCAATCACTTTGTCACCGTCTGTGGCGACCAGGATTTGCGGGTCGCTGTATTCAATCGCTTCTTTCCAGTAAGCCAGGCGTTTTTCATACGTCATGGCTTTGAGGACTTCATCAGGTATCAGGCCCTGGTAAGCGGCTTGCCAGGTGGCGACATGTATTTCAGCAATGGCTTTGGCATCGCGCGGGGCGGCGGGTCGAACGGAGGTGCTGGACATTAAAAATCACTTGTGAATGAAGGACAACCCGCAATTGTCGCGCATGTTGTAATTTGCAGTGACATGACAAATGCACCCATCTACACCGCAAGCTTCGACGGCACAGGTGCAAGCTTCAGCGCACCCGCTGGCATGCCCCTGCTCAATGCAGCAGAGCAGGCAGGTGTGCCGGGTTTAAAACTCGAAAGCTCATGCAGAAACGGCACATGCCGCACCTGCATTTGCCTGATGCTGGCAGGTGAAGTGACCTACCTGATTGACTGGCCAGGGCTGAGTGCAGATGAAAAACGCGAAGGCTGGATCTTGCCCTGCGTGGCTTATCCAAGGGCAGATGTCGTGCTTCAGTTACCACGCTGAAGCACCTGGCTGAATGCCTGAAATTAACCAGGCTGTGCTGCCCGTCCCAATTGTGTTGTGACTCAAAAATTGAACCTTCAACATCTTTGACAAGCAGGAATTAGCGCTTTAACAGTTCTGTTTTTACGAACTGATTAAGCGTTTCAAGCAGGTATTTTCAGTTCTTTTGAAATAGACTTACCCAGTCCGAAAACGGTGGCTATACAAGTTGACCGATGCCGCACGTTCTTCATCATCATTTCAAAAAACTCCTAGGTATTCATGGAAACAATTGCTCCCCTGTGGCTATGGGCCACATTTATTGCCATCCTGCTGGTGTCCCTTTTCATCGACTTTGTGGTGCTGAAAAAACAGGGCTCGCACGAGATTGGCGTCAAGGAAGCGCTGAACTGGTCGCTGGTCTGGATTGCCTTGAGCTTTATGTTCAACGGCCTGTTCTGGTGGGCAGTCAAAGACACGACCGGCTCGACTGAAATCGCCAACACCAAGTCGCTCGAATTTTTGACTGGCTATCTGATTGAAAAATCACTGGCCGTCGATAACATCTTTGTTTTTCTGTTGATCTTCACTTACTTTGCGGTGCCGAGTGCCTTCCAAAAACGGGGGCTGATGATCGGCATCATCGGCGCGATTGTGCTGCGCACGGTCATGATTCTGGTTGGCGGCTGGCTGCTGGCGGAGTTCCATTGGGTGCTCTACATCTTTGGCGCGTTTTTGATCCTGACTGGCATCAAGATGTGGTGGGCGGCAGGCAAAGAACCGAACCTGGACGACAACCCGGCGCTCAAGCTGCTGCGCAAAATATTGCCAGTGAGCAAAAACTACGACGGTGAGAATTTCTGGACGATTGAAAACGGTAAAAAAATTGCCACCCCGCTGTTCATGGTGATCTGTCTGATCGCTCTGACTGACGTGATTTTTGCAGTCGACTCCATCCCCGCCATCTTCGCCATCACCAGCGACCCCTTCATCGTGCTGACCAGCAACGTGTTCGCCATTCTGGGCCTGCGCGCCATGTACTTTTTGCTGGCAGCCGTGGCCAACAAGTTCCACCTGCTCAACTACGGGCTGGCCATCATTCTGGTGTTCATCGGAACCAAGATGTGCCTGATTGATTTTTACAAAATACCGGTGTGGGCATCGTTAGGCGTTGTGGTGGGCGTACTGGCGATGACCATGTGGCTGAGCTTGCGGACGGCCAAGCCTGAGGCGAAGGGCTGATGAGTTGAAACGGGCTTGCAGTTACTATTAATTTAGTAGCTACTTGCGCCGGTATCTGTTGGGCTACATCTTGTTTCTGATGTTGAAATGCACGATATCTGACGTTTTACTCCCTCTCCCCACCGGGGAGAGGGCTGGGGTGAGGGTTTACGGGTCTAGTTACAGAGCCGCATTGTTGAGCTTGTAAGGCGCTGGCTGCTGATTTGTATTTGCTTTCAAGTTGATCGAAGACCGAATCACCATCGCTAGCCAGACCGCTAGTTTCGCCTGCATGGATAGCAACGCATAGATTTTGAAACTTCAAAGTTTGAACCTGATCCTGATTCAAAGGCACACACACATAAGAACATGCCGCATCAGTTGATTTGACAATGTATCCAGCGCTCACTTAGTGTTTACCCAAAAATGGTTCGAGTTGGTTGTTGATAAAGTGATTTGGTCGCCATCCACCTAGCAATTTTTCAACGAGAAAATTATCAGCAAATCCAGCGGCTATGCCTGCCATGGGATTAACCATATCCATGGCTAATGTCAACACATACCTCATGCTCTTGACTTGAGTTGTTTGTACCCAGTCTTGAGACGAAACAGAGAGCACATATTCACGTACTAACCCCTCATCGGGATTAGCAGATTTGATCCAATGTTTGAATCGTACTGACTTATCTAGAAGGCGTAAGTAATCATCAAATGTGCGGTCGCCAGAATCGATAACCTCTGCAATCGTTGGCATATCAGGAAGAGCAATTTCAATAAACTGACGCTTTGCATCACTATTTGAACGCGTACGTTGAAGGAGTACATCGTGACGCAATTGCACTAAAGAGGAAGTAATGTTGGAAGTCATGAAATCACCTCCGTAATATGCTGCCAATGCAATGTCAGCACGTGCATCATGCACATGACTGAGAAGATGAGCAACGTTCAAAGGTTCCAGTTGCGGTGACATCGCTGCTCTACGACGGTTGATTCCATCAAAGTCTATGTTGTCGAAAACGTAATTGCCCAACGGCGTATTAATCACTTCAAACTTAAGTGCGCCACTCTGCTCACACCCTCCCGCGACTATTGGCAGTGCTGTTCGGATAGCCGCATCCATATAAGCGTTATCTAGCAAGTCGATCCGCGCAGCGTTCGGAATTCCACCACGAAGAAAATGATCGCCTGAAAGTTTTCTAACAGGTACATTTTTTAGGAAAATTTTAGTAAATTTCTTTGCTCTTCCACGCTCGATACCAGAGCGCTCGAGTTCAAATTGGAGGCGGTCAGATGTTGAATTCAGCTTGCCTCCAATTGAATCGCCAGAAAGAGTAATTGCACCATAGTCATGAACTTTCATTGACCCAACTGAATTTGTAATCGTTGCCAGCATTTCTTCGGTATACACAGCCGAAAAGTCTGAGCGCTGCGTCAAAGATATAAGCTGAGATACACCTATCTGTTGCAAGAGCTGAAGAAGCGTACCTCTATCGATTATTAAATGAACTTTCTGATAGAAAAGAAGCGCCTCAGCAATAATTCCTGCAGAAATTGGAGTGCCACCATCAGAGCGGCGAAGTACGACATATTCAAACATATTTACAGTTTAGCGGGCAAGGACCAACTCATTGAACTGATTCCCCAAGACATCAAACCGTCACCCAACCCTGCCAGCATGCAGGCATGCCGTCTCCACCCCCCAGCCAGCCAACACCCCCCATTGACCTCTACACCCTCACAGGCACACAAGACACCACCGCAACCTTTGACGAGCATGAGGCGCTGAAAACCATTTTGCGCGCGGGCAGTGGGCAATTTGACATTCAAACCGTGTGTGAGGTGCAAACCCGGCGTGCGCCTTTTCCGGTCTTCCCGATCTTTACTGCCAGCATCGGCTCGCGTGACCCGCTCGCGCCCGTCGTCGGGTTTTTTGGTGGCATTCATGGGCTGGAGCGGATCGGCTCGCAGGTGGTGCTGGACTACATGCAGTCGCTGCTGCAAAGGCTGGCGTGGGATGAACTGCTGATGAGGCAGCTTGAAAAAATCCGCCTGGTGTTCATGCCCATCGTTAACCCGGGCGGCATGTGGGCGCACAAGCGGGCCAACCCGCACGGGGTGGACCTGATGCGCAATGCGCCGCAGCGCTCCGAAGGGCGTGTGCCATTTCTCGCAGGAGGCCAAACCATCAGTCCGCTGCTGCCGTGGTACTGCGGCAAGCCGGGTGCGATGATGGAAATTGAAAGCGCGGCGATGCTCAAGGTGGTGAGTGAGCAATTGGCCTGCCGGCCTTTCAGTTTGGCGCTGGACTGCCATTCAGGTTATGGTTTTGGTGACAGCATCTGGTTTCCGTATGCAAAAACCCGGCGCTGGATGGCGCATTTGCCTGAAATGTTTCAACTCAAAAACATGCTTGAACAATCCATGCCGCACCACGACTACAGCTTTGAGCCGCAGAGCAACCAATACCTGCTACATGGTGATTTGTGGGACTGCGCTTATGACCGCACGCCTGCTGGCAATGTGTTTTTACCCATGACGCTGGAGCTGGGCTCATGGCTGTGGATTCGCAAAAACCCGCGCCAACTGTTTTCACGTCACGGGATTTTTAACCCGATCAAGGCGCATCGCATCAAGCGAGTGCTGCGCCGCCACGCGGACTTGCTGGACTTTTTAACCCGCGCAGCCTATGCCGCGCCACGCTGGTTGCCCGATGCGGCGCAGCGTGCTGATTTGCAGCTGCAGGCAGCAGCGTTGTGGCGGCCCAGGCGGGTGATGTGAGGCGTACTTTATGACCTGGGTGCTTTTACGCGGCTTGACGCGGGAGGCGCGGCATTGGGGAGGCTTTCCAGCCCAGTTAGCCGCGCGGTTAAGCCCCAGCAGCGTGACGACGCTTGACCTGCCGGGCAACGGCGCGTTCTACCAACAAGCCTCACCCACGTCCGTCAGCGCGATGGTGGACTTTGCGCGCCAGCAGTTGCTAAAACAATCAATCCAACCACCCTACAGCTTGCTGGCGATGTCGCTGGGCGGCATGGTGGCTACTGACTGGGCGCAACGCTACCCGCAGGAGGTTGACCGCCTGGTGCTGATCAACACCAGCATGCGCCCGTTTAGCAGCATGACCGAACGATTGCGCCCAGCCAACTGGCCGCAGCTTGGCTTGCTGGCAGCGCGCTGGGCAGATGCTGACCATGCAGAAAACACGATTCATCAACTGACTTGCAACCAAGCTGCCCAACGCGATCAAGACCTGGCAAAGTGGCGGCAGATTCGCAAAAGCGCACCCGTCAGCAGCGCCAATGCATTGCGCCAGTTGCTGGCTGCAGCGCGGTTCAGCTGCGCCAGCACTGCACCGCGTTGCCCGGTGCTGGTGTTGTCGTCTGGCGCTGATCGACTGGTGAACCCGGTGTGCTCAAGCCAATTGGCTCACGCCTGGCAGGCTGAGCACCACAGCCACCTGTGGGCAGGCCATGACCTGCCGCATGATGATGGGCTCTGGGTTGCTGAGCGGGTTGCTGGCTGGTTGAGGGGTCAATAGACGCTATTAAAACAGGAGCTGCTTGCGCCCGTATTGATTGGTCTATAGCCCTAAAAAATACTAAAAAACGGCCTGAAACTGGTTCAAAACGCCTTTGAAAGGCCAATTTAGCCGCAGTGATCGCTGAAGCCACGCTTCGGGCAAAATTAAAGCGACTGGCGACAAGCTGGTCAACCGCTTATGACCACAACTTCGCCTCACACCTCCATCCATCGCTGGCTGCTGGCCGCTATTTTTTGTGCCACCACCTTCGTGGCGCAAGCCGCACCTTTTGAAGACTCGATGGCGCAGCGCACGCTGGCCTGCACCGGCTGCCACGGCGCGCAAGGCCGCGCCGCACCTGACGGCTACTACCCGCGCCTGGCGGGCAAACCTGCGGGCTACCTGTACAACCAGTTGCTGAACTTTCGTGAAGGGCGGCGGCACTATGGGCTGATGACGCAACTGATTGCGCCACTCAGCGATGCGTACCTGATGGAAATAGCGCAGCACTTTGCAGCGCTGGATGTGCCCTACCCCGCTCCCAGTCAAACCAGGCCAGACAGCGCATTGCTGGCAAGCGGCAAACAGTTGGTGCAGATGGGAGACGCCGCCCGCCAAGTCACCGCCTGCGTGCAGTGCCACGGCACGGCCATGACGGGCGTTGCACCCAATGTGCCGGGCCTGCTGGGTTTGCCGCGTGATTATCTGAACGCACAACTCGGCGCGTGGAAGGCAGGCAAGCGCCGCGCCCACGCACCGGACTGCATGCAGGCGGTGGTGGCGCGCCTGAGTGATGACGACATTAATGCCATCAGCAGTTATTTAGCGGCGCAGGCGCTGCCCGCCAATACCAAGCCGGCCAGCAGTGCGCCGCCCCTGGCCAATGGGCAGGTCGCCGTGAACTGCGGCAACGCGACCAAGCCATGAGCAAATTAACCAAAGCGCTTGCAGTCTTGTGCGGATTGTTCGTGGTTGCTGCAGCAGCGCTGTGGCTGCTGTCCACACGCGACGACACGCTAACTGACCTGCCCGCGCAAACCACCAGTACCCCAGAACGCGGCGCGTACCTAGCCAAGGTCGGCAACTGCGCGGGCTGCCACACCGTGCGCGGCGGCCAGCCCTATGCGGGCGGCCTGGGCATTGACACGCCTTTTGGTGCGGTTTACGCCAGCAACCTGACGCCTGATGCGGCCACGGGTATTGGCAACTGGACTCGCACCGACTTTTGGCGTGCCATGCACCACGGCAAGTCAAAAGATGGGCGCTTGCTGTACCCGGCTTTCCCGTACACCAGCTACACACTCATCACGCGGGATGATTCAGACGCATTGTTTGCGTATCTGACAAGCTTGCCCGCTGTGGCGCAGCCCAACACGCCGCATGCGGTGCGCTTTCCGTACAACACACAAGCGGCGCTGGCTGTGTGGCGGGTGCTGTACTTCAAACCTGCTGCATTCACCGCCAACGCACAGGCCGCACCTGAATGGAATCGAGGCGCTTACCTGGTCAACAGCCTGGGTCATTGCAGCGCCTGCCACGCGGCGCGCAATGCACTGGGCGCTACCGATGGATTGAACCTGGCGGGTGGGCTGATACCGCTGCAAAACTGGTATGCGCCGTCACTCGTTTCAACGCAAGAAGCCAGCGTGGCCGGCTGGCCTGTGCAAGACATCAGGGCGTTTTTTAAATCTGGTGTCTCAACGCAAGCGTCTGCAAACGGCCCGATGGCTGAGGTGGTTTTGAACAGCACCCAGCACTGGACGGATGCCGATTTGAACGCGATGGCGGTGTACCTGAAGGCGCTGCCTGTCACACCCTCAACCCAGCAGATAACAAAAACCAGCACCACACCGCGCGGCAGCAAGCTGTATGAGCAGCACTGCGCCCAATGTCATGGCGACAACGGCCAAGGCGTGGCCAACGCTTACCCCGCCCTGGCAGGCAACCGCGCCGTGCTGATGCCGCAAAAAGCCAACCTGGTGCAAATCGTTTTAAACGGTGGCTACCCACCTGCTACAGCAGGCAACCCGCGCCCTTACGGCATGCCGCCGTTTGTGCTGGACTTGACCGACGCAGACATTGCCAATGTACTCAGCCACATTCGCAGCAGTTGGGGCAACCATGCCAATGCGGTATCGGAACTGGAGGTCAACCGCATCCGGGCGAATCAAGCGCGTTAGGCCCTCTGATGGGCGGGTAACATGGCGACAAAACAATAGAGGGCTCTCGTATGCAGCGTATCGTCATCGTTGGAGGAGGCGCAGGCGGCCTGGCACTGGCCACCCAGCTGGGCAAAAGCCTGGGCAAAAAAAAGCAGGCAGACATCACCTTGGTCGATGCTGCCCGCACCCATGTGTGGAAACCCCTGCTACACCAGTTGGCTGCTGGCAGCTTTGACACCCATGCTGAAGAAATTGAATACCTGGCGCAAGCCCGCTGGAACCACTTTAAATTTCGTCTGGGCAGCCTCACAGGCATTGACCGCACAAGTAAAACCGTGCAACTGGCCGCCAGCCACGACGACAGTGGCCGCGAGATCACACCCGCCCAGTCACTGAGCTACGACACGCTGGTCATTGCTGTGGGCAGCCAGACCAATGACTTTGGCACGCCGGGTGCAGCACAGCACACCATCAAGCTCGACAGCCCGCACGCGGCCAAGCACTTTAACGACCGGCTGGTGAACGCTTGCATACGCGCGCAAACCGTGCCACGCGCTGAAGGCAGTGGCCTGCTGACGGTGACGATTGTGGGCGGTGGCGCGACGGGCGTAGAGCTGGCCGCCGAGCTGCACGCCGCAGCCAGAATTTTGGGCAACTACGGTTTTGAAAACATCAACCCCGAAAAGGACTTGAAAATTGTGCTGGTCGAGGCTGGGCCGCGTCTGCTGGCCCAGTTGCCCGAACGCTTGGGTCATGCTGCTGAAAGGGAGCTGCGCAAACTGGCGATTGATGTCTACACCAGTGAAAAAGTGGTGGAGGTGACGGAGAACAGCCTGAAGATGGCCAGCGGCAAAGTGATTCAGTCCACGCTGGCGGTGTGGGCGGCGGGTGTCAAAGCGGCTGATTTTTTAAAGACATTGGGTGCTAACGGGTCTGGTGATGAGCCGCTTGAGGTCAACAAACTCAACCAGTTGATGGTCAATGGCAATTTGCAGACCAGTCTGGACAGCAGCATTTACGCCTTTGGTGACTGCGCTGCCTGCCAGCAGCCCGATGGCACCTGGGTGCCGCCACGGGCTCAGTCGGCCTACCAACAAGCCATGTATTTGGCACGCGCTTTGCCACAGTTGATGGCGGACAAAACCGTTAAGCCGTTTGTGTTTACCGACCAGGGCTCACTGGTGTCACTGGCCGAATATTCGTCGGTAGGCTCGCTAATGGGCAGCTTGAGCCGGGGCAGCTTTTTTATTGAAGGCCAGGTCGCCAAGCTGATGTACTGGGCGCTGCACAAGCAGCACCAGTTGGCGCTTGGCGGCGTTAAAAAAACCGCGCTCATCACCTTGTCTGAAATGATTGACCGCACACACCGCCCACGCATCAAGTTGCATTAACTGAGTTGCTCCTTGGCACTTTCATCCGTTCGGGCTGAGCTTGTCGAAGCCTCTAGCTACGCAAGAAGCCCTTCGACGGGCTCAGGGCGAACGGTTTATTGAACAATCTCAGTTGATAATTACGATTTTTAATCCGCAATCAATTCACAGGAGAACGCCATGGCAAAAGGTCAACAAAACAGCGGCAAGATGGTCAAAAAACCAAAAAAAGACACCTCGCCACCCAAGTCCGTGTCGCCTGACGCAGTGCGCCCCACCATCGTCACCCAAGTGCCGCTGCGGGGCAAATTGAAGAACAAGTGATTTGATGGCCGACCCGCTTGAAGGTGTGACGCTGGAGGCCATCGTCACTGCTTTGTTTGAACATTACGGCTGGGATGAGCTGGGTCAGCGCATCCCGATTCGCTGTTTTCAGAGCGAGCCCAGCGTGGCGTCCAGCTTGAAGTTTTTACGCCGAACACCTTGGGCGCGTGACAAGGTAGAGGGGCTGTATCTTTTCATGCTGCGTGAAGTCAAGCGCAACAGCCCCACCGTACATAACTTTCCCCCGCCCAAAGGCAAAGTCGCAGGTGACTGATGGCGAAGCGGGTTTTGAAACGGTTTATCTAGATGCACATCTGCTGGTCTTGAACAAGCCGCCTGGCTTGCTGTCCGTACCCGGCAAAGGCGCAGACAAACAGGACTGCCTGAGTTCACGTATGCAAGAAAACTACCCCGACGCCTTGATCGTCCACAGGCTCGACATGGCCACATCCGGTTTAATGCTAATGGCACGCGGAACCACCATGCAGGCCGCGCTGTCAAAACAGTTTGAAACCCGCGCCATTCACAAACGCTATGTTGCGGTGGTTGACGGCCACATGGCCAGCGATGACTGGCAACTGATTGACCTGCCAATTGCGCTGGATTGGCCGAACCGGCCGCTGCGCATCATCCACGCTGACGGCAAACCCAGCCAAACCCGCTGGCGCACCCAGCACCACGACACGGCGACCAACACCACACGCGTTGAACTCGAACCCTTCACTGGCCGGTCGCATCAGCTGCGTGTGCATCTGAAGGCGCTGGGTCATCCCATTCTTGGCGATGCGCTCTATGCGCCAGCCAGTGTTCAGGCCAAAGCCGACCGATTGCTATTACACGCCTGCAGCTTGCGTTTTTCGCATCCAGCCACAGGTGAAGACATGGTTTTTGAAAATACGTCTTCGTTCTGATTTTTTTAACACTCACAACTTCACCATGACCCAACATCTTTATATCCTCACAGGCGCCTCTCGCGGCATGGGCCTGGCGATGGCGCGGCAACTGCTGCAGCCCGGCAACACGGTACTTTGCATATCGCGCAGCACCAACGAAACGCTGGCTGCGCAGGCCAAACAGGCGGGTGTCAATCTGCTGCAATGGACGCAAGACCTGGCGCTGGGCGCTGTTACCTGCGCCCGGTTGGAGCAATGGCTGCGTGAGCAACCTAGCAGCAGTTTTGAAAGTGCCACACTCATCAACAACGCCGGTGTGATTCCTCGTATCGGCCCGCTCAGTGAAGCCGATGCCGATGACCTGAGCCATGCGCTGCGTGTTGGGCTGGAGACGCCCATGCAACTGACCAGTGCGTTTTTGCGCGCGACTGCCAGTTGGCCGGGTCAACGCAAGGTACTGAATATTTCTTCGGGCCTGGGCCGCAGGGCGATGGCTTCCCAAGCGGGTTATTGCGCCGCCAAAGCGGGCATGGACCACTTCACCCGTTGTGTGGCGCTGGAAGAGGCGCTTAAAACCAATGGCGCAAAAGTCTGTTCACTTGCACCTGGCGTGATCGACACCGCCATGCAAGAGCAACTGCGCGGCGCTGACAGCCAAGCGTTTCCAGATCAGTCGAGCTTTATAAATCTGAAAAGCAGTGGTGCTTTGGCGTCACCCGAGGATGCTGCCAGCCGCGTTTTGGCCGTTTTGATGCGGGCTGATTTTGGTGATAACCCGGTGGCTGACGTTCGGGACTGAACGCCAGCTCGCCTCATCACACATCAATAAATCTCAGGCACCAAAATCTCTTGTGGCACAGCCTGGCGCACATAGTCGTCATGCCGCACACGCTCTGGTAGCACGATGGCCGGGTGCTCGGTTTCACCGTAGGGCATTTGCTCCAGCAGGTGGTGGATGCAATTCAGGCGCGCTTTCTTTTTATCAACCGCCTGCACCACCCACCACGGTGCCTCAGGGATATGGGTACGCTCCAGCATGATCTCTTTGGCCTTGGTGTAGTCTTCCCAGCGGCTGCGCGACTCCAAATCCATCGGGCTGAGCTTCCACTGCTTGAGCGGGTCATGAATGCGGCCTAAAAAGCGCGAATGCTGCTCTTCATCAGAAATAGAAAACCAGTATTTGATGAGTTGAATGCCCGAGCTGACCAGCATCTTTTCAAACTCTGGCACGGTTCTGAAAAACTCTTCGTACTGCTCGTCGCTACAAAAACCCATGACACGCTCTACGCCGGCGCGGTTGTACCAGCTGCGGTCAAACAGCACCATTTCACCCGCAGCGGGCAGGTGTGACACGTAGCGCTGAAAGTACCACTGGGTGCGTTCGCGGTCGTTGGGGGCGGGCAATGCGGCTACGCGGCATACGCGCGGGTTCAGGCGTTGCGTGATGCGTTTGATCACGCCGCCTTTGCCAGCGGCGTCGCGGCCCTCAAACAAAATCACCACCTTGTGGCCGGTGTTTTTGACCCAGTCTTGCAGCTTGACCAGCTCGCCCTGCAGGCGAAACAGCTCACGAAAGTAAATGCGGCGATCTTCTTTGTCTTGCGCACTGTGGGCTGGCGCTTCAGCCCCGTCAGCTCAGCGGCCGTGCGGTCTTCCAGCTCCATTTCCAGCTCTTCGTCATAGCTGTCAATCAGGTCGTTGCGGATGCGCCGCATAAGTTCGTCGTCAATGGCTTGCACGGTCATCTCCAGTAAATTTTGCAAATGAGAACAAGGGTAATTGCGTCATGTTGCAAATTTATGAAAACTCTTGTTTTCAAGCCTCAATCTTCACGCCCTTCCAAAAAGCCACATGACCCTTGATCTCATCCGCCTCGGGTTTGGGGTCTGGGTAGTACCACACCGCATCGGTGTTCATCTCGCCATTGACCAGCAGCGAGTAGTAACTGGCCTGGCCTTTCCAGCTGCACATGGTGTGGTGGTTGCTGAAGGTGATGTAGTCACGGTTCAGCGACGCTTCAGGAAAGTAGTGGTTGCCTTCCAGCACCACGGTGGTGTCACTTTGCGCAATGACTGCGCCGTTCCAGATGGCTTTCATGGGTTTGCTTTCTCGTTCAATTAAACGCCGCCTTGCGGATGGGTGGGGTCAATCCAGAGCACAGTATCAGGCTTTTCAACCGGCGCAATGTCCAGGTTAACAGCCACAGCCTCACCGTCACTGCGGCAGAGCACGCATTCAAGCAGCTCGGTGGCGCTGGCGTTGATTTCCTGGTGCGGCACATACGGCGGCACATAAATAAAGTCGCCTGGCCCCGCCTCGGCGGTGAACTCCAGTTGCTCACCCCAGCGCATTCTTGCCTGGCCTTTGATCACGTAAATCACGCTTTCCAGGTGGCCATGGTGATGCGCGCCGGTTTTGGCATCGGCATGAATCGTGACCGTCCCCGCCCACAGCTTTTGCGCCCCCATGCGGGCAAAGTTGACCGCAGCTTTTCTGTCCATACCAGGCGTTTGCGCGGTGTTGCCGTCAAGCTGGGTTGCCTTCACGACGCGGACGCCGTCGTGTTTCCAGGCGGGTTCGTGCGGATGCGGATGCGGATGCGGATGGCTGTGGTCGTGATTCATGGTGAAGCTTCAAGCGTAGCGTTCGCGTGCCAGGGCCGCGCCTAAACCCAATGCATGCAATTTTTTAATCGCAATCTCGCGGCTCATGGGTGCCAGGCCGCAGTTGGTACACGGTATCAGGCGCGCCTTGGGCACAAACTCCAGCGCCTTGCCAATGGTGTCGGCAATCTGCTCTGGTGTTTCAATCTCGTCACTGGCCACGTCTATCACGCCGACCATCACGTCCTTGCCTTCGAGCAGCGCCATCAAGTGGGGCGGCACGTGCGAGTGGTAGCACTCCAGGCTGACCTGCTGGATGCTGCTTTTGGCCAGCGCAGGCAACACTTCTTCATATTGCCGCCACTGGTCGCCCAGTGTTTTCTTCCAGTCGTCGTTGGCCTTGATGCCGTAGCCGTAGCAAATGTGTACGGCGGTGGTGCAGGTCAGCCCGCGCGCAGCCACTTCAAGCGCCTTCACGCCCCAGTCGGCAGCTTCTTTCATGTAGACATTGAAAGCAGGTTCGTCAAACTGAATAATGTCGACGCCGTCAGCCTGCAAGGCCAGAGCCTCCTGATTCAACAGCTCGGCAAAAGCCATCGCCATTTTGATTTTGTCGCCGTAAAACTGGTCAGACACGGTGTCAACAATCGTCATTGGGCCCGGCAGCGTGAACTTGATTTTTTTATCGGTGTGGGCGCGCAGCAGTTGCGCCTCAGCCGCATGCACACGGCCTTTTAACTTGAGGGTTGACACGACCTGCGGCACCATCGCGTCATAGCGGTTGTTGCGTATGCCCATTTTGACTTTGTGATCAAAGTCAATGCCTTCAACCTGCTCTAAAAAGCCGTGTACAAAATGCTGGCGCGACTGCTCGCCGTCACCAATCACGTCCAGGCCCGCGTCTTCCTGTGCCTTGATCCACAGCAGGGTGGCGTCTGCCTTGGCTTGTTTGAGCTCTTCGCCTTCAGCCTTCCACTGCGGCCAGAGTTTGTTGGTTTCTGACAGCCATGCCGGTTTTGGCAGGCTGCCTGCGATGGCGGTGTTGAAGAGTTTTGTGGTCATGGTGGTTTGTCTCGTTGGTTGTTGGGTGACTGATATGCACACTTATTATAAAAAGGCTTTGGCAAGCAGTTCGTAAGACCGCCGCTGCGCAGCGGGGTCATGCGTCCAGGTGATGATCACCAACTCGTCAACCCCCAACGACTCAGCCAACGCACGCAGTTTGGCTGCGACTTGCGCACCGCTGCCGACGAGCGCGTTGGCCCGCAGTTGACCAACCTGCACCTGTTCAGCCGCACTGTACGGCCGCGCTGCAACTTCTTGCGGCGATGGCAGCGGACCAATCGCGCCCCGGTTTCTGTCCAGCTTCCAGCGCTCACGGCCTGAAAAGTGGTGCAAGGCCTCAGCCTCGGTATCAGCGGCCAGCGCCCACACGCACAGCACCGCTTGCGGCTTGGGGTGCAAAGCGCTGGGGCGGTACAGCTGCCGGTACAAATCAAGCGCTTGGCCAGCGCCCTGCCCGTCAGTAATAAAGTACGCAAACGCATACGGCAAACCGTAGTGCGCGGCCAACTGCGCGCCGTAGTCAGAACTGCCCAGCATCCACAGCGTGGGGCTGGTCGGCCCGGTCGGGTTGGCGGTCACGCCACGGCCGGGGTGGCCTTCGGGCAGGTCGATACCCGATACCCAGGCCTGCAGTTCACGCACCTGAATCGGAAAGTCATCACTCGATTGCTGGGAGTTTTGCCTGAGCAGCCGAGCCGTGCGCATGTCAGAGCCCGGCGCGCGGCCCACACCCAGGTCAATGCGGCCAGGGGCCAGCGCCTCAAGCACGCGGAATTGCTCAGCTACTTTCAGCGGCGCATAGTGCGGCAACATCACGCCCGCGCTGCCAATCCGAATGCGGCTGGTGGTGGCGGCAATGGCGGCCATCAATACTTCAGGGGCCGAGCCCACAATGCTGGGGTGGCTGTGGTGTTCACTGACCCAAAAACGGTGAAAACCCAGCGACTCGGCGTGTTGGGCCAGTGCCAGCGTTTGGCGGATGGAGGCGTCTTCAGTGCGGCCCGTGATGGCAACGGATTGGTCGAGAACAGACAGCTTGATAGACATGAACCCACTATAGCCAGTGGTGCCAAACCCTGCCGGGGCGGCGCTCTGTTCCAATATGGACTTCCGTTTTTACAAAAGATCAGCCCCATGGCACTCAAAGCCACCATTTACAAAGCCCAGCTCGCCATTGCCGACATGGACCGAGGCGTTTACGCCGACCACAACGTCATCATTGCCCGCCACCCGTCAGAGGCTGACGAACGCATGATGATTCGCCTGCTGGCGTTTGCCCTGAACGTACCCGCAGACGACAAAAACGGCAAGCTCGACTTTGCCAAAGACCTGTGGGATGTCGATGAAGCCGCCCTCTGGCACAAAGACTACACCGACCAGATATTGCACTGGATAGACGTGGGCCAGCCCGACGACAAGCGCCTGATGAAAGCCGCAGGCCGGGCCGAGCGCGTCACGGCCTACAGCTTTTCAAGCAGCACGGCGGTGTGGTGGAAAGGCATAGAAACCAAACTGACCCGCGCCAGCAACCTGGTGGTGTGGCAAATCGAAGCCGCGCAAAGCCAGGCATTGGCCAAGCTGGCGGAGCGCAGCATGCAACTGCAAGTCACCGTGCAAGACGGCACGGTGTGGATGAGCACCACGACGGATTCGGTGGAGATCACGCCAAAGCGGTTGACGGCTGGCGGTTAAGGGCTCAGAGTTGGCTTTCAGACGCTATAAATTCAGGAGCTGCTTGCGCCCGTATTCATTGGGCTAACGGCACTTTTGATACCCTAAAACGGCTGTTTTTCAGATCTCAGGTCGCTTTTTGGCTCAGTTTTGACTGGCTGGTTGCCTCAAAGCGCAGCTTCCAGGCGGGTTTCACCTACGTTTTTGCCTGATTAGATACCTGCCTCAGACAAACTTGACATTGCTTGAGAGATGTTTAATGCTGTATATATACACAGTTATTAACAGAGGTATCACCATGGCAATGAACCGAATCCAGTTCCAAGCAGGTCTT
>JBASFP010000081.1:0-2889 GCA_049653085.1 Polaromonas sp.
GCCGCGCTGCACGCACAAGTCTACGCCTTGCAACGCAGGGATGACGTGAGCACCCAGGCGGTAGGTCTTATGCACACCGTAGAGCTCCACCACGGGACAGGATTCAGTGGAGAACATGGGCTACAACTTTGCGAGTTGGACGCGGGCTGCGCCCGCTTGCTTGGCCTTGAGGTCAATCACTCGGGCGAAGTGTTTGCGTGCGTCTTCCACACGCTTTTCCTGCACTGCCACTTCACCGGCTGTGAGCCAAACCACACCCTGAAAGTCAACCGGCGCGCTGGTCAGGGTTGGGCTGGCGATTAACTCGCTCACCAGTTTGGCACCGCGTGGGCCCTTGTTCATGAAACCGGGTACGCCCAAAAAAGTTTTGGCAGCCAGCAGTTTGACTTCCAGTGTGCCTGGGGTGCCGTGCTGAATCACCGCTTCATGCGCCGGGGTGAGCATGGCCAACGCCTTGTCCAGCATGGCCATACCGTCTTCGGCGTAGCTCATCTTCTTCCATGGCAGCATTGTGGTGGTGGATTTCATGGCCGTGGTTGTGCCTGTGTAGGCCATGAGCACCGGGTTGGTGGGTTCTTGCCTGAGCAGCGCGGCAAAGTCGTCGGACACCTTGTCGAGGTTGCTGTTGTCGCCGTTGTTGATGATTTCGAACTGGTCCCACACCGGGATAAATTGCGCGTCAGGCAGTGCGTGGGCCGATGCAATCAGCAAGGTAGCCGCAGTTACCGCAAGTAGGCGGACAGACATTTTGGAGGGGAGTTTGAGGTTCATCGTGAAGAGTCCTTAATGAAGGGGTTGGGGAAAATTGAGTGTTAACGAAAACAGAAAAGATACAAAATTGTGCAAACTGAATATTTGATGGATGGAGCTTAGTCAGCGCCCACGTCATACGCATCGACTTTGCGACGAACGCTGTGTGTGCTGCCGCGAAACGACTGCTATGCGACGCGAACGGTGGTCATGAGATCACTCCCATCCGGGTCAGCGCAGCTTTGGCAGCCTGCGGCAATTCGGTGTGGGGTTCAGAGCCAATCAGGGCGACGAGCTTGTCATTGGTCAGCGCGTGAGGGCGTTGCCACAAATAGTGCATTTCAGCGAGCTCAAAAAACACTGGTACTGCCCAGCGCATGGCTTTGAACAGACCCCATGGCACAGCGCCTTTTTTTAGCAGAGTTCCCGACGGCAACCATTTTTGCTGCTGCGCCAGGGGCTGTAACACGTTTGCCCAATCGTTGCCTGTGAGGCTGTAACCCTTGAAGTGATACACCTCGAAGGCAGCCAAGCCGGTTTGCGCGGCCAGACTACGCGTGGCAACGCGCTCAAAGGCGGTGCCCAGATCGGGCAGGTAAGCCCAAGCGGTCGGCACGTCCCACCTGCCGGGGTAGGTCAGTTTGCCTTTGGCAATGTTTTTAGCCAAAGCCAGGTCAAACCAGCTGCCCTTGCCACTGCCAAAGAAGTCTCCCGCCCGGATGACCACGCTTCTGATGAGTCCGCTTTTACTGGCACTGCGCAGACGTTGCTCCATTTGTATGCGGATACTGCCCTTGCGGGTATGCGCCAACTGGGGCGTATCTTCTGTCAGCAACGTTGGCATCGCCTCACCAAAGTTGTACACGTTCCCAGGCAACATGAGCAGTGCCTTGAGTTCCGCAGCCAGCGCTATCGAGTGTTCCAACGCAGGCAGTAACTCCGTTGCCCACTCGGTATAGGTTACGTTAATGGCATGTACAACCACACTGGCCATTTGTGCGGCTCGCAACAGTGCGGGATGGTTCTCCAGTGGCACGTGTACCCACTCAATCCCAGGCAAGTTTTGAACGACTCCACCGGGACGGCACTGTGCCAATACCCTCCAACCACCTGCCGCAAATGCCCGCGCGGCCGCCATTCCAAAGCGGCCTCGGGCTCCCAAAATTAGTACGGTTGGTTTCATGCTGCCATTTCCTGTTGCGTTGCAAATCACGCGTTGTGATCCTTGGTTCTATTGTGGAAAAATGCGGCGAATTGCACAATTACCCAATTTTCTATAGCATGAGTTCATTTATGAATACCTTTCCATGACCCCGATGCACACCTCAAAATTTGACTGGAGCTTGGTCCGATCGTTTTTGGCCGTGCTGGACCAGGGCAGTCTTTTGGGTGCAGCACGGGTGTTGCATATGAGTCAGCCAACGCTGGGACGGCATGTCGTGGAGTTGGAGGCCCAACTGGGAACAGTACTGTTCGAGCGCACCGGGCGTGGCTTGGTACCTACCGCGATTGCCCAGAAGTTGGCGGATTCGGCCCGCGCCATGGAGACCAGTGCCCTTGAGCTGACGCGGGTGTTGACCGGCGTACAGACCCAGGCCGTGGGCACCGTGCGGATTACCGCCAGCGTACCGGTGGCCGTGCACCTGCTGCCTTCGCTTTTGGCCCGAATGCGCCTGTCCCTGCCTGGTATCCAAGTGGAATTGGTGTCAAGCAATCAGGTGAGCAATCTATTGCGCCGAGAAGCGGACATTGCAGTGCGCCTGGTGCGCCCTGACCAATCCACTTTGATTGCCAAAAAGATTGGTGACGTGGCCCTGGGTGCCTATGCCCACCGGAGTTACCTTCAACGCAAAGGCGTGTTGCGAAACGTGACGGACTTACTGCAACACGACCTTATCGGCAGTGATATGGATACAGTCATTCTTCAAGGCTTTCACCGTATGGGCTATCCGGTGGGGCGCGATGCGTTTGTATTGCGCAGTGATGATTTCATCGTGCAATGGGCCGCGGTCCGCGCTGGTTTGGGCATTGGCTTTGTCGCTAGCTACATGGTCCGAGAAGAACCCGAAGTGGTATCAGTACTCCCTGACCTGCTGAAAATTCCGCCCTTGCCGATGTGGTTGGCGGTGCACCGTGAAA
>JBASFP010000082.1:0-134532 GCA_049653085.1 Polaromonas sp.
TTTGGCCGCTGGTGTGAGCGCTGTGGCCCCAAGCCAGCCGCAGCGCTTGAGCTCGCGGCTGATGGTCGATGGTGAGCGCAGCAAAGTTCGGGCAATTGCCCGAACTTTGCTGCCCAACTCAAGATGATCCTGGAGTTGGGCTCGTTCAAGATCGCTTAAATGACAGTAACTCTTTGGCATACAACACTCCTTTTATGGGTTTAGGATACTGTTGCACTTGAGATTTGAGAGCGCCGACGTTTTCAGGTGATTTTCAGGCCGGTTTCAGGCCTTTTTGCCCGAATGTGAATCCACTGCCTCTTCATGCCCAGTCGCAGCCTGTGGCCGCGCCATCAGCTCGCGCTCTCTGGCCATTTGTTCTTCGAGTTGCGCGCGGCCTTGTTTGGCCACCGCAATCACCTTGGCGCGGTCTTTGTGGTGAGGGTAAAGCTGCTCAAACAGCGCCAGGTTGTGCTGCCTGAAAAGTTGGGCGATTTGTCGGGCCTGGTCGGGTGCTTGGCCCAGCAACTCCAGCACGCTGCGAGCGCTTCTCAGGCTGGATTCAAACACCTCGCGCTCGACCCGCATCACGCCCAGGTCGCGCAGCTGGTTCCAGTGGGTCACGTCCCGGGCGCGTGCGACGATTTCAAGTTGCGGGAAATGCGCTTTGACCATCTCCACCAGCTTGATGGACTGCTCCACGTCATCGACCGCCACCACCATGACTTTGGCGCTGGCCGCGCCTGCGGTGCGCAGCAAATCAAGCCGTGTCGCGTCGCCATAAAACACGCGGTAGCCAAATGAGCGGGCGGTCTCGATCATATTGGCGTCGTGGTCCAGCACGGTGGGCGCAATGCCCTGAGCCAGCAGCATACGGCCCACAATTTGCCCGTAGCGGCCAAAGCCGGCAATGATGATGGGCGCGGTTTGCTGTTCTGATATTTCAGCCATCGGCGTGACATTGCAGTTGGCGTAGCGCGGCAACAGCAGCTTGTCGACTGCAATCAGAATCAGTGGCGTGATCAGCATCGACAGCGCAACTGCACCGATCAGCAATGACGATGTTTCCATCGAGAAAACCTTGGCACCAGCCGCAGCCTGAAACACCACAAACGCAAACTCACCGCCTTGTGCCAGCAGCACGGTAAACACCGGGCGCTCCTGGTAAGGCAGCATCATGGCCTTGGCCAGTGCGTAAATCACGGCCAGCTTCAGCCCCAAAAAGCCAAACAAAATAGCCGCCATCAGGCCAGGGGATTGGAGCAGCACGCCAAAGTCAATACTCATGCCGACCGCGATAAAGAACAGGCCCAGCAGCAGGCCTTTGAAGGGTTCGATGTCGGTTTCCAGCTCGCGGCGGTATTCGCTTTCAGCCAGCAGCACGCCCGCTAAAAATGCGCCCAGCGCCATTGACAGGCCGACAAATTGCATGAGTGCCGCTATGCCGACCAGCAGCAGCAGCGATGCGGCAGTAAAAATCTCTGGCGTATCGCTTTTGGCGATCCAGCCTAGCAAGGGCCGCAACAGCAGGCGACCACCGAGAATAATGCCGCCAATCACCGCTATTATTTTAAGAGCTTCCCACGCCCGATTTGATTGGTCTAAAGCCTCATTTGTACCCCCTACAGCAGCCAAAAGCGGCAGCAAGGCCAAAATCGGGATGGCGGCCACGTCCTGGAACAGCAGAATCGAAAACCCGGCCTGCCCGCTGGATGTCGGCATCAGGTTGCGCTCGCCAATTGCTTGCAGGGCAATGGCGGTGCTTGACAGACCCAAACCCAGACCCGCGACGAGTGCGATTTGCCAGCTCACGCCAAAGGCCATGGCCAAGCCCGCGATGGCGGCGGTACAAGCCAGCATTTGCGCGCTGCCCCAGCCAAAAATCGGGCGGCGCAAATTCCACAGGCGTTTGGGTTCTAGTTCTAAGCCCACCAGAAACAGCATCAGCACCACACCAAATTCAGCAAAGTGAAGAATGTCCTGGACGTTGGTGACCAGTTTCAAGCCCCAGGGCCCAATCGCGATGCCAGCGGCCAGGTAGCCAATGATGGCACCCAGACCGAGTTTTTTGGCGACAGGCACGGCAATCACTGCAGCGGCCAGGTAAATAAAGCTGTTAATCAGCCAGGCAGGGGTGTGTTCCATAGGGTTTGTGGTTGCTTGCTAGCCGTTACCATAGCGTAAAAGTTCACTTAACTGAATTGAGGAGTTCAACATGCCAGTCGTTGTGATTGCCAATCCGAAAGGCGGCGTCGGTAAATCGACCCTTGCCACCAATGTGGCGGGTTATTTTGCCAGCCAGGGTCATGCCGTGATGCTGGGCGATGCGGACAGGCAGCAGTCGTCCAAACTGTGGCTGGGGCTGCGCCCACCTGCTGCCAGGCCGATTGCCACCTGGGACGTGAATGCCGATTTGATCGTCAAGCCGCCCAAAGGCACCACCCATGTGGTGCTGGACACGCCGGGTGGCCTGCATGGCTGGCGGTTTAACGATGTGATCAAACTGGCCGACAAAATCATTGTGCCGTTGCAGCCCAGCGTGTTTGATATTTTTGCCACCCGCGCCTTTTTAGACCAGTTGGCTGAGCACCGCCACGCGGGCAAGTTGCAGGTGGGCATTGTCGGGATGCGGGTGGACTCGCGCACGATTGCGGCTGACAAGTTGCGCGGTTTTGTTGACGGCCTGGGACTGCCCGTATTGGGCATGGTGCGTGACACGCAAAACTACATTCACCTGGCCGCGCGCGGGCTGACGCTGTTTGATGTGGCTCCGGGCCGGGTTGAAAAAGACCTGGAGCAGTGGAAAAGCCTCTGCGACTGGTTAGATACTTGAGTGGTTAGACAAATGAAAACCTTTCAAACCATTGCCGACCTGTCCGCGTGTGTCGGTCAAGAGGTTGCCGTCAGCGACTGGCTGACCATTACCCAGCAGCAGGTGAATTTGTTTGCTGAAGCCACCGGAGACCACCAGTGGATTCATGTAGACCCTGAAAAAGCCGCCAAAGGCCCATTTGGTGGGCCGATTGCGCACGGGTTTTTAACCCTGTCGTTGATCCCGAAATTTTTTGAATCGTCATTTGACATCGTTGGCTCGCGCATGGGCGTGAACTACGGGCTGAACAAGGTGCGGTTCACATCGCCTGTGCCGGTGGGAAGCCGCTTGCGCGCACGCATGAAGCTGCTGGCCAGCGAGCCGATTGCCAACGATGGCGTGCAGATGACCTGGGAAGTGACGGTTGAGCGTGAGGGCGCTGGCAAGCCGGTGTGCGTGGCCGAGTCGCTGGTGCGGCGCTACCCTTGATTACCTGTTGGATGGCTTGAAGTCAGGCTGAATTTTGATCAATTGGGCGGACGGAACCCAGCCCTGAAACACCGCGCTTAAACCATTGATGCGGTAAGCGGCAACGCCTTCGGTGTGGCTCTGCGCAATGCACTGGTGCAAATCGCTGCGCAGCGCCCACAGATCGACGGGGGTTTTTGCGATGTCAATTTTGTATAAAAGCCGCTCAGCGTACACACCATGAGAGCCAGCCAATGCGTCCCGCAAGCTCAGCTGAATGTCTGCCAGTGGCAGCCTGGCAACTGGGGGTGTTTTGGTTTTTGGCGTGCCAAAAAGTCTTTGAAGAACCATGTTCACAAAAAATGCTCCGCCAGTCTTGTGAACTGGGTAGGTTAATGCTGTTGAGTCTGCCAGTCGGAGATGTCGATAGGCTGACAAGCTGTGCTGAAAATCAAATTCTAGGGTTTGCACTAGTGACCTTGCAAGGCTCAGGCGGTTCAAACGGGCTTGTCTAGAAGCCAGACCCTAAAGCGGTGTGAACAAAGTCAGGCAACGGGACTGCTGGCGTTGTTAAAGCCCGACGCGCCTGCAAAATTGTTCTGCCGCCAGGCTTCAAACACCGCCACCGCCACCGCATTCGACAAATTCAGGCTGCGCTGGTCAGCCTGCATGGGCAAACGCAAGCGTTGGGCGGGCGCAAAAGACTCTCGCAGCGCTGCGTCCAGGCCTTTGGTTTCAGAGCCAAACACCAGCCAGTCGCCCGGCATAAAGGTCACGTCGTACAAGCTACGCGAGCCGCGCGTGGTCATGGCAAACAGGCGTGCAGCGTCGGGCTTTTCAGTGCTGACAAACGCAGGCCAGTTGGCGTGGCGTTTGAGTTGGGCGTACTCGTGGTAGTCCAGCCCGGCGCGGCGCATGTGTTTGTCGTCCATTGAAAAGCCCAACGGCTCTATCAAATGCAATCTGGAGCCGGTGTTGGCTGCCAGACGAATGACATTGCCGGTATTGGGCGGGATTTCAGGCTCGACAAGAACAATATTGAACATAGGTTTACAAAGGCGTTCTGGCCAGTATCAGGCCGGTAATATGGGTTGCGCCTGCAGCGCGCAATGCTTGAGCCGCCGTGTAAAGCGATGCGCCGCTGGTCATCACATCATCAACCAGTATCACGCGCTGGCCTTTGAGCACCTGTGCGCGCAGCGGGTCAACTACAAACGCACCCCTGACGTTGGCCAGCCGCTCTTGCCTGAGCAACTCGGTTTGCGGGCGGGTGTTTTTAACCCGCAGCAGCAAGGTGCTGTCGGTTTTGGCGGTGCAGCCTGATTGTTGAGCCAGCGCACTGGCTAATTCCCATGCCTGGTTAAAACCGCGTGTCTGCAGGCGTTCTTTGGACAAGGGAACGGGCAAGATCAGACGTGCGCTTTGCAATGCTTGGCTGACCCCATGCGCATTGAACAAGACCGCCCCAAAAAACGAAGCCCAGCCTGTTTGATCGGCAAATTTGTAGCGGCTGATCAAGCCCGACCACGGGTAAGCGTAGTCCAGCGCTGCCAGCACGGCATTGATCGGCGGCGGCTGTGTGATGCAGTCCATGCACAAGCCGACTCTGGTGCGCCGTCCCATGGACAAATCAGCGGGCAGTGCCATGGCGCAGCACGTGCAGCGCGGCTTGTCTGTCGCAAAGCGTGCCATGCAAGCACTGCAAACCGGCTCTGACGGCCAGGCGCGGCAAACCGCACACTGGCTGGGCAGCCGCCGGGCCAGGCTGGGAAAAGGTTTTTGCAGCAAGCGTTTGAACACCCGGTCAATATACTCGGGCTCAAACCATGACGACCGAACATCCCCCTACTCTTGACCCCATCGCCGTTGCCCGCTGGCAGCGCATCGCGCCGCTGGCATCGCCCTGGCTGCATGAAGAAGTCGCCAGCCGCATGCGGGGCAGGCTGCAATGGATCAAACTACAGCCGCAGGCCTGGGCGCATTGGGGCGCGCTGCGTGGTGGGCTGCAAAACCATCAAAAACTGGCTGAAAAGTACCCAAAATCAGACTGTTTTATAGCTGAAACCCAACAAATACGGGCGCAAGCAGCTCCTGAAATAATAGCAAAAAAATGGTGGCAGCCCGCTGCCTGGTTACGCCCGGCGGCGCGGTTTGACATGCCACCGCCCGCCAGCGTGGACATGCTGTGGGCCAACATGGCGCTGCATGAGGCCGCCGACCCGCAGGCGCTACTGGCCCAGTGGCACAGCGCGTTGAAAGTTGGCGGGTTTTTGATGTTTTCATGCCTGGGGCCTGACACTGCCATCGAGCTGCGCGACTTGTATAAAAAACTCGGCTGGCCACCCGCTGGGCACGTCCTGACCGACATGCACGACTGGGGCGACATGCTGGTGGCAGCAGGTTTTGCCGAACCCGTGATGGACATGGAGCGCATCACGCTGACCTATGAAACCCCCGCGCGTTTGCTGCAAGAACTTGCCGAATTGGGCCGCAACTTTCATCCGGCGCGGTTTGCGGGGCTGCGAGGGCGGCAGTGGCGTACACAGCTTGAAAGTGAGCTGGCAAACCACCTGACGACCGAGCCCGACGGGCGGCTGCACTTGACGTTTGAAGTGATTTACGGCCATGCACTTAAAGCGCAGCCAAAAATCAAAGTCAGTGCGCTGAGTTCGGTGTCGGTGCGCGATATGCGCAGCCTGTTGGGCGCAGGCCGCAGCCAAGCGCAATAAGCTCTGTTTGTAGTCGGATTTAGGGCTTCTTCAGGTCGGGTAACAGCGCAAACGCAGCTATACTGCAACTGTCGTTTTGGGCATGTTCCCACGCCTCAATCAGCCTGCCAGGTTGCCATTTTTTGAGTGTCGCTCAGTGTCCCAACTTCTCAGTTCATCCTTCCCGTCTGCAACCCCGGCTTTTCGCTTTGCCACGCAGCCCGTGCCAGGCGATTTAAGTCGCAGCGGTGTGCAGTGGCTTTTAAAGCGCAACTGTTCTGTCACCCCGGTACAACTGCTTGGGCTTTTCGTTTCGCTCAGCGTGGTGTCACTGGGTATTGCCACATTTTTCTGGTTTCAGGGCGCAACCCTCATCATGCCGTTTGCGTGGGCTGAACTGTTGCTGGTGGGTGCAGCTTTCATGGTTTACGCGCGTCATGCCCGGGATGGCGAAAAAATTTCTCTTCAGGATGGGCAATTGGTGGTCGAGTTGGAAACCGCAGGACGCCTGAAGCGGGCAGAATTTAATCGCGAGTGGGTGCGGGTTGAACCCCAAAAGGGGGATGGCTCGCTGATTGAAGTGTCTGGGCAAGGCAGATCCATTCAGGTCGGGCGGCATGTGCGGCCTGAATTGCGGCCTGCACTGGCCAGAGAAATACGCTTTGCATTGCGTGGTTGTTAAAAAGCATGTCCGGGTAACTTTATAATCAGCGGTTTTGTTGAATAGGCAAACCCGGTGGGTCTGCAGGTCGGTAAATTTGAGGTACTGGAAGTGATCACGATGAATGTACGTAAAACCATCAGCAACATGATGCTGTCAGGCAGCCAACTGGCAGGCACAACATTGGCGTTTTTGGGCGTCTGGGTTAGCACTGCGGCTTACGCAGTCAATGACCTGCCCGGCGGCCCGGCAGTGCGCCAGCTCAACATGCACCCGGCCGCTACCAAAATTGCTGAAGAGCAGCACTGGCTGCACTGGTTCATGATGATTGTCTGCATCGTGATTTTTGTCGCGGTGTTTGGCGTGATGTTTTATTCGATCTGGAAGCACCGCAAATCGGTCGGTCACAAAGCCGCCAATTTTCATGAATCTGTGGCCGTTGAAATCGCCTGGACGATCGTGCCTTTCCTGATCGTGATTGGCATGGCCTTGCCTGCTACCAAGGTGCTGGTTGCGCAAAAAGACACCACCGCCGCTGACCTGACCATCAAAACCACCGGTATGCAGTGGAAATGGGGTTATGACTACGTCAAAGGCGAAGGCGAAGGCATCGGCTTTGTATCGACGCTCGACAACACCCATCGCGTCATGTCTAACGCGGGCGGGCCCAAACCTGGCGAAGTGGTTGACAACTACCTGCTCAAGGTCGATAACCCGATGGTGGTGCCTGTTGGCAAGAAAATTCGCATCATCACTACCGCCAATGACGTGATTCATGCATTTGCCGTGCCTGCATTTGGCATCAAACAGGATGCGATTCCCGGTTTTGTGCGCGACACCTGGTTTCGGGCTGAAAAAGTTGGTGATTACTACGGCCAATGCCAGGAACTGTGCGGTAAAGAACACGCTTACATGCCGATTCATGTGAAAGTGGTCTCTGCTGCTGATTACAGCGCCTGGGTGGCCGGTAAAAACAAGGAAATGGCGGCCAAGGCTGATGACCCGTCCAAAGTTTGGGTGCTGGCAGATTTGAAGGCGCGTGGTGAAAAAGTCTATGCCGCCAACTGCGTGACCTGCCACCAGCCTACGGGCAAAGGCGGCGGCGCGATCAAGGCGATCGACGGATCAGCCATCGTGCTGGACAAAGACCACGCCAAACAGATTGCCATCATGCTCAACGGTGCGAACAACGGCGCGATGCCGCCATGGAAGACCTTGAGCGACACCGACCTGGCCGCCGTGATGACCTACACCAAAAACAACTGGTCCAACCAGACGGGCGACATGGTTCAGCCAGCCGAGCTGCAAGCCGCGCGCAAGTAAACCGTTCAAACATTTAAATTTTCAAGGCATTTGACCATTCCGTCATTTGCCAGGACACGAAGGAAGCTGAGATGAGTGCCGTTTTAGACCCCAAAGACCACGCTGGTGACCACGCACATGACGACCACCATGACCATGGCGCGCCCGCTGGCTGGCGCAGATGGGTGTTTGCCACCAATCACAAAGACATTGGCACGCTGTACCTGCTGTTCAGTTTTTTCATGTTCATGTTTGGCGGCGTGCTGGCTTTGGGCATTCGCGCCGAGCTGTTTCAACCAGGCCTGCAACTGATCAACCCTGAGCTGTTTAACCAGCTCACCACCATGCACGGTCTGATCATGGTGTTTGGCGCCATCATGCCGGCTTTTGTGGGTTTCGCCAACTGGATGATTCCGCTGCAAATTGGCGCAGCTGACATGGCTTTTGCGCGTATGAACAACTTCAGCTTCTGGCTGATGATTCCTGCCGCGCTGATGTTGGGCACGTCGTTCTTTTTGCCCGGTGGCGCACCGGCTGCGGGCTGGACGCTGTACGCACCGCTGACGCTCCAAATGGGCCCGTCGATGGACTCGGGTATTTTTGCGCTGCACATTCTGGGCGCATCCTCCATCATGGGTTCAATCAACATCATCGTGACGATTTTGAACATGCGCGCACCTGGCATGACGCTGATGAAAATGCCGATGTTCTGCTGGACCTGGCTGATCACCGCCTACCTGCTGATCGCTGTGATGCCGGTGCTGGCAGGCGCCATCACCATGACGCTGACGGATCGCCACTTTGGCACCAGCTTTTTCAACCCCGCTGGCGGCGGCGACCCGGTGATGTACCAGCATATTTTCTGGTTCTTTGGTCACCCTGAAGTCTATATCATGATCTTGCCGGCCTTCGGCATCGTCAGCCAGATCATTCCCGCTTTCTCACGCAAACGCCTGTTTGGTTACGCATCCATGGTGTATGCCACCGGCTCCATTGCCATTTTGAGTTTTGTCGTCTGGGCGCACCACATGTTTACCACCGGCATGCCGGTAACGGGTCAGCTGTTCTTCATGTACTCGACCATGCTGATTGCGGTGCCCACAGGTGTGAAAGTGTTCAACTGGATTGCAACGATGTGGAAGGGCTCAATGACCTTTGAGACACCGATGCTGTTCGCGGTGGGTTTCCTCTTTGTGTTCACCATCGGCGGCCTGACAGGTGTGATTCTGGCGATTGCGCCTATCGACACGCAACTGCAAGACACGTACTACGTGGTGGCTCACTTCCACTATGTGCTGGTGGCGGGCTCGCTCTATGCCATGTTTGCCGGCTACTATTACTGGTCGCCAAAATGGACCGGCGTGATGTACAACGAGACGCGCGGCAAAATTCACTTCTGGTGGTCGCTGATTTCGTTCAATGTCACTTTTTTCCCGATGCACTTTTTGGGCTTGGCCGGTATGCCGCGTCGCTATGCTGACTACCCGATGCAGTTTGCCGACTTCAATGCGATTGCCACGGTAGGCGCATTCTTCTTCGGTTTTGCGCAGGTTTACTTCTTCTTTTTTGTGGTGTTGCCAACCATGCGCGGCCAAGGCGTGCCCGCCAAGGCCAATCCGTGGATTGATGACGGCGTTGACGCCAAAGGCGCTGAAGGCCTGGAGTGGGAAGTGCCGTCACCCGCACCGTTTCACACCTTTGAAACGCCACCCAAACTCAACGCAAGTGCAACCCGCGTGATCGGCTGAGATGACCCCCACGCTTGTCACTTCGTGTACTACGCTGCCCCCCGAGGGGGCTAATTTTTCTAGGGGCGGCCCGTCGAAAAATTGCGTTGCTACACTTCGTACCTTTCGTTCTGCGCTATGACCACGCCTGAACAAAAGAAAAACAACCTGCGTCTGGCGTTGATCCTGGCCTCGGTCGCGGTTGTCTTTTTTGCGGGTTTCATGGTCAAGATGGTTTTCTTTGGTCGCTAGAACCGACTGTTGTCCGACTGCCCTGTGATGATCATCAAGCGCGAAAACTTCAAAATGCTGGGCAAGCTGGGCGTGATCGTCTTGGCGATGTTTGGCTTTGGCTACGCGCTGGTGCCCATTTACAAAGCCATTTGCGAGATGACCGGCATCAACGTGCTGGCCTTGGGTGACAGGCAAATACCGGGCGCTACGCCCAAGCTGCCTGCCAATACGCAGATTGATACGTCACGCACAATCACGGTTGAGTTTGATGCCAACTCGCGAGGGCCTTGGCTCTTCAAGCCAGCGCAAAACACCCTCAACGTACACCCTGGCGAGTTGACCACGGTGATGTACGAGTTTCAAAACACACAAAACCGCACCATGTCAGCGCAGGCTATTCCCAGTTATGCGCCTGCGCAAGCCGGGGCGCACTTCAACAAGCTGGAATGCTTTTGCTTTCAGCAATACACCTTGGCACCGGGTGAAAAAAAGCAGTGGCCGGTTGCATTTGTGATTGATCCCAAATTGTCCAAAGATGTGCAGACCATCACGCTGTCGTATACCTTTTTTGAAGTCGGTGGCCGCACGCCAGCCGCGCCACAAGCTACGAATTCTGTAGCGGACAAGGCTGCTGGCGTATGACCGAGCACGACGCAACGCCGGCGCACAAGCGCAAGGGTTCGATTTTCAGCACGGTCAAAGCGGTGCTGTGGTCGTTTGTGGGTTTGCGTTCACGCGGCGGCTATGAGCAGGACGTGGCCCAGCTCAATCCTGTACACATCGTCATCGCAGGCCTGGTCGGCGTGTTTGTTTTTGTGGGTAGCCTGATATTGCTGGCTACCTGGGTCGTGGGCAAATAAGCCTCACATCGAATTTTGACCATTGAATTTAGTGAAAGCAGGAGTTTAAAAATGTCTTCAAGCACAGCCGGTACCCCGCACTACTTTGTGCCCGCACCATCCAGCCACCCTGTCATGGCATCCATTGGCCTGCTCTTCGTGATTGTGGGTGCCAGCCAGTGGGTTAACGGCACAGCCTGGGGGCCCTACTCGGTGGCCTTTGGCATGGTCTGGTGGCTGGCGACTTTGTACCGCTGGTTCAGCGAGTCGGTGCGCGAGAGCGAAGGTGGCCTGTATGGTCACAAGATTGACCTGTCGTTTCGCTGGTCGATGAGCTGGTTTATTTTTTCTGAAGTCATGTTCTTTGGCGCGTTCTTCACCGCGCTCTGGTGGGCGCGTTCGCACTCTGTGCCGGCTCTGGGCGGCCTGGAAAACGCATTGCTCTGGCCAGACTTCAAAGCTGTGTGGCCCAGCATGGCGGCTGGCGTGACGGCATCGCCTGCCGACATTGTTGAGCCTTTCCAGACGGTCGGCCCTTTCTGGCTGCCGACCATCAACACCGCCTTGCTGCTGACGTCGGGCGTGACGATGACGATTGCTCACCATGCACTGCGTGAAAACCATCGCGGCAAAACCATCGCCTTCATGTGGATGACGGTGGCTTTGGGCTTTACCTTTTTGTGCGTTCAGGGCTACGAGTATTACCACCTCTACAGTGACTTGAACCTCAAGCTCAATTCAGGCATTTTTGGTTCGACCTTCTACATGCTGACAGGCTTTCACGGCTTTCACGTGTTCGTCGGTATGCTGATGCTGTTTTTCATCACCCTGCGTTTGCAAAAAGGCCATTTCACGGCTGACAAGCATTTTGGTTTTGAAGGCGCAGCCTGGTACTGGCACTTTGTTGACGTGGTCTGGCTGGGTTTGTACATCCTGGTGTATTGGCTTTAAAAGCGTCAAGCCGCAGAATGCAAAAGGCCGCATTGTGCGGCCTTTGCTGTTTCTTAAAAGCAGAAATTATTTCCCCACAGGCAAGCCCGTCGGCTGGATGATCCCCATCTTCCACGCAATCAAAATGCAAACAAACAGCAGCACTGAAAAGCCAATCCGAAAAGCCAGCGCCTTGGCCATGCCGCTGGTTTTGGCTTTCCCGTCAGTGCCGTCTTTGAGCATGAAAAACAGCGCGACGGCCAGGCTGGCGATGATGGCTAAAAATGCAATGGCTACAAGATATGTCATGAATGAGATTATCGGCTGATGGCCAAATTGTCGTCCACTGCAAGGTTTTGGTTGCTCACCACAGCGGCGGTGCTGGTCGCGGCGCTGACATTTTCGTTGGGCCAGTGGCAACTGCGCAGGGCAGCGCAAAAGCAAAATTTACAGTTGGCCATGGAGGCGCAAAGCAACCAGTCGATTTTGAAGGCACTTGACCTGGCCGACCCCAATATTTTGAAAGACGCTGTGCATCGCCGCGCCACGCTCAAAGGCGTTTGGCGCACAGAGCACACCGTATTTTTGGACAACCGCCAGATGAACGGCAAAACCGGCTTGATCGCCATCACGCCGCTGGTGTTGGACGGCACAGGTCAAATCATTTTGGTGCAGCGCGGTTGGGCGCTGCGCAATTTTGCCGACCGCACCAGGCTGCCTGATATTCAAACCCCTGCGGGCCCTGTGACTGTGCGTGGCCGCATGGCCCCGCCGCCGTCCAAGTTATACGAGTTCAAGGGTCTGGATAACGGTCGTATCCGGCAAAATATTGACATGGCAGGCTATAGCCGAGAAACAGCCTTGTCCCTGATGCCCTTAACGATGGTGCAGATGGGGCCGGCCAACGAAGGCCTGCTGCGCGACTGGGCCGCGCCCAATGTCGGTATTGACAAACACCACGGTTATGCTTTTCAGTGGTTTGGTTTGTGTGCGCTGGTCGTCGGCTTGTATGTCTGGTTTCAACTTATCAATCCCTGGCGCATCAAGCGCAAACAATCTCTTCATGTCTGAATCATCCTCAAAGTTAGTTGCTGCACCTCAAGACGAGCCACTCAGCCTGACGGTACACACGATGCCTGTCGCACAAGACAACAGTTCGCGCAGTCGCGCAGGCCGCTGGAAGATGATTGCCGTGCTGCTGGTGTGTGCTTCGCCTGTTATTGCGTCTTACTTCACTTACTATGTGGTTCGCCCTGAAGGCCGCCGCAACTACGGTGAGCTGATCACGCCACAGCGGCCCTTGCCTGCCATGGTGACGACTGATTTGAACGGCAAAGCGGGCGAGTTGACGACCCTCAAAAAGCAATGGCTGCTGATCAGCGTGGCCAATGCTGCTTGCGACAGCGCTTGTCAGCAGCGCCTGTATTTTCAACGGCAGTTACGCGAGTCTTTGGGCAAACAAAAAGGCCGTCTTGACCGTGTCTGGCTGATCACCGATACCGCTGCCGTGGATGCGCGTCTGCAGCCCGCGCTGGCGGAAGCAAGCGTTCTGCGCGTGGCTGCCGAAGCCCTGGCGCAATGGCTGCCGCCCGCAGGCAACGCGCAAGACCATCTGTATGTCGTCGATCCTATCGGCAATCTGATGATGCGCTTTCCCGCCAACATGGACGCTGCTGGTGCGGCCAAAGCAAAACGCGACCTGGACAGGCTTTTAAGAGCATCCGGCAGTTGGGATGTTGAGGGTCGCTAGAGTGATGGATACCCAAGAACTCTACAACCTGAGTCCCGCGATACGGCTGATGATCATGGGCATGATCGTCGCCATCGGGCCGCTGGCATGGGTGTGGCTGAAGAACCGTGATGCGCCACCTGCCAAACGCTTGCGCACGCTGACCTGGGTCACTCTTTTCCTCACCTTTGATTTGATTGTTTTTGGCGCCTTCACACGTTTGACGGATTCTGGCCTAGGCTGCCCTGACTGGCCGGGCTGCTACGGCCACGCCAGCCCGATTGGCGCAACACCACAAATCACCGCAGCACAAGCCGCCCTGCCCACAGGGCCGGTGACTTTCCCCAAAGCCTGGATTGAGATGATTCACCGGTATCTGGCAACGGGTGTCGGCGTGCTGATTTTGACGCTGGCTGTGACCACCTGGCTGGCGCGCAAACGAAAGCTGCCCCGTGATGCCGGGCCTACGCTGAGCGCAGCAGACACCCAGCGTGGCAGTGAACTGGGCGAGCTGGATTCGCACAAGCTTGACATATCACCCTGGTGGCCTACCTTCACCCTGTTTTGGGTTTGCCTTCAAGGCGCGTTCGGCGCATTGACCGTGACGATGAAACTGTTCCCGGCCATCGTGACGCTGCACCTGATGGGCGGCATGGTTTTGCTGGCGCTGCTGAAGGTGCAAAACGTGCGTTACGCCCAAGCGCAGAGCGAGCAGCTCCCTGTGGCGTTGCAGCCTGCCACCCTGGCCTGGGTGATCGTTACCTTCGCTTTGCTGTGGCTGCAAATCGCACTCGGCGGCTGGGTCAGCACCAACTATGCGGTGTTGGCGTGTACCGACTTCCCGGCTTGTCAAAACTCGATGTGGCCAGCGATGAACTTCCGCGAAGGCTTTACCCTGTGGCGCGAGCTGGGCGCAGGCCGCAATGGTGACAACATCAGCTTTCAGGCGCTGACCGCCATCCATTACGTTCACAGGCTCACGGCCTATGTGGTCTTTGCTGCCATGCTGGTGGTGGCCGTCAAACTCTACAAAATCCAGGCGCTGCGCACCTCTGCCCTGTGGTTGGCTGGCTTGGCGCTGTTGCAAGTGGCCACCGGCTTGGGCAATGTGCTGCTGGGCTGGCCGTTGGCGGCTGCGGTCATGCACACGGGCGGTGCTGCGGCACTGGTGATCGTGCTGACAGGCATCGTTTGCGTCTGCCGCAGCGCACGACAAACGGTCAGTGCATCAAAATTCAGCTCATCCAGATTGTTTGCCTGAGTACCGAATGAGCACCACCCAAACGCTTCCCATCCCCCACGTGCCGTCCAAGTTCCGTCAGTTTTACGTGCTGACCAAACCCCGCGTGGTGCAACTCATCGTGTTTTGCGCGCTGATCGGTATGGTTCTAGCTGTGCCCGGTGTGCCCACGCTGGCAGATGTCAAACTGGGTTTGATCGCCTGCGTCGGCATCTGGCTGGTAGCAGGCGCTGCGGCAGCCTTCAATTGCCTGGTAGAGCAGGGCATCGACGCCCGCATGAAGCGCACCGCCATGCGCGCCACGGCGCAGGGGCAGATCAGCAGCTGGCTGACGCTGGCTTTTTCTAGCCTGTTGTGCGTGATGGGCTCGGTCATTTTGTATGTCTGGGTGAATCCGCTGACGATGTGGCTGACCTTTGCCACCTTTGTCGGTTACGCCGTGATTTACACCGTGATTTTGAAGCCCTTGACGCCGCAAAACATTGTGATCGGCGGCGCGTCAGGCGCCATGCCGCCCGTGCTGGGCTGGGCTGCCATGACGGGTACGGTTGGCCCCGAGGCGCTGATTTTGTTTCTCATCATTTTCTTGTGGACACCGCCGCACTTTTGGGCGCTGGCGCTGTACCGGGTTGAAGACTATCGCAAAGCCGGGCTGCCCATGCTGCCCGTGACCCACGGCAATGAATTCACCCGCCTGCAAATTTTCTTGTACACGCTGGTGCTGTTCCCGGCGTGTTTGATGCCGTTTGTGTTTCAGATGAGCGGCTGGCTTTATCTGGTGGCGGCTGTGGGTTTGAGCTTTGGTTTCAGCTGGTATGGCTACAAGCTCTGGCGCAACTATTCAGATGCGCTGGCGCGCAAGACGTTTCGCTTTTCACTGATTCATCTGTCGGCGCTGTTTGCAGCGCTGCTGGTGGATCACTACCTCACCTAGGTCTGTTATGCTCTCATATTTTGCTATTAATTCAGGAGCTGCTTGCGCACGTATTCATTGGTTAAAAGCCATTTTTGTATGTGTTTTTGCACTGCTTTTGGGCGCTTGCAGCCCTGACAAGCCGCAATTCAAAAGCATTGACCTGACCGGCGCTGACTACGCCAAAGACTTTGCAAAAGACGGCCTGCCTGACCAGAACGGCAAAACCCGCAGCGTCAAGGACTTTGCGGGCAAGGTGGTGGTGGTGTTCTTCGGCTTTACCCAATGCCCGGATGTCTGCCCCACATCCCTGGCAGAGCTGGCGGCCATAAAAAAATCTTTGGGTGCAGACGGTGACAAGCTGCAAGCGGTGTTTATTTCAGTTGACCCCGAACGCGACACCCCCGAGATTCTCAAAGCCTATATGGGGAACTTTGACCCGACATTTTTAGCCCTGCGCCCCAGCATGGAGCAATTGCCTCTGGTCGCGAAAGACTTCAAGATTTACTACAAAAAAGTAGACGGTAAAACCCCCACCAGCTACAGCATGGACCATTCGGCAGGCAACTACATCTACGACCCGCAAGGCCGCCTGCGCCTGTACAACCGCTATGGCAGCGGGGCAGAGGGTTTGTTAAGTGATATTCGCTTGTTGCTCAAGGGCAACTGAGTTGACTTCCTCTCCCACTGGGAGAGGGTAGGGGTGAGGGCTAGTGGTGCGTGCGCTGAACCGCTGCTATTTTGATACGCATTTATGCGTACTCGACCAGCACCTTCTTCATCTTCTTCATCGCCGCCACCTCAATCTGGCGAATTCGCTCGGCGCTCACGCCGTACACCGCAGCCAGGTCATGCAGCGTCATGCCGCCTGAGCCGTCGTCATTGACCTTCAGCCAGCGCTCTTCAACAATCTTGCGCGAGCGGTCATCCAGGCCTTGCAGTGCCGTGGCAATGCCGTCGGTAGCCAGGTTGTCGCGTGCGTGGGCTTCCATCAGCGCAGTCGGCTCTTGGGACGCATCTGTGAGATAGGCAATCGGGCCAAAAGCGTCCTCGCCATCGTCACTGGGTGCTGGGTCTAACAGCACGTCGCCGCCCGACATCCGCTGCTCCATTTCAATGACTTCTTCACGCTTGACGTTCAACGTTTTGGCCATCTGGCTGATCTGGTCGTCGCTCAAAGTATCGCGGTGGGTGGCTACGTCGGCATCGTCTTTGTAGCCCTGCTTCATCGAGCGCAGGTTAAAAAACAGCTTGCGTTGCGCCTTGGTGGTGGCCACTTTCACCATGCGCCAGTTTTTCAAAATGTACTCATGCATTTCGGCCTTGATCCAGTGCAGCGCGTAGCTCACCAGCCGCACGCCCTGGTCCGGGTCAAAGCGCTTAACGGCCTTCATCAGGCCAATGTTGCCTTCTTGAATCAGGTCACCATGCGGCAGGCCATAGCCCAGGTATTTGCGCGAGGTAGACACCACCAGCCGCAAGTGAGAGAGCACTAACTTCTCAGCCGACGCAACATCATTCGTGTCACGCAACTGGCGCGCAAAGGTTTGCTCCTGCTCCAGAGTGAGCATGGGCAGGCGGTTGACCGCTGAAATGTAGGCATCCAGGTTGCCCAAGGGCGGCAACAGCGACCACGGATTAACAGCCGTTGAGCTGGCTATAACAGGGGCAGCAAGTGAATAAGAGGCAGAGGACACAGCAAAACTCCTTTTGGAAAACTGTAGTCAAGCTAGGGACGCTTTGAATGGCTCGCTGCGAATGGGTGTATCGCAGGTTGGGATGAGCTGCAAGGCGTGTTTTGCAGTCCAATAGCGAGACTATTGGCAAGAAACACAACGCCGCAGATCGCCCAACCCTGCGCTATCACCCATCGCATGGGGTCATTTAAAGCGTCCTAAGATGTTAGCACTCTGTCGGAGAGAGTGCCAAGCAATAGGTTCAATGGCTTTCATAGGAATTGACTAATCAGTAAATACCCTAGGTTTGCAATATAGCCTGTTTTGCGTTGGTCGTCAGGCAAGTCGTTGGCGATGGTTGCCGTAGGCGTGAGTCCTGTCTGCCGCCGTTTATTTAAAAACCAGTGAATCATTCAACGACTTCGCATATCAAACGGTCTTTGCCAGTACCGCCTAACTGCGCAGCTCTTCGCGGCAGAGTGACCACCAACTAAGACAAAGGCAAGTGGCAGAAAAAATCAATAACAAACCAGCACGAGGAAGGATAAACGCCATGTCCGGGTCGCCAAGAAAAACGGACTGCATGCCATCGAGTGCCCACCCCATAGGCGACCACTCAGAAATGTTTTGAAGCGCAGGCTGCATCAGCATGCGCGGTACCATGATGCCTGCGATGGCCGCAAGTATCACGTTGAGCCCACCGCCGAGTGCCGCAGCGTGTTCAAAGTTGCGTGTGTACGCTGCAATCAATAACGCCAAACCTACCGCAGCTGCACTGGTCGACACGATCATCAGGGTGAACCACCCAAAGGCGACATTCAGTTGCAAAGCGTCGCCGCCCAATAAGGGGACCAGCCAATGCCCGACCAGGAGCATAAAAACGAGTTGCACCCAGTTCAGCAGCATGAAGGCCAGAAGTTTTCCGCCAAGTACCGTGCTTGGTGAGACACCAAAAGTAGCCAGCCGTACCAATGTGCCGTCATTTCGTTCCTGTATCAGCACGCCAGCAATCGGAATCACAACGAAAAACATGCCAAAAACCAGCCATGCGGGCACACTTTGTTGAACCGCCGTCATGGTTCGCCCGGATTCAATTTCGTAAAGATAGCGGACTTTGGGCATGCCTTGATTGGGCAAAAGTTCTGCATCAGTTGCACCGCTCAGTAGCAGGCTTGCAAAGGGGCCAGCTTCAGCCGCAGCCATTTTCATTTGTACCTGCAACAATGAAAAATTCAGCTCGGCTCTTAGTCTGGCTGCGACTGCGGGCTGGATACGACTGCCCAGCCACATTTCAAGTTTTTCGCTTTGCGGACGACCGTCCTGACCCAGCCACGGCGCACGAACGATCACACCAGCCTCGATTTGCCGGGATTTCAATGCCAGCAACAGGGCTTCACGCGTTTCAAATCGGTAGCCTTTATTTCGTTCCAGCCATTCTTGTGTCCATTGTTTGGCGGCGGGCGTGGTGTCTTCCATAAGCCAGCCGATGACGGGGATGTTGACTTTGGCGATCAGTGTGTTTTTGAGTGTGAACGACATGATCAACACAAAGATGGCTGGCATGAAAAAAAGTACGGCAAGTCCATGCGGGTTGCGTGCGAGCAAGCGCCACTCTTTAACAGCGAGCCGTGAAATTTGAATCAGTCGATGCTTGATGGTTTGCATGCTTTGTGACTAGTCGCGCAACTGGCGCTGCGTGTGATGCATGAACAAAGACTCCAGATTTTCAAATGGTGTAAACCCCGAACCACTGAGCAGCGACTTCAGGTCACCACTGGCCAATACCTTGCCATGATCCAGGAGCAGGATATGTGAGCAAATCTTGCTGACTTCTTCCATGTAGTGAGTGGCATACAACACGGACGTACCTGTGCTGACCAGGTCGTGAACACGATCCAGCAGGAAGGCGCGTGACTGCGGATCCACACCGACAGTGGGTTCGTCGAGCAGCAGCAAATCGGGCTGCTGGAGCAGTGCAATGGCTAAATTCAAGCGCCGCTGTACGCCACCAGAACAATAGCGCGCCCGGCGATGTGAAAACTCTTGCAACATACAACTATGGATGGCGACCTCAATGCGCCGCGATGCCTCGGCATTCGACAAGACCAGCATCCCTGCGAACAAGTCCAGGTTTTCCTGACAGGTCAGTTCAGGGTAAAAAGCATATTCTTGCGGTACCCAGGCAATCACAGGTGGTTTGTCTCCAGTGTGGCGGATATGCCCGCTTTGCGGTGTTCGCAGGCCTAGCAACAGGCTGATGAAAGTCGACTTCCCAGAGCCATTGGGCCCCAACAATCCGACAGCCTGTCCGCGCTGAAGCTTGAGGTCAACCCCGCATAACGCTGGCTCGTCCTGTCCAGGGTATTGATAGACCAATTGCTCAGCAACCAAAACTTCTGTGGCAGCATTCATTGGAGCGTCACTTTGGCTGCAACATCACAAGTGTTTGAGGTGTGAGGTTTTTTCTCGGCGCTGGCTCTGCCAGGAATGACCTTGGCTGTTTTCAGGCTGCGCCATAGCCCAAGCGGTGCCATGCCCTGCTTGAGTAACTTGCCAGCCACCATCACCACTATCTTGGCAATATCAGCCACGGGACGGAAATGGCTGGGACGTGCGTTGGCGGGATAACTGCTGGGAATGGCCATGGCCACGGTTGGATGCCCGTGCTGTGCAGCCACAATCAGTATTTCGCTTTCAAATGTAAATCGGTTGCTTTGAACCTTGCTGGTCAGAGCCAGTTGCATCACCTCGCGGGGATAGGCGCGAAAGCCTGATTGGGAATCGGCAATAGGATGCCCAGCAGCCCAGGAGATCCAGAAGCAGGCGAATTTATTGGCTCGATAGCGCGCTGGTGGAAACTGTGCGCGGTCATGAAGTCTGGAGCCTATCGCGATATGCTGGCGGTTGGCTGACCAGACATTGAGCAATCCAGCAGCATCTGCCAGACAGTGCTGGCCATCACCATCAATCGATATGGCGCATTGGGCACCCTGCCCAAGCGCATGCCGAAATGCTGTGCGCAGACTGGCGGCCTTGCCCTGATTGGCTTGATGGGTTAACACGGTGACAGGCAAATCTTTCAGTTGCTCAACAGTTCCATCGTCTGAGCCGTCATCGACCACAATCACCCGGCTGCACTGAGCCAGCGCATCTTGGGCTAGCCCGCGAATGGTTCTTGCTTCGTTGTACGCGGGGATAACAATCCACACGCCGTCCCAAGATAGATTTGACGATCTGTTTTGTTCTGCAGTCTGCATCAATAAAGTCCTCCGTTGACCCCGATCACCTGGCCAGTGATGTAACTTGCCGCATCAGATGCCAGGAAGGCGACCAGCGCAGCCACCTCCTCGGGGCGACCTGCACGAGCGGCGGGAATGATGGCCTTGATTTTGTCAGGTGTAAAAACCCCAGCCGCCATCTGGGTATCAATCACACCCGGCGCAACCGCATTGACCGTGATGCCACGTCCCGCCAGTTCGATGGCCAATGATTTTGTGGCACCATGAAGCCCCGCTTTAGCGGCTGAATAGTTGGCTTGGCCGCGATTGCCCGCCTGACCGGCAACAGAACTGATGTTGATGATGCGGCCCCAGCGGGTTCGCACCATGGGCATCAACAGCGGCTGCGTGACTCGAAAAAAACCGTTTAAATTGGTGTCGATAACCTCAAGCCAGGCTGAAGAATCCATACCCGCCATCAAAGCGTCACGATGAGTTCCGGCGTTGTTGACCAGTATTTGCACGGGACCGGACATCAGCAAAGTATCGACCGCCGTCTGCACCTGTGCCTCGTTGGTCAAATCAAAGACGATGGTATCTGCCAGTCCACCCGCTGCGATTATTTCAGCCACCACGGCTTGGGCACGCTCAACCCCGCGGTTGGCATGCACAAACACATGCGCGCCGTCATTCGCAAGCGCATGACAAATAGCCGCACCGATGGCACCGCTACCGCCTGTTACCAACGCTCGGCGCGGCGGAGTATCCGACTGTTTTTTCATGGCTGCATTGAAGACTGAAACGCCACCAGCAAAGAGCCGCTGGCAATAGGTTGGTGAGTATTGCCAACTTTAAACGAATACGCGCACCCACCTGCGCTGCGAGAGATCAATGTCGCATGAACAGTCAGGCCGTTACTGTTGACTGGAAACCAGGCGCAATGAAGATCGATATCTCGCAGCTTGGCCAGCATGCCGTCCTGGGGCTGACTGGCCATGTCAAGCAATGCGCCGTGTAAGGCTGTCGCTTGCGCGGCGTATTCAATGGCAACAAGGGCAGGCACTCTGCCGTTGCGCATCAGGGGGTGTGTTGCACCAGGAACTGCTGCACTGCAATGTATGTTTTCATTGTCCCAGTCCGTGACGGCGTCCAGAAAACACATGGCACCTTTTTGCGGTAAAAGACTTTCAATGTCGGTAGGGTTCAAGGGCATGGGAAATTTCAACCTGAACGCTGCAGGCAGAGGAACTGTGACCCCAAAGTCATACGGTAAGTGGTTTGTTCAGCCGCTTCCAGAAGGCTCAATGCGGCAAATCCTGACGCACTGCTGTGCGTTGACCATCGTGTGGGCAACCATGCAGGCCAAGCTGTAGCCGAATGGCTGCCAGCGTTCTCAAGTTCGAGTGCAAAGGATGCCAGCCGCGGCGCGCCAGCATGGCTTTCACCACTGCTGATGACCCACGCCGTTGCTGTCGCTTCATGTATCGCAACCAGCTCGTTCATGAGCGCGGTCATCGGCGGGTCATAGGCGACGAGCAGCACAGGCTGTTGGCTGGAAATGGTTTCTGTGACGGCACACAAAAGACCGCTGGCAAAACTCTCCAGCCCCAAACTGACCACGGTTGACGATTGCCGGTTGTGCCAGGAGATTGAAAAATACCCTGACGGCGCGTTTTGCACGGAATTGGAAAATGCCAGGGGCGACACCTGGCCTGTGGTCGTCACGGCTTGCAATACTTGCTGGCAAATTTCCCCCGTTCCTTCGTCAGTAGCAAATACCGAACGCAGGGATTCAACAGGAAACGGACTGCTTTCTAACACCTGCTGAATGCAGGCCTGCGTCAGCCGAACAACCTGACTGGCACGGCGGCGCTCATTGACGGGCAGCATGTCAGGGCTTGGCAATTGCAGTTTTTCAAGGGAATCAGGCACTTGATGGCTGCGGCAGATGGCTCGCAATTGCGCCAACGACGTCATACCCGGTGCAAGCACACTGGCCGCATGAAGATGAAAATGCAGGGCGGCCACGTCAGTCTGCTTTTCTAAAGATAAGCGTGCAGTTACTGCCACCGAAACCAAAATTGTTGCTCATGGCATAACGAAACGGGCTTGGTGTCGCCTCAAGAACCAGGTTCAAGGCAAACAAGGGATCGGGCGCAACAAGATTGGCGGTCGGTGGTAATACCTGATGCGCCAGTGCCTGCGCGGTCACAATCGCTTCGACAATACCGGCTGCACCCAGTGCATGCCCCGTGATGCCTTTTGTTGAAGAAACCGGGACACGATGTGAACCAAAAACACCCAACATAGCGGCTGCCTCGGAGCGGTCATTGGCAGGCGTTGCCGTACCATGCGCGTTGACATAGCCAATGTCTGAAGGATCAATTTGTGCTGCCGCCAATGCCGCGAGCATGGCGCTGTGGGCGCCTTGCCCTTGCGGGTGTGGGGTTGACATGTGCCAGGCATCGCTGGACTCACCACCGCCTGCAAACTGCACTGCAGCCGGACTGCGGTCAAGCAGCACAAAGCCAGCCGCCTCACCGATTGAGATGCCGTTTCTAGCGACATCAAAGGGGCGGCATATGTTTTCTGACAACAACTGCAATGAGTTGAACCCTTGCAGTGTTGACAAACAAAGACTGTCAACGCCACCGACGACTGCGGCATCAATCAGGCCAGCATCTATCCAGCGTTGCGCCATCAAAAATACTTTGGCACTCGACGAACATGCGGTAGATACCATGGTCATCGGGCCTTGAAGCTTTAACACCTCAGCCGTAAAACGGCACAAAGAATCCACCGCATGGCTGCGTCGGTAGTTGAAGTCGGCTGGCCATTGCCCGGTGGCATGCCGTTGTGCATAGGCCATTTCTGTCTGGCGCGTACCCGATGTGCTGGTGCCCAGCACCAACCCCACGCGATGCGCGCCGTGGCGTGAAACAGCCAGCGACACAGCGTCACGAAAGCGCGCGTCTTGTAGTGCCAGCCAGGCCAGCCGGTTATTGCGGCAGTCCCAATCCGTTAAATCCCTTGGCAGGCGAGCATCGTCAACGCCAGGTACTGCACCTAGCCAGCAAGGCAAGTCACACCAGTCCAGACGGTTTTGCCGTAGCCCGGAGCGTGCTTGTACGACTGCATCCCAAAGTGCTGCGCTGCCATGTCCAGCTGAATGTACAACGCTGGTTGCCGATAAACTGAGCAAACAATTCTCCGGTTAAAAATGGGTCTAGCGCTTATACGGCAATGCTGCATTCAAGCAGGGTATGGTTTCCGCCCAAACCATCGGTCAGCTGCGTCACCACCAGCCCAGCGCGCGCTACCAGTTTCAAAAAAACCTCTGAGTCGTACATCTGGCTGTTGCCGTTGGCAACACAGCTGAAATAAAGCGACGTTTGTTGCAGACTAAAGGCTGCGGCCTCAAAGCGCTGACGATCCCAAAAAAGCTCAAGAATCCAGACACGACCGCCGCTGCCAAGTGCATCGCGCGCTTTCTTGAGAATCTGGACGATTTGGTCATCTGAAAAACAGTCGAGAAACTGGCTCATCCAGATCAGGTCGTAACCGCCGGGCAAGGGGGTTTTCTGATCGAGCAGGTCCATCGGGTGGCATTGAACGCGATCCATCACACCTGCTGCATCCAGGCGCTTTCGAGCCCGCGCCAGCTGAGGCGCAAGGTCGACCAATCCAACTTCCAGTGAGGGCAAACGTGTCAGGCACACCTGGGCCCACTTGCCCGTGTTGCAACCGACATCCAGCAGGCGCAGCGGCGGATTCAAAGCCAGCCGATCAGCCACCGCCGGAAATGCCTGATCCGAATGGTAGTGGTCAAACGCATGCCAACTGCTCAGGGCAGGCTCAGGCATCACCGACAAACCTTCGTACAGGGTTGCCCAAGGGCCGATTTCCTGCAGGCCGACAGGGCGGCCTTTGCTTAAAGACTCACCCAAATGCGCTGCAGCCTGGTAGCAAACATCGCGGGTGAAGTCAAAGTTGACTTTCGTCATCTCGTCATCCAGCAAAAATCGCCCCAATTTGCCCAAGTGATAGCGACCCTCCTTGCGCCAGACGATATGCAAACCCAAGCCAGCTTCAAGCAGTACGCGCACAGCATACGTGGACAGTTTTGTGGCCGTCACGACCTCTTCTAGGGTGCAGCCTTGTGTGGGTTTTGCGGCACCCAGCGCCGCCAATACACCCCGATCCCGCATGGCTGCCGTGGCCTGAAATGCCAACGGCGCAAAGGCCAGCCACTGCGCTGCGCTCAATGCTTCGATAGCGCTCAAGGGGTCTTTTTCGTACATATGCTGGCAGGCCTTGTGTTTTAAGTTATGGGTGATGGCTAAAGCGGGTGATGGTTCGTTCACCCTTGCGCTCGACGATGGTCAACAACAGCAATTGCGATCCAGCGCCCTGCATCTCCAGGTGATCCAGGTAGCGTATCGCTTCTGTAGAGTGCGGCTTAAGATGCGCCGTCCACATTTTGGAATCCCCCCGCACGGTGATGCGAAAGTCGCGCTCCAGCGCTACAAAATCGCCTGCTACCACATAGCGCATCGCGTTGGACAACATGGCCAAAGCGGGTGTCTGGCTAAAAAGAATATGTTTGTAGCCTATTCCCTTGGCGCCTTGCCACTCCATGCGATCCTGTAACAGGCGCCAGGTCTCCTGTTTGGGGGAGTCCACCTGTTTTTCCAGTCCTTGCGGCAATGATCGAACCACGCCCCGTGACTCCACGGGCGCAGCCAGCCATGGCGAGTACCTCTGCTCCTGAAACCGGATGTCACCGCCAGGCGCTGATTGCAGCAAGCGCTGTAAGTCGCTGGTGGTGATGGCTTGTGCTGTACTCGCGCTCCAGCCCGTCAGTGCGATGAAGAGCAAGAAAAAGCGGGCAAAAAACGCAGTCACGGCGTCTTTCCATCCGTTGACCAGTAGGGATAAAAATTGAACCAGTTCAATGGGTAGTGGCGTGCATACGTTTGCAGTACGGCAGCGTAGGCATTGACCATGGGTTGAAGCCCGGCACCTCTGCTGTTGGGCGCTACAGTTTTGCCGCATTCAACAAACTTGATGCGGTAGCGATTGCCGCCGTCGTAAAGACCAAAAAACATCAAAACTGGAGCGCTGCTGCGGGCTGCCAGAATGTGCGGCGCTGTTGGCATGGTTGTCTTTCGGTCCAGAAACTGCACTGGCAGGTTTGCAGCACCATCCGTTCTGTCGGCCAGTATAGCAACGACACCGCCTCGTGACAGGGCATCATGCGCCTGCAAATAGCTGTCGGGCCGGCCTAGCTGGATCAAATTAAATGCGCTGTCATCGATCCCTGCGATGCGCCTGACACGTGAGCGTGGATCGACCCGCATCATCACATTGATCTGGCGTTGCCCCATGGCACGCCCTGCTAGCAGGAGCAAATCAAAACTACCCAAATGTGAGCCCAGCAAAACACAGCCCTTGCCCTCCTGTAATGCAGCATCTACCAGTTCCAGGCCATCAATGGTGATATCAAACCTGCCAAAATCGCCTGCCGCCATGAAAACGCGATCAAGCAGGGTTGTGGCAAAACTGTAGATGTGGGCAAACACATCACGCCAACCCGGCTGGCGTCCATTCGCGGTTTGTAAAAACTCCATAGACGATTTGCGAGCGGTGCGGTCTGTGAGCAAAAAATACAGCACGATGGGGTAAAGCAGCAACTGGCAGGCTCGGCGGCCTGCGCTGCGCGCCAGCCAAACAACAACATGAATCAGCCAGGCACTACCGCGCTCGCCTTTGTCAGTCCAGTGTTTCATAGCTTTGTTGTCGCATTGAGATTTTTCCGCTCGCGACCACCCTACAAGCATCCTGCCGCTGCAAGGCAATCTGAAACTTTGCGTTGTCGCCATCGATCTCACACACGACTTGTGCCACTTCATCTGGACGCAAAGCGGATGAAAATTTCACATGAGCCAATCGCACGACTTCAAGCCCACTGAGTTGCTGTAGCGTCGCCAGCATCTGATCGAGTAGCAGTACGCCGGGCACGATCGGGTTGCCCGGAAAGTGTCCGGCAATTGCGGGGTGGGACAGGGGTGTGGAAATATCAAACTCAAACCTTCTCATCGCCCCTCCGCTCTGAATGCCACGCAGCGTAAATGCGATCCAAAACCACGCTTGACAGCTTGCCAGTGTCTGTTCTTTCCAGATCCCTCACGCAGATGAAAGCGCGCGGAAAGAAAACCGGATCCATGCGTTCGCGCAACCACAGCTGTGCTGCTGCAACATCCAGGTTTGCCGCAGTGTGGATCAGAACCAGCCGCCCGGTCTGTGCCTGTGTTTTGGGCAAGTAAAACACGCCATCAGTCAGACCCGGAAGATCGTTCAGGAGTAAATTCAGACCCGCCAGCGAGGCACGCCGGCCTGCAATCTTGATCACATCGCCATGGCGTCCCAGCAGTTTGAAATTGCCATCTTCGTCAGTTTCGATTTGATCATTCAGGCGCTGTGGTGACGGAAAGTGCGCGCCCCATACCTGTGTGCTGGATTCACTGGTGTCGATTCTGACTTGCTGAACGGGTCGCCAGTACGTGTCGCGGGCGGTGCGCCGCATGGCGACGACACCGGTTTCGGTGGCGCCATAAATTTCAAGAACAGGTGCCTGCGTCAATAGCTCTGATTGCACTGCGACAGCAGCATCAAGCGCCATGGTGGAAGCGATAACAACACTACAGTTGCGCAATTCCACGCCTGAACTGACCAAAGTCCGCAGATGTAATGGCGTTGCAATCCAGACGCTGGCAACTCCAACCATTTCAAGTGCGGCCTTGACATCAGCAGGCAGCAAAGGCCTGCGGTCAACGACTGCCATGCCGTGTACGAGGGACAACATCACCGATGTTTCAAGGCCAAACATGTGTTGTGGTGGCACACTGCAAACGATGCTCTGGATGGATGCCAGGCCGGCTTCAACCTCCTCATCGATGCGCTTGCCCAGAACCTGTGCGCCGCATGCCAATTGCGCCAATGTTCTGGTTTGCGGTGTCGGTGTTCCAGTGCTGCCTGATGTGTACAAACGAACCATCTGTGCATCCCAGTTGGGTAGCCAGAAGGGGACATCATCAGACATCGACCAGCGCCCATGTGCCGGAGCGTTCACGACACAGCGGGCATGATCAGCCCAGCGTGGTTGTAGCAGTTGTGAATCATCGACGACGACAACAGGGTTTGTACAAGATTTCAAAATGGCGACCAGGTCAGCTTGCCCGCCAGAGGGTGGCAACAACTGCAAACAGCCACGCCGCAATGCAGCAAGCCATGTCACAAGAAACCCCATCCGAGACGAACACAGGTTGCAAATTGTCTCCTGCGCGTGAAATTGCAAGGCAAGCGCGGCTGCCGCGAGGTGGATTTGCCGCCAGGTCCAGGACTGCTCGCTACCGATCACGGCCGGGTGATCCAGATGGTTTGTTTCAGCAAGCAGGGGCGATGTTTTAAGGAACGCCAGTTCCGTTGGTATCTGTGAGCTCATTTGTGATGCCAAACCTGCAACGTGTGGCGGACTTGTTGCCATAAACCCGGAAATTGTTGACCCGGAAAAAATACCGGACGCAGCCTGTGCTCACCCACAAACAACGCGATGGTACCGAGCCAGACCAATAAACCGGTTGAAATTGGGGTGACATTTGCCAGTCCGGATGCAACGGCTGCAACGATGAAGTAAACACACCAAATGCCCGTCAATCGCCGGGTGTATCTGCAAAACGCCGGGGTCATGACCGGATTGCCGATGCGAGCAAAGCGCTCAATCAGGGGTGTTTGACCCTGGCCTAGAGTGCGGCCAAAAAAGAACGCCAGCCAGGCCAGAACCAATAAAGAGACGGCACGCCATAAAGCGGCCATATCAAGAGACACCAGAAAACTCACGAGCAAATCAGGCTTGCGCGGACAGGATCGAAGAGATGTGGTCGGCCAGACGTTGCAACGACGAAAAATTGGCCTCGTTGTTTGGATCGTCTGCCCGCAACTTGACCCCAAACTGCTGCTGAACAAGCAGCGAAATCTCCAGCATGTCCAGAGAGTCCAGATCAAGCCCGCCCCCAAACAGGGGAGCGGACAAATCTACCAGCTCAGGATTGACACCTTCAAGATTCAGACCGTCAATCACCAGGCGGGCGAGTTCACGGGCGGGGACGGCAGCCGCAGGTGAACCCAGGCTCATGACGCCGTCAATTGGGCGTTGATGCCGCGTGTCAGGTTTTGAATCCAGCCGTTGTAATTCTTGTGAATGTTGCCGCCGCTTTCTTTCAAATTGGTGCTGGAGCGGTATTTGATGCTGTAGTTGCTTGGCGAATAAGGAATTTCGATGACGGCCGTGTGGTCGCGCAACAAAATGGTGCCAACCAACATGTTGGATCCTTCGTCTCTCATCTGCCAGCCCAAAGCGGCACCGGCCCGGAGAATGGCGGCTCGCACTTCAGCGTTGCTCATGGCTTTTCCTGAGGCGCTTGTCACCGCAGCGTCCTTCACGTTCAAGATGGGCACTGCGTTGCAACCTGCGATTGCCAAGACCACAGCTAAGACGGCTATTTTTGAGTAATGAAACATGATGGCTCCTTTGAAAATTTTGATGTCTGAAAAGTTCAGCCATCGAAGTATGCCGTAAAAAAATTCTGGAATTGATGCAAATACAGCCAAACAGTTACATGTTTTTTTTTGCATGATCATCAAAACCAAAGCCATATTGTTTAGGCCAAGGCCGTTCTTCCTTATGACTTGTAACCAATCATGAGTTAATCCTGACGCTGCATTCCAGCGCAGTCATCAATCCATCCGCCATCCACCGCTCTTCAATTCGCCTTCAAAAACTCCGCCACTTCCAGCAGTATCAGTTCATTGTCATCGGCCTTGTTCGGCTCACGGCTGCTGGAAAACGGCAGGTTGTTGTCATTGCCCACAATGATGTGTTTGGCGTCCACAATGTCCACGTTTTCAATCGTGAAAAACGGGAAGGTCAACACGCCGTTGTTCAGGGGCTTGCGTGCCAGCCTGGCCGGGTCGGCAATGGCCATCAGGTCGACGTAGCCTATTTTGCGCACCGGGCCGCCCACGTTGGCATCCGTTAATTCAATTTTGTAAACGCGCTTGAATTTGGCCAGGTCGTGAAAGCAGTCCGTGCGCTTTTGATCTGCCGGGCAGGCTTTGTCCGCCGTGCCTTCGCCGTTGTCGCGCTCAATGATGAGGCCCGTCGTGGCGTCCATCATGTTGAAGTCGCCAATTGCATTGTTGTTGGCCTCCAGCATGTACTTCCAGTGGCGGCCTGTCCAGCTTTCGGTTTTCACATCAAACTCCAGCACCCGCAGGTAGTCTTTGCCGTCCACGTTTTCGTTGGCTTTGGTGGCTGCGTTGAACAATGCGCCTTCCAGCAGTGCGTACAACTTACTGCCGTCTCTGGATGCGGCCATGCCTTCAAACCCGCGTGAGCGCCGCACCTGAAAGTCAACCAGCCCGCCTGGCGCACCGGGTGTGGTCACGTTCGGGTGGTCAGGCGAGCGCACCAGCTTGCCGTCAACCTGCGTTTCAAACACCGCCAGCACTTTGCCCTTCATGTCGGTCTTGATCAAAAACGGGCCCAGTTCGTCGCCAATCCAGATAGCGCCACCGGCAAACTGAAAACTCTCGGTGTCAAAGTCGCTGCCTGTCAGGTAGCGTTTTTTCGTGCCTTCCTGCACGATGCGAAACGGCACTTTTTTGTCCGGGTCGTGCAAGAAAATGGTTTCCAACCGCTTCATCGCACCGCTTTTAAAGTCAATGGTGTAACGGTTCAGGTAGAGCATGGTGTCTGGTGAATTGGCTTTGCTGCCAAAGCCGTTGTCGGTCAAGATCCAGTAGCTGCCATCTGGCATCTTTTTGATGCCCGAGTGCCCCTGAATCGGCTGACCCTTGAAAGGCAGTGACACGCCCGTTGGCCTGCCGGCAGACATGCCTTCGACGGTGCCAATGGCATCAACCCGCTTGCCAGTGGTGAATTTGCCGCTGATTTTCAGGTCATCTGATGCGTCTTTGGGTGCGGCGATAAACGAAGCGGCAGGCATCACGGCGTGGCCAGCCAGCGTGGCAGGGAAGGCGGTTTGTGCATGCAGCGGCAGCGTAGCCAGCGTACTTGCCAGGGCTATGGCAGTTGATAACGCTAAAAATTTGGATGAATACATGTGAGCTTTCCCTCGTTGTTAAGAGCGCTCATGTTGCACTGGCCGTGTGACGCAAAGATGACGGCTGCGAGATTTGAATGCTATCTATTCAGCAGCTGCTTACGCAAGAATTTTTCAGGCTGTAGCCTGATTTGAAGGAGAAAAGTGATTAAAAAGTTTTGTAACGTCAAAGCTGCCCGGCTGGCAACATCAGCCGCGAAGCGGCCAACTTGAGTTGCCTGTCCTTGCTGAGCGAAATGTTAGAGCACTTCTGGCCACTTTGCAGGCATTTTCGCCCATCGTTGCATGGCAAACCATGCGATAAAACCGGCTAGGACAGCTCCGCAGAAACTATCCCACGCCCCAGACATATACGCCATGTAAAAGGCTGCCGCCAAGCCACCACTGAGGACCACAGTCGCTACGGTTACACGGTGAGAAGGAGCAAGAACAACGGACACCGCAAGGATCAATGCGGCCGCAATTGCAGCGCACCCTACGATGATGCTTCTCTCGACATATTGGTACCAGGACGCTATGCACATACCTGAGACCATATCCTCTGCAGGACAGAAGCGAACAGCCACGTCACGCAAACCAAATCCGAGAAGGATCGCAAGCACCCACGCTGCAACTATTGCAGGAGGTATCGCAAGCCAACGCAGCATGGTGGTCATTTGATGTGGTTTAACGTGTAGCTAAGGGGCTGCGCGCTTTTGCGCAGTCCCGCTTGAGCGTAGGGTTAGGTGCGGTTGTTCGCCGCATTCCGTTCAAAGTGGAATCACGGGAACGCATATCTCGCATTCAAATTCTCCTGTCTTGCCATCACAGGCCGCACCCTTCGGGTAGTACTCGAAACATGGGCGACCATCAAGTTGCAGCCCACTGGAAGGCAACCAGTCCCGAAGTAACACCGCCCAAGCTTCGCCTACCTGTTCGACTGCACCCTTGAAACGGAGCACCGCATATTTGCCGCCTGGAATGGTTTTCTTGAGCGCACCACCAGTTGCCATGAAATCAGGCGACACTTCGGCGCAAGCGTCATATCTGCACTGTTCGGGCGCGGTAATGCTCGGATCGTCGTGGCTGATGCCATAACGCGCGTGATCCGCGCCAAGTTTGTTCATGACAGCCCACGGTACATAGATTTCCTGCCAGAACCGTGCGATGGGTTCGCCGTATGGGCCAAGGTGGCGAAAATAGGCGACAGTCGCAGGTTGGCGGTCAATGAGTGCTACTTTCATGATGATCTCTTTATTCAGTTTTCGGGAGACTTCATGTTCCGCGAACGATGCCTGTAATACCTGACTGTGCTTGCTATTCGCCTGACCAGAATTGCTTTTTGCATGGCGTTGTGAGGGCTGCTGTTCGCGCCATGTTGTCGGCGAGCATCCAAAGCGGCTTTTGAACGCGCGCGTAAATGCTTCCGCAGAGCCAAAACCCACCGACAAAGCGATGTTTAGGATTCTCGTGCGGGGCTGAGCCGCAAGCCGCATGGCAGCCACCTCGACCCGGCGACGGCGCAGATAGTTGCCGAATGTCTCACCCATCCATGCGAAAAAGAGCCGGTGAAAGTGAAACGAGGAAAAGTGTGCGACTTCAGCCAAGGTAGCAAGATCGAGTTGCTCATCCAGATGTTCGTCAAGGTACGCGAGCACCCGATGCATTCGGCTTTCGTATTCTGAGCGGCTATCGTGGGAAGCCATATGGCACCTAACGAACAGCGTTTATCTGCCGCGCCGCGATGCCAGCGAAGGCGCGGGAATTCAAAGGCGGCAGATAAACCTTGTTGGACTGAACCGCCACCCCGATCACATGCTGGTCGGCGGCATAGGGGTTTGTAAGCTTGGCGTGCATTGTAATGCGCAAATTATGACTTCAGATGCGGCCCATGTGTGGCTTGGCGCATCCGTTTTTCAGCAATCGCTATGCCCCTTCGTGCCTATTGATCCGGCACGAGTTATTCATGAAGCGGCGTAACAGTGAACGCGAATCTCTGCGCAGCTCGCAGACGGTATGGATCGCCCCGGGATCGGGGTTCGGGGCAGGCTCATCAAGCCCGGGGTGACAGACTGGAAAGCGTTGAATCATTACTTTTTAAGGGTTAAAAGTACCTGCAGCCCAATAAATACATGCGCGAGCAGCTCTTAAATAAATAGCAATTTTGAACTCTAGACTCTTTTTAAACTTGCGATAAGTCTTTAACTGCAATCATGCACACAATATGCGGTGCAGTCATTTCCAACTAGCAGTTCACATAAGCGCGCCGTTTACCTCACCCTGAGCGACAGCGTTGTCTCGCAAGCCAGAAGCGACTCCGCTAACCTCTCGACCACATTAGAAGCGTTACTGATCGACGACGCGGCAGCCCAGCAGTGCGCAAAAGCTACAAGGCAGCAGCAAGCAAATGGTTGGTGTGCTGTCTGGAACGCGGTGCATGCTGCGCAAGGCTCGTTTGCCGATGAGCACACCACGCTTTAGAGCCAGCGACCAGCTTGGTGCGCATGTCACGTCGCTGGCAGAAAGCGGTCAGGCCATCTCTGATGCGCTGGATGAGCTGCTGACCCGGTCTTGGGGTTGAAAACTGTTAAAACCAGGCTTTTCAGGCTATTTTTAAGTCCAAAAAGTGCCTTTAGCCCAACAAATACGGGCGCAAGCAGCTCCTAAAATAATAGCATTCTTAATTCTGCGCCAGCAGCACTACCAGCGCCCCCGCCCCGCCATGCGCTGGCCGGGCCTGTACAAATGCCAGCACCTCCTGCTTTTGGATCAGCCAGCTTTGCACTTTGCCTTTGAGAACCGGGGTTTTGCCGGGTGAGCCCAGCCCCTTGCCGTGTACCACCCGCACGCAGCGCCAGCCCATGCGGGCAGCGTCTTTGATGAAGTCAACCAAGGCTTGCCTGGCATCCTCGCGGCGCAGGCCGTGCAGGTCAACCTGCCCTTGAATGCTCCAGCCGCCTTTGCGCAGCTTGCGGGTCACGTCTGTGCCGATGCCGGGGCGGCGGTAGCTCAGGGCGTCGTCGGTGTCCAGCAGGGTTTCGACGTCAAACTCGTCGGACAGTGCTTCCTGCATCACGGCCAGCTCGTCCAGCTGGTGCTGCACGGCAATGGGCGCGGCTTGTACCAACGGCAGACTGGCGCGGTGGCCGGGGCGGTGTTTTGGCGGCAGCGGTTTGACGATGCCAACTGCAGTTGCAAAAAACTCTGCTTCAGCCCTGGCTTTGGCCGCCGCCGCTTTTTTGGCCGCTTCCAGGTCTTTGGCCAGCTTGATGCGCGCCTCCAGCTCGGCCTTGACGGTCTTGAGTGACTTGAGTCCTTTCATGATTTAAATCAGTCCCAGCTCAGCCATTGACACAGTCTCAGTCGCGGTCACGATGAAGTGATCCAGCACCCGCACATCAACCAGTGCCAGCGCGGCTTTCAGTGTGTGTGTGATGGCCTCGTCAGCGCGAGACGCCTGGGCGCTGCCGCTGGGGTGGTTGTGGGCCAGCACCACGCTGGCGGCACTCAAAGCAAGCGCGCGCACCACCACCTCACGTGGGTAGACGCTGGTTTGCGTCAACGTGCCCCTGAACATTTCTTCCAGCACGATCAGGCGGTGGCTGGTATCCAAAAACATCACCGCAAAAATCTCATGGTCACGACCGCCAAGCTGCAATTGCAAATAGTCGCGTATGGCTTGCGCGTCGCTAAAGATGGTTTTTTCTTTTAATTGGCTGGCCAGAGCGCGCCGGGCCAGTTCCAGCACCGCCACAATCTCTGCGCGTTTGGCCGGGCCCAGACCTTTGATTTTTTTCAGTGCCTCGGCCGGGGTGTTCAGCAAGCCGCCCACGCCGCCAAATGTATCCACCAACTCTTGCCCCATCTGCAGCGCGTTTTTGCCGGGCAAGCCGGTGCGCAGCAGCAGCGCCAGCAGCTCGGCATCGCTCAGCGCGCCAGGGCCGCGAGCCAGCAGCTTTTCACGCGGGCGGGCGTCTTGGGGCAGGTCTTTTAAAAGCATGGTTTGAGCGAATCACTAACTTTCTACAATGGAGGCAGTTTACAAACAGTTCCTTGCCCTTATTGCACGTTTGAGAGTTTTATGTCTGCTGCCCAACTTGCTGCTCCCCTGATTGAAGCCTCATCTTTCCTGACCCTGCACTACCGCATGGCCGGGCCTGATGGCGTGGAGATCATCAACACCTTTGGCGGCAAGCCTGCCACGCTGAGTTTGGGCACAGGCCAGTTGTCGCCCGCCATTGAGCAGTACCTGCTGGGTTTGCCTGAAAGCACGCATACCACGTTTGAACTGCCAGCAGGCGTTGCCTTTGGTGAGCGCAATGCCGATTTGATGCAGTGGGTGGCGCGCAAGCTGCTCAATGAACTGGGCGACCCGGATGAGGCTTACAAAGTGGGCGATGTGGTGCAGTTCCCCACACCGGATGGGGCAGGGCAGTATGCGGGCAGTGTGGTTCAGGTCAAAAGTGCTGGCGATGCCGTGCAGTTTGACTTTAACCACCCGCTGGCGGGGCAATCTGTGACTTTTGAAGTTCAAGTGATCGGCGTTTTATGACAGATTTGACCCCCACGTTTGTCGCTTCGCGTACTGCTCTGCCCCCCGAGGGGGCTATTGCGCCTAAGGGCGGCCTGTCGGCGCAATTGCTTCCCCAAGAGATCTTGCTTGCCGAGCCACGCGGCTTTTGTGCCGGTGTTGACCGCGCGATTGAAATTGTTGAGCGCGCGCTGACCAAATTCGGCGCGCCGATTTATGTGCGCCACGAGATTGTTCACAACACTTATGTGGTCAATGACCTGAAAGACAAAGGCGCAATTTTTATTGAAGAACTGGCCGATGTGCCGCCCGGCGCCACGCTGGTCTTCAGCGCGCACGGCGTCAGCAAAGCGATTCAGCTCGAAGCCGAGCGGCGCGGCTTTCAGATATTCGACGCCACCTGCCCGCTGGTCACCAAGGTACACGTTGAAGTGGCCAAGCTGCACAAGGAAGGCTACGAGTTCATCATGATTGGCCACAAAGGCCACCCTGAAGTTGAAGGCACGATGGGCCAGCTCGACAGCGGTATTCACCTGGTAGAAGACGTTGCAGACGTGCAGCGCATCAACCCGATGCAAACCCAGTTGCTGGCCGTGGTGACGCAAACCACCCTGAGTGTGGACGACGCGGCCGAGATCACCGCCGCCGTCAAAGCGCGCTTCCCGCTGGTGCGCAGCCCCAAGATGCAGGACATTTGCTACGCCACGCAAAATCGGCAAGACGCGGTGAAGGTCATGAGCTCGCAGGTCGATATTCTGATTGTTGTCGGCAGCCCCACCAGCTCCAACAGCAACCGTTTGGCCGAGCTGGCCAACAAGCTGGGCACTGAGGCCTACATGGTCGATGATGCGAGCGAGTTGAAAGAATTCTGGTTTGAAGGCAAGACAACGGTCGGCCTGACGGCGGGTGCATCAGCGCCCGAGATACTCGTCAAGCAGGTGATTGACCGCATCAAGGCGCTGGGTGCGGTGTCGATTCGCAAGATGGACGGGATTGAAGAGACCATCAAGTTCCCGCTGCCCAAAGGCCTGAAGCTGGACGCGCAGGGCCACACGCTTGAGGTCAACGACAGTCAGTTGCACCAGTTGAGTTGATTTTTATTGCTATTTATTTAGTAGCTGCTTGCGCCCGTATTCATTGGTCTATAGCCCTGTTTGATACCCTAAAACACCCTTTTTAAGCGATTTTCATGCTCGACATCACCCTTTTACGCAAAGACTTGGGCCAAGCCATCGCCCGGCTGGAAACCCGCAAGTCGCCACAACTGTTTTTGAATGTCGAAGCCTTCACTGCCTTGGAGCAAGAGCGCAAAACCATTCAAAGCCGCACCGAGGAATTGCAAAACCTGCGCAACACCCTGTCCAAGCAAATTGGCCAGCTCAAAGCCAAAGGCGAAGACGCCAGCGCTGTGATGGCGCAGGTCAACAACTCCAAAGCCGAGCTTGAAGCGTCCAGCACCCGGCTGGACCAGATTCAATTGGAGCTGCAAACCCTGCTGCTGGCCGTGCCCAACTTGCCGCATGCCACTGTGCCGCTGGGCAGAGGTGAAGACGGCAATGTGGTGGTGCGCAGCTGGGGCACGCCCAAGGCCTATGACTTTGAGGCCAAAGATCATGTCGATGTGGGTCAGCCGCTGGGACTTGATTTTGAGCTGGGTACCAAGCTCACTGGCTCGCGCTTTACCGTCATGCAGGGCAGCCTGGCGCGCCTGCACCGCGCCCTGGCCGCGTTCATGCTCGATGTGCAGACGCAGGAACATGGCTACACCGAGTGCTATGTGCCGTACATCGTCAACGCGGATTCATTGCGCGGCACGGGTCAGTTGCCCAAATTTGAAGAGGATTTGTTTGCTGCCAAAAAAGGTGGGCAGGAAGGCCTGAACAATGAAGTTGGTGAAAATGCGGCGCTGTATCTGATCCCCACCTCTGAAGTGCCGCTGACCAACTTCGTGCGCGACGTCATCACGCCAGAATCTGACTTGCCCCTGAAATTTACGGCCCACACGCCGTGCTTCAGGTCTGAAGCTGGCAGCCACGGCCGCGACACACGCGGCATGATTCGCCAGCACCAATTTGACAAAGTCGAGATGGTACAAATCGTCCACCCCGACAATAGTTACGACGCGCTGGAGGCCATGACCGGCCACGCCGAAGCCATTTTGCAAAAGCTCGGTTTGCCTTACCGCGTCATGCTGCTGTGTACTGGTGACATGGGTTTTGGCGCAACCAAAACCTACGATTTGGAAGTGTGGTTGCCCGCACAAAACACCTACCGCGAGATCAGCTCCGTATCGAATTGCGAAGCCTTTCAGGCGCGCAGGCTGCAAGCCCGGTTTAAAAACGCACAAGGCAAAAACGAGTTTGTCCACACCCTGAATGGTTCTGGGTTGGCGGTTGGCCGTACTTTGGTGGCAGTTTTAGAGAACTACCAGCGCGAAGACGGCGGCATCGACATTCCTGCGGTGCTGCAGCCCTACATGGGCGGGTTGACAGAACTGGTTGCCAAACCTGGGCAATAAGTCGGCTGATAGAATCGCGTTTCGAGCGGAGAGGTGGCAGAGTGGCCGAATGTACCTGACTCGAAATCAGGCGTACCGCAAGGTACCGTGGGTTCGAATCCCACCCTCTCCGCCAACGCCTTAAGTCTCCCCTTGTTCAGGTGCTGATCCAGACACGCAGGCTTTCATCTTGACAGCAACCACCTTTTCAGACTCCCTGCCCGAACCGCTGGCCATTCGCAGGCTTGAGCGGGCTGACTGGGTTCACATGCAGCTAGCCAAAAGCTTCATGCAGAACACCAAGCGATCCATGCCGGCATCTTTTGTGGTGGCCTGGGTTATGGCTGCTGTGCTTTACAAAGTCACCCCACCCATGCTGCTGGTGATCTGGCTGGTGCTGACCAACCTGGTGGTTTTGTTTCGCTATCTGGTCACACGCCGCTACCAAAACACCTTGCGTGATGTGAGTGGCCAAGCGTTACGCGATTTTCTCGCGCGCTATGACTTTCTCTGGGTGTCAAGCGGTGCGTTGTGGGGTGCTTCAACCCTGCTGTTTTTTGGCCATGCCAGTGCTTTTGAGCAGCTTATCTGTGCCCTGATTCTGGTGGGTGTGTCGTGTTTCTCGCTGTACTGCTATGCGTCACGGTTGAAATGCTACTTTGCATTTTCCAACGTGCTGAGCGGTACAACACTGGCGGGTTTTATTTATTGCACGCTGATGGATAAAACCCTGTCTTCGCCCACCGACACCGTCGCACTGGTTGTTCTGCTCGTTATCTTTCACCTCATGTTGCGGTATTTTGGGATTGGCTTTCATGACCTGCAGCGCCATAGCCTGCAATTGCAGTTTGACAACAATGTGCTGATCAAATCACTGACAGCCAAAAGCGCCGCAGCCCTGGAGGCCGTAGAAAATAAAAACCGCTTTATTGCCAGTGCCGCCCATGACTTGCGCCAGCCGGTTCATGCGCTGAACCTTTACGCGAGCTGGTTGGTCGATGATCCTGAACTGGGGCCGCAAGTTGCACCCCACATCGTGCGCTGCACCAACGCGGTCAATGAGCTTTTCAATTCGCTGTTTGATTTTTCGGGTTTGAATGCCGACGCCCTGCAGGTTCATCCGCAAAAGGTTGATCTGGCTGAACTGCTGGCTGATTTGCAGCTCCAGTACGCACCGGTCGCTGTTGAAAGCGGCTTGCAGCTAAGGCTGCACAAAGGCAGCGCCAGCACCGTGTCAGACCCGGTGCTGCTCAAGCGCTTGCTCGGCAACCTGATCTCAAACGCCCTGAAAAACACCCGACACGGCGGCGTGTTGCTGGCCCTGCGCCAAAGAGGCGGGCGTTGGCGGATTGAGGTTTGGGACACCGGGGTTGGCATAGAGGCACGCTACCAGGAGGCCATTTTCAAAGAGTTTTACCGGGTGCCCAGGCCCGGCACTGAAGAGGGGTTTGGCCTGGGTTTGGCCATTGCATCACGCCTGGCGCAACTGCTGGGTCATACCCTGCACATGCAGTCCAGGCCGGGACGCGGCAGTGTGTTCTGGATTGAACAGCAGGGTGACACTCTGCTCGCCAAGGATTCAGGGTAACTACTGGTCTTTGCGTTCAAACGATGCGTCAAGTGTTGCAAAGTTACGAATGAAACATGACTTTTTTAATGAATGTTTATGAGTTACTATCGCTCAAACTTGTTACACGATGTGCGTGTGATTGTCTTTTCTCAACCCCTTAATTCACCAAGGAGCAAAGCATGGCAACCGAAGGTTCAGTAGCACCCAAAGAGCGCGTCAATATTGTTTATCGCCCCGCCACGGGCGATGCCAAAGCAGAAGTCGAGCTGCCGCTCAAACTGCTGATTCTGGGCGACTACACGCTCAGGCAGGACGACACGCCGATTGAAGAAATGAAGCCGATCAACATCGACAAAGACAACTTCAACGATGTACTTAAAGGCCAAAAACTGTCGTTGACACTGGCTGTACCCGACAAGCTGGATCCCAAAGCCGCACCTGACGCGATGATGTCGATGAACATTGATTTCCAGTCAATGAATGATTTTTCACCGGACGCGATTGTTGACAAAGTGCCGGAGCTCAAGCAAATGATTGAATTGCGTGATGCGCTCAAGGCGCTCAAAGGCCCCATGGGCAACATCCCTGATTTCCGCAAAAAAGTCCAGGAACTTGTGCAGGACGAAGGCGTGCGCGCCCGCCTGATGGCTGAGCTTGGCGTTCAAGACAAGTAATCATTTCAAACCGTCTATCCATTCACGAAAACCAAAGAGATACACCATGGCAGATACAGACAAACAAGTTGCCGACGCCCCAGCTAACGCTGGAGAAGCAAGCGACTCCCTGCTAGACCAACTGGTTAACGCAGCCCGCATCAAGCAAGGCGACGATGCCTATTCGATTACCCGCCACGGCATTCAGGCCTTTGTGTCGCAACTGATGGAGCCGCAGCGCTCGGTCGAGCGCATCACGGCGGCCACGGTTGACGACATGATTGCCGACCTGGACAAAAAGCTCTGCGCTCAGGTCGACTCCATCTTGCACCACCCGGACTACCAGAAGATGGAGTCGGCCTGGCGCTCATTGAAGTTTCTGGTAGACCGCACCAACTTCCGTGAGAACGTCAAAATCCAGATGCTCAGTGTCAGCAAAGACAAGCTGCTGGATGACTTCCAGGACTCCGCTGACATCACCAAATCGGGCTTGTACAAAAACCTGTACACGGCTGAATACGGCCAGTTCGGCGGCCAGCCGTTTGGCGCCATGATTGGCAACTACGAGTTCGGACCTGGCGGTCAGGACATGAAGTTGCTGCAATACGTGGCCAGCGTCTCGGCCATGAGCCATGCGCCCTTTATTGCTGCGACTGCACCGCAGTTCTTTGGTGTGGACTCCTACGACCAGTTGCCTAACCTCAAGGATCTGGCCTCCATTTTTGAAGGCCCGCAATTTGTCAAGTGGAACGCCTTCAGGGAGACCGAAGACGCACGTTATGTGGGTCTGACGCTGCCGCACTTTCTGCTGCGTTTGCCGTACAGCGCCGACACGGTGCCCACCAAAAAATTCAACTACAAGGAAGACGTCTCAAATGGCAACAGCAACTTCCTGTGGGGCAATGCGGCGTTTGCGTTTGCCTCGCGCATCACTGGCAGCTTTGCCGATTACCGCTGGTGTGCCAACGTCATCGGGCCGCAAGGCGGTGGCGCGGTCGAAGACTTGCCGGTCTACACCTATGAGTCGATGGGTGAACTGCAAAACAAGATTCCGGCTGAAGTGCTGATTTCCGAGCGGCGCGAGTTCGAGTTGGCAGAGCAGGGCTTTATTGCCCTGACGATGCGCAAAAACAGCGACAACGCAGCTTTCTTTTCAGCCAACTCTGCGCAAAAGCCGAAGTTTTTTGGCAACAGCAAAGAAGGCAAAGAAGCCGAGCTCAACTACAAGCTCAGCACCCAGTTGCCGTACATGTTTGTGGTCAGTCGCCTGGCGCATTACATCAAGGTGATCCAGCGTGAAAACATTGGCACCTGGAAGGAGCGCGGCGATCTTGAGAACGAGTTGAACATGTGGATTCGCCAGTATGTGGCCGACATGGACAACCCGGCAGAAGGCGTGCGTAGCCGCAGGCCGCTGCGCCAGGCAGAGATCACCGTGGCCGACGTGGAAGGTGATCCAGGCTGGTACCGGGTAGACCTCAAGGTGCGCCCGCACTTCAAGTACATGGGTGCGTCTTTCAGCCTGTCACTGGTTGGCAAGCTGGAGAAGAAGTAAACCTGTTGCCAACCTGTTGTATTGGGCTTGGAAAAACCTGTGTTTCGGTTGTAACTTAAGCCAGCGGCTTTTGACATCGACCCGAAACACTGGGCTTTCACAATACAACCATGCACAGACGAAGTGTTTCAGAAGTGTGCAGATCATCGGGCAGTCGCAGAGACAAACGAGGCGAGTGCGGTGATATGAAAGTCAGTCAGTTTGTTGTTTTTTTTAACTTAACTTAAAAGGATTTCATCATGCCAATGCCATGCTACCTCATCGCCGAAGGCGAAAATCAAGGAAAAATCGAAGGTTCCGTCAAAGTCAAAGGCCACGAGGGCAAGATCCTCATCCAGGCGGTTGACCACACCATCGAAATCCCAAAAAGCCCGCAAACCGGCCTGCCAACCGGCAAACGCATTCACATGCCGATGAAGGTGACCAAAGAGATCGACAAGTCATCACCCAAGCTGTTTCAGGCGTTGACATCGGGCGAGCAGTTCAAGTCGGTGTCGTTGGAGTTCTACCGCATCTCGGCCAAGGGCACGGAAGAAAAATACTACACCGTCAAGCTGAGCAAGGCGATTTTGACCAACATGAAATCATGGACACCCAATTGCCTGATGCCTGAAAACAAGCAGATGGGTCACATGGAAGATGTCTCGTTCACCTACGAGAAAATCACCTGGACTTTCGAGCCGGACGGCATCGAAGCTGAAGACAACTGGTTGGCGCCGAAGTAATGCGCGGTTGAACGGGTTGTGAAGGAAAGACGCCTGCTTGAACGGATATCGGCCTGGGAAGATGGGGGTCAGCGTACCAACCAGACCCAGGTCGATGTTCTGGTCAAGTCTGTGACCGATCACCTTCGCCGCCTGCTCAACACCCGCCAGGGCAGTGTGCAGCTGGATCCGCTCTTTGGCGTGCCGGACTTCACCAATATTGCTGGCGGGCTCAATGCGGGCTCGACCGGTGATATTGAGGCTGAAATCACGCGCATGGTTCTTAAATATGAACCTCGCCTGAAGTCACCCAAAGTTGCGTTGCGACAGGATGCTTCTGACCTGTTGTCCATACAGTTTGCGCTGGAGGGTACGCTCGAAGTTGATGACCGTGAGATTCCGCTGCAATTGTCGACCACGGTTGGCTCAAGTGGCAGGGTCAACATAAGCTGAAGATTTTTTAATTCATCCTGATGGCCTTTCATTTCTTAAACTGATTTTTAACGAGCCCTACAGACCACCATGTTCAATCGGTATTACCAGGATGAATTGAACAAGCTCAAGGGTCTGGCCGTTGAGTTTTCGCAGGCCAATCCTGCGCTGGCGCCCATGCTGTCGGGCGCATCAGCCGACCCGGATGTTGAGCGGTTGCTCGAAGGGGTGGCTTTTTTAACCGGGCTGACCCGCCAAAAGCTCGACGACGAATTTCCTGAGTTTGTCCAGGAACTGACCAACCTGCTGTTTCCGCACTATTTGCGGCCCATCCCGTCGTGTACGCTGGTCAGCTTTGCACCCAAGGGCGTGCAAATGGAGACGGTGCATATTCCTGTCGGCACCAATCTTGACTCTGTGCCGGTAGACGGCACACCCTGCCGCTTTCGCACCTGCGCTGATGTTCAGGCTCACCCCATTGCACTTGCGGGCTCGCGTGTGGTCAGCGGTACGGGCGCCACGCCAAAAATTGTGTTGACACTGGCGCTTGAGGGCATTGATGTCACGCAACTGACGGCCTCCAGCTTGCGGTTGTTTCTGGGCAACGGGTATTCTGAAGCTTCCAGAATGCTGCTGTTGCTGGTGAACCATGTCAAATCTGTCAGCGTGTCAGTGCCGGGCGGTGCGGTTTTTGACCTGGGCGCCAAGGCCCTCAGGCATTCCGGTTTTGACAGTGAGCTGCTGCCCTACCCGACACAGGCTTTTCAGGGCTACCGCTGCCTGCAGGAATTTTTTGTCCAGCCAGAGAAGTTTCTGTTTGTCGATGTTGAGGGTCTTGACAAATGGCACAACCGCTCGCCGGGCGGTCGGTTTGAATTGACATTCACGCTAGACCAAATTCCCGAATGGATGCCTGATATTCGCGACGACAGCTTCATGCTCAACGTCACGCCAGCGGTCAATCTTTTTGAGCACGCAGCAGAGCCAGTCAACCATGACCACCGTACCTCTGAATACCGCCTGATGCCGGAGGCGGCTAACCGATTGCATTACCAGATTTACTCGGTAGACCACGTGGTGGGCTACCAGCAGGGCGCTGCCAAAGAGCGGCCTTACCTGCCATTTGGTTTGCTGCGCCATGACGGCACATCGACCCTGAGTTACCACACCACGCTGCGCGCGGCCACGGTCGGCCGGGGCAGTGACGTGTTTTTATCGGTGGCTTACCCGCCCGGTGAAACGCCCTTGCCTGAAACGCTGTCGGTACAAATTACTTGTACCAACCGCCAACTGCCTGAGAGTTTGAAGCTCGGCGACCTGAGCAAACCCACTAGCAGCTCACCGGACCGGATGAGCTTTCGCAACATCCGGCCCATGACATCACCGCTGAATCCGCCCACTGGTGAGGCTTTGTTGTGGCGTTTGATCTCACACGTGTCGCTTAATTTTTTATCTGTTGCCAGTGCTGTCAATTTGCGGGCGCTGCTTGGCTTGTATGTATTTTCAGAGCGACAGGAGCAAGGCCAGGAAGCTGCCAACCGCAGGCGCGTTGAAGGCATTCAGGACGTGACGGCTACGCGCGAAACCCGGCTCGTTGGCCGGGGCAGCGTGCTGCGCGGCCAGCAAATTCGCATCAAGTGCCGGCTTGACTACTTCGCCGGTATTGGCGACATGTATTTATTCGGCTGTGTGCTGGACCGCTTCATAGGCGACTACGCCGGCATCAATTCATACACCCGCGTCGAGGTAGAAGACGCATTCACAGGAGCAGTGTTCAAATGGCCGCCACGATTGGGTCTACAGCCGCTGCTGTAGAAGAAAAGCTGCTTGCCAATGGCGAGCGCTTTTCTTATTTTCAGGCGATTCGCCTGCTGCGCCTGTTTGGCAAAGCACGCGGCATGTCGATTGACAGCTTGCGCATCCGGCCCAAGCTTGGGTTGGGCTTTCCTGAAAACGACATTGACAGCATTGAACCGCTGGAAGGCGGCAGCTACCGCATCACGGCCAATTTTTTTGGTTTGTACGGTGTTGCGTCACCACTGCCGACGTACTACACCGAAGACTTGTTTGAAGAAGAGCGTGAAGGCCGTCATGCGACCCGCGATTTTCTCGACGTCGTGCATTACGCGATGTACCCGCTGCTGTTTGAGGCCTGGCGCAAGCCGCGCCTGCATGCGCGGGTGGTGGAAGACAACGACCAGGATATCCTCAGTCAGCTCTATGCCTTTGTCGGCCTGAACGACAACAAGCTGCGTGAGCAGTTGCCAGACAGCGATGGCCTGCTGCGCTACGCGGGCCTGTTTAACCAGCGACCTCGCTCGGTGTCTGGCTTGCAGTCATTGCTGGCCGATGCGTTCAGTCCGGCCAAGGTACAAATTGATTCATGCACCCTGCGCTATTTGCCCATCGCGCCCGACCAGCAAATCAGGGTGGGCATGCAAGCCCATTGCCTGGGTGAAGACACGCATCTGGGCACGCAAATTGATGACTACAGCAGCAGCTTGACGGTGCGGCTGGGCAACTTGCCGGAAGCCCTTTTTCATCAATTGTTGCCGGGCACGGCAGGGCACAAACGGCTGGTCTTTTTAACCCGCTTTTATCTGATTGATCCGCTGGAGGTCAAGGTCGAGCTGGAACTGCGGCACGACGATGCGCGTGGCGCACGTGTGCTGGGTGCAGGCAGCCAGGGCATGGATTTGTCGGCTGAAAAAAATCCCGCCATCAGTTGGTCGCGTCTGGGGCTGGACACCTGGCTCGCACCAGAAAAAAGCCACGAGCCGACGCGCGTGCAATTTACCCTTTAAGTTTTCGTCACCATTTATTTTTTTCAACAACAGAAAGAACACATCATGCTGCTGGTCGAACTCAAACCCCTGGTCGGTCGTCTCAATTCCTTTACCAAGCAGTCGCTTGAAGACGGTGTGGGCCTGTGCGTGTCGCGCAGCCAGTATGAGATCACGGTCGAGCATTTGCTGGTCAAGCTGTTTGACAACGTGCAGGCCGATATTGCCCTGCTGCTGCGGCAAAACAATGTGGATGCCGCACTCATCAAGCGTGGCATTGACCGCGCACTCGAAGACATGCGCACGGGCAATGCAGGCAAGCCGGCTTTCTCGCCGCTGCTGCTTGAATTGATGCAGGACGCATGGCTGATTTCGTCTGTCAATCTGGGTGAAAGCCGCATACGGTCTGGTGCGGTGTTGCTGGCCTTTTTAGCACGCGCAAGTTACTACGCCACGGGCGACTATGCAGAACCATTGCGGGCTTTGAACCGCGAGTCACTGATGTCTGGTTTTGGCACGGTGTGCGCTGCGTCGATTGAAGAAACTGCAGGTGCAGGCGAGTCAGGTGAAGGCAGGGCAGCGACTGCGTCGGGTGAAGGCACGGCGATTTCCCGCTTTTGTGAAAACTTCACTGAAAAAGCCCGCAAAGGCAACATTGACCCAGTGTTTGGCCGCGACAAGGAAATCCGCCAGATGGTCGACATCCTGGCGCGCCGCCGTAAAAACAACCCGATTTGCGTGGGCGACCCCGGCGTCGGTAAGACGGCAGTGGTTGAAGGGCTGGCTTTGCGCATTGTTGAGGGCGACGTGCCTGAGTCACTCAAGGACGTGACGATTTTGGGTCTGGACATGGGCTTGCTGCAAGCCGGCGCCAGTGTCAAGGGGGAGTTTGAAAACCGTCTGAAAAGCGTGATCACCGAAGTCAAAGGCTCACCAACGCCGATCATTTTGTTCATCGACGAAGCCCACACCCTGATCGGCGCGGGCGGCCAGGCCGGCACGTCTGATGCGGCCAACCTGCTCAAGCCCGCACTGGCACGTGGCGAGCTGCGCACCATTGCGGCAACCACTTGGGCCGAGTACAAAAAATACTTTGAAAAAGACCCGGCGCTGGCGCGGCGCTTTCAGCCTGTCAAGCTGGACGAGCCTGATTTGGCCACTGCCGTCATCATCTTGCGCGGCTTGAAAGAAAAATACGAAGACGTCCACCACGTGGTGGTGCGTGACGATGCCATCATTGCCGCCGCAGAGCTGTCCAGCCGCTATATCACGGGCCGCCAATTGCCCGATAAGGCGGTGGACTTGCTCGACACCGCTTGCGCCCGTGTCAAGGTGCTGCAAAGTGCCAAGCCCGACGTGCTGGAAGACAAAGAACGCCAGATGCAGGCGCTCAAACGTGAGCAGAATGGCCTGGAGCGTGACCGCGACAACTACCAGCCAGTAGACCTCGAACGATTGGGCGCAATTGATGGCCTGCTGGCCACGCTGGCGGTAGATGCTGAAGCCCTGCGGGTGGAATGGGACGCGCAAAAATCAGCCGCTGATGCGCTGCTGGCCGCACGCGCTGCCAGCCAGGCGGGCAAAGCAGCTGAAGCGACACCGGCCGAGCTGGAAGTGCTGTCCGCTGCTGTAGCCAGTACCCGCGATGCGTTTGAAAAAGCCCAGGGCTCCAACCCGATGGTGCGGGTCGATGTGGATCCTGATGTCGTCGCCAAAGTGGTGGCCGACTGGACGGGCATACCGGTCGGCAAAATGCTGCGCGACCAGGCAGAGAGCGTGATGCGCATGGAAGACGTGCTGAAAACCCGCATTCAGGGTCAGGATCACGCCATGCACCAGATTGCCGAGATCATGAAAACCGCGCAGTCTGGCCTGCGCGACCCAGAGCAGCCGATGGGTGTGTTTTTACTCGCTGGCCCATCAGGCGTTGGCAAAACCGAAACCGCCCTGTGCGTGGCCGACCTGATGTTTGGCGACGAAAAGTCAACCGTCGTTGTCAACATGAGCGAGTTTCAGGAAAAGCACAATGTCAGCCGCCTGATTGGCTCACCACCCGGCTATGTCGGCTACGGCGAAGGCGGTGTATTGACCGAGGCGGTGCGCCAGCGCCCGTATTCGGTCGTGCTGCTCGATGAGGTTGAAAAGGCGCACCTTGATGTGCTCAATTTGTTCTACCAGGTGTTTGACAAGGGTGTGCTGTCAGACGGTGAAGGCACAGAGATTGATTTTTCCAACACCGTGATTTTCCTCACATCGAACTTGGCGACCGATGTGATCACCGAGATGACAGCGGGTGATGAAAAGCCGGACGCTGCCACCTTGATGGCAGCGGTGCGGCCGATTTTGTCGAACCACTTCAAACCCGCCTTGCTGGCGCGCATGACGGTCATCCCGTACTTCACGCTGCCACAAGATGCGCTGGCCAGCATCGTGCGCCTCAAACTTGGCAAGATTGGCAAGCGGCTGGAGCACAACAACAAGATGCAGTTCAGCTACAGCGATGCGGTGGTCAAGCAGATTGCTGCACGCTGCACCGAGGTGGAAACCGGCGCCCGCAACATCGACTTTATTTTGCGTTCCACCATCATGCCGATGATGTCGCAAGAAATTTTGTCGCGCATGACCAGTGGCGGCGTGGCTGGCAATGTCATGCTGGACGCAGATGCTGATGGCGGCTTTGCGGTTAAATTTTTGGACTAACGCGGTAACGATGCCATGACTTCGCTCGATCAAAACCTCAGCACCGCCAACAGGCGCTTCAGCTTTAAATCGGCTGGTATGCCTGATGCCACGTTTTCAGTGGTCGAGATGACCGGCATTGAAGGTATTTCGCAAAACTTTCGATTCGAAGTCACGCTGGTGTCGGATGAGGCGAGTATTGACTTTGAGAAAATGCTGTCCAACCCAGCGCAGTTCAGTATTTTTTCAGTCGGCGGCACAACTGAGACGATATATCACGGGGTGTTGCAGGCCTTTGAGCAATTGCAGCAGGTCGACAAGCTGTCTTTTTACAGCGCGGTACTGATCCCCCGGCTTCAGCGTCTGGCCATGTACCGCACGTCCGATGTGTACCTGAACGGGCAAACCATTCCAGACGTGCTCAAGGCCGTACTTGACAGTAGCGCCATGACATCGGCTGACTATGAGTTCATAACCCATGCCAGTTACCGCCAGCGTGACCTGGTATGCCAGTACCAGGAAACCAATCTGGACTTTTTGGCACGATGGATGCAAAAAGAGGGTCTGTATTACTACTTTGACCACAGTGGCAGTGCTGAAAAAACCGTGATTGTTGACGACAAAAGCGCACTGCCAGCAACCGTGACGAACGTCAGTTACCGGCCCATCGAAAACATGTCGAGTAGCCCCGCCACAGACTCGATACAAAGCTTTTTTTGCCGCCAGAAGCTGATGCCCAAACGGGTCATTCTGCAAGGCTTCAATTACCTGAAGGCTGATATTGCACTGCGTGAAGAAGCAGAGGTATCGAGCACCGGCACGGGTGATGTGATGCTGTATGGTGAGAATTTTCTTGACGCCGACGAAGGCAAGCATTACGCAGGCGTGCGTGCGCAAGAGATCAACTGCCGGCAAAAGGTGTTTGTGGGCGAGGCAACGGCTGTTGGCTTGCGCAGCGGCTACTTCATGCAGCTAGGTGGGCACTTTCGCGCAGATGTCAATGGCAAATATCTGGTCACGCAAATTGAGCATCGGGGCTCGCAAGCAGGCATTTTGCTGGCGGGACTTGCCAACAGCTATCAGGGCAAATCTGCTGAGACCAATTACTTCTGCACCTTTGAAGCCATGCCAGCGGATGTGCAGTTCAGACCCGAGCGTAAAGTCGCTCGTCCGCACATTGGTAACACTGTCAGCGCCGTGATTGATTCTGATGGCAGCGGCGAATACGCCGACATGGACGCGATGGGCCGCTACAAGGTGCAAATGCCGTTCATCAAGGCTGGCAAGACCGCCAGCCACGGCTCTGCCCGCATTCGCATGGCGACGCCATACTCGGGCAGCAACCATGGCATGAATTTTCCATTGCACAAAGGTGCAGAGGTGTTGCTTTCTTTCATTGACGGCGACCCCGACCAGCCCGTCATCGTCAACGCTGTGCCCAACTCGGCTAACCTGAGCATCGTCACTGGCAGCAACCCGACCCAAAGCCTGATTCGGACTGCGGGTGGCAACCAGATTGTGATGGACGACCAGCAAGGCAAAGAGGTGGTGTACATCACGTCACCCTATCAAAACTCCTCGCTGGTGATTGGTAATTCTGAGGGACGCCAAAGTACGGTTGGGCGCGATGGGAAAGACGGCAAGGACGGTGCTGCTGGTGCTGCTGGTGCTGCTGGTGCAGCGGGTGCAGCGGGTGCTGCGGGTGCAGCTGGCGCAAAGGGCGACAAAGGCGATGCTGCAAAGAAACCTGACACACCAAGCTACCCAGGTTTTTGGGCCTCCACTGCCGGCAGTTCCGAGAGCGTCACGTATGGAAACACCAGTGCGATCAAGATCGGCTACAACAACACAATCGGACTTTCGATTGACAACACGGTGACGGCCTCCGTCGCCAACAAGATCGCATTGGGTGCCAGTGCGACACTGAGTTACGGTAACGATATGGCATGGAAGCTTGGGCGCAGCATCACGCTTGACGATTCAGAGGCCATTTCCTTGAAGGCCTCAGGCAAGCTGAGTGGCAATAAGGAAGTCATGATCTCCGGTGGCCAGTCCGCACTGCTTGCCACCATCGCCGAGACCGCCAAAGAGACCGTCAAGAGCGCCGTGATGTTGGCGACCGGTCTGAATCTCGCGGCGGGCGCTGCTGCGGGCATCATCATCAATCGGGGAGCCGAGCTGGACGACAAGGGAAAAGCGAAAGTCACGGACAACAGTTGGGGTAACTGGACTGCGCGCGCGCTGGGCATTGTTTCCGGTCCTGCTACGGCCTTCGCCATCAACAAGGTGCTCAATGACCTGGCGACCACGCTTGCTGAGTTGACCAAACCGTCCGTGGCTTTCGCGAGCAATATCAAGCTCGATACGTCGGGCGCAGAGATTTACTCGACGAATCTGACGCTGCCGCTGCCAACCAGCCAGGGCCGGATCATGCTGTCCCCGGGCAACGTCACCCTGCATGCCGGAGTGCCTATGCCTTTGCCCCCGCCGGTAGTGCCCGGTGTGCCCCCCGTTCCGCACATATTGCCACCTGCCGACTCTCTCGGTTCGATGATCGAACTGACGCCCACGCGAGTCAAATTGACGAACAACATTGCCTTGCTGCCAAGTTCGTTACAGCTTGAAACCTTGGCCGCAACACTTGCAACCTTGAACCCGGCAGGCGAGGTGAAATTGAGTCAACCAACGGGTGGCAGTGTCAAGTTAGGGGTTACAGGACTGGTTGCGGAATCATTCACTTCCAAGCTGGAGCTTGCCGCAGCAGGTGCAACTCTCACTGGTAGCCCCACCAGCTCTGTCAAGGCATCCGCAACTTCTGTCCAGGCTGTTTTCGGTCAAAGCTCAATGCTCTTAACGCCTGTCTTGGCAGAGCTTAAAGGTCCGGGATCAAAAATTACTGTGTCTGCTACTTTTGTTGCCATAAGTGGCGTGTTGATTAAGTTCGGTTGAGTTGACGCGGCTGAAACAACACCATGAAAATCATCAAACCCGACTCCTTGGGCCTGCTCCACCGCAGCACCCACGTCGCACGCCAAAACCAGTTGACCATTGGCATGCTGGCGTTTTTCAGCTTTGGCAAAAGCAGCTTGCCCGATTTGCTGGCTGAGGCGCAGATGTGGCCGTTTGTGGCAGAGGCGTTGGGAAAAGACGCGATTTTGGACGAAGGTTGGGCCAAGACGAGTGGTGAGTTTTTGATGTTTGGCAACGCTTACACGCCAGACGGCAAACCCGCGACTGATTTGGTGGTGATGGCGCAAGTCGGCAGTTTGAAAAAATCACTCTTCGTGCGCGGCGACAGGCATTTCAACAAACTCGGCCTCATTTCTGATCCCACGCCGTTTACCAGCATGGCCATCAGCCCAGCCAACGCTTTTGGCGGGCCGACATCGCTGGACAACCCGTTGGGCAAAGGCTTGGTCGAGGTCAAATTACTGGATGGCTCCAGCGCGCTGCCGCTGCCCAATGTTGAGAACGTGAGTCGATTGATCTTGCGGGCTGGCGAGCGTGCGGCCGCAGAAGGGTTTTGGCCTTACGCACCCGCCGCGCCGCAGCGCACGCAGCACCTGGGTGCGTTCGACCAGCCCTGGGTGCAAAAAACCTGGCCGCATTTGCCTGAAGAAACTCGGCCTGCGTACTTTCAGGTTGCGCCCACCGACCAGCGCCTGAGTGGGTTTTTTCAAGGCAACGAGAAAATCCAGATCTACCACATGCACCCACAGCAGGCGCAAATCAATGCCGCATTGCCGCAACTTCGCGCGCGCTGCTTTGTCAATCGCAAGCTGGGGGGTGGAGAAGAGTTTTCAGAGACAACGGCTCGCGCTGAAACAGTGTGGCTGTTCCCCAACCAGGCCTGCGGCATTGTGCTGTACCGCGCTGTGGTGACCACCCAGGACGAAGACGCTGAAGACGTGCTGCACCTGATGGCCGACTGGGAAGACATGCAGACCGCGCCTTTGCCGCTTGAGCATTACCGCCAGGCGTTTTTAAGCCAACTGCCCGTGAAACCAGCGCAGACAGCGCAGTTAGATGTGCCCACCCCCCAAGCCCCAGTGGCTCAGGCTTTGGCTGTCAAGACCGCAGCAGTTGCATTACCTGTGGTGGCCGTGGCAACTGCGGCTGCTGCCAGCTACCCAGCATTGGATGCCGTCAAAGCAGAAGCCGCCAAGCTCGAGGCGCATACCCGTCAATTGATGCAGCAACACGGCATCACAGACGCTGACATCGCCCCTTACCTCAAGCAGCCAGAGCCTGCGCCCGCCGCCAGCTTGGCTGAGGTCGAAAAAATGGCTAAAGAGCTGGAAGACAGCACCCGTGCGCTGATGAAGCAGCACAACATCACCGATGCGCAAGTGGCCGAGTACATGAAACCACCTGTGCCAGAGCCTAAACCTGGCCCGGACGATTTGAAAAATGCGGTCAAGCAGCTCAATGCACTGACTGAAGACGCCATGAAAAAGCACGGCATCACCGTGCAAGATATTCAAAAGTACGCCGATTCAAAACCCGAAATGGCAGACTTTGCAGCCAGCCTGAAGCAGCCGCCCCAAGACATTGACCAAGCGTTTGCGGGCTTGTCTGCCGCGCTGGCTGCCGCAGCCAAGCCGCCAACCATAGTGCCGCCCAAGATTGAGATACCGAAAATTGACCTGGAGCCGCCAAAACCTGAACCCACCAAAAAGCTCACCCGCGAAGACGTTGTGGCGCGGCACGCAGGAGGCAAAAGCATGGCCGGTTTTGACTTGGCGGGGCTGGATTTGTCAAAACTGGATTTGTCAGGCGCTGACTTCAGCCAGTCATTGCTGCAAGGTACCAACTTTGAAGCCAGCGACTTGAGCCGCGTAAGGCTGGCCGGTGCCAGTGCAGGTGCGGGCATTTTCAAGGCCGCAAAAATGTCGGGCAGCGATGTCAGCCAAACTGACTTTACTGGCGCAGATTTTTCAGACGCCAACCTGAGCCAGTCCAACATGAGCCAGGCCATTTTTGATGGCGCAAAAATGCCCGGCTTGCAAGCCGCTGGCTGCACAGCGCAAAAAACCAGTTTTGCTGAGGGTGATTTGACCAAAGCGGATTTTTCAAATGCAGACGTTACCGCTGCCGTTTTCAACGGTGCCAAACTTGCTCAAACCCGTTTTAACGCCGCCAAGTCAGACAACGCCGAGTTTTATGGCGCAGATGCCAGCCAGGCGATTTTCAGCAACGCCAGCCTGCGCGCCAGCCGGGCCGATGCGTCCAGCCAATTTGCTGGTGCGCAGTTTGCCAGCGCCCAGCTAGGCCGCGCCAACTGGGAGGGCGCTGCCATGGCCGGCGCAGGTTTTGAGCGTGCCAATCTGGACAACGCCGACTTCAGCCGCGTGCAGGCGGGCGGTGCCAAGTTCAACGCCACTTCTGCCAAGGGCTGCAAGTTTGACAAGGCCGATCTGTCAGGGGCAGACCTGTCAGCTAGCAATTTGTTCAAAGGCTCGCTGCGCAAGACCAAAGTTGCCAACACGCTGCTGCGCCGCAGCAACTTGTATGGCGTTGACTTTTACGGCACAACACCCACCCTGGCCGCGCTGGAAGGTGCCAACATTGACCAGACTCTGTTGGTGGCCAGAAAACCAGTGATTTAAAGCCATGCTGAACCCTTTGAATCCATCAAAACGCTATAGTTTTAGTAGCTGCTCACGCCCGTATTTATTGGGCTTGAGTCACTTTTTATACTTAAAACCACTGCTTTTGAGGTATTCGAGAACTGCTAAAAACCCTTTGATTTACGTGTCAAATTGGCTTTTAGACCAATGGATACGGGCGCAAGAAGCTATAAAAATAATAGTAAAAGTACGATTCAACACACCTTATGAAGGCCGCCAATGGACGTGACGCAGGCTTTGGCGCAGCTGGGGTTGACCCGTCACCTGGCTGGGGCAGACTTGCCAGGCGCTGACCTGTCGGGTCAAGACTTGTCAAATTGCCATTTTGAAGGCGTTCACCTGACGTCAGCCAACCTGGCGGGCAGCAAACTGGACGGCAGCGTTTTTCAAAACTGTGATTTGAGCGGCGTTAACCTGACCCAGGCTCAGTTGCAAGGCGTTCAAATGCAGGTGGTGAATTTGCAGGGTGCACGCCTGGCGTCGGTTAACGCGCAGGGCGCCAGCTTTGGCATGGTCGAGTTCTCAGGCGCGCAGGCCTCGTCTGCCAACTTCAGCGGTGCCATGTTTGAAGCATGCCGTTTTGAAGCGACTGACCTGAGCCACGCCCTGTTCGTCAAAGCCGATTGCAACCAGTGCATCTTTTTGGGGACAAATTTTTCTGCCAGTAATTTAACCCGCTGGACAGTGATGGACACCGATTTGAGCAGTATTCGTTTAGACCGTAGCTGCCTGGCTCAGGCCTACCTCAAAGGCTGCAACCTGACGGGGCTGGTTTTTACAGGTTGTGATGTCACCATGACAATTTTTAATGCGGCTCAGTTGCAAAAAGCGAGCTTTTCAAACATGGCACTGGACCGCACCAGCTTTATCGCCGCCCAAATGCAGGGCGCTGTGCTGGCAGGTGTCAAAGGGCAATACACCGCCTTGCTGGAAGCCAATTTGTCGCAAGCCGATTTGCAGCGCAGCTATTTCGACATGTCTGATGTTAGTGACGCGGACTTCAGCGGCGCAAACGCTGAAGGCTCTAGCTGGAACATGTCGGTTTTTCAACGCAGCAAGTTGATGCAGGCCAACTTTAGCGCGGCCAGCTTTAAAGACTGCGACATGTCCCATGCGGACTTGTCTGCGGCCAACTTCAGCAGCGCCCACATAGCAGGCTGCAACCTGCACGCCCTGAACGCCAGCAACACCCGCTGGGACGGTGCGCAACGCATCAGCAACCGTGAAACCGACGCCGCCCTGGCCAAAGCCGAGCAATGGCAAGCCGCCTGAACCACTTTTAGAAAACGCAGCCACCATGACACCTACCCCTTACACCCCTTTCACCCACACTCTTGATGCCCACCAGAGTGTGCTGGGGCTGCGCTCAGCCGTCATCGCTGGGCAGGCCGATAAATGGTTTTTTCTGAGCAGCGACCAGGCAGCGAATGGCGAGCGCGCCTTGCGTGCTGAAAGCTGCCTGCTGCAGCCCGAAAGTGGCGACACCGTGCTGGTGTGCAGCGGCGTGGCAGTCGGTGTGACATCGGTGTCTTATATCTTGGCGGTACTGTCGCGCACTGACCCGCAGCAGGGTGCGCTGATGCTGCCCGGTGGTGCAAGCCTGAAGGCTGACAACGGCAACCTGTCAGTGGCGGCCAAGAGCATCGATTTGGCAGGTGAGCAGTCACTGCGCCTGCAAGCGCCACAACTGGCCATTACCGCAGCGCAGGCCGACATGACCTTCAACACATTGAACACCATTGCACAAAACATCACCACCACGGTAGGCCGCTTGCTGCAAAAAGCCAGAGACAGCTTTCGCTGGACGCAAAACCTGGACGAATCCCGTGCAGGGCGGGTGCGTATGCAGGTGGCAGAGCGCTTGCATATCCAGGCCAAACACGCCAGCGTGATTGCGCAAGGGCAGGTCAAGATTGACGGCGAAAAAATTGATCTGGGTTGATTCAAAAAACGCACTAAATAAAAATCATGTTCGCAGTCACCAAACAAAACGGCCAATGCATGGCCATGCCCGATGTGTGCAAAACGCCCATCCCGCCAGCCGGCCCCGTGCCTATCCCTTACCCCAACATCGCCATGCCGATGATGGGCATGCCCTGCACGATCAAGGTGCTGGTGGGCGGTATGCCCGCACTCACCAAGGCGTCAAAAATCCCGTTAAGCAATGGCGACCAAGCGGGCGTTGCGGGCGGTGTGGTGTCGGGCAAGATCATGGGTCAAACCGAATTTGTTTTGGGCAGCATGAAAGTTAAATTTGAAGGCAATCCGGCGGTCAAACTGGGCGACCCGACCAAGCAGAACGACGGCAACACGGTGGGTGCGGTGCTGGTGCCCAGCCAGGCCATTGTCATGATCATGGGCTGATGCCAGCCAGAAAAATATGAGGAGTTACCTATGACATCACTCGATAAAAACCTTGCCAAAGGCAAGCGCTTCGCCTTTTCGTCAAGTGCGCACGGCGCAGACAAATTCGCAGTCGTCACCATGAATGGCTTTGAGGCGATTTCTAAAAACTTCAGCTTTGACCTGATTTTGGTGTCTGATGACGACAAGATTGACTTTGCCGACATGCTGTCGAATCCGGCAAAGTTTGAAATTTTCAGCCCGGACGGCAAAAGCAGCACGCCTTACCACGGCGTGTTGTCAGAGTTTGAGCAACTGCACATGGCGGGTCAGCATGTGTTTTACCGCGCTGTGATGGCACCCAAAATGCAAAGGCTGGAGCAGTACCGAACCTCAGAGGTTTATCTGAACGACCAGACCATCCCCGCCATTTTGGAGACCGTGCTCAAGCATGGCGGTTTAAAACCTGGGGACTTTGAAAAAAAGGTCAGAGGCACTTACCGGGAGCGTAGTTTTGTCTGCCAGTACCAGGAGACTGACTTTGCTTTTGTCACCCGCTGGATGGAAAAAGAAGGCATCTATTACTATTTTGACCACAGTGGCCAGGCAGAAAAACTGGTGTTCATTGACGAATCAAGTGCCCAGCCGGCTGATGTTTTAAAGCTGAACTATGTGCTTCAAGCCAGCACATTGAATGACTCGGATATTGATTCGGTGCAAAGCTTTGTTTGCCGCCAAAAACCGCTGCCCAAACAGGTCATTTTGCAGGGCTTCAATTACCTCGATGCCAAAGCCCACACCCTGAAAGAAACTGCCCAGGTCTCTGACAAGGGCGCGGGCGATGTGATGCTTTATGGTGAGAATTTTCTTAACAGCAAAGAAGGTGAGCGCTACGCGAAGCTGCGTGCGCAAGAAATCGCCTGTAGCGGCAAGGTGTTTCTGGGTGCGGCCACAGCGGTGGGGCTGCGCAGCGGTTACTTCATGGAATTGGCCGGGCACTACCGCTCAGACATGAACGGCAAATACCTGGTGACAGAAGTCGAGCACGAGGGCTCACAAGCCGGGGTGTTGTTGGCTGGCATTGCCCACAGTTTTGGCGGTACATCGGGTGAAACCAGTTACAGCTGCCGTTTTCGGGCGATTCCGTCGGGCGTGCAGTACCGGCCAGAGCGCCTGGCCATCCGGCCGCATGTGGCCGGTAGCATGAGTGCGATTGTGGATGCTGAGGGTGACGGCAAATATGCCGAAATGGACGAGCTGGGCCAGTACAAGGTGCAACTGCCATTCAGCACCACTGGCAAGGGTGCCAACAAGGGTTCAGCCCGCGTGCGCATGGCCACGCCGTATTCAGGCCATGGTTACGGCATGCATTTCCCGCTGCACAAGGGTGCGGAGGTGCTGCTGAGTTTTATTGACGGCGACCCGGACCAGCCCGTCATCATGAACGCCGCGCCCAACTCTGAAAACCTGAGTGTGGTGAACAACAAAAACGCCAGCGTGGACATGCTGAAAACAGCAGGCGGCAATTCACTGGTGTTTGAAGACAAGCAAAGCGAAGAGCGTGTCAGTGTGTTTAGCCCCACCTTTAAAAGCAGTTGGCGAATGGGCGCTGCGACGACGGCTACAGCACCAAGTGATGTCGCGGGCGCCTGGTCACAGTGGGGAGCCAACAAACACGGCCTGCATGGCCAGACCGAAGCCAGTTTTGGGCTGGATGTCAAAGACGGCATGGTCGTCAAGGTAGGTGACAAAACCAAACTGCCCTTGTTTCAGCCAACCACAGGTCAAGTGCAAATTCAAGCCACCTCTGCCTTGATCAACATTGACAACACACAAACTTTATTGCCTGCAGCGCTGGCCGCAAAAGCAACGCCAGATGGCACATTGGATATTTATGCCAAACATATCAATATGTATGCTGAACCAGTGATCGAGGCCGGTGTGCTGTCAAAGTACAAGTACACGCTGTTGACCTCTTCAACCAAGGACAGTGATGTAGATACGCCGTGGGGCTTCAAGCAGCTCTACGAATTACAGTCATTTGATGAAAGTACCAATCTGACAAAGCTCAAGGCAAGCAATGGCACCAAAGAAGTGTCGGCGTCCAATAAAACCAGTTACACCAAAGGCGACTCCAATTCAGCCACTTTCGGCGACAGTGCCAGCGTGACGCATGGCAACTCGTACAAGCTGTTGCGTGGCGTGGACTTTAGCCATACCTACGGTCTGAGCAACTCAGTTTATTTTGGTATGAAAAACGACACGTTTACCGGCATGACCAATTCTGTGTCAATTGCTGCCAAAACTTCTTTGACTCTTGGCGGGTCGCTCGCTTTATCAATCAGCGCAGACATCAAGGCGGCGTTGGGTGCCACACTCGAATTTGCAGGCGGCATAAAAACAGGCGTGAACACGGTGGTCGATGTCAGCGCCAAGGCCGTCGCGGCAAAGACAGCAGCCACTGAATTGAAAACAACCGCTGCAGATGTTCAGTCACGACTCACCAAACTTGAAAGTGGTGTGTCTACAGTGGTCAATAACGTCACCAACATCAATGTGAATGCGCTGGTCATTTTTACCTGAACATGAAAATCATCAAACCGCAGCGCCTGTCACTGTTGACGCGCACTTATGAATATGAAGGCAAGTTCTACCTTGCGGCCAACATCATGGCTTTCATATCGTTTGATCAACCGCGCCGATTGCTCTCAGAGCAATCCATGTGGAAATTTGCTGCAACAGCTTTGGGCAAGGACACGATTCTGGACATGGGCATGCCAAAACAGCGCGGCGAGTTTGTGGTGTTTGGCAAATGTCATGCACCCGCTGGCAGAACGGTGACGGCAGCCATGGTGCGAGTCAAAGTTGGAGCGCTTGAAAAATCGCTGGCCGTATTGGGCGAGCGTTACTGGGAAAGCAGCGGTTTTGGCAAACAAGCGTCAGAGCCCGCTAGTTTCAGTGCCATCGATATGAATTACTCGAACGCCTTTGGCGGTGATGGTTTTGCCAACAACCCCACTGGCAAAGGCATGCCGCCTGCTGACAATGCTGTGCCGCACTTCTTGCCCAATATTGAAACGCCTGATGCGCCTGTGGTTTTTATCGACGACAGACCACAACCTGCAGGCCTGAGCCCACTGGACTTCACCTGGCCGCAGCGCATGTCCAAGGCGGGCACGTATGACGATGCCTGGCTGAAAACGCGCTTTCCGGGCTATGCAAAAGACATGGACTGGTCGATTTTCAACACCACACAAACTGACCAGTGGCTGCCCGACTTTTTTTCAGGTGATGAGTCGTTTGAAGTGTCAGGCATGCATCCTGAAAAACCTGTGGTGCGTGGCCAGTTGCCGACCTGCGCCGTGCGCTGCTTTGTAACCGCTGTCGGTGACACAAGCCACACCCTGCGTGAAGTACCGACGCGAGCTGAAACGCTGGTGCTGTTCCCGGGGTCTGAGCGAGCCATTGTGATGTTTCGCGGTGTGACCGAAATCTCCACCGATGACGGTGCAGACATTGCGCACATTCTGGTGGGCGCTGAAGACATGGTTGTGCGCAAGCCTTTGGCACATTACCAGAGCGTTTTGCACACCCGGCTGGACAAAAAAAATGGCGCGATTCACAGCCTGATTGATGAGCCGCTTCTCCCCGACATGCCTGTCAGTACCAGCAAGGGCGATGCACTGGATGTTGACGAGATGGACGCGCTGGTGCGGCCCAAAATGCTGCTGCGTAAAAACCTGCTGGTCAATGCCCAAAAAACGCTGGACGACGGCAAGCAGGCGTTGACCAAGGTGCGGGCTGACTTGATCGCCACCCATATGTCAGCAGGCATGCCGCCCCCCGACCTGACTGAGATTGACAAGGCTTTGGCCACTACCATCGCGCCAGACCCGGAGCCGCCCCGGCTGGAAGAACTGCCAGAGCTCAAAGCCAAACTCGAAAAACTGCTGGAAGACGCCAAAGCTGATGCGATGGTTAAAAAAGCTGAAGCTGAAGCTTTGCTGCGCAAGACCTGTGTTGAGCAAAAGCTTGATTTCGACAAAATCATGCTTGACGCCAAAACGCAAGGCAGTGGACCGCCCAAGCCCATGCTTGAAAAAGTCATGAGCCAGTTGCGCAGCACGGCTGAAGATCTCAAGACGCAGGGCATTGTCAGCCCGGAGCTGGACGACCAATTGGCAGACAAGGGTTTGCCCATCAAACTGGCTGAAGGCGACGTCGCACTGATGAAGGCTTACCGTGACTTTGCGCATGTCTACCCTGCGGTAGGCGCTTACTCTGATGAAGACAACGCCAAAGCCAGGGCTGATGTGCTGCAAGGCGTGGCGCGTGGAGACCAATTTGCAGGCCGGGATTTTTCAGGGGCTGATTTTTCTGGGCTCAAGCTGGCATCTGCCAACTTTGCAGGCGCGCTGCTGGAAGGTGTGAATTTTTCAGGGGCTGATCTGACAGGCGCCGACTTTTCTACTGCGGTTCTGGCACGCGCAATTTTTACTGAAGCCACGCTGACCAAAGCCAACTTTGCGGGCGCGAATCTGGGCTTTGCAAAGTTGGCTGGCGTAGATGCCAGTGCCGCCAATTTTGCCAGTGCCAAACTGGCAGGGGCCGATTTGACCCGCATCAATTTGCGCGGTGCTGAGTTAAGCAAATGCGACCTAATGGGCGCGAAACTGGCCGGGGCTGATTTTTCGGGCGTCAATGCACCTGAAGTGAAATTTATTCAGGTTGACCTGATGCCTGCACCTGATGCCAAGCCAGATATGGAAGGCTTGCCTGAACTGCCCATGGCAGGCATCAAATTTGTGAATGCAAAACTCAACAAAGCCATGTTTTTAAACTGCCGCATGGACAATGCGGACTTCAGCAACGCCTGTCTGGATGGCGTGGTATTTTTGACTGCACAAGGTAGCCGGGTTAATTTTTCAGGTGCCAGCCTGGTCGGTTTTTGTGCGGTTAAGGATTGCAAGTTGCAGCACGCCAATTTCACAGGTAGCAATCTGCAAAAGGCCAACTTTCGCGGCTCGGATTTGCATCTAAGCGTGTTTACCAAGGCGACGTTGACCGATGCCGATTTGTCTGAGTGCCTGCTGACCAGCGTTAATGCCAAAGCGGCAACCGCGATTAACTTGCAGCTCGTTAAGGCAAAACTTGCTGGCTCAGATTTTTCGGGCGCAAATTTGCAGCAAGTCAATTTGCAGAAGGCTGACATGAAAGGCACGCTTTTTTTTGGGACTAACCTTTACATGGCAGATTTTTTGCGCGCCAGCCATGACGACAGCACGGTTTTTGAACGCGCCAACATGAAAAAAACTTTGCTCAAGAAGGCGAAATCATGAACCGGCAAGAACTGCTGGCAATGGTTCACGGTGGCGACGTGGTATCTGAGCTCGATTGTTCAGGCCTGGATCTGTCTGGCGCTGATTTGTCGGGTGGTATTTTTGATAAATCAAATTTTCAGGGTGCCAACCTGTCGGGCTCGACGATTGACGAAAGCGCCTTCACCCACTGCGACTTGACGGGCGCAAACTTTAGCGACACGCATTTGCACTTGAGCAACTTTGTGAACTGCAAATTGGCAGGCGTCAACTTTACCAATGCCTACTTTGCCAATTCAAGCTGCATCAAATGCGATTTGACCGGGGCGCTGTTCACACGCGCTGACATGACCATCGCCAAGCTGATTGAGTGTGATTTAAGCCGCGTGGTTTTCGATCACGCCAATCTGGATCGTGCAGCCATACTGGAGTCAACACTGGCCGGAGCGACCTTGCGTCAGGCGCAGCTCAAACAGACAGCCGTCGTCAGCACCGATTTGTCGGCCAGTTTTCTGGAGGGCGCTGTGTGCTCCAACACAATTTTTGTCAAGTCAAACCTCAAGGGTCTGAAACTCAAGGGCATGCAGCTGCAGATGACGCAATTTATAGGCGCGGACTTGTCAGGCGTTGATTTCTCCGGCTCAGATTTGACGCAATGCAACTTCAAAGATGCCAACCTGAGCAATGCCATCTTTCAGGGTTGCAAGTTGGGCAATGCCATCTTCCCGGATGCCAATGCCAGTGGGGCGCTGTTTGTAGGGGCGCACTTGCCACAAGCCATTTTTATGTCGGCCAATTTGTCAGCCGCCAATTTTTCAGGCTGCGACATGCAGCAGGCTCAATTCAAAAAAGCCATTTGCAACGCCACCATTTTTAACGCGACTGATTTGACTTACTGCGATTTTTCGCATGCCGACTTGACCCGTGCTGATTTTGGCAACGCCAAGCTGTTCAGGGCGGTTTTTCATCGCGTCAAGGAAGAGGGCGCAAATTTCAACGGTGCCAGCCGCGCGCTGGCGCTTGAAACCGATGCAGATTTGGCGGCGTCAGAAGATTGGGCTTTAACGGCTTGACGATTGGTAAACCAGTACAACAAACACATTTATTTTTAAAAGGCAATGACATGACTAATTTGGCGATTCAACCGAAACTGGTCACCGTTTATCAGCAATACGGTGTAGTTGTGGCAGTGGGTGACAAGGTTGCCGTGCAGACTGACAGCGCCAGGTATCAGGCGCAGTGCGCACCCAGCTGCCTGCTGCAACCTGAAGTGGGAGACAAGGTTTTATTGGTCACAGATACCGAGGGTGACGACTATGTACTGGCTGTGCTGGTCAGAGCAGGCTTACGCGGAGCGCAGTTGACTTTGCCTGCCGATACCGATATTCAAACAAAAGGCGGCACACTCAAAATTACTGGGCGTGACGGACTGGCCTTGCAATCAGCGCATCAGGTCAGCGTACAGTCTGCGCAGTTACGGGTCGATGCCTTGCAGGGTGATGTCACGATTCATCACCTGTCTATCGTGGGCGAGGCCTGGCGCAGTTGCATTGACACGGTTAAAACAGTGGGTCGCAGTTTTGATTCTGTGCTGGAGCGTTGTCATGCCCGGGTCAGCCGTTCTTACAGGCAGGTACAAGAGCTGGATCAGGTCAAAGCCGGGCAGATTGACTACCACGCTGATACCAGTTTGCAATTGCATGGCAAATACGCATTGGTTACCGCCGATGAATTGGTCAAAATGGATGCTGAACAGATTCACCTCGGCTAAGGAGTCAAATAAATGTTTGCAAATTCACAAATGGGTGGCATGAACATGGGTTTCCCGGATGTTTGTTTAACACCCATTCCGACGCCGGCTGGCCCTATTCCCACTCCCATCCCTTATCCAAATGTAGCGACAGGCATGATGGGTGTGCCAGCAGCCTATAACGTGCTTTTTGGTGGTACGCCTGCTCACAACCTGGGAACAGTCATCCCGCTGACCAATGGCGACAACGCGGGTTTGAATATGGGGGTTGCATCCGGCGTGGTGATGGGGCCGTCGCGCGGCTTGACCGGTGCATTTACAGTTTTGGCGGGTGGCTTGCCTGCGACACGGATGACCAGCATGAACCTGCAAAACTCTACCAACTGTCCAGGCGTCAGTTTGGTACCTAGTCAGCTTCGCGTGCTGGTTCTGGCTGCTTGAATCGGAGAACCCATGAAAACTGTCTGGATCACTGCTCTTAAAGAAGACCAACCGCGCGTGGCTGCCATCACCCATGTGCTCAAGCGCTACGGTCTGGATTGCAAAGGCCATTTCTGGGCCGATGTGCCCGAAAAATTGGCTTGGCGTGTCGCCATTGATGCGCTGCAAGAAGCGCGTGCTGATGCCTGGCTGGTGCTGGTCGACGAGGAGACCGTCAAAAAACCATCGGTTCGATATGGTTTGTCGCTGATGGCTGCCGGGCTGCGTCAGTTGCGTGGTGGGCAGTTCCCCGTGCTGACCCTATGGAATTGTGCAGTGCCTGCACAGGCTGCGTTGCCGCAGCTCTTGCAAGGTGCTGAGGTCATGCTGGAATCTGCCACCTCGTGGCCAGCCAAAATTGTTGCCAAGGCCAGCATGACGGGTAAAGCCCGACCCACCGACTATCGACTCGACGTACTCGGTGATGAGCGCCTGGGTCAATGGTTTGAAATCGGGCCGGTAGATGGCGTGTGGGACGGTGTGGTGTTTGGCGTCACAGGGGCCAATACCGAAATCACTTTTCAGGCGGTTGGCCCCCAAGGTGTGCTGCCAGAAAAAGCAACGCTTGAGTTTGCCCAGGAAGGTCTACAGATCAAAGTGGGTGAGCGAGACTTCATGGCATGGGCAGTTCGCAACAAGGTGGCTGCGGGTGAGTCTTACTTTGCCCGGGTCAAGGGTTGCCCGGATGCGGTGCTGTTCATGCCTTACAGCGATACGGGTGATTCGTCAGCAGACGTGGTGGAACTGACTTGAAACAAAGCAGGTTTTTTTCGCTAGTCAAGCCGGATTCTGGCAGGTCCCGTGACTTCACCCGTTGCACCAATCAGCAGGGCTTCACCGGGGTCATAGGGCAGGTCGGTTGTGAACTCTTCCCCATTAAACCGGTAGCTGACCCGGTACATCGACTGATTGAAAGCGATGTCCAGTTTTTTGCCGCAAACCTGGTCGCGCAAAAAAACCTCGACCGGAATATCGTCGTCAGGGTCATCGCTGGGTGGAGGCGGTACAGCCGGCGGGAACACCATTTCCCAAAGTGCTTTGCCCGCCATGGCGCCGCCAATTGCGCCACCTATGGTGATAGGTTTCTTGCGCTTGCCAAGTATTTCAGCCAGCCCGCCACCCAGTACAGCACCTGCCACGCCGCCCGGCCCCAAAAAGAAACCTGCCCCGGCACCGCCCAGCATCACGGGGATGCCCCAGCGTTTGAAAACGGCCGCCTTGGCATGGCGCTTGAAGACAAGACCTGCGGTGACGCCGCCCATCGCCGCACCTGCCATCGGCACAGCGTTTTTGATCCACCAGGGCTTTGCGTTGTTTTCGCGAATCAGCAGTTGACGCTCAGGTATCAGGACTTCCCAGCAGGTTTCAGCGACAGTTTTTTGCGCACTGAGGGTCGCGTAGGCGTACAACACCGGCACCGCGACGGGCTGAAAAACGGGTTCAGGCGTCTGAATGTCGGTTTGACAAAACGCTGGCATGGCCAGCATCAGGGTTGCGCTGAAGGCAGCCAGCCTGCCGCTTTGGTTTTTGCGAGCAGAAAACAGCACAGAAATTGCCGTGGTATTGAGCATGGCATATTATTATCCTTGTCTCGCACAATTTCCAAACTTGCCCTTCAAACGGTGCCGGCAGATGCCCAGTAACGACACGGTTTTTTCATCTCACTCGCCACTCAGGCAGGGCGTGTGCCTGTGCTTGCTGGCGGTCGTGTTTTCACTGGGGGGGTGCGCCGCTGCCAACTCCCTCTTGGGGGGCAACTCAAAAAAGCAGGCGGTTGCCGAAATCGCCTGGGAGTTTGCCCCCAATGCGGTCGTCATTGAAATTGAAGCCGACACACGATTGAATGAATTTGCCGGTGAAGCCCATACCCTGCTGATGGGGGTCTACCAAATGGAAGACTCGGCAGCCTTTTACAAACTTGTAGCGGACATGAACCTGGTCGCCAAGGCACTTGAAAGCGGCAAAGGTGGGGAAGGCTTCATTCAGTTTGGGCGGTATATCGTCAAACCCGAGCAGCGCTCTATTCTGTCTCTGGATCGGGCGCAGAAGGCCAAATTTATTGGCATCACGGCGGGTTATTACCAAATGGATGCCGCCAAAAGTGCGCGCCTTTTCCAGATACCCTTGACGGTTGAAAGCGATGGCTTGGTGACCACCACCTACAAGGCTGCGCCTGCCGTGCTGGCTTTGCGCCTTAATTTTGGTGCCAGTGAACTGCTCAATGCGCAACGGCTGAACCATGACCCCACAGCCAAGAAGTTGCAGGAGGCTGTGCCACTGGATGGTGGAGGCAAAGAGCTCAAGCTGGATCTGAAAGATATTCAGCGCGCGATAGATCTCAACAATGCCGTCAAAAAAATCAGTAAATAAGGACAGCTAGCAAAGTCATGGAAGAAACACAAAGCATTTACTGGCATCAGGGCATGTTCTTGCAGCCCCAGCATTTCCAGATGGCTGACCTGCACAACCAGTTTCAGCAAAAACCGATCCGTGAGGCAGGTTTGCCGCATTTTTGGGGCGTTGGCGAACTGGAACTGGTGGCATCAGCCGTTGCCAACCGCACGGTAGAAGTCCAGTCTGTGCGCATGCTGTTCCCGGATCGCACCTATGTTGAATACCCTGGCAATGCCGTCATTCAGGCCCGGCCATTTGACATCGATTGGGTTGAGGGTGACAAACCTTTCATGGTTTATCTTGGGCTTAAAAAATTAAGTCCCGTTGAAAACAATGTGGCCGTGGTGGACGACCTGACCCAAGCAGGCAGTGCGAGCACCCGATTTGCCAGTTTGTCAAATCCGCCTGAAGTGGCGGATATCTACTCAGACGGCCCTGCTGCTCAGGTCAGGAGCTTGTTGCATGTGGTCAAGGTATTTTTTGAAACCGAGCTGGACAAGCTGCAGGACTACAGTCTGATTCCCATTGCGCGTTTGGTGCGTGATGGCGATGCCATCAAATTGTCAGAGACTTTTATTCCGCCTTGCTATGCAATTTCTGGCTCCAGCGTCCTGATGCGCATGGTCAAGGACATCCGGGACGAGTTAACCGGCAGGGCCAGGCAACTGCAAGAATACAAAAGCCCGCGCGAAATGCAAAAGGCCGAGTTTGATGCCAGCTACATGGTGTTCTTGCTGGCCTTGCGCTCACTGAATCGCGCCAGCCCGTATCTTTTTCACCTGACAGAAACTCGCCAGGTACACCCCTGGCTGGCTTATGGCGCCATGCGTCAATTGATCGGTGAATTGAGTTCATTCTCAGAGCGTTTCAACATGCTGGGAGAGGCCGAAGATGGCACGCCCGGCTTGCCGCCTTACGACCACACGGATTTGGGTAAATGCTTTGAACGTGTCAAGGCCATGGTGAGTCATTTGCTCAATGAGATCACGGTAGGCCCAGAATTTTTGGCCGTGCTTGAATACCGTGACGGCTACCATGTGGGCCAACTGCCGCGCAACTTTTTTGGCCAGAGAAACCGTTTTTATCTGGTCATACGGACAGAGAAGGAACTCGAGTGGGTGGTCGGTGCGATTTCTCACGATGCGCGATTGGCAGCCCTTGACGAAATGGCGGGTCTGGTGGCGCACGCCTTGCCGGGCATTGAGTTGATCCACATGACCGCTGCACCCCAGGGCTTGCCCCGAAGGTCTTATTCCTACTATTTCCGCATCGAACAGATGAGCCAGCAGTGGGAAGTGGTTGAGCGCGAAGGCACGATCGCCTTGTACTGGATGGATGCGCCTGCAGACCTGAAGGCTGAAATCGTTGTGTTGCGGAGATAACGTGCATTTAGTTGATTGCTTCATCCCTCTGATGGCTTATGTGCGCCATTTTCAGAGCCAGCCCTCAGGCGATGTCATGTCGGTTCAGGGGCAGATTGATTCTTTGCTGCGTGAAGCCAAAATCCAGGCTCAAAGTGCTGGCTTCAATGAGATCGACACGACTGATGCGTCATTTGCTGTTGCCGCCTGGATCGACGAAATGATGTTGGCCACACCCTGGGCTGGTGTGGACGGCTGGAAAAGACAACTGTTGCAACGCCGATATTTCAATGTCTCCAACGCTGGCGTGGCCTTCTTTACACGAATGGACGCTTTGAGTCCACAGCAATCACAGGTGCGTGAGGTTTACTTCTTTTGTATCTGCATGGGTTTTGCCGGTCGCTACGGTTATGACCGCAACCCCCAGACGCTGGCAGATATCAAGAACAGCAGTCTCAAGCAACTTGTGCAGGATGGGCAGGCGTTGCAAGGCGAGGCCGGGAAAATGATGTTTCCTGAAGCGTATGCCGCTTCATTGCGACAGAAAAAAACCCTGGGCGATAAAGTTGCCAATCGCTGGGGCTGGAAAATGTCGACGCTGACTGCCAGCGTATTGCTTGTCCCGCTGATGGTGTTGGTGGTTCTTTACGGTGTTTACCATTTGATCATCTGGCAATCTGTCAACGCCATCATGGCGCAAATCAAATGAAATTGCTTCGCACCATCCTCATCTGGACTTTTGTCCTGATTTTTCTTGGCGTAGCCAGCTGGGGTTTGACACTGTTCATGCAGTGGCCGCTGTGGGCTGCACTGGCTGTCTTTTTAGGCTGTTTGGGCTTGTATGCACTGACGAGATTCACCATACGGCTGGTTCAGGTGATGCGTTCACGCAGCCGAATGACCCAGCTTTCAGCGGCTGACCAGGGTAAAGCGGCCAAACAACTTTCTCCACGGGTTCTTCTCACCCGCAAATGGACAAATGCAGTCGCCACTCTGCGCAGTTCAAGTTTGAAGCGCTTTGGAAATCCGTTGTATGTGTTGCCCTGGTACATGGTGGTTGGACGCTCTGGCACTGGTAAAACCACCGCATTGACACGTACCCGGCTGTCATCGTCGATCCAGAAAGTGAGTCAAAACGCGCCCATCGAACAAACCGCCAACTACGACTGGTGGTATTTTGATCGTGCCGTGGTGATTGACTGTGCAGGCCGTTATGTTGAGGCTACGGATCTTGAGCAGGATCGCAGTGAGTGGGAACTAGGCCTGGACATGCTGGCGAAATACCGTGGCAAAGAAGGGCTGAACGGCCTGGTGCTGGCCATCAGTGCTGAACGGCTGGCGCGACCTGACAAGGACGCATTGCTGGAAGAAGGCCGGGTCATTCGTGAGCGGATTGAGCAGTTGATCCGTCTGTTTGGAAAACGCTTTCCGGTTTATGTGCTGGTCACGCAATGCGACAGACTGTATGGGCTGGAGGAGTGGGTCAGGCAACTGCCTGAAAACGCGCTTGAACAGGCGATGGGTTTTCTGGCCGAGCAAACACCTGCCGGCCATGATGGGCGAGATGAAGAAGGGTTTCTGGACAAAGCCTTTGGCAGCATCGATGCGCGACTGCAAGCTTTGCGCATGACACTGGTGTCACGCAGCAGCAAAGTGTCGCCTGAGCTTTTGCTGTTTCCCAACGAGTTGCAACAGCTCAAAAACGGGGTTGAAGTGTTCCTGCGCGCTTGCCTGGGCGACAGTGCGTATCTTGAAACGCCTTTTCTGCGCGGCCTCTTTTTCAGCAGTGGTTTGCAAGAAGGCGGCGCGGTATCCAGCTTGCTCGGCCAGGTATTGCCCGCAGTACCGGCTCACTCAAGTCAGAACAGCGGCTTGTTTTTGCATGATTTTTTTGGCCGGGTGTTGCCGCAGGACAGGCATATTTCGCTGCCTGCTTCCCTGCGCAATCCGTGGCGTGTGGCGACTCAAAACCTGGGGCTGGTGGCGTGGATTTTGCTGACGACTGCGGTAGCCATCTTCATGACGGTAGGTTTTTTGCACAACATTGAAACGCTGAACCAGTTGCAGGAAAGAGGCCGGCTGGAAACCAAATTTTCGGGGCGTCTGGAAGATGATGTCACTGCTCTGGAGCGCTTAAGCGAAACCATTGTGCTGATGGAAAAGCGCGATGATGACTGGAAAAGTCGATGGATGGTGGCAACCACCAACATGGATGACCTTGAAGATCGGCTCAAAAGAAGTTACAACGACAACTTTCGCAAATTTGTCTTGCCTGTAGCCGATGCCAATGCGCGAACCGATGCAGAACGGGTTTTGTCCAATGACCCTGACAACGAGTTTCCTCGGCTGATGCGCAATCTGGTGCGCTACATCAACCTGCTTGATGCACGCCAGCGTGGCGCAGACAGGGAGGCGCTGCTTGCCATGCCCCAGCAGCAGCATGTCAACCGTTACACACCTGCTTTTTATGCGCGTTTGAATGGACTCTACATTGCCAATATGGCCTGGACCGCGCCTGGTGATCCTTATGTTTCGTCGCGGCTGCGGTTAGAGCGGCAATCGCTGAACCGGCTGGCCTATATTGACCCCGCGCTCACGTGGGTCACTGGTTTCCCGATGGCAGATGTCAACCTGAAACCTTTGACCTTGGGCGTACTGTGGGGGCAACCCGAAAAACAGCTCGGTATTGTGGTTCTACCCAAGGGCAGTTTGTATGTGCCCGAAGCTTTTACGCTTGCAGGTAAAAAGGAAATTGACAGTTATTTGTTGGAGATGGAAAAGAGTATTGACGACGGGCCGAAATTTTTAGCCCAGCGCAGTGCTTTTGAGGTTTGGTACAAACAGCAACGTCTGGAAGCCTGGCAAAAGTTTGTCTCGGGGTTCACCGACAGTGAACGCATTCTTAAAGGTGAACTGGAGTGGCGCGCGGCTTTGGGTACGGTCAGCAGTTCGCAAGGGGCTTACTTTCAGTTAATGGACAAATTAAATGAAGAGTTCAGCGCTGATGGCGCAGACCAACTGCCAAGCTGGATTCGGCTTTCGCGCGAGCTGGGTGAGCTGCGCAGGCAGGCTGCACGATCAGGTGCTGCCGGCGATGCCTTGAATGTGGTGGGAACCATCAACACTGTGGGTGGCAAGGCGATGAAAGAGGTGCTTTCTGGCGCAGCCAGGCAAGGTGAAACCACGGTTAAAAACAACCTGGGTGCAGTCGCGACCCTGCAAAAATTCTTCAAGGATCTCAATGCTGTATCGGCCGAGGTATCGACGGGTACTGGCAAAGCCTATCAGGTGGCGGCTGATTTTCAGGGGTTTTCAACCGACCCGGCCGTCAAGGCCTCCGGTTTGCAAGCCGCTGCAGAAGGGCTGGTCAATCTTCGCAAACTGGTTGGCTACGACACCATCAACGATGAAATCATCTGGCAACTGATGGGTGGGCCGCTTCGGTTCGTACTGGCTTACACCATGGAGCAGACCTCATGCTCGCTTCAGTCTGATTGGGCATCCAAAGTGGATTGGCCGCTCCAAACCGCGCCCAATATGGTGTCGATGGTTGACCAACTGTATGGTGCCAAAGGAACGGTATGGGCTTTTGCCGACGGGCCGGCCAAGCCTTTCTTGCAGCGTGACGCCAACAAATTTGCTGCGGTACAAACGCTGGGTTACAGCGTTCCATTTACCCGCCAGTTTTTACCCATGCTCAATGATGCTGCTGGCAAGCGGGTTGAGCAACTGGTCACCCAGCAACGCTCAGAACAGCAAGATCAGAATGACAAACTGGTCAGTCAAAAAAATCAGCTACAAGCCCAGCAGGCCATCACACAGCTCGACCGCGCACTGGCCGATATCAAGCAAAAAGCAGACACTCTAAAAGCGCAGGTTTTGCAGTTGTCCATCACTGCCCAGCCCACCAATGTGAACCCAGGCGCCAAAGCCAAACCATTTTTGACCGTGTTGACGGTTCAGTGTGCTGCCGGCGCACGCATCATCAACAACTACAACTTTCCTGCCACTGACAGTTTTCCGGTGGCAGACAAACAGTGCGGCGATGTCACACTACAAATCAAAATTGAAGACCAGGTGCTGACTAAAAAATACCCGGGTGCCACTGGCATCGTGAAGTTTTTGCAGGACTTCAGGGATGGAAACCGGCAATTTAATGTGGATGAATTTCCAGCGGCACGCGCAAAACTGGATGCGCTGGGGGTCAGGCAAATCAGCTTGCGCTACAACTTTGATGGCAACGATGCCATTTTGAAGGCAGCACAGCAACTGGATAGTCTGGACAAACAGGACAAGGAAAAAGTCGCTGAAAAACAGCGCTTGCAAGATGCTCAAATTCTGCGTGAACAGCGCGGCATTGAAGCCAAGCTTTCCAATTCTGGTGGTGTGGGTAACAGCACAGCACCTGTCATAGAAGTCTCGCTCCCCAAGCAGATTGGTGTTTGCTGGGACACACGTCTGGTGGCCCACAAGTCGCAGGACACGCAGGCCATGTTCAAGGAATTGGTGGCGCGGCAGATGCCCGTCGCCGCGCCTGGCAGTGCCGCTCCTGCTTCGGCTCCCAAGGGCAGTTCTCCTGCCAAATAGCTGTGCCGCAAGTTGCTGAAGTTAAATTTCAGGCCAGCAGCTTGACGGCCATACCCGCATCCAGTGCCGCCATACGTGTCAGCAGCGCGTTCACAGATTCCTTGTCCTCGTCATCACGCGACATCACGTCATAGGCGACTTTCAGGCCGTCCAGTGCCAGCGCTGGATCCCATGAAGCCAAATCGTGGCGGTCAATGGTGGCCAGCAGTGATTGCGCAAAACCTTTGAGCAGAGCGCGTGGGCGATGCACCAAAAGCATTTCACACAACCTGATTCTGAGTACGAACTGATCCCTGGTAGGCGGATTTAACGCCAGTTGTTGCTGAAGACAATCGGCGGCACCTATCAAATCATCACTGGCTGCCAGCGCTCTCGCATTACCAATAGCCGCCAGAACGGATTCGGATTCGCGTGCGTTGCTGCGGTTGGAGGTGCCTCCTACAGATTTGGATTGGCTGGAAGCCAATGTGCTCAGCCACCTTTGCGTATCGCCATCTGCAAATGGCATACCGCCATCAAAACTTAACTCTGACAAGCCTGGCAATCGCGCGATAAGCCTTGCAGTTTCACCGCAAACTTCAGCTTGTGCAGCAGCAAAATCTGCACCCATGCGGCTCAAGGCTTGGGCGCAAATGCAATTAAGGTCCAGCCAGAACGGAAAGGTTGACAACTGAGCTTCTGCAAATTGCACCAGCTCAGCATCAGACTGGCTGCTTTTCAGGCGTTCCAGTGCTTCCACAATTTGAGATATCGGCGGTGGTATCTTGGTCTGCCCACTGTCAGCCGGCGGCAATGCGTTCAGTGATGTCCAGGCTGCCAGCCGATCCAGCCGATAAGCCACCGGGTTGCTGGCATCGTTGTTCAAATACCATTCGGCAATGTGGCCCAGCTGCTCGCACGCCGCCTCAAGCGAACGCTCGCATTGCGCGCTTGATTCAAGTTTTGTGTCAGCAGCACTTGCCTGCGTTGCACTTTTGTCAGCAGTGTTTTGCGCGTCAGCTTTCGCCTCTACTGGCGTTGTGTCAATAGCCGGTATGGCTTTGATCAAGACCAATATGGTGCGTACGGAGGGGGCCTCCGAGTCCTTATCGAGCAAGACCTTGTCAATGCATTGCAGGTTGCTGACCAGCGCTGCCAGTAACTCTTCGGGCTGAGGTGCCATCGAGGCCCAGTCAGACTCTGCAGCACGTTGCTGGATGCGGTCAATCAGCCACTGCAATGCATTGCGACGACCCCGCATGCGTTTAAGGGTTGGGTACAGTGTGTCCCAGTAAGTCTCCAGCAAATCAGCCAACACACGCAATCCGTCTGCCAATCCAGGCAAACCGCGTGTCTCCAACAAGCCGCCCGTCAAATAGCAGGCAACCAGCAGGTCTTTGCCTTTGCTTGACAACAAATCAGCTGATAGTTGGGTGACTTTGCCCCAGTCCAGCGTGCTGCTGTGAACTGGGCTGGACAGCTTGGCAATCTCGCTTTCAAGCAATTCAAAGTCTGGATCTTCCCTGACCTCGTTGCCAGCGGGCATCGGCCCGGCAATCGCTTGTTTGCCAAGTTCTGTGATGGTTGTATTTGCCATGTTAGTTTGCGGCTCAAAAAACCGGGTTTTGACCTGTTATTCCCAAAGTGCTTCAACGGTGGTGTTCAGATAATAGCCAACGCCACGCTCGGTACATAAAAGCGTCGGGTTTTTGGCGTCACTTTCAAGCTTTCTGCGCAGGCGCAGTATTTGCACATCAATGGCGCGATCGTAAATATCGTCAAAAGCGCGTGTTCGCTCCAGCAGTTGCTCGCGTGAAACGATTCTTTCAGGCGTTCCCAAAAACACCACCAGCAAATTGAATTCAGCATTCGTCAGCGCCACCAATTCACCTTCGGGTGAGGTGAGTCGGCGCGTGTTTAAATTCAAAGTCCAGGCCGCAAATCTGTAAGAACGCGGGTGTTTGCCCCGGGTGACGGGGACTTGAACGCTGCTGTTTTGGTAAGGCGGATTGGCAGGCGCAGCGTCCTGACCTGGCGCGCCAGCGCGGCGCGTGACCGCACGTATTCTGGCCAGCACTTCGCGCAACGAAAAGGGTTTGGTGATGTAGTCATCTGCACCCAGCTCAAGTCCCATCACCCTGTCTGCCTCTTCCGAGCGGCCTGTCAGGCAAATGATGGCCATCTGATGGTTTTGACGCCACTTGTGGGCCAGATCAAGCCCGTCACCGTCCGGCAGGCTTAAATCCAGCAGCACCAGATGAAAGGTGTTTTTTGAAACGGCCTTGACGGCCTCGGTGGCAGTTCCGACTCCCTTGACTGACAAGCCGTGACCTGTCAGATAGTCCACCAGCAGTGTTCGCAAAGCGTCATCATCATCAACCACCAGAATCGCTGGCTGTGCAAACGCGGTCATACTGTCTGAGCCTTTGACAAATCAACCTTGATGCGACCATATTCAGGCATCATTTTGATCGCTTGACCGAGGGATGCCGCCGTCAATTCGCCACTGATGTTGACTGTGCCTTGGCACAGGTTAATGCCAAGATTTATAAAGGATTGTTTGAATACGACCAGCGCCGCATGGGGAGATGATTGGCGTGCATTGTCAAACAGTATGCGGTCGTTCGAATCCGGATTTTCAGGTTCAATCCAGACCAGCAACTGGGCATCCAGGAGTTGAGTTTGCACGGCAGGTATTGTCATCACCGAGGGATCGTAACCTGTGGGCTCGAATCCTAACTCTGCGAGCATGTTTTCGGCTCTTGTGCGCTGATCTGCCGCATCAGAAAAGATGATCGCCAGGTCGCCACGCCCTGGCGAGTCGGGTGGCATGGGCGGGTTTTCAGAAACGCCTGTGTACAACGGCAGCATGAATCGAAAAAGTGTTTGAGTGCCCTCGTTGCTCCACACCGCCACACCACCTGCATGGTCTGATGCAACTCCCGCAACAATGGCCAGCCCAAGTCCAGTGCCGTGCCCTTTGCTCCCCAAGCCAGAACGGGAGGTAAAAAACGGGTCAAACAACTGATGAATATGTTGCTTGGGGATGCCGTGACCGTTGTCCAGCACATCGAGCCAGGCACAGTCCTGGTCAAGCCATTCCCCCGCCACGGTATCAGCCTGTCGATCAAACGCCGCTGGGGCGGGCAATTGATGCGATGCATGATGGATCACTGTCAGGGTGACGCTGATCTGGTTTTGGGTTGCCTGAGACGCATTGCGCATCAGGTTCATGACGGCACGTACCAACTGCCCCGCATTGGCTGAGACACAGACGGGCTTTGCTGGTACGCTGACCAGCACATCCACGCCAGGCAGAAGTGATGGACGAACCAGCGACAAGCTGTCGCAGACCGTATCGCACAGGTCTACGATGTCTCTGTTTTTTGCACCGCGCCGCCCTGCCAGCAGTATTTGTTCAGTCAGGTCTTTGCCACGCACAACTGCTGCATTGACTTCATTCAACGCACCGCCCAAAGGCTGGCCATTTTTTTCACGCTCTGTCGCCAATTCTGCATAGCCTGCCACTGCCCCCAGAATATTGTTGAAGTCATGGGCAATACCGCCGCTGAGCATGCCCATGGTTTCAAAACGTCTGGCGCGCTCCAGTCGACCGCTCAGGATTTGACGTTCATGCACCGCCGCCGCAACAAAAAAAGTCAGTAGGGCAAGACCAGCAAGGTCCAGTTGCAGATCCCACACGCCGTTTTGGCGTTGTAGCGCGCTGTACGGCCCAAGGCCTGACATGGTGATGCCGATGCCAGCAATGGCAGCCACCACCACACCCAGTGAGGCAGCCTTGATGCCGCCCCGTATCGCCGCCCAGACAAGCACGACAGACAAAAGGATGCGCAGCAATTCTGCATTGAACGCGGGTGCGATGGCCGCTGCCCCCAGCAAGGCCATTGTTAGCACAGCGACTGTGAGCGCAGTTTGTGTTGTTGGGTTGGACGGCTCGTTTGCGCGGGGTGTGTTGATGGCGAACCATGTCAGCAAAGCCGGCAGCAACACCAATATGGCCAAACCGTTACCCACCATCATGACGCGCCATTCATCAAACCAGCTGGTGTGCTTGGTCAGCATTCCGATCATGCCGCCCAGCGCTGCTACCAGCGCAGTACCCAGCAAGGGCAAAAAAAACATGTACCTGGCCAGCTTGGCCGTCGAGTCAATGTCGTTTTGATCGCTGACAAAACGGCGTCCCAAAAATGTGTAAAGCGCAACCTGAAAGACATTGAGCAGCGCAAACGCAGCATCGGCGTTGAGCGACAGCGAATCCCTGTCGCCAACAAAAAGCATGGCCAGAAATACGGCCAATAAAAAGATGCCCCATTGCCGATAGGGCAGCTGCCACAAGACAGCCACTGCGATGGCGGGCGCTGGCCAGATGATGGCGGCCAGTGTTTGACTGTTGGACGTGTGGGCTGCCGGGGTCGACAAAACGGTGTAAACAACACCTAACAAACCAGCCTGAAAAGTCAGCACTAATCCGCTGCTGGCGCGCTGTACTGAAGGCATTCAGGTTTGATGCAAATTCAAATGGCCGGGTTACAAAAGACCCTGCGTGCGTGCAAGGTGACTGGCCTGAGAGCGGCTCTTGACATTGAGCCTGCGAAACAGGCGCCACAAGTGAACCTTGACCGTGTGCTCACTGATTTGCAAAGTCTCGGCAATGTCACGATTGCTCTGGCCCTTGTCCAGCAATATCAGCAATTGCTTTTGGCGCTTGGACAGCTTTTCAATCTTCACCGGGGCTTCAGTTTCCAGGTCGGCGGTTAAAAACAGGCGGAGCACATTGCTGATTTCAGTCGCGCCGGCTGATTTTTCAATGAATGCGTCGGCACCTGCTTCTATGGCGAGGTCTTCATAGTCGGAGCCTGCCATGGCGGTCAACACAACCATAGGAACATTCGGGTAACGCAGTTTGAGTTCCCGCATGCCTGATACACCATGAGTGTCAGGCAGCTTCAAGTCCAGGCAAATCAGTGTGGGCTCGCCATGCTGCTGAACCGCCGCTGCCACCACCGCGATTCTGTCGAGCTCAATGACTGGCGTGCTTGGACTCAGGCGACGTATCAGCATTGCGATGGCTTCGCGCATCAAGGGGTGGTCATCAACAACAAAAATACTCATGTAATTTTCAAACAGTAAAAAAATAACGTGTCAAGCATAACTCTCGAATGATGGTTCTCCTATTGAAGAATTCCTTCATAAACGGTATTTTGTCTCTTTTTTTGATGTTTAGAACAACACAATTGTGGTTTGCGGTAGACGCTAATTATTTTGAATTAATGTGTTTTTGCACTGTGCATCAATAGTTCAAGAGCTGCTTTGACGTCGTCGGATGTGACTTCTGACAACGGTTGCACCTTGTGTTGCAGGTCAGGCCAGGCCGCTGCACCCTGCTGCTGCAAAGCCGCAATCGTCTTTGCCGCCTCTTTGCCTGACGCAAACCCCAGGCTTTGCACCAGCAATCTCCCTTCGGGGCTGAGCAGTTTGAAGTAAAACTGGCCATCGGCCTCACGGTACTGTTTGAAGCTGGGCAGCAGTGGTTTTGCTACCTTTGAATTGCCAGTTGTAACTGTGGGCAGCGCCAATTTGCGCAGACCCACGGCATGGCGCAACTCGCGCATCAAGGGCGCAGCCAGGCCAGTCGCCTTGCGCGCACCAGCCTGCAAAATCGCCTCAATTTTTGCCGGGTCAGCCATCAACGCCTGATACTGCTCGCGCATGGGTGCAATGTCTTTGTCAATGCGTTCTAACAGCATCTGTTTGGCATCTCCCCAGGCAATGCCATCAGCGTAGGCGCGGCGCATGGTGGCGGTTTCGTCAGCACCTGCAAAGGCTTGGTACATCTGAAACAGCGCTGAACCTTCGGTTTGCTTGGCAACGCCCGGCGAATTCGAGTCGGTGACGATGCCAGCAATGAGTTTTTTCAGTTGCTCACGCGATGAAAACAGCGGGATGGTGTTGTCATAGCTCTTGCTCATCTTGCGGCCGTCCAGGCCGGGCAGTGTGGCGACAGATTCCTCTATCAACGCTTCGGGCAACACCAGCAAATCACCATACATGTGGTTAAAAGCCTTGGCCATGTCACGCGCCATTTCAATGTGCTGAATCTGGTCACGGCCGACCGGCACTTTGTTTGCTTTGAACATCAAAATATCAGCACCCATCAACACCGGGTACATGAAAAGGCCCGCTGTCACATCGGCATCCGCATCCACGCCATTGCCCAGATTTTTATCAACCTGTGCCTTGTAGGCATGCGCACGGTTGAGCACGCCCTTGCCCAAAACGCAGGTTAAAAACCAGGTAAGTTCAGGGATCTGCGGGATATCTGACTGGCGGTAAAAGGTAACGCGCTCTGGGTCCAGCCCAGCGGCCAGCCAACTGGCGGCGATCTCCAGCGTGGACTGCTGGATGCGCGCGGGGTCGCCCGTTTTGATGAGCGCATGGTAGTCCGCCAGAAAATAAAAACTTTGCGCGTTGGCTTGTTGACTGGCGGCCACCGAGGGACGAATCGAGCCCACATAGTTGCCTAGGTGGGGTGTGCCTGATGTCGTGATGCCGGTTAGATAACGCAGAGGATTTGACATTTGCATGGGAGTTAAAAAGCGGACAATTTACCGGAGCACCATGGCCAATGGCGTGATCAGCGCGTTCAGGATGCGGTAAGACAGCGCCATCATGGGCTCCATCCACAGCGGGCCAAACACCTTGAAAACAATCAAGCCCAGCACGATGAAAAAACCAAACGGCTCAACACGCGCCAGGTACTGGCCATAGCGCCAGGGCAGCAAGCCGACAGCCACACGGCCGCCGTCCAGTGGCGGCAAGGGGAAAAGATTTAGCACGGCCAGCGCCAGATTCACCACAATACCGGCTTTGGCCATGGCCACAAAAAAATCGCCGACAACCTCTGTGCGGTCAAACACCACAAACAAAATGGCCCAGAACAGCGCCTGAATAAAGTTAACCCCAGGGCCCGCCAGCGCTACCCAGATCATGTTGCGCTTGGGGTTGCGCAGGTTGCCAAAGCGCACCGGCACAGGCTTGGCATAACCCAAAATAAACGGCCCACCGGGTATGGCAAATGTCGCCAAATACATCATGGCGGGCATCAAAACCGTGCCGACCGGGTCAATATGTTTGATCGGGTTCAACGTGACGCGGCCCAGCACCCATGCGGTGTCATCACCAAAATATCGCGCCACATAGCCGTGCGCTGCCTCATGCAAGGTGATGGCAAACAACACCGGCAGGGCGTAGATGGCAATGGTTTGAATGATGTTGGCAATGTCCATGGCGCGATTATCTCAGGCGGTTTTATCCCGCATGAATGCCCAGCACCTGCACATCACCACGTCCCATGCGCACCACAACAGCTTCGCCGCCATCGGCCATGGCCGTCAGGTCAATCACCGTGGTGGGCTCCAGGTGGCAGGCACCGGCGTCCAGCACGGCCGCCAGATCCTGCTCCATCAGCTCGCGAATGTCATTGGCATCATTGAGCGACTCTGTCTGCCCGCGTGGGATCAGCGTGGTGGCCAGCAGCGGTGCGCCATGCAGCTCCAGCAGCGCCTGCAATGTTTTGTGATCCGGCACGCGCAGGCCGATGGTTTTGCGCGATGGGTGGCTCAGGCGGCGCGGCACTTCTTTGCTCGCTTCCAATATAAAGGTGTAAGGCCCAGGCGTGGCGGCTTTGAGCAGCCTGAATTGCCGGTTATCAACTCGCGCATAGGCGCTGAGCTCTGACAAATCCCGGCACAGCAGCGTCAGGTGGTGCTTGTCGTCTACCCCGCGAATGCGCCGCAATGCATCGGCGGCGGCTTTGTCGTCCAGGTGGCAAACCAGCGCGTAGCTCGAATCTGTGGGCACGGCTGCTATGCCGCCGCGCGCCAGCAAAGCGACCGTTTGCTTGAGCAGCCGGGGCTGCGGGTTGTCGGGGTGAACTTGAAAAAATTGAGCCATGGTGTGTTTTTATGTATCAGCAGGCTCAATGACCATCTTGCCCTGGCGCACCACGAGCCAGGCACCCACAGCGCCGCAAACGGCAATCATCGCCATGCCCAGAATTGAAAATCCGTCCGGAACATGCGAAAACACCACCCAGCCACCCAGCATGGCAAAGCCAATTTGCGTGTAGAGGTAGGGCGTGACGGTAGCGGCAGGTGCGCGCTGGTAGGCGAGGATGAGCAAAAAGTGGCCGACCGCACCGAGCACGCCGACCAAGGCCATCCAGCCCCACAGCCCAAACGACGGCAGGCTTTGCCACACAAACGGCAAGCCCAGGCTACTTGCCAGCGCGCCGACCCAGCCGGTGTACAGGTGCATGGTGGCGGGGTCTTCTGTTTTGGCCAGCTTGCTGGTCAGGGTTTGAAACCAGGCCATCAAAAAAGCCAGCCCAACAGGCAACAGCGTGTGCCATTCAAACACCTCATTCCCAGGCCGGATGATGATCAAAGTGCCCGCAAAACCGCCCGCGACCAGTGCCCAGCGCAGGGGCGAGACTTTTTCGCGCAGCAGTGTGGCGGCCAGCAAGGTAATGATCAAAGGCGCAGTCATCACCACAGCGGTAAATTCACCCACCGGCATGAACTTCAGACTTAAAAAAGCCAGCAGGCTGGTACTGACCAGCAGCACGCCACGCAGGATTTGAAATTTGGGGTGCGCCGTGTAAAAAATCCGTTTGCCGCGCAGTGGCAACACCACGGCAGTGGTCAACACTGCTTGCACGGTGTAGCGAAACCAGATGGCCATGAACACAGGCACGCTGGCGCTGACATATTTGGTGATGGTGTCCAGAGTGGCAAAGCAGGCCATCGCCACCAGCGCCAGACCAATGCCTGCCAGCGTGGTGGCTGACTTGTTCGCAGCGCTGCTCACTGAATGCGGTCCGCCAGCAGTTCCCAAACGGGGGTTAACTCACCCGGTAAAAACGGCAGCGTGCCCAGATCGGTGCGGCTTTCTTCCGGGCTGTGAAAGTCGCTGCCGCGTGAGGCGGCCAGGCCAAACTCTTTGGCGGTGTCAGCGTACTTCACATATTCAGCCGCCGTGTGGCTGCCCGTCACCACCTCAACACCGCGCCCGCCATGGGCCTTGAATTCAGTGAACAGGGCGTATTCTTCATTCGGCGTGAACTTGTAGCGCGCCGGGTGCGCAATGATGGCCAGGCCTTTGGCGTTGGTGATCCAGCTCACTGCATCTTTAAGCGATGCCCAGCGGTGCGGCACATAGCCAGGCTTGCCTTCGGTCAGGTATTTGCGAAAGACTTCATTGGTTTCGCTGCAAACGCCGCTTTCAACCAGAAAACGCGCAAAGTGGGTGCGTGAGATCAGCTCCGGGTTGCCGACAAACTTCAATGCGCCTTCATAGGCACCTTTGATGCCCACTTTTGCCAGGCCGTCAGACATTTCATGCGCGCGCTCTTTGCGACCGCCGCGTGTGGCCCTCAAGCCTTGCAACATAGCCGCATCATCAGCATCAAAACCCAGACCAACAATGTGAACAGTTTCATTGGCAAAGGTCACAGATATTTCAGTGCCCGTCAGATACTTGATGCCCTGCGCCTTGGCGGCGGCGGCGGCGCGCTGTTGACCGCCAATTTCGTCATGGTCTGTCAGTGCCCAGAGTTCTACACCATTGGTTTTGGCGCGTTCTGCCAATACTTCAGGGGTCAATGTGCCGTCAGACACGACGGAGTGGCAGTGCAGGTCGGCGTTGAGGATGGAGGCGGCTTGTTGTGTAGTCACCCAATCATTTTAGGCTTTGCGGTATCGCCTTGCTCACAGCCTGCACAATGGCGTTTTCACCCGATGAGGAAACCGCCATGATCGTTGTCCATCACCTGAACAATTCCCGCTCGCAGCGCGTGCTCTGGCTGCTGGAAGAACTGGGACTTGATTACGACATCAAGCGCTATGAGCGCGACAAAAAAACCATGCTGGCCCCGCCTGCGCTGCGCAAAATTCACCCGTTGGGCAAGTCACCCGTCATCACGGATGGCGACCTGACCATTGCCGAGTCAGGCGCCATCATTGAATATTTGGTTGAGCGTTACGGCGATGGCTGCTTTGCACCATCGCGCGAGGTAGCCGCTTACCTGCGCTACCGCTACTGGCTGCACTATGCCGAGGGCTCACTGATGTCGCCGCTGCTGCTCAAGCTGGTGTTCGACAAGATCGAAACATCGCCCATGCCATTCTTCGTCAAACCGATTGCCAAAGCCATTTCAGGCAAAGCCAAAAGCAGCTTCATCATGCCGCAGCTCAACACGCACCTGGACTACCTGGAGGCCGAGCTGGGCAAAGGTGAATGGTTTGTGGGCGATGACTTCACGGCAGCTGACGTGCAACTGAGCTTTCCGATTGAAGCCGCTGCTGCACGCGGCGGGCTGGATGCCAGCCGGCCCAGACTGATGGATTATTTGCAGCGCATTCATGCCCGCCCGGCTTATCAGAAGGCGATTGAGCGGGGCGGGGAGTATGAGCTGCTGAGTTGACAGCGCTTTGTCAACTATAAATTTAGGAGCTGCTTGCGCCCGTATTTATTGGGTTCAGACCTGTTTTAATCATCATTGACAACGCAAAACAGGTTGCCCTATTGTTTTAGCCGCTTCAAGGCAGCAGGTTTATGAGCAGCCACCTTGCCAGTGCCAGCGCTTTCCACCAACATCTGCGGGGTGTCTGGCGATGCAGCGACATGGTGCGTTTTGATGTCCATCGGCGCCGTCAGTTTTTTCTTGACCCTGCCGGTCACTTCGCCTTGTGGGCTGTTCCAGTTGACGTTGTCGCCAACTTTAAGGTTTTGAATTGTCATGGTCTTGGTCTGGTTTGCTGGAGGCAGTAGCCGAGATATTCGTATTGACCAGTTCGCCCGCAGCGTTGCTGCCAACCACACCAGCAATCGCGCCAACCGTGCCGCCTACCAATATGCCAACTGGTTCTGCCACCACAGCACCAACGGCTGAGCCTGTGACCAAGCCCGCCACCATGCCGCCCCCAATCAAGGCGGACTTTGACTCACGCTCGGCTTCTTCACGGCTAAGCCCAACCTGAGCGCCAGACTCAGGATTCTGGGAAGGAACGCCGAACCCGGGAACAGACTGCTTGGCAACAACTGGATCTACTGGTGTTACATCTGTCGGCAGGGTGGTGGGTGAGTTCATGTGTGTTCCTTGCAGGGGTGAATGCTTTAGCAAGCAAATAGCCTGCCGTAATGCCACTTTGAATGGCGCATGACATTTGTCTCGTGGTCAAAGCGTCCATGACAAAGTCAGACAACTGCCAGTCGTGCGTTTTTAAAGTCTGACGCTTTGGGTGCCGCGCCGCCTGCTACAACTGGTGTGATGGATGTGTAATAAATGCTATTTATTTAATAGCTGCTTGCGCCCGAATTTATTGGACTAGAGGCATAAATGATACATAAAAACGCTTGAAAATGACTTGCAACATCCTCAAAACTCTGCGCTATGGCCGCCGTCAATAGAAAACCGCTTTTGGCAAGTTGCATGCTCCAGGCTGATTTGAACCCGGAACAAAAAAAGGCTCACCCTGATCGGTGAGTTTTTTTATGACTGAAATCGTGCCAACTATTCACCAGTCAACACACGTAGCGCATCTTCAACACGCTTCATGTGCGCGCGGCTGAGGTCTGCCAAAGGTTTATCACCCATCAACCGCCTATTGGAGATGGTGCGGATTTGATCAATTAACAGATCGGTTTCTTCTTTGAGCTTGCCGACTTTCCCAAGTGAGATGCGCAGCGGGTAACCGTCGCCCTGCGAATCTCGGTAGACCTGCGTGGTACCAGGTATGACGATGGTCGTGGCATGACCTGCGGCATTCAGAATATTGGTTTGAATCACCAGCGCAGGCCGCCCGCGTTTGCCGGGCTCTTCTTTGTGGGTTTGCGGCTCAAAATCGACTTCCCACAACTGGCCGCGTTCAACCCGTATTGCGCGAACGGCCCTATTCAAGACCGTCACCCGTCGATGCGTCCATCGCTTCGTTTTCAAGCAGGTGGTTGGACGACAACTGCTTGGACAAAAAAACCATGCGGTCTTTCAACACCCGCTCGTTTTTTTCACGTACGGCCTCACGCAGGTATTCAGAGCTTGGCATATTGAACAAACTGGCCAGCGACTTGGTTTGCTCAGCAAATTCGGACGAGGCTCGGAATGAGAGAGTTGCGGCGGTCATGGTTTGTATTTCGTTTGTGTAAAACAAAATCGTAGCACAAAAAGATGTTGCGGTGTTACACCGTAAGTCGGGTGAGCGCGATGTAATCCAGCGGATGAATGGGTGGCGGAGGTTTGTATACGCGGCGATAGGGTTCGTTAAACTTTTGCATGCCTGCGCCCAGTCAAAAACCAGCCAATGACAACGACAACCAGTGAAAGTCCGGCGAGCGGCCAATACAAAAACCATTGATACGGCAGCCCAGACGGGTCACGTATCCCCCAAATGGACAGCGCCGCAACCAGTACTAGCGCACATGATGAGGAAATAAAACCAACATGCCACACAAAAAGCACCGGTTGAACAACGCTGCATAAAACAGCCCAAAGAAGGTGGGGCGCGGCATAGAACAAAAAAACCCACGCCAAATGAATAAAAAGCAACTCACTGGTTAGCGCCTCTCGGCGCAGCGACATGATGAGACCGCTAAGTGCAAACAACATAGGAAGCGACAAGTGTGCCAAGAGATAAGTACGCTTCATCGGTTTTACACTTAATTTGATTGTCAAAGTCTGCGAAATTTACTATATTTTTTATAGCTACTTGCGCCTGAATTCATTGGGCGAAATGCCTAAATATTACCTAAAAACGCTCAAAAATAGCTTGAAAACCGCAAAAGCTCAACCCTCAGCCGCCTCCACCAAAAACCGCACCCGCCTCACCCCTTGCCACTCATCTGCATCCAGCCTGAAGGCCAGAGTCACCCGCGCGGGCAGGGGCTCGGTATGGCCAAACCAGATGCCGTCTACTGGCTGGCCTTGGTGCTTCAGTTTTAAAGCAAGGTGCTTTTCACCGACCAGGCGCTGTGACACGACTTCGACTTCTTCACTGAATGTGGGCGCGGCAAAGCCTTGGCCCCAGACTTCTTTGTGCAGGGTGTCCACCATGTCGGTGCGGCGGTATTCAGCGGCCAGCGGGCCGTCGGTGTCGATGCGGCGGGTGAGCGTGGCGGCGTCCAGCCATTCACGGGCTACTTGTTGCAAAGTATGTTCAAACAGCTCAAAGTTTTTCTCTTCAATCGTGCAGCCCGCCGCCATGGCGTGACCGCCGAATTTGAGCAGCACACCGGGCTGGCGTTTGGCGACCAGATCAAGTGCATCACGCAAATGAAAGCCTGCAATCGAGCGGCCTGAGCCTTTGATTTCGTGCTGCTTGCCCTCTGCTTGGCTGGCGGCAAAAACGAAGGTGGGGCGGTGCAATTTGTCTTTGATACGGGACGCAACGATGCCGACCACGCCTTCGTGAAAGCTGGGTTCGTAAATGGCTATTGCGGGCGGAGGCTCGTCGTCCAGATCAATCATCGCGTCAGCGGCCAGTTGCGCCTGCTCTCGCATGTCGGCTTCGATGTCACGCCGCTCGCGGTTGATGCCGTCCAGTGTTTTGGCCAGCTCGTCGGCTCGGGCTGCGTCGTCGGTCAGCAGGCATTCAATGCCCAGCGTCATGTCGGCCAGGCGGCCTGCGGCATTGATGCGCGGGCCAAGCGCAAAGCCAAAATCGAAGGTAGTGGCGGCGTTGGCCTTGCGGCCAGCAGCTACAAATAGGCTAGCTATTCCCGCCGGCAAATGGCCACTTCTGATGCGTTTGAGGCCTTGTGCGACGAGGCGGCGATTGTTGGCGTCTAGCTTGACGACGTCGGCCACTGTGCCCAGTGCCACCAGCGGCAGCAGTACATCCACCTTGGGTTGATTTTGCAAGGTGAACATACCTCGCTCGCGCAACTCAGAGCGCAGCGCCAGCAGCACATAAAACATCACGCCCACACCTGCAATTGACTTGCTTTCAAAGTCGCAGTCGGGCTGATTCGGGTTGACGATGACATCAGCACCAGGCAAGCCAATCGTCCCATCAGTCAAAGCTGGCAGGTGGTGGTCTGTTACAAGCACCTGCATACCCAGCGCTTTGGCACGCGCCACGCCGTCAAAGCTGGCAATGCCGTTATCAACCGTCACCAATACATCTGCACCTAGCGCCTTGACGCGGTCGGCAATCGGTGCGGTCAGGCCATAGCCGTCTACCACCCGGTCAGGCACCATGTAGCTGACTTTTGTTGCGCCCAGCAGTTTCAATCCACGCATACCCACTGCACAAGCTGTTGCGCCGTCGCAGTCGTAGTCGGCCACGATGCAGATGTGTTTGCCCGCAGCAATCGCATCGGCCAACAATACGGCCGCTTCTTTTGCACCCATCAGCGTTGTCGGGCTAAGCAGCTGTGCCAGGCCTTCGTCCAGTTCATCAGCGGTGCGCACACCGCGCGCTGCGTAAAGTTGCGCCAGCAGCGGGTGAACGCCCGCTTGTTTTAAAGCCCACACGGCGCGGGGTGGAACATCTCTGACATGAATTTTCATAATGCTCTTGTTTTTATAGCTGCTTGAGCACATCAATCGGGTGCTGGGGACTGAAAGTGTTCTTGATTTTGCTTAACAAGCTGCGTTGGGCGGTTTCGAACGTCATGGCATTGCTTTCACCGCACAAGCTGATTCGCACGGTGTTACCGTTGTTTTGCTGGGCTAAAAGTGCAGTAATGTCGGAGTTGTCAAGTTGCATCCAGGCCTGCGTATACGCCGCCCAGTCATTGGCGAAAGCGGCTTGCGCCAGGACTCTGTTCACATTAATCGAGGTGCTGGCAATGACGGCTTCAGTCAAAGCCCCCGACCCGCTGACCCAAAACGAATTGACGCTGCGCAGCCTACTTGCCGCCCGCTCGTCATTGATGGGATGCGTGTACAGCAGCATCTGCATTTCGTTTTGCAGCAATTTCATGGCTTTTGACGCGGGCAGCCACCTGTCAACATTGCGGCCCAGCACGCGGTCAAGCGATGCAGTGGGCAGACTGGCAGATGCCTTGCCCTCAGCCAGCCATCGGGTGGGCTGCAAGTAGTGCAGGGTGATGCCCTCGGTTGCAAAGTAGGGTTGCATGGCGGCCAGCAGGGTGCGCGAGTCAGCTTCGTTCAGATCCAGCGTTGCCGGGTCGGTCAGCGTAGCGTGTTCACGACCCATCGCCCAGTGGCAGGGGGTAATAAAAGCCCAGGCTTCATCAGGCCCTGCTTTGGCCTCAAGCGCCGCCCAGGGAATCAGGCCATCTGCGGTTGTCAACCCCAAAGCCTTGGCACATGCCCGCTCATGCGGTGGTGACAAGCTGTCTGCCGCGCCTGTATCGGTGTTCGTCAACTGCATGCCTTGAAGTAACTTGCCGAGGTTTTTCAGCTTGATGGACGAGATGGTCTGTAGCCAGTCCTCGCCGCTGCAATGGGCAAAGGGAACGATCAGGTGAGGTGCAGAGTCTGTAGGCATCGTCCTATTGTCCGGGATGCCACAATTGACGGTTATGCAATTACCTTATGAACTGATTTTGGGCTGGCGCTACACCCGCGCTGGCCGAGCCACGCGGCGCAACGGTTTTATCTCTTTTATCTCGGGTGTGTCAATGCTGGGCATCGCACTGGGTGTGGCGGCACTCATCATTGTGCTGAGCGTGATGAACGGCTTTCAAAAAGAAGTGCGTGACCGCATGCTGGGCGTTATCTCTCACATTGAGGTGTTTGCGCCCAATGGTGCTGCGCTGCCTGACCCGCAAAAAACATTGGCGGAGATCAAAGCCAATAAAAACGTCGTGGGTGCTGCTACTTTCATAGCTGCCCAAGCGCTGCTGGCAAGGGGTGAAGACATGAAAGGCACACTGGTGCGGGGCATTGACCCGGCGCTGGAAGGGCAAGTCACCGACCTGGCGTCCACATCAAGCACAACGCTGGCCAAATTGATACCGGGTGAGTTTGGCGTGGTGCTGGGTGCCGAGCTGGCCCGCAACATGGGCGCGCGTGAGGGTGACACCGTCACGCTGATTGCCCCCAGCGGACAAGTCACACCCGCAGGCGTTGTGCCGCGTTTGAAGCAAATGAAAGTGGTGGGCACTTTTGATTCAGGCCACTATGAATATGACTCGGCACTCGTCATGCTGCACCAGGACGATGCAGCCAAAATCTTCCGGCTCGAAGGGCCAACCGGCATCCGCATCAAGCTCAAAGACTTGCACCAGGCGCGTGAGGCGGCGATGGAACTGTCGCGCTCGCTGTCGGGCTACCTGCTGATCCGCGACTGGACGCGGCAAAACAAAACCTGGTTTGCCGCCGTTCAGCTTGAAAAACGCATGATGTTCATCATCCTCACGCTCATCGTGGCGGTGGCTGCCTTCAACCTGGTTTCAACGCTGGTGATGACAGTCACTGACAAGCGTGCCGACATCGCCATTTTGCGCACGCTGGGTGCCAGCCCCAAAAGTATCATGGGTATATTTGTTGTACAGGGCGCGATGGTTGGCATCATTGGCACGCTGGCTGGCTTGCTGCTGGGCCTGGGCGTAGCGTACAACATTGACGTGCTGGTACCCGCACTGGAGCGGCTGCTCAACGCCAGCTTCTTGCCCAAAGACATTTACCTCATCAGCCGCATGCCGAGTGAGCCTCAGTATGCCGACATCATGCCGATTGCGGTGATTGCCTTGATCTTGGCTTTCCTGGCCACGCTGTACCCGAGCTGGCGCGCTAGCCGGGTGAATCCTGCGGAGGCGCTTAGATATGAGTAAGTTTTCTTCACTCCCTCTCCCTCTGGGAGAGGGCCGGGGTGAGGGCTCTACGCCCGTCCTGCAAGCTACGCAGTTAACCAAACGCTTTATTGAAGGCCGTCTCGATGTCACAGTCCTCAAAGGTGTAGATCTGCAAGTCAACGCAGGCGACACCATCGCCATCGTCGGCGCATCAGGCTCAGGCAAAAGCACGTTGCTGCACCTGATGGGCGGGCTGGATGCGCCCACCAGCGGGCAAGTGGTTCTGAAAGGGCAGGAGATGTCAACACTGTCGGCGCAAGTGCAAGGCCAATTGCGTAACCAGCACCTCGGCTTTGTCTACCAGTTTCACCATTTGCTGCCCGAGTTTTCAGCACTTGACAACGTCGCCATGCCACTATGGATTCGGCGTCTAGCGCCCGAATTATGTGCGCAAGCAGCTACTAAAATACTAGCAAGCGTGGGCTTGCAAGACCGCCTGCACCACCGCCCTGCAGAGCTGTCAGGCGGCGAGCGCCAGCGCGTAGCGATTGCACGCGCACTCGTCACGCAACCGGCCTGTGTGCTGGCCGATGAGCCCACGGGTAACCTGGACAGATCCACAGCAGAAGGCGTGTTTGAACTCATGCTGCAATTGGCGCGTGACCAAGGCACGGCTTTCATCATGGTTACGCATGATGAAACGCTGGCGGCGCGTTGTGCGCGGCGGTTTCGGTTGGTAGAGGGGCGGTTGTCTGAGTGGAGCAGTTAGTGACTGAATGCTGGCCAGACAGCTGATTTACAACTTTAATCGAAACCCGACAGCTTGCAATTGTTGAATCAGTAAAGCTGCGCTGCCAATGATCTGCAACTCTTCAGCACGGTAAATTAAAGAGGCCGTCCCTGCCACGGCCAAGCCCAATTGCTGCGCGGCCAGCCTTGCTTTTGCGTCATCCAGAATAACAAGCTGCGCTGATATTTCTTTGGCAAGCACCATGCTCTCGGACTCACCAGCACCTAAACTTAGCCGGAGGGCTTCTACCGCCAAGCGATCGGTTGGATTTTTTACATCAATCCATTCGGCTTGCGCTACTTCCAGGCTGCCTGGTCTGCCCAGACCATTGACAACGACTTCATCCCAAACGGCTTGCGCAATGGTGATGCGTTGAAATAATTTTTGAATCAGGTCAAGCTGACCAATGCGGGACAAGCCAATCAGGCAGGTAGAGTCTGCAATGATGGCTCTAAAACCTGACATGCTGGGGTTGAAGGCTAGGACAAGTTACGCAGGCATTGCAGGTCGCTCTTCAGCGCACTAATGCCGTAATCAAGGCTTACATGATGCTGTTGAGCTAAATCAAAAAACTCCCACTGCGTCATACCACCCAACTCACAAGCTTTACCCAGCGAAAGCTTGCCATGCTCATACAAAAACATGGCCAGCATGTGCCGCGCGGAGCGCGACGGCTCTTCAACGGCTAATCCCGCATCTGCGGCAGCATAAGAGGGGACTTCAAACTGAATTTGCATGTTTTGCATGACTCAATTATGCGCTTGAGCATTAAATTACTCAAAAGCTATTCAGATCGCTTTTGCAGCAAGATCGCAAAATCCACCAGCAGTTGCTGCTCAGAAGCTGCAAGATTTCGCATAATCTTGTCCAGAGTGCAAACTCGATCACTGTGAAGTCTGCTAGCTTTGCTTACCAGTTCAGCCATTCCCGAATCAAGAGTCTCGGCAATAACCCATAGCCGCTCAATAGATGGAATAGAAACGCCACGTTCAAACCTTGAAATGGTTTCAGTATCAACTTCAATCAGCCCCGCCAAGTCATCCTGAGTGAGGTTTTTGAACTTTCTTCGATCTGCAATGGCTTTGCCCAATTCGCGCCGAAACTCTACTGGAAATAGCTTTTTCTTTTGTCGCACGCTGCATCCTTTGGTATACCCAAAGTGTTGACATCCGACTTAAATTGTTGAATGATCTAATTTGTTGCTAGGCAACAAAATACGCTGATTTTCGATTTATGCCTGTTTTTTTCACAGCTTTTCTAAGCGATTTGGGTAATCTGCGGTCGAATAAACCGTGCAAAATTGTGAAAAAGTAAAGGTTCGTTACACGCCGAAGAATTTTTAACGGTTGAATACGCTGACTAAAGGAGATTGAAATGTGGATTCGCTTAATTGCTGTTCTTTGTGCTTTTTTTGTTTTGAATACGGCAATAGCTCAAACTGTAGGTGAAAAGGCCAAACTCAGTCATGTTGATCTGTTCGATGGCACTCGGTTTGATCCCAAGACAATTGAGGGAAAACCGACGCTGGTTTATTTTTGGGCAAGTTGGTGCCCTATGTGCCGAAGAGAGATGAGCGCTATTGAAAAGCATTTTCAGGCTTATAAGGACAAGGGCTTTAATGTTATTGCCATTAATTTCAGAGACGAACCAGCAAAAGCCAGAGCACTTATCAACTCGGTTCGACCAATTTCGTTCCCAGTCGGAGAAATTAATGAAAGCTGGCGAAGTGACTACCCAAAATTGCACAGCACACCGACATGGATGCTTTTAGACAAGAATGGCATTATTCGAAAGGTTGTGTCAGGTCGGGAAATCATTACGGGGGGTTGACTTGACGGCTTAAAGGACGACTTGAACAAAGTCGTGACCGAATAACGTCACACAAATCCTATCTATGTGAAGTTGGATCTTTTGAGTTGATCATGACTTGTAAACTCGCATTGCTTTGGATTGCTCTGCACGCACAGCTTTTAGCCGAGGTTTTTGCACAATCGCCTGCATCGCCACTTGCCATTCAATTGATTTGGATGGGAGGTAATGATTGCCCACCTTGTGTGGCTTGGCGTAAAGATGAACTCCCTAAACTTCAAAGATCTGAAGAGTTTAAAGGTATCACTTTTTCGTACGTGACAAAAGTTATCAGGTCTACAGTACCCGCAAGTTTCTTTTTACCAGCCGAGGTCAAGCCTTACAAAGATAAGCTCGACTATGCAAGCTCAGGTCGTGGAGGTTCTCCGCAAGCAGCGCTTATTGTGAATGGCGAGGTATTCGACTATTTTCATAAAACTCGCAGCGCTGCAGAAATTGAATCCATGCTGAATGCCGTACGCAACAATACAAAGTACCCGTTTGAGCGTTGCTTGAAGGCATCAACTGAATGGGGACGCTGTGAAATAAAAGGGTAGTTAACTAATTATTGATCCCGCGCGGTGTGGAGCTTATCGCCTGCAACATCTGACTTGCTGTTAATCTGAGAAAATGCATCTTTAGTTCAGGAGAGTTTGTCATGGAAATTTTGACTTTGACTGCGTCAGAGTTTTCACGCGGATTGTTTGATTTTTTGCACCAAGCGCAACATCAAAAAATAGCTTTAAACATTCCTGGCAACAAGAGTCATATGTGGCCTGCTGTAGTAAAACCTGGTTTTCCAATCTCGCAATTGGATGATCTTCTAGCAACAGGGCCACACCTCGCAACATCTGACCGTCAAGAAATGACCAGTGTGATGCGCAAGTTGCGCAATGGCTCATTACGTAACATCAGACAGGTTAGATCATGATTTATTTGAGTGTATGTATGCGTTATTTGACGCTAACGCCGAGGCATTTCCACTTTGACTGACCACTACACGACGTTAGGCCTGAACAGCGCTGCCACGCTGGCAGACATCAAGAAAGCGTTTCGCCAAAAAGCATCGTTTTATCACCCTGACAGAAACACGGCTGATGATGCGGCCGCGCGGTTCAGGGCGGTGCAAGAGGCCTATGACGTACTGTCTGACATCGACAAGCGTCAGGCCTATGACGACAACCGCCGCCGCAGTTTGCTCGACAACCCGTTGGAAACTGCGCAAGAGATCTGGCAGACCTATTTCAAGTCTGTGGTTTAACTTCACGCTTTTGCCTTCAATTAAAAAATATGACTACTTCCAACTTTTTTACCGACCTGCGCTCTGCTTACCAAGCTGAACTTGACGACCTGAGCCAGGACTCTGAAGGCAAAGACGTGCTGAAAAAGCGCCTGGCTGACAAACGTGGCGAGATTGATTTTCTGGTCAAGATGATGGAGCTCAGCCCCGAGATGGTGGCGGTGGTTTTTCATCAGGCGTTTGCCTTCAGCAAGCCTGCCGTGATGGACGACTTGCTCAGCTTTGAGGCTGATGAGTTGCCTGACTGGACGGGCTTGGCTGAAGACATTCAAATCGCACCTTGGGCGCAAGATTTGGTCGACAAGGTGTTGAGCGAACCCGGCGGCGAATGGTTTTTGACCGTGGCTGCGACGCTGGAATACATGGCTGGCAAACCAGTCGCCCATGCCGCGCAAGCCGAGGATGAAGACGATGAAGAGGAATTCGACGGCGATGCCGAGGAGCGTGCGGATGCCAAAGCCCGCAAAGAAGCCGCTGAAGACTGGATGGTTGGGCAAGGCTTTGATCGCAAGGAATAAACCATGAACGCCTCAAACAACCTCGCACTCATTACCAAAACACAAACCCTGATCGCCGCTGGCGACATTGTGGGCGCTGAAGGTGCGCTGGTCGAACTGGCCGATGCCGAAGGTGATGCCGCGCTGATGGTGGTGCTGGAGCAACTGCCCGCCAAGGACGTGCTGGCCATCATCCGCGAGTACGACAATTCCAAAGAATCGGTCATTAATTTGCTGGTCACACCGGAGCAGTTTGCGCGCGCCGTGGTGATTGAAAAACAGTACAAAGACCTGACCCGCACCCACCTGCGCGGCATGGTGAATTCGATCATTTTCAGGGATGAGGCAGACCCGATTGAGTTCTTGACCGCGATTGGTGACCTCGAAGGCGGCAGCGACGCGCTGGCCGATTACTTTTCGGAAAAGTGGAGCCGCGTAGAAGCGTTTGCGCGTAGCGGCGTGTTTGACGCGATGGAAGACCATGGCGACATGCTGTCGCAAGACGAACTGCTGGCCAAGGCGTACGAAAAGCCGAAGCTGGAGCAAGACGAAGTTGCCGACCAGGACTGGATGCAACTGGCCTGGATTCTGCGTTACGAGTTGCCTGATCTGTTCATTGAAATGCTGCTGGTACTGCGTGCCAAAGCCAGTGCGTTTGATGCTGGTTTTGGTGAGGCTGAGGAAGCGGAAGAAGACGATGGCAAAGTTGAGACGGGTGATACCGACCGGGGCAAAGCCACACCTGCCAAGCGTGACTCAGATGAAGAGTCGGCGATTTGAGCAAGAGTATGCTTGCGCAATCTGATTCAAATGCTGGTGTATCGCTTTACGATGCGCGGCCGTTTTTTGAAAAAGTATTGCAGCATGGCATTCAGCACAATATCATTGACCGTGAAAAACTAGACAGTATCAGCAAAGATGCACCCAAAGGCATGGTGCAAATTGCGCGCTACTTTGGCACTGAGTTTTTGCGCCCGGAGCTTGAAAAAGCCAAAGACCGCATGGTCAATCTGGTGAGCTTGTATTTGGAGCACACGCACGATGGCGATGTAGAGCAAGCGGCTGTCTCAATTCAGGCGCACTCATTTTTGTCGCGTTCCAAAGGCGGCTCAGACATGCTCAAAGCCATGATTGCGATGCCGCAAAACAGCCACTTTGGCATGAACGAAAGCGGCGGTTTTACCGACGACCACATTCCGCAACTGGCCAAATGGTCGCTGTGCAGTCTGGCCGACTACCAGGCCGAGCTGGCCAAGCGCGAGCAGGTCGCACTGGTGATTGATGCGGCCATCTGGTTTGCCAACGAGCTGGGTCTGGATGCTGACGACCTGGAAGAAGCAGGCAAGGATGCAGAAGCGGTGATTCGCACCGCGCTGCTGGTGATGGCTTGCCGGGGTAGCAAGCTGCCCGACTGGGTGGCTTTTGACAAAATGATTGCTGGTTTGCGCGCAAAGTTCGCCAGTACATCTGCGGACTTCTGCATCAATTTACCCAAAAAAATGCCAAGCGAATTTCGTGATTTGGCGACTGTGGTTCAGCAGTCCATCCTGCGTGACGCGGCCAAAATTCTGGATGCCAAGCTGCCGACACGCAAGCTGTTTGACCAGACGCCCGCTTTTATGGGGCGCTATTTTTGGCTCGAAGACGGTTTGAATGAAGTCGATCATCATGACCGCGCCGTGTCCAGTGAATGGGTAAAAACGACAAGTGGCCATACCGATGATGGCTCGCTGTTAACGCTGTTTTTTTGCCTGGCTGCGCATGCTGCACCCAAAACAATTTTGACCGAAAAAAGCGCTACAACGTTGATACGCAAGATTCAAAAAGCAGGCTTCAAGCACGAAGCGGCAACTGACTTTATCTGGAGCCAAGCACCCGCGCAATACCAAAGCGACTACGTGCAGTTGTGGGCAAACTTTGTGGATGAAGCGCAAGGGCTGTTGAAAAGCGATGCAGTCGGCGCTGTCGATGATGCGCTGGCGTTGCTCAGGCGTGAATGCAATATTAAATAGGTCATTGCGGCCTTGAGCCGCAATCCAAGCGGTGTTCGTGCTGCACAACGCGGGCTCGGGGATGGATCCCGGATCGAGTCCGGGATGACAGAGTTCCCTCAAAGAATCCGGCTAAAAAATCCTATTTGTCCAGGCCAGCGACAAACCTGCTGACAGCAGTGCAAAAGCCGCCGCTACCAAAGCGAGCAGACCAGAGATTTCAGTTTCTTTTTTGACGACTGTCAGCCGTGAGCTAAGAGACTCGTAGACCTTTTTCAAGTCTGCCGCCGTACCTGCGTAAAAATATTCGGCTTGGGTGTTGCGTGCTATGCCTTTGAGGGTTTCTTCATCCAGCTTGACGCGCATTGACCAGCCCTCAAAACCAATCGTTTCGCCATCGACTGTGCCCACACCGACGGTGTAGATGCGCACGCCCCGGTCAGCGGCAGCTTTGGCCGCGTCCATGGAATCGACTCCCGTCGTGCGCTGACCATCCGTTAGCAAAATAATAGCTGCTGACGCATAGGATCCGGGCGCTACAGGTACAAAAGGCTTCTTTTCCTTGCCGTCTTTGCCCATCACGGGTTGCTGGTCTATGGCCACGCCACGCTGCCGATCCCGGCCAGCCATCATCGACTGAACGTCAATGCCAGCATCCGGGAACAGCTCAGACAGTGACACCACGATGCCGTTGCCAATGGCAGTGCCGCGCTGCAACTGAAATTTGTCGATGGCCGTGACCAGATCTTCACGGCTGAGAGTTGGGGGTTGCACCACAGACGCCGTGCCCGCAAACGCCACAATCCCAACGCGAATATTGCGCGGCAGTTCGGCCAAAAACGCCTTGGCCGCGTCTTGTGATGCCACCAGCCGATTTGGTTTCACGTCGGTCGCCCGCATGCTTCCCGACACGTCCATCGCCAGCATGATGGTTTGCTGGTCTGACGGCAGGCTGATAACGGCAAACGGACGGCTTGACGCAATTAGCATGGCAGCCAACGACAGCAAAAACAGCAGCGGCGGAATGTGCCTTTTTAAACTCTGGCCTTTGCCCATGGCTTCCCGCACGATGGACAGGCTGGCGTAGCGTAGCGCCATTTTTTTCTTGCGGCGCAGCAGCCAGACATAAAGCAGCACCAGCAGCGGCAACAGCAACAGCAGCCACAAAAATTCAGGCCATAAAAAAATCATTGGGGAGGTCATGGGTGATGTCCTTGAGTCAGCTTGATTCTTTTCATGCGGCGCGCATCAAATGCGCTGGCAACCCGCCACCCGCAGACAGGCGCGCACGGCGCTTGCGCAAATCGGTAAAGCGCATGAGTGATTCGACAAGATCGCCGTCAGTCGCCAGCTCCAGCGTGTCCACACCCGCTTTGGTCAGCGACTGTCGCAGGTCAGATTCGCGCTGGGCAGCAATGCTGGCGAAGCGTTTGCGAAAGCCTTTGTCGCTGGTATCCACCAATATTTGCTCGCCCGTTTCAGCGTCAAGAATAGGGATTAAACCCAAATCGGGCAGGTCAAGCTCCATGGCGTCTACCAAACGCACAGCCACTACTTCATGCCGCTGCGCCAGCATGCCCAGCGGCTTTTCCCAGCCCGATTCGCTGATGAAGTCGGACACCACAAAAATGGTGGAGCGGCGGCGAATTTGTTTGGCGGCAGAGTCGAGCAGTTCATGCAATTTGGTTGGGCCTGCCTGCTTTGCATCGGGCCGACTTTGCAGCGTGTGCAGCAGCTGCAAAATATGATGCCTGCCGCCGCGCGCGGGTATCACCGCGTCAACCCCTGAGCCATACAACATCGCACCCACCCGGTTGCCATGGCGCGTCAGCGTACGCGCCAGTACACCGACAAATTCAGCCGACAACCCACGCTTGCGCTTATCGCCCGAGCCAAAGTCCATCGACGGGCTGAGGTCGAGCAAAAACCAGGCGCTCATTTCTCGGTCTTCGGTAAAAACGCGCACATGCGGCTGCTGCAAGCGGGCTGTCACGTTCCAGTCAATGTGCCGCACATCGTCATGGTGTTGGTATTCACGCAAGTCGGCCAAGTCCATGCCGGTGCCGCGCAACAGCGTGCGGTAGTCGCCCTGTAGCAGGCCGTCGAGGCGGCGCAGCACTGTCCATTCAAGGCGGCGCAGCAGTTGTTCTGCGCCCTCGGTCTGTTCAGGCTGCGAGTTGTTCATGAGCTAATGGTTTTGCAGGCGGCGGAATTTTCGCCATGATTTTTGCAACGACAGCATCGGCGCTCAGGCCTTCAGACAGCGCCTCATACGACAGCACAAGACGATGGCGCAACACATCAGGTACCAGGTCGGTCATGTCCTCAGGCAGTGCGTAGCTGCGGCCACGCAGCATAGCCAAGGCACGTGCGCCTTCGGTCAAATTAATCGTCGCGCGCGGGCTTGCGCCGAAGGTGATGAAACGGGCGAGTTCTTTCATACCGTGCCTGTCTGGGTAGCGGGTGGCAGAGACCAATTTCACGGCATATTGCACCAGAGATGGATCCATATACACCTTGCGGCATTCGGCTTGCAGTAGCGCCAGTTGCTCGGTCGTGGCGACGGCGGCCACAGCCACGGCCGGGCCAGTCACGCGCTGCACGATGACAAACTCTTCTTCATCCGTCGGGTAGTCGACCAGCACCTTCATCATGAAGCGGTCCACCTGCGCCTCGGGCAGCGGGTAGGTGCCTTCGGTTTCAATCGGGTTTTGCGTCGCCATGACGAGGAACGGCGAGGGCACTTTGTGCGTCACGCCTGCAATCGTGACTTGCCGCTCCTGCATCACCTCCAGCAGGGCGCTTTGCACTTTGGCCGGTGCGCGATTGATCTCGTCGGCCAGCAGCAAATTGGTAAACACCGGGCCCAGCGAGGTGCTGAACTCGCCGGTTTTCTGGTTGTAAATGCGCGTGCCAATCAGGTCGGCGGGTACCAGGTCTGGCGTGAACTGGATACGTTTGAAGTCCCCCGTGACGGTGTTGGCCAGCGTTTTGACGGTGAGTGTTTTGGCCAAACCCGGCACGCCTTCAACCAGCAGGTGGCCCTGCGCCAGGATGGCGACCATCACACGCTCTAAAAACTTGTCTTGCCCCACCACGATGCGTTTGACTTCGTAGAGGATTTGCTCCATCAATTGGGCGGTGTTTTGGTTGTTGTCTGTCATGATTTTCTTTAAAGGGAAAAGTTAGAAAGGTGGCATTCCGGCTGCTGCGGCTGCGTTTTCGATAGGCACCGCAAACCCAATCCCCACAAAAGTCCTTTGCTGGTTCGGGTTGTAAATAGCGGTGACGATGCCTACCACTTCACCGTCCATCGTGACCAACGGGCCGCCTGAGTTGCCGGGGTTGGCGGCAGCGTCGAACTGGATCAGGTTGCGCATTTCCTGCTGGCCGTCTGGCGATCTGAAGGTTCGCTTTAACCCCGACACAATGCCGCTCGACGCCGATGGCCCGATGCCAAAGGGGTAGCCCACAGCCATCACCTGGTCGCCGGGGCGCAGATCAGCGGTGGAGCGCATGGTGGCGGCAATCATGTCGTCGGGGATTTTGTGCGCTTGCAGCACCGCCAGGTCATTTTCAGGCTGAGCCCCAGTGATGGACGCGGTGGTCGTCATGCCATCGGCAAATGTGATGTGAATGACATCTGCGCCCTGCACCACATGCAGGTTGGTCAAGATAATGCCCTTGTCAACAATAACCACGCCCGTGCCGACACTGCGGTTGTCTTCTGGGTCTTCTTTGACTGGCTTGCCATCCTTGCCCAATTTACCGTCTTTGCCTTCTTTGCTTTTGCTGTAACCGACCACCCTGACGACCGACGGCATGATAGTTTCATAAGCCTTGGCCGCAGCCGATGGCAACTGCGTGGTTTCCAGTGTTTTCAGCACCGCCGCGTTGATGTCTTCCTGGGTAAGTTTGCGTTCGCCTGGCTTACTGGCGAACAAACTGAGCGCCAGCATGAAAGCCAGCAGCCCTAGCATCGACCACAGCAAGGTCAGATTGTTCAGGCGCAGGTGCTTTTGCAGGCTTTTGAGACGCCACCTTGGGCTTGGGGTAACCTCAACCGCAGCCGGTTCGGGCGTGTTGGCCGGGTCGGGTTTGCCTGAACGGCTGTAAAGCGCTTGTCGTCTCATGGGTTCACCTGTCAATTGAACTGTGGAGTCTGCAATGTCCGTTTGGTTCTACCGTATCACGATTTTTGGTTTTTTGCATCTACGCACATGACAAACTGGATTGACACACACTGCCATTTGGACGCCCCAGAATTGGGCACGGACGTGGTGGATGTGGTCGCACGAGCCCATGCCGCTGGCGTGGTGCATTGCGTGCTGCCTGCCGTCAATGTGGGTAACTTTCAAGCCGTTCGTTTGCTGGCCGAGCAATTTGGCTACAGCTATGCGCTGGGCATTCACCCGATGTGTGTACCGCAGGCAAAAGAAGCTGATCTGGCAACGCTGGACGCCGAGTTGACCCTGCGCCAGTCCGACCCCCGTCTTGTAGCTGTCGGTGAAATTGGTCTGGATTTTTTCGTGCCTGACCTGATGTCGCCCGCCATGCGTGCGCGGCAAGAATTTTTTTACCGCGAGCAGCTCAAGCTGGCCAAAAAGCACACACTTCCCGTCATCCTGCACGTACGCCGCTCGGCCGACAAGCTGCTCAAGCATTTGCGGGAGATTCAAGCCACGAGCGGCTGGCGCGGCATCGCACACGCCTTTAACGGCAGCCGGCAGCAGGCCGATGAATTCGTCAAGCTGGGCTTCAAACTCGGTTTTGGCGGGGCCGTCACTTTTGAAACGGCTTTGCAGTTGCGGCGGCTGGCGGCTGACTTGCCGTTAACTGCACTGGTGATGGAAACCGACTCACCCGACATCCCTCCGCACTGGCTGTACACCACTGCTGCTGATCGAGCCCTGGGTCAATCGCAAGGTCGAAACGAGCCCGCCGAGCTGCCGCGCATTGCCGAGCAGGTGGCAACGCTGCGCGGCATCACAGTGCAAGCACTGTCTGTCGTCACCACAGCAAACGCACTGCAAGCCTTGCCTAAACTTCGTGCGTTGGTTTCTGGCGCAACGTCCTAGTGCCCTTGATTTTCATTCGGTAGCGGGATTGCGAAAAATGCGCAACATTCGGGTGTCCAAAACGGCACGATCAACTTATCGTTCATGTCTAGCGCAACAGTTGACCATTTAACCCACAGCACGGAGCCCGAATTATGAATTCAAGCCAAGTTTTTACGCGTGTGCAGTCAGCCATTGGTTTTTTGCATAGCAATTTCAAGTCCCAACCCTCCCTTGACGAGGTGGCTGCACATGTTCATTTATCGCCTCATCACTTTCAGCGCCTGTTCGCGGATTGGGCTGGTACCAGTCCTAAAAAATTCTTGCAGTTCATCAGCCTGTCCCATGCCAAACAGCTACTTAAAAACGAGCAAGCCACGCTGTTTGATGCTGCGTTACAAACTGGTTTGTCGGGTAGCAGCCGCTTGCACGATCTGTTTGTCAGCATTGAGGGCATGACGCCGGGTGAATACAAAAATGGCGGCGAGCAATTGAACATTTACTACAGTTTTGCCATGACACCGTTTGGTCCCGTCATGGTGGCATCTACTGACCGCGGTATTTGTCATCTGGCTTTTTATGACGATGAAACGGTGGCGTTCAGTGTGCTTAAAAACCAGTTTCCGCATGCCAGATACCAGCACATCCTGGATGAATCACAGCAAAATGCACTGGTCATTTTTCAAAAAGACTGGCGTGACCTGCAAACGGTCAAACTGCATTTGAAAGGCAGCGCATTTCAGCTCAAGGTATGGGAGACGCTGCTTAAAATTCCCTGCGCCCAGCTGATGAGCTACAGCACCATCGCCAAAGCAGTCGACAGCCCCAAAGCTGCACGGGCAGTTGGCTCGGCGGTGGGGGACAACCCGGTGGCTTACCTCATACCCTGCCACCGCGTGATTCAAACCAGCGGCGCATTGGGCGGCTACCACTGGGGCTTGCCCCGCAAATCAGCCATGATTGGCTGGGAGGCGGCGCTGGCCAATGCGGCTTTGGAGCAGCCCCTCGCATGAACAGCCTCATAGACACCATTGACAGCCAAGACTGGTCGCGCGTTGCCACCGGCATGCATGCCCAAGGCTATGCATTGTTGCCAAAATTTTTAAGTGCTGAGCAGTGCTTGGCGGCACAAGAGCTGTATGCCGCCCCCAACATTTATCGCAAAACCGTCGTGATGGAGCGCTACCGCTTTGGGCTGGGGCAATACAAATACTGGCGTTATCCGCTGCCTGACATGGTGCAAACGCTACGCCAACACATCTACCCGCACCTGGTGCCAATTGCCAACGGCTGGATGCACGCTCTGGGCATGGACAAACGATTCGCACCTTCGCTGGCCGAACTGCAAGCACAGTGCGCTGCCGCTGGGCAACACTTGCCTACGCCACTGATTTTGAAATACGGTGTCGGCGGGTTCAACACCCTGCACCAGGACTTGTATGGTGAAGTTTTCTTCCCGATGCAATTGGTATTGTTTTTGAACCAACCTGAGCGCGACTACAGCGGCGGCGAATTTGTGTTGACCGAGCAGGTGCCGCGCGCGCAATCCAAAGCCATTGTGCTGCGCCCAGGGCAAGGCGACATGATGCTGATCACCACCCAGTTTCGCCCTGTCAAAGGCGTGCGCGGCTACTACCGCGCCAATATGAAACACGGCGTGAGTGCCGTGACCAGCGGCCAGCGCAACACTCTGGGGATTATTTTTCATGACGCTGCAAGCTAATTCCAACTCATTTTCAAACTCATTTTTCATGTCTCTATTTGATGATCCGGTGGATCCCGCTTTCAACCACCTGCCCCGGGATGGCATCGTCAACTATTACGGCCCCATGGTCTCGACATCCCAAGCCGACCAATACTTTGATGTGCTGCACCAAACGCTGCCCTGGCAGCCTGATCAGGCATTGATTTATGGCCGCCTGATCACCACCGCACGCCAAGTGGCCTGGTACGGTGATTTGGCTTACGCCTACACCTATTCAGGAACGACCCGTCATGCACTGGCATGGACTTGCGAGCTGCTGGAATTAAAAGCGATGGTGGAGCAACTCACAGGATGCAGCTTCAATGCCTGCCTGCTCAATTTGTACGACGATGGTGACACCGCCATGGCGTGGCACAGCGACGACGAAAAGGCGCTGGGCAAGAACGCAGCCATCGCGTCGGTCAGCTTGGGTGCGCCGCGCAAGTTTGTTTTCAAACACAAGCGCGAGCCTGCACTTCAAGTCCCGTTGATGCTGGCGCACGGCAGTTTGTTGTTGATGCACGGCAGCACCCAAAGCCACTGGCTGCACAGCCTGCCCAAGAGCAAAAAAGTCACCACGCCTCGCATCAACCTGACCTTCAGATGCATGCTGGCTTCTACGGCACCCTGCACCTGATCGACGGAAGATTAAAAATACTGTACAAAAAATCAGTCTTTGTGCAAAATGATGACATGACTAAAAAACTGCCTTCAAACGCCAGCGCGGCAAATCACATTGCCGTTTTTCTGGAAACGACCATTCGTCGTACCTGGCATAACGAGGAGTGGTGGTTTTCAGTGGTGGATGTTTGTGCCATCCTGACCGAAAGTCCAGATGCTGGCGCTTACTGGCGCAAACTCAAACAGCGGCTCAACGCAGAAGGCAACCAACTCGTGACGTTTTGTCACGGGTTGAAGCTGGAGGCATCAGACGGCAAGCTGCGAGAGACTGATTGCGCCAACACCGAAGGCCTGTTTCGCATCATACAGTCCATCCCGTCGCCCAAAGCTGAGCCTTTCAAACGCTGGCTGGCGCAGGTGGGTTATGAGCGGGTCAAGGAGATTGAAAACCCGGAGCTGGCCAGCGCCAGAGCGCGGGAGCTGTACCAGGCTAAGGGCTACCCGCAGGCATGGATTGAAAAGCGGCTGCGTTCCATCACGGTGCGCGGTGAATTGACTGACGAGTGGAAAGCGCGGGATGTGGCTGAAGGCGTTGAATATTCCATCCTTACCGCCGAGATTGCGCGTGCCACCTTTGGCGTCACGCCTGCTGAACACAGCCAGCTTAAAAAGCTCGACAAAGTGAAAACTGGCAACAACCTGCGCGACCACATGACGGATCTGGAGTTGATCTTCACCATGCTGGGCGAGGCCAGCACCACAGAAATTGCGCGACGCAGTGATGCGCAGGGCTTTGTTGACAATAAAACGTCAGCCAAACAATGCGGCAGGATTGCCGGTGATGCGCGCAAGGCGCTGGAAGCTAAAACAGGCAAGCCTGTGCTGAGCAACGGCAACTATCTGCCGGCGACCAAGTCCTTGGGCTCTTGAGCTCGCGTTGGCTGAATATCGCAAGTTGTGCAAGGTTAAAATATCAGTTTTTAAGTTATCTTTTAGGGCTCTAACCAAATCAATACGGGCGCAAGCAGCTTCTTTTTTAATAGCGTACCAAACACATTTTGACCGACAAAAAAACCAAACCAAAAACCTTGCTACTGCCTGAAGTCAACTTTTCAGAATATAGCGATGTGCGCTACTGACATTGCACATCAACCAATATCTTCAAATCCATTTAAAAAGCCGTGCAATGCTCAATACCAAAATTGGTCCAACTACAGAGGAAAAAGCGACAAATATGCGTAGCCCTTGCAAACGGCCAGAAGCCCATTTTTCAAGTGAATCCTGTTGCGTTTGATGCTTTTGCATTTGTTGCGCAAATGCAGTCATTTCATTTTTCTGAGTAGAAATGCTGTTGCAAGTCTCTGAAACTAGCATTGCTTGTGCGTTTAGCCCATCACTTATCGAATTAATCTTTGATTGATAAAAATCATCACGCTCGATTTGCTTTGCGGTGTAGTTATCTAATTCAAGCTTATTCTCTTTCTGTAGCGCTTGGATAGACGACCGAACATATTCAGAATTTGTACTGAGCTGATCATCGGCTTTTGACCAAACAAACTTCATTTGTGCCGTCATGTCTTTGCAAAGCAATTCCACATTTTCTGTGCGTGCGGCAAACTCCGAAAGCATTGTGTCCTTCGTAGTCTTTACTTCGCTGACGATATTGATTAACTTTTGGACATCCTCGTCGGTAAGACCTTTGCTCTTGAAATAGTCGTCCACTACAGTTTTTAGAGTTTCAGACTGCTCTGCTAAAACTCTATGTTGATGCTGGAGCTCCAACGCATGTTGAGCAATGCCATCTGCTTGCGCTTTCAACTCGTGTTGTTGATGATTCAGTTGTCCTTGCTGCTCAGAAAGCCTTTTGGACTTCATGATGCTGAGCATCACTAGCTGTCCAATTGTTTTAGAAAATTCACTTTGTATTTGAACCGCGTCAAGTTGTGCGTTATGAAGATCATCTTTAAACCACCAGCGCTTTAACGCATTCTGCTTTTCGAAGCCCGCTCTGAAATTTTTTAGATTGTTAAGTTTTCCAAGGTTATCCCTAAAAGTTCTGTAAATATCGTCTAAAGCTAAATCATGAACATTTTCTTCGGAGACCTGAATTGTGGCGAGCTGATTGAGGATCTGAGACATACGAATTGTGAAATTGATATGAATAAAAAGCAGAAATTAAAGCGATCCCAGCGCAGCAGAAAGCAATTTCTGACGCTCAAGTTGAGTTGTAAAACTGTCAATAACTGCATTTCTATTCGTTGAAGACTCGCCAGCACTGCGTGATGCCGCTGTTAGACGAGCGTCTGCGGTTGAATAGCTTTTGTTTATCTGTTGATATTCCAATTCACAAACTTCGTACTGACGCGACTGATTAAACTGAAGTTCAAGCCATTCTTGCATTTGGACAACTATGTTCATTTGTAGATTGGCATTTTCTTCATACGCTTGAAGTGACTCAGTGTCAGAAGAACTCAACCAATCGAAGAGAGTGTCTAGTCCATACACCACCAAGGCACTAACCACACCCGTAATGATGGCGGTCAGGGCTGCTGAAAGAATATCGGCAATTGGCAACAACAGAGGGATGGTTAGGATGAATCCTTTAACTGACTCTTCCAACATCAAGCCAAGCCCTGTTGTAACGACGGTGGCGATAATTTTCATAGCTTGACGCGCTACTTCTATTCCGGGCATGCCTTCGGGCGGGTTAAGCATCAGCTTAATGGCTTGCCATAAGCCTTGCATGCCCTCACGAACGATCGTGACAAATTTTTTCGCTGTGGTAATCAGGTTGTTAATCAAAAATGTAAGCACATTGCTGATAAATCCCTGTGCGCCGCCTTGAACTAACGCATCCAGCGCAGATTTCAACTTGTTTACGACGCGATGCATGACGCGCTTCAAACTTTCGATCAATTGGTCGATTAAGTTTTGGTCATCATCCTTGTTTACTAGCAGCACTTTAATTTCGACGAAGCTACCATTGGCGAACTCATGCAGCAGTACACCAAATGCTTGCCGCAGAGCGTTAAGTCCTGCCTGTTCTGCCCCTGTAGTCAGCAGCTCACCGCCGTGATATTTGATGCGCTCCGACGTAGTGGGTAATTTTTCATCAATTGCTACTCGAGCTTTTTCTGTAAGCGGTTCAACAAGGTTCTTGTCAAAGCCATTTTCTGAAGACAATGCGTCTTCGGGTGCCTTAGCACCCTTGCGACGGTTAGCTTTATACGTTGTGTAATTTAAATTCTCTTCAATAGAACTTAGTTCATCTCGCCCCAATTTGTCCTTCATCCAGCCACCTTCAGCGTGAATTTCTGCAATCGGTACTGTGTGGTCGAGTTCAGCGTTCATCACTAGTTTGCCGTTCTTGTCGAGCCGTTTGGTTGATTCGAGCTTGTCTGTGTAAGAGTCAACAAATTCCTGTGAATTCATATTGCCGTCACGCACAGCGTCACTCTTTTTTTTCGACTTGGCCAATGAGTAGTCGTAGTCTTTTCTGCGGTCGAGCTTTTCTGAATCTTTTGCGTAGACACCCTGTTCTGCATTTCTTTGTGTCGTGACGTTCCCCCCATCCTTGTCTTCAAACATTGCCGGTGTAAGACCAAAGGGGCCAACGATTTGTTTAAGAACTTCCTGTCCGCAACTTTCCATAAGTTGCTGTAATCGCTGTTCTTTTAAGGCGGATGCGTTGGTCACCACGGCTTCATGTGATTTTGATGAAGATTTTTTGTCCATCGTTAGGTTACCTAAATTCAAGTTAATCAAGTACGAAAACAGAGTGAAAAAATTAAAACTCGCAGATAACTACTGCGGTCTCGCACCTTGGCTGTAGCAGCATGTTTCAATAGTAACGTTCCGCTCGGTCATGATGAAACATTTTTGCTGGGTCACTGCGGTTTTCTTAAACATCGGGTGTAGATGCCCAGTGCGGCGGCAGACACTACGCCTGCGGCAAACGCAATGGCGAAGGCTGCAAGGCTTTCAAGAGGTGATGTTGTCGGGTACATAAAAATCCTTTTAGTGTTGAGAAATTCAGGGTTGGTTTGTAAAAGTAAATCAGCGGTGAGCAATGCTTAAGTGCATTTCAGACAGCTCCCAAATAATTTCGTAATTGCTGCTCCAAGTCTGCCTGCAATCCTTCGGGGCTGATGATGTGGACACTGGGCAACCAGTAGCGAACAATTGGCAAAATCTGGTTGGGGTGCGCAATCAGTCCTGACACGATGATGCCACCATCGGCCAGTTCCTTGACTGTTTTTTGTCCGCTAATCAGTTTGCGTCGCTTGAAGTATTCAGCTGCTGTCGGTGCTACTTTCAATACAACTTCCGTTTTGTTCAGGTTCAGCCAAATGCTGTCTTCTTCATTGACTTTTTGCGTAACGGCTGCGTCTGGTCTGAAGGTTTCTGTCGAAACCAGTAGTCGATCTATTCTGCTGAACGCATAAGACTTGAGCTTGTCTGCATCCAGTGCTGCCAGATACCAAACGCCATCTTGATTCACTAGTCGGTAAGGCTGTGCGCCGTCCACCATCTTGGCACCTTCGAGCTTTGTGTATTGAAAGCCTACTGGGTGGTGGCCGTTGATGGCTTGTTTTAGCTGGGTAAACAGCTGTTCTTTACCGCTCAAGTCTTCGTAGTTGTGGCCGCGCACTTGCAGTGCGTTTTGCACCTTCGCATCCAGCAAGTCGCGTAAAAAATCAGTGGTTAGCCTGGGATGTAAGCCGTGCAATCCGGCCAGATCGGCAAAGCGCTCAATGTCGGCGCGCGTGAGAATGCCCAGGCGGATGTGGTTCACTTTGTAGAGGCCGTCTTTTTTCTCCAGGTCAAGAAAAGCCAAACGTTCGTTCAGGTCACGTTGAATGGTGCGCGCGCCAACGCCAAATTGCGCGACCAGCGCCTTGGGTGATAACGCCTCACCTTCATGCAGCATACGAATGATCTCAATTAAGCGGGGAGCAATAGACTCGGATTTTTCGGACTTCAGTGGCATAGGTGTTTATTGGGTTGAGGCTCTTTTGTGTCGATGTGGGTGCAATCGTAGTTGGCGCACCAGACAAACCCTGTCGTTTCGCGCACGGCTTCAAAGTTTTTATAAAGTTTTCACTGAGTCGCATTTGCCAGTAAATGCCATTTCTGCGCGGTCTGCCTGCTTTAGAGTTGTCATTTATTGCAAGCCTGGTCCCAATTGGCTGTTTTGCCTTTAAAACACTGATGGTGAGCGGCTTTTGCCCGTTTTTAGGTGTGTTTTAGGGCCCTAGACCAATCAATACGGGTGCAAGTAGCTACAAAAAGAGTAGTGAACATTGATGTATGTCCCACGAGCTCGCGGGCGCAAAAGATTGCGAATTAAGCTGAATTGAAAGCTCTACACCTGAATATGCTGGAACAGGCGTCAAAATACCGCACAAAAACATCAGTCTTTATGCGAAATGATGGCATGACACAAAAAGCACCTGCAAGCTCAAGCCCAGCAAACCACATTGCCTTTTTTCAGGAAACGACCATTTGCCGTACCTGGCATGACGAGGAGTGGTGGTTTGCGATTGTTGATGTGGTCAGTGTTCTGACTGACTCTGTGCAGCCAGAAGGCTACGTTAAAGACCTTCGCCGCCGTGACCCTGAGCTTGCCAAAGGGTGGGGGCAAATTGCCACCCCCCTTCGCATTGAGACGGCAGGCGGTGCGCAACGCATCAATTGCGCCAACACCGAAGGCCTGTTCCGCATCATCCAGTCCATCCCGTCGCCCAAGGCTGAGCCTTTCAAACGCTGGCTGGCGCAGGTGGGTTATGAGCGGGTCAAGGAAATTGAAAACCCCGAGCTGGCCAGCGCCAGAGCGCGCGAGCTGTACCAGGCCAAGGGCTACCCGCAGGCGTGGATTGAAAAACGGTTATGTAAACGTTGATTTCGCGTTATTGTCATCGTTTTATAGGTATATTTTAGGTCTATAGCCCAATCAATACGGGCGCAAGCAGCTTCTTTTTTAATAGCGTACCAAACATATTTTGACCGACAAAAAAACCAAACCCAAAACCTTGCTACTGCCTGAAGTCAACTTTTCAGACTACGGCGATGTGCGTTATCTGCACCTGGGCACGCTGTGGGTACAGGGCTCGATGATGATCGACGAGCCGTATGAAATTGAGCTGGAATACGTGCAGCGCATGATGGCAGGGCTGCTGTTTTTTGAGCCGCTCGCCGTACCTAAACTACATGCTCTGCAATTGGGGCTGGGGGCTGCCACCTTGACCAAGTTCTGTTACAAAAAGCTGCGCATGACCACGACGGCGATTGAAATCAACCCGCAGGTCATCACGGCTTGCCGCACCTGGTTCAAACTGCCCAAAGACGACAAGCGCTTGAGAGTGATTGAAGCCGATGCCGCTTTGGAGATTCAAAAACCGCAGCACCTGGAATCTACTGATTTGCTGCATGTTGACCTGTATGACCACGAGGCGGCCGCCCCAGTGTTGGACAGCGCCGAATTTTACGAACACTGCTACCAGTTGCTCAAAGAAGACGGCGTGATGACCGTTAACCTGTTTGGGCGCAATGCTAGTTATGAACAATCGCTCGCCAAAATCGCCGAGGCATTTGGCCCTCAGGCGATCTGGGCTTTCAGGCCGACCAAGGAGGGCAACACCGTGGTGCTGGCTCAGCGTGAGCCGACACGGCCTGAGAGGGCTGATTTGCTGCTGCGTGCGGCTGATGTTGAATCGCGATGGGGCTTGCCTGCTAAAAAATGGCTGCGGCTTTTCAAGCCGGTGGTTTAAACCGTGAACAAGGTGGGGATGCGTTAAAGTCCAAACCATGAGCGCTGCCCCCACTACCACCACCCCGCGTAAAGCCGCCAAAACGCCCCATATCGGCCCGCTCGACTGGCGTACGCTGGTTGAGTGGCTCAGTGATGACGGCATCATCAGTGCCACCGAGGCCGCCCGCACCATTGCCCGTTGCTCGCAGGTGCAAAGCGCGCAGCCGCCACTCATTCGCCTGGCCAGCGTCAGCATGACCCGCGTGGCTGACGGCAAACCGCTGGACATGGAAACCATGGCCCAGTGGCTGGCAGGCCGCGCCAAACTCAGTTACCTGCGAATTGACCCGCTCAAAGTGGATGTGGGTAAGGTGGCTGATGCGATGTCGGCCATTTATGCCGAGCGACACAAGGTGCTGCCGGTGCAGGTTACGCCGACTGAAGTGATTGTGGCCACGTCAGAGCCCTTCATCACCGACTGGGTCAGTGAAGTTGAACGCCAGGCCAAGCGCAGCGTGCGCCTGGTGGTGGCCAACCCACTGGACATCACCAAATACACGGCCGAGTTTTTCTCGCTGGCCAAGTCGGTCAAGGCGGCGATCAAGTCGGGTGGCAATGCAGGCGGTGCCAGTTTTGAGCAACTGGTCGAGCTAAACAAAACCAACAAACAGCTGGATGCCAACGACCAGGGCGTGGTGCAGGTGGTGGACTGGCTGTGGCAATACGCCTTTGACCAGCGCGCCAGTGACATTCATTTAGAGCCGCGCCGCGAGCAGGGCGTGATACGTTTTCGCATCGACGGTGTGCTGCATCTGGTCTACCAGTTGCCGATGGCGGTCCACAACGCCATGACGGCGCGCATCAAGCTGCTGGGCCGCATGGACGTGGTTGAAAAGCGCCGCCCGCAAGATGGCCGCATCAAAACCCGTAACCCGCGTGGTGACGAGATTGAAATGCGCCTGTCAACGCTGCCGACCGCGTTCGGTGAAAAGATGGTCATGCGTATTTTTGACCCGGACTCGACCGCCAAAGACCTGGACGCACTGGGCTTTGCAGAGCATGATGCCAAACGCTGGGAGGCGCTGGTACAACGCCCACACGGCATTATTTTGGTCACCGGGCCAACCGGCTCGGGCAAAACCACCACGCTGTATTCCACCCTCAAACGCCTGGCGACTGAGGCGGTCAACGTCAGTACGGTTGAAGACCCGATTGAAATGATTGAGCCGTCCTTCAACCAGACGCAAGTCCAGCCGCATTTGGACTTTGACTTTCCCGAAGGCTTGCGCGCGCTGATGCGGCAAGATCCGGACATCATCATGGTCGGCGAGATTCGGGATTTGCAAACCGCTGAAATGGCGGTGCAGGCCGCACTCACAGGGCACTTGGTTTTTAGCACCTTGCACACCAACGATGCGCCGTCGGCGGTGTCGCGCTTGATGGAGTTGGGCATCCCTTCTTATTTAATCAACGCCACACTGCTGGGCGTATTGGCTCAGCGCCTGGTACGCACACTGTGCAGCAATTGCCGTGAAAAAGACGATGCCGCATCGCGCGAAGCGTTGACTGACCTGGTCAAACCCTGGCAGCTGAACGGCGGTTATCGGCCCTTCAAGCCTGTGGGTTGTGTGGATTGCCGATTGACAGGTTTTAAAGGCCGCCTGGGCTTGTACGAGTTGTTGACAGTGACCGAAGGCTTTAAAGACAAGGTGTCCAAAGAGCCCAACATCGACGCGCTGCGCAAGCAGGCCGTGACTGACGGTATGCGGCCGCTGCGCCTGGGCGGTGCGCTCAAGGTTGCCGAGGGCTTGACCACGATTGAGGAAATATTGGCCTCGACACCGCCGATGTCTTGAAAAGGCCTGTAGGTGAAAGCCACATGCCGGGCAGGGGGAATTAAATGCACAATCGCGACATTCAAGTTACCTACTAAGGAGACACTTTGTGAATATCAAGAGTCAAAAAGACTTTTTTGCAGGCCTGATGTTTATGTCTGTTGGCGTGGCGTTTGCATGGGGTGCGACGACTTACAACGTCGGCACCGGCGCGCGCATGGGCCCCGGTTACTTTCCATTGATGCTCGGAATTTTGCTGGCAGTTCTTGGCGGCGTCATCACGTTTAAAGCACTGGTTGTTGAAACCATGGGTGGCGACCCCATCGGCGCTTGGGCCTGGAAGCCGCTGTTTTTCATCATCGCTGCCAATTTGCTGTTTGGCGTGCTTTTGGCAGGTTTGCCAAAATACGGCATACCCGCCATGGGCTTGATTGTTGGCATTTATGCGCTGGTGTTTGTGGCCAGCATTGCCGAGCCTGGCTGGAAAGTTAAAAACACCTTCATCCTGGCCACCGTGCTGGCCATTGGCAGTTACATCGCCTTTGTCTATGTGCTCAAGCTGCAGTTCCCGGTGTGGCCTGCCTTCCTGACGCGCTGAACCCAGACAAAAATAACAAGGACAAAAAATGGATCTGATTGCCAATCTTTCTTTGGGTTTCGGCGTAGCGTTTACGCCCATCAATTTGCTGTACGCGCTGGCGGGTTGCATTTTGGGCACGCTGATTGGTGTGTTACCCGGCATTGGCCCGGTGGCCACGATTGCCATGTTGCTGCCCGCTACCTACGCGCTGCCGCCTGTGTCGGCGCTCATCATGCTGGCTGGTATTTATTACGGCGCGCAGTATGGCGGCTCTACCACTGCCATTTTGGTTAACTTGCCGGGAGAGTCGTCATCGGTTGTGACCTGTATTGACGGCTACCAGATGGCCCGAAAAGGGCGAGCGGGGCCTGCGCTGGCGGCGGCGGGTTTGTCATCGTTTTTTGCAGGTTGTGTCGGCACGTTGATCCTGGCGGCCTTTGCGCCACCCCTGACCGAGCTGGCTTTTAAATTTGGCCCGGCTGAATACTTTGCGCTGATGGTTCTCGGCTTGATTGGCGCGGTAGTGCTGGCCTCTGGCTCACTGCTCAAAGCGGTCAGCATGATTGTGTTGGGCTTGCTGATGGGATTGGTCGGTACTGACGTGAATTCAGGCGTGGCACGCTTCAGTTTTGACATTCCAGAGCTGACCGACGGCATTGGCTTTGTGGTGATTGCCATGGGCGTGTTTGGTTACGGTGAGATCATCAGCAACCTGGCTCGGCCAGCGGATGACCGCGAAGTTTTTACTGCCAAAGTCACGGGTTTGTTCCCGACCAAGGAAGACTTCAAAAACATGGCACCCGCCATGTTGCGCGGCACGTTTTTGGGTTCAGCCCTCGGCATTTTGCCTGGTGGCGGTGCGTTGCTGGCTGCTTTCGCAGCCTACGCGATGGAAAAGAAAATCAAGATCAAACCAGGTGAAGTGCCCTTTGGCCAAGGCAATATTCGCGGTGTGGCAGGCCCAGAGTCAGCCAACAACGCGGGTGCGCAAACCTCGTTCATCCCGTTGCTCACGCTGGGTATTCCACCCAACGCCGTGATGGCCTTGATGGTTGGCGCGATGACGATTCACAATATTCAGCCTGGCCCACAGGTCATGACGAGTAACCCGGAGCTCTTCTGGGGTTTGATTGCCTCGATGTGGATTGGCAACCTGATGCTGGTGATTTTGAACCTGCCGCTGATTGGCATGTGGATCAAGCTGTTGACGGTGCCCTACCGTTACCTGTTTCCGTCGATTGTGTTGTTCTGCGCGATTGGTGTGTATTCGACCAACAACAATAATTTTGACATTTGGACGGTGGGTATTTTTGGCGTCATTGGCTACCTGTTTGTCAAACTCGGTTGTGAGCCAGCGCCGCTGCTCTTGGGCTTTATTTTGGGCCCAATGATGGAAGAAAACCTGCGCCGAGCGCTGCTGCTGTCGCGCGGTGACTGGTCGGTGTTTGTGACCCGTCCGCTGTCTGCTGGTTTATTGGCAGCCGGCTTGCTGATGCTGGTCATCGTGCTGCTGCCGTCGGTTAAAAATAAACGTGAAGAGGCCTTTGTCGAAGATTAAGGTCTGGCTACATCTGAAAAAAGCACCTCAGGGTGCTTTTTTTGTGGCACAAGCCGATAGGTTTTCGCTGGGACACAATGCATCAGGCTTTTAAACTTTCATCAGGATCAGCAATATGAAAAGACGTCATCTGGTTTTGGCATCCGCAGTCTGTCTGGCTTTGATGCCTGCGGCTGGCATTGCGCAGGCTTACCCGGCCAAGCCTATCCGTTTGATCGTGCCTTTCCCGGCGGGCGGCGCAACGGACATTCTGGCGCGCGCCCTGTCGCAAAAACTGGGCGAAAAAATCGGCCAGACCGTGGTGGTTGAAAACCGCCCCGGTGCAGGCGGCACAATTGGGGCAGATGTCGCTGCAAAATCAGTAGCAGACGGCTACACGCTGCTGCTTGCCACCAGTAGCACGCACAGCATTGGCCCGGCCATCAACCCGAAAATCCCGTACAACGCCGAGACAGATTTCACGCCGATTGCCTACGTGGCCTCGTCGCCCAACATCGTGGTCGTACCCAACACGCTGCCGGTTAAAACCATGCGCGAGCTGATTGACTACGCGCGCAAAAACCCGGGCAAGCTCAATTACGCCTCCAGCGGCAACGGCACGATTGTTCATTTGACCACCGAGTATTTCAAAGCCCAGTCGGACACTTTTATATTGCACATCCCGTACCGCGGCACGGCTTTGGCGATACCTGATCTGGTCAGTGGCAAGGTCGATGTGCTGTTTGATTCGTTTGTCACCGGTATGCCGCACGTCAAAGACGGCAAGCTGCGCGCCCTGGCTGTGACCAGTGCCAAACGCAGCGCACTGGCGCCTGACATGCCGACGGTGGCTGAGGTGTTGCCGGGTTTTGAGTCCGTTACATGGTTTGGCGTGTACGGCCCTAAAAGTATGCCAGCAGACCTGACCACCAAAGTCAACCAGGCCGTCAATGCTGCGCTGGCTGATGCCGATGTCAAAGAGCGCTTTGCCCGCCTTGGCGCAGAACCTACGGGTGGCTCACCACAGACGTTTGCCGCGATGGTCAAAGCCGACAATACCAAGTGGAAAAAAATCATTGCCGACCGCAAGATTTCCGTCGAATAAATCCAACTTTTCAAGCCTCATGAACTTCAATTTCAACAACCCCTACACCACCACCCGCATCCCGGTTTTTGCCCGCAACGTGGTGTCTACTTCTCACCCGCTGGCATCAACGGCGGGTCTGCGTATGCGGCTGCTCGGTGGCAATGCAGTTGACGCAGCCATTGCCGCTGCGGCTGTGATGACCATCGTTGAACCCGTCAGCAATGGCCTGGGCAGCGATTCATTTGCGTTGATTTGGGACGGCAAGGAACTGCATGGCCTGAACGCCTCAGGCCGCGCACCACAGGCCTGGACACCCGAGTACTTCAAACGCAAATACCCTGGTAGCTGCACACCACCCAAGCGCGGACTGGATGCTGTGACTGTGCCGGGCGCGGTGGCCAGCTGGTCGGCCATGAGCGAACGCTTTGGCAAGCTGCCTTTTGCCGAACTGATGCAACCCGCCATTGAGATTGCCGAGCGTGGCTATTTGTTGACCCCGGTGGTGCAGCAAAAGTGGGAAGCCGCTACGCCCGAGTTGCAAGGCCTGCCCGGTTTTGCCAATGCCTTTTTGCCTTGGGGCCGTGCGCCCACCGTGGGTGAACTGTTCAAGTTCACCGCTGCCGCCAAAGGCCTTCGGGCGATAGCTGCCACCAAAGGCAAAGCGCTGTATGGCGGCGAGATTGCCGAGGCGATTTGCCGCTTTTCCCAGGCCAACGGCGGCAGCCACGTGCTGAAAGATTTTGCTGACTACCAGCCCGAGTGGGTCAAACCCATCAGCAAAAACTACCGGGGCCACACCCTGCATGAAATCCCACCCAACGGCCAGGGCATCGCGGCATTGATCGCGGTGGGGATTCTGGACAAGTTCGATGTGGCTAGCCTGGCAGTGGACGGCGTGGATTCTCAGCATTTGCAAATCGAAGCCATGAAGCTGGCCTTTGCCGACGTGTACAAGTACGTGGCCGAGCCGTCGTCGATGGCGGTGACCCCCGCGCAAATGCTGGATGACGCTTACTTGGCAAGCCGTGCCAAACTGATCGACATGAAAAAGGCGCAAGATTTTGGGGCGGGTAACCCGGTCAAGGGCGGCACGATTTACCTGTGTACGGCTGATGAAGACGGCATGATGGTGAGCTTTATCCAGAGCAACTACATGGGCTTTGGCTCGGGCTGCGTGGAGCCAGAATTTGGCATCAGCCTGCAAAACCGGGGCCACGGCTTCAGTCTGGACGACGGTATCAACCAGGTCGCGCCTGGCAAGCGGCCGTTTCACACCATCATTCCGGCCTTTCTGACCAAAGACGGCAAGCCCGTGATGAGCTACGGCGTGATGGGTGCCAACATGCAGCCGCAAGGCCACATGCAAACGCTGGTGCGCATGCTGGACTACAAGCAAAGCCCACAAGCAGCCTGCGACGCACCGCGCTGGCGTTACAACGCGGGGTTTGAGATCAATGTCGAAGCCGCAATGAACCCATCAACGGTGCAAGGGCTGGCTGAACGTGGTCACCGCATGGAAGTCATCAACGATTCTTACCAGGACTTTGGCGCAGGCCAGTTCATCTGGCTGGCGGGTGACCCGAAAGTCGAAGGCTATGTGGCCGCCAGTGATGCGCGGCGTGATGGCCAGGCGGTTGGTTATTGAGTAACGACTCAGCAGTCATATGAAGTCAAACATCCAGCTTCCAACGCAAAGGCGCAAAGCTGCAAAGATCGCAAAGCTTTCATTCCGGGATTTTCATTTTGCGCTCTTTGCGCTTTTGCGTCTTTGCGTTGGAAACTTTCCTTTGCATCTTATTTTGTATGCTTTCAGCGTAAAAATAGTCAAAAAACCAATCAATACGGGCGCAAGCAGCTATTAATACCGTAGCATCCAAAAATCACCTGGGCAGTGGCCTGTTGCTGGCCGTGATGGGCTCCATCGCCTTCAGTGGCAAGGCCATCATCGTCAAGCTGGCCTACCGCTACGGGGTGGATGCGGTCACGCTCATCATGCTGCGCATGCTGTTTGCGCTGCCGTTTTTTGCTGTGATGGCCTGGTGGGCCAGTCGCGGTAAACCACCTTTGACCCGCAAAGACTGGCTGGGTGTGCTGGGTCTGGGCTTTACGGGCTACTACCTCGCCAGCTTTCTGGACTTTGCCGGGCTGGCTTACATCAGCGCATCGCTGGAGCGGCTGATTTTGTACCTCAACCCCACGCTGGTCATGCTGCTGGGGCTGATGATTTACAAGCGCCGCATCACCGGCCAGCAGTTCTTTGGCATGGGCATCAGCTACTGCGGTGTGGCGCTGGTGTTTGGTCATGAGATGGCCGTGCAGGGCGTGGGCGAGCGCAGTGGTGCCGCCTGGGGCGCGTTGCTGGTTTTTTTAAGTGCCATCAGTTACGCCATTTACCTGGTCTACAGCGGTGAGCTGGTCAAGCGCTTGGGTGCGTTGCGACTGGTGGGGCTGGCGACAACGGTGGCTTGCCTTTTGTGCATTGCGCAGTTCGTACTGCTCAGGCCTTTTAGCGCGGCACTGGTCGCGCCTGAAGTGGTGTGGCTGTCATTGCTGAACGCCACAGCTTGCACCGCCGCCCCCGTGCTGATGGTGATGATGGCGATTGAGCGTATCGGCTCGGGTGCCACCGCGCAAACTGGCATGGTCGGGCCCATGTCTACCATCCTCATGGGTGTGCTGATTTTGGGTGAACCCTTTACGGCCTGGGTGGCAGCGGGCACGGTGCTGGTGATTGCCGGGATCTTTGTTTTTACTTATCGAAAAGATTAGTTCTACCTGCGTACGGCAGCCAGTTTTTGCAGCCGCTGGGGGATGGTCAAGACAGGCTGGCCTGTCAAGCCATCGAGGCGGTTGCCCATCGCCAGCTCCAGCTGGTTCAGGCGCAATTGAGCTGGTGGGTGCGTGCTGAGCGACAGGGCAAATAGCGCATCGTCAGGCGCGGCAGTGCGCAATTGCTGCAACACTGCGACCAGACCATACGGGTCAAACCCGGCGCGGGCTGCCAGCGCCACACCGCTGCGGTCAGCCTCCAGTTCATCGCCTTGGTCCAGCCCCTTGGTGTACATGTTGCGGCCCAGCGCCAGTAGCTGGCCTGATACCAGGCCGCCCAGGTCGTTTCTGAGCTGTGAGCCAATCGCCTGCGTCAACAGGCCGGCACGCGCCGCCTTGTTCAGGGCAATCAAGTGGTGTTTTGAGGTGACATGAACAATCTCGTGCGCCAAAATGCCTGCCAGCTCGGCTTCATCGGCGACCCGGTCTATCAGGCCTTTGGTCACATAAATATAACCACCGGGCGCGGCAAAAGCATTAAAGCCCGGGTCGTCCAGCACGGCAAATGTCCAGGGCAAGCTGGGTCGGGTTGATTGCAGGCTGATCCAGCGGCCCAGCTGGTTGACATAGCGCTGCATCAGCATGTCGGGCAGCAGCGGCTTGCTGCCCAGCAGCATGGCACTGAGCTGCTGGCCGATTTGAATTTCACGCGGCTCGTCAATCTGGTCCAGCGACTGAGACAGCAGCTGAAACAAATCTGAGCCCCTGCTGCCTTGCGGTGCCAGCGCTGTTGCTGCAGGCTGGCCAGCACCCAAAACGGATTGAAACAGATTCAATAACTTGGCAGCATCTTGCGCGGGTGCTGTGGCAGGTAGCAGGCAGGCCAGTGACGCCAGCAAACTGCAAATCAAATGATGTTTCATGGCTTTACCTCAGGTGTCGGGAGCGGTTCAATCGCCCGTACGGCCAGCGATGCGTCGGCAGCAAACTGGCGTGCCTGCGCAGCATCTACCCGCAGTGCCTCAGCCTGCGTTACCGCCGCAACATTGGGTTGTGCGTTGTTCAGGTTCTCAGCGTCCAGCCCGCGTATGCCCAGGGTGGACGTTGCCACGTTGCTACCCGGCTGGGCTATGCCCCGGTTAAAAAAACTGGTGATGCCGCGCAGCGCGCTGGTGCCCACATTGCCAGTTGACGCATTGTCTGCGGCCGATGATGTGACATCAAACATGTGTACCCAACCCTGGGTGTTGTCAGGCGCGCTGACCTTGATCCACGCACCCTGCTTGTCACCCAGCCGCACAACCGACGTTTGCAGCGCCAGCGCCATCATGCTGCGCGACGCTTCGCTGGGCCCCTCGCGCAATTGGGCGGCGCGCTTGATCTGCACGGTTTCCCTCTGCGCCGGGGTTTGCGCCAAGACTGTGCTGCACAACAGCGTTGCAATCAAACCCAGCCCTGTAAACATTCTTAGTTTTCTCAGTATCATGGCGCAGCTCCAGAGATGATGGAATCAACCAAGGAATTATTATGGATTTGGGTATTGCAGGCAAATGGGCGCTGGTGTGTGGGGCCAGCAAGGGTTTGGGGCTGGGCTGCGCCGAGGCGTTGGTGCGTGAAGGCGTGAATGTTTTGATTGTGGCTCGGGGTGCTGAGGCATTACAGCAGGCCGCTACTGATTTAATAGCTGCTTGCGCCCGTGATTCAGGCGCTAGCGTGCTTTTTGTTGCTGCGGATATTACAACCCCAGAAGGCCGTGCTGCGGTATTTGCCGTGCGCAAAGACTTTGACATCGTCGTCACCAACGCGGGCGGCCCGCCGCCTGGCGACTTTCGCAGCTGGGAGCGTGACGCCTGGATCAAAGCGATTGATGCCAACATGCTCACGCCGATTGAACTCATCAAGGCCACCGTCGACGGCATGGCAGTGCGCGGTTTTGGTCGCATCATCAACATCACGTCCAGCGCCGTTAAAGCGCCGATAGATATTTTGGGCCTGTCCAACGGCGCACGCAGTGGCCTGACCGGTTTTGTCGCTGGCGTGTCGCGCAGCAAGCTGGCCGCACAAGGCGTGACGATCAACAACCTGCTTCCCGGCGCCTTTGACACCGACCGCCTGAAAACCACCATGAAGGGTGCGGCTGAAAAATCCGGCCAGTCGATGGACGCCGTGATGGATGCACGCCGCAAAACCATCCCGGCTCAGCGCTTTGGCACACCCGCTGAATTTGGCGCGATTTGCGCCTTTTTATGCAGCGTCCATGCGGGCTATATGACGGGGCAGAACGTGCTGGCCGATGGCGGGGCTTATTCGGGGACGTTTTGAGTTTTTACCAACATGACTCCCGGCACTCCTGCCTTAGCAGCACGTTTGACAAACTTTATGTCAAACGTCGCAAAAGATTCACCATCAATCCGTTGCGCAGCATGCAGGGCATCTGCAAAGTCAAGTCCAGATTCATAGCCTTGCAAGGCTTGTTGTGTTGTCACAGGGTCAGATGCTTCAATGTTGCTCAGGCCAAGCAGATCGCGCATGGATGCAGCAATGAGTTTGGCGTCCAGTCCATACCCAGCACGCAAGACCCATTCGCATTCCATCAATACCGATGGCGCAATGGTGCAGGGCTCTGATGCGACAAGTTTTTCAGCCGCTAGAGCTTGGGCTGGGTCATCGCCAATGATCAGCCTGATCACGACATTTGTGTCCAGTGCAGCCATTACTTTGACGGCTTGCGGCGAGCTTTGCTGGCTTCTTGCAAGATCACCGCATCCATATCCGCTAAGCTGAGTGTGGGGCCTGAATAGGACAGACGCCGGCGTATTGCCGCGAGCCCAGTTTTCAGTTCAACTTTTTTGGCAGGGGCAATATGTTTGAGCAAGATACCTTCAGGGGTGTCTTGAACCTCAAGCCGGGTGCCCGCACTCCAGCGCCTGGCCATACGCAACATTTTGGGGATGATGACTTGCCCCTTGCTTGACAGTAGAGTAGTTTGCATGTTCAAAAAATAAAAAGTAAGACTGCAATCTTACTCTTGAATTTACTGGTTGTCGAGGAGCTCGACTCGCCTGGATTCACCGCCTGCTAGACACCACAATCCCGCCGACGATCAGCACAAAAGCCAGCGCGTGGTACAGCTGCGGCAACTCTCCCAGAAAGGCAGCTGACAGTAGCGCGGCAATCAGCGGTGTGAGGTTGGCAAAAAAGCTGGCCATCGCCGGGCCCACGCGCTGCACGCCGATGCCCCAGCAGCGGTAGGCCAGGATGGCCGGGCCAATCGCCACGTACAGCAGTACGGCGGCCAGTGGCCAGCCCCAATGAATGGTTGGGGCAGTCAGCGCCCACTCACCCCCCGCAAACACGCCTGCCCAGCCCAGGCCAAAAACCATTTGCGCCATTAAAAAAGCCGCCCAGTCGCTGCGGATGTCAGCCGGGTCTTTGGGCTGGCTCAGCATCCAGCTGTAAAAAGCCCAGGCGATGCTGGCCAGCACCATGTAAAAGTCGCCCGCCACAAACTGGATTTGTGCCAGGCGAGCCAGCTCTCCGCGCGACAGCACCACCATCACGCCAGCTATCGACAACACAGAGCCTATCAGCTGCATGCGTGAAATGCGCTGGTTGAAAAACAGCGTTCCGATCAACAACATCCACACCGGTACGCTGGCGCCGACCAACGTCACATTCAACGGCGTTGAGGTGTGCAGCGCCAGATACATCAGTGCGTTGTAGCAGCCCACACCCAGCAAACCCAATATCAGGTAGCGCCGCCAGACAGGCCACAGGCTGCTGGTGGGGCGCAAAATGTGCCAGGTAACGGGCAGCAAAATCAAAAAGGCAATCACCCAACGTAAAAAATTCAGCGTCATGGGTGGTATCAGGTCTGCAGCCAGCCTGCCGACCACCGCGTTACCGGCCCACATCAATGGCGGGACGGTTAACAAAAGGGCAGTTTGCAAATTCAATCGTTGATTCATGACAGGAACTTTAACAAGGCTTCAAACATAATCGATACTTGTACTTATCAATCCCGCACCAAAAGAGACAAAACATGACCAACCAAACCTCCAAAGCCGTTCGCATCAACCAGCACGGCGGCCCTGAAGAACTCCAACTCGTGGACGTACAGGTGGGTGAGCCTGGCCCGGGCGAGATCCGCATTCGCCACAAAGCTGTTGGCCTGAACTACATTGACATTTACCAACGCTCGGGTGTTTACAAGTTGCCAATGCCGCTGAGCATGGGCATGGAGGCGTCCGGCGTGATTGAAGCCGTCGGTGAGGGTGTCACGCACCTGAAAGTCGGCGACCGCGCGGCCTATGCCAGCCAGCCGCCCGGCAGCTACTGCGAGCTGCGCGTGATGCCAGCCAAGAGTGTGTGCAAGCTGCCCGACGCCATTAGTTTTGAAACCGGCGCGGCCATGATGCTCAAAGGCCTGACAGCGCAGTACCTGCTGCGTAAAACGCTGCCGCAGTCGGGTTTGAAGGCGGGTGACTTTGTGCTGTTTCATGCCGCAGCAGGCGGCGTGGGGCTGATCGCTTGCCAGTGGGCAAAAGCACTCGGCCTGCAACTGATCGGCACCGCAGGGTCGGACGCCAAGTGCGCGCTGGCTTTGGCCAATGGCGCATCACATGCCATCAATTACACGACTGAGGATTTTGTGGCGCGCGTCAAAGACATCACAGGCGGCAAAGGGGTGAGCGTGGTTTACGACTCGGTGGGCAAAGACACCTTCTTGAAATCGCTCGATTGCGTTACCCCGTTTGGCCTTGTGGCCAACTTCGGCAACGCATCAGGCAAGGTTGAGCCGCTGGACATTGGCCTGCTGGCCGCCAAAGGCTCACTGTATGTGTCGCGGCCCACGCTGTTCACCCACATCGCCAGCCGCGAATCCACCCAGGCCATGGCTGACGACTTGTTTGCCATGGTGGCCAGCGGCAAAGTCAACATTCCAATTGACCAGACCTTTGCGCTGGCTGATGTGGCTCAAGCGCACCGCGCACTGGAAGCACGCAAAACGACGGGCTGCACAATTTTGACGCTGTAGGCCATGGCGGACTGGCTGCAAAAGCTGCAGGCTGAAGCGAATCAGCCGCCAGCATCGCCCAGAGTACCGTTTTACCTCAAAAACATGAAAATCGGCTCTGCAGAGCCTGTTTTTATGCATAGTTTAAGCCTTTTGACCAATGAATACGGGCGTAAGCAGCTCCTGAAAGAGGAGCAAACAGGCTGGCACTTGATGGCCGATGAGGGTGATGTGACAGCCTCTTTGAACCTGCTCGCAGACCTGATGCTCCGTGCAGGCATGGCTGGCGCGTGGCGCAATGAGCAACTTGCGGTGCAAGACGAGCAGGGCGCGCAAATCGGCACAATTGAGCGCGGCGCGGTTCGGCCGCTGGGTATTGCGACCCTGGCTGTGCATCTGGTCGGGCAAACCACTGACGGTAGGTTTTGGGTTCAACAGCGCGCCTTGAATAAACCCAACGACCCCGGCAAGTGGGACACGCTGATGGGCGGCATGGTCAGCGCTGAAGACACGGTGGATACGGCTTTGCAGCGGGAAACCTGGGAGGAAGCCGGGCTGGACATCCGAGGTTTGAACAATCTGCGCTACGGCGGCCGTCAAAGCAACTGTCGCCCCTCCAGCGATGGCGCGGCGGGCTATATGCAGGAGTTCATTGAGTGGTACATCGCCACCGTGCCGGACGGCGTCACGCCGACCAATCAGGACGGTGAGGTGGCGCAGTTTGTGTTGATGGACGAAGCGCAACTGCTGGCGGCAATGCAGCGCGGTGAGTTCACGACAGAGGCCGCACTCATCATGTGCGCGGTATTGGCGCTGACCTAGCGACGTGCCAATTGCGAATTACCGGCTTCTGCGAACCCGCAGTATTTCGTCCAGAATCAGACAGACAGCCCCAATGCTGATGGCGCTGTCGGCGATGTTGAACGCCGGAAAGTGCCAACCCGCGTAGTGAAAGTCCAGAAAGTCCACCACGTAGCCGTAGAGTGTTCGGTCAATCACGTTGCCAATCGCGCCACCCAAAATACAGGCCAGAGCGAATGCAAAGAGTTTTTGGCCGTTGTGCGACTTGAGCATCCAGATGATGAAAATCGCTGCTGCAATACCAATACCCGTGAAGAAATAGCGTTGCCAGCCGCCAGCGTTGGCCAGAAACGAAAACGCCGCGCCCGCGTTGTGGACACGAACGATATTGAAAAAACTCGTCACATAAGTCGCGTCGCCCAGGCGGTAGTAGCCCAGAATCAGCACCTTGGTGAACTGGTCTGCAATCAGGATCAACAGCGCCAGGCCCAGCCAGGGCAGCATGCCGCTGGATGATTTGGTGAAGGTGGTTTTGGCCATTATGCAAACTGCCTTGTTTCGCCAGCGCCATGCAGGTTGCTGATGCAACGGCCGCAGATGGTGGGGTGTGCCGGATTACCGCCAACATCTTCAACGTAATGCCAGCAGCGCTCGCATTTGGTGTTTAAACTGGGTGCAACCAATGTTTTATATGCGTGTCCAGCTACCAAAGTAATAGCGGATGTGATGAAGACAAACTTCATGTCATCCCCAAGACTCGACAGCAGTGCAAAGTCTTCCCCGCCCAGTTCCAGCGTGACTTCGGCTTGCAATGACGAGCCCACCTTGCCGTCAGCACGCAAGGTTTCAATGTCCTTGTTCACCGCATCACGAATCTCGCGGATGCGAGTCCACTTGGCTAGCAGAGGATCGGCGGACATAAGTCTCGCGGACAAGTTTTTATTCCACGGACCAAATTCCCAATACGTTTCCAGAAATATCGACTCTGACGCACCAAACGTCGCCCACGCTTCTTCAGCGGTAAAGCTTAAAAATGGTGCCATCCAGCGCAGCATGGCGTGGGTGATGGCGTGCAGTGCGGTTTGCGCACTGCGGCGCGCATGTGAGTCGGCGGCGGTGGTGTACAGCCGGTCTTTCAGAATATCAAGGTAGAAAGAGCCCAAGTCTTCGCTGCAATAAATTTGCAGCTTGGACACCACAGGCTGAAACTCATACACCTCGTAGTGCGCCAGAATGTCGGCTTGCAGTTGTGCGGCACGGCTCAAGGCGTAACGGTCAATCTCCAGCAGTTCATCAAACGGTACAGCGTGTTTAACCGGGTCAAAGTCGCTGACGTTGGCCATTAAAAAGCGCAGTGTGTTGCGGATGCGGCGGTAGCTGTCCACCACGCGCGCCAAGATTTTGTCGTCAATGCCCAGGTCGCCCGAATAGTCGGTTGATGCGCACCACAGGCGAATGATCTCTGCGCCCAGCTTGCTTGAGACCTCTTGCGGCACCACCACATTGCCTTCGCTCTTGCTCATCTTGCGGCCCTTGCCGTCAACCGTGAAGCCGTGTGTGAGCAGGCCCTTGTAAGGCGCGCGGTCATACATGGCGCAAGACGTGAGCAGCGATGAATGAAACCAGCCCCGGTGCTGGTCATGGCCTTCCAGGTACAGGTCTGCGGGCCAGGTAGACTGCGCGGCGTGGCTGTGTTTGAGCACATGGTCATGCGTGGTGCCAGAGTCAAACCACACGTCAAGAATGTCGGTGCTTTTGATGTAGTTGGGCGCATCGTTGCCAATGATGGATTCGCTAGTGGCCTTGCTCCAGGCTTCAACGCCACCCGTCTCGACCATGCTGGCAGCCAGGTCCATGATTTCCATGGTGCGTGGGTGCAGCTCGCCCGTGGCGGTGTGGATGAAAAACGGCAGCGGCACGCCCCAGTTGCGCTGGCGGCTGATGCACCAGTCGGGCCGGCCGGCAATCATGTCGCGCAGGCGGGTCTTGCCGTTCTCAGGGTAGAACTGGGTTTGCTCAATGGCATTTAAAGCCAGCTCACGCAACGGCTTGGCCGCTTTGTCTTTGGTGAAGACGCCCTTTGTACCCGAGCTTTCTTCATCCATCCGCACAAACCATTGCGCCGCAGCGCGGTAAATCACCGGCGTTTTATGCCGCCAGCAATGCGGGTAGCTGTGCTCGATGTTGACGGTGGCAAACAGGCGGTCGTGCTCGCGCAGCTTGTCAATCACCAGCGGCGCAGCCTTCCATATGTTCAAGCCGCCAAACAGCGGCAGGTCATCGACATAGCGGCCATTGCCTTGCACCGGGTTCAGGATGTCGTCTGTCGCAATGCCGTTGGCAACGCAAGAGTTAAAGTCTTCCACCCCGTAAGCGGGTGACGAATGCACGATACCGGTGCCATCGTCAGCAGTTGCGTAGTCAGCCAGAAAGACGGGGCTCAAGCGTTTGTAGCCGGCGTCAACCTCATAAAACGGATGCATGAAGTTGAGCAGCGCGAGATTTTTACCCTGCGTGGTGGCAATGACTTTGCCTGTGAGCTGGTAACGCTCCAGGCACTTTTCAACCAGCGACTCCGCCAGCATCAAAATGCCGCGTTCGGTGTCTACCAGCGCGTAGGTCAGCTCTGGGTTCAGGTTCAGCGCCTGGTTGGCAGGGATGGTCCAGGCGGTGGTCGTCCAGATGACGGCGAAGGCATCTTTGGCCAGGCTCTTCAAGCCAAATGCAGCGGCCAGCTTGTCGGGTTCCGCGCTTTTAAAACCCACATCCAGTGTTTGCGATTTTTTATCCGCGTATTCAATCTCAAACTCCGCCAGTGACGAGCCGCAGTCAAAACACCAGTACACCGGCTTCAAACCCCGGTACACAAAGCCGCGCTCGATGATGCGTTTGAGCGCACGGATTTCGTTCGCTTCGTTGGCGTAGTCCATCGTGCGGTAGGGGTTGTCCCACTCGCCTAATACGCCCAGGCGTTTGAAGTCTTCCAACTGGCCAGCGATTTGCTCGGTTGCGAAAGCGCGGCTTTTGGACTGCACTTCGTCCCGGCTTAAATTGCGGCCATGTAATTTCTCGATGGCGTTTTCAATCGGCAAACCGTGACAGTCCCAGCCCGGCACATAAATCGCGTCCAGACCCTTGAGCTGGCGCGCCTTGACGATCATGTCTTTTAAAGTCTTGTTGACTGCGTGGCCGATGTGGATCTTGCCGTTGGCATAGGGCGGGCCGTCGTGCAGCACAAACTTGACGGCACCTGCGCGAGCCAGGCGCAGCTTTTTATAAATGCCCTTGTCGTCCCAGTCCTTGACCCAGCCAGCCTCTCGTTTGGGCAAGTCGCCGCGCATCGGGAAAGGCGTGTCGGGCAGGTTCAGGGTGCTGCGGTAGTCGGTTTTTTGCTCAGACATGTGTGTGGGAATAAAGAGAAGGCTTCGACGGGCTCAGCCCGAACGGATGGGTAGGGGTGAAGGTTTGAGGTTTCCGTTCGCCCTGAGCCTGTCGAAGGGGCTATTTGGATTGACGGATCGTCTAAATTCGATCGCGCGTGGTCTGGCGAGTGGTTTCAACATGCATGGCGGCGAAAAATTTCCGTGCATCTTCACAGTCTTTTGCAATGCCCTTTTTAAGCGCATCCAGACCGTCGTATTTCAATTCGTCATGCAATTTGTGCAGCAGTTCCACGCGAATGATTTTACCGTAGCCACCCTCAGTGCCCAGCGCTGTCGGCCAGTCCAGGCAATAGGTCTCCAGCAGCACGCGCCCGCCGTTCACGTCGTTCGCGTCTATCGACGGGCGAATGCCCAGGTTGGCCACGCCGATGAGTGGCTTGTTGCCCAAGCCAAACACATGCACTGCAAATATGCCGCTGGCAGCAGGGTTCCAGTGTGAAAAGCGCAGGTTCAGGGTGCGAAAACCCAAGTCGCGCCCCAGCTTGCGGCCATGCACCACATGGCCTGAAATGCTGTACGGGCGGCCCAGCAGCTTGGCCGTCAGTGCCATGTCCCCTGCGGCCAGCGCTTGCCGCACGGCTGAACTTGAAACGCGCGTGCTTTGCACTTCATAGCTGTTCATGCGCGCCACGTCAAAGCCTAGCCGCCTGCCGGCTTCGTCCAGCATGGCATAGCCGCCCGCGCGTTTGGCGCCAAACCGAAAGTCATCGCCGACCAAGATGTACTTGGCACCCAGGCCTTGCAGCAGTACGTCGTTGATAAAAGCGTCTGGCGGCTGACTGGCCAGGCGTGCGTCGAACGGCAGCACCACGACCTGGTCAATGCCGCAGGCGGCCAGCTCGGTCAGCTTGTCGCGCAGGGTGGCGATGCGCGGTGGCGCGAGTTCAGGCTTTTTGGCCAGCGCCGCAAAGTAATCGCGTGGATGCGGCTCAAACGTCATCACGCAACTGGGCACGCCTCGGTGTTGCGCCTCATTTTTAAGCAAGGCCAGCATGGCTTGGTGGCCACGATGCACGCCATCGAAGTTACCTATCGTCAGGGCGCAAGATTTGGCGAGCAGGGGGTGGCGGTAGCCGCGAAAGACTTTCATGAATCCGATTATCGTTTTAATAGCTGGTAGAGCACCTTAAACAACCCTTTCGGCCAACTTGTCATCATTTACCTGTATATTGACGAATTACGTGACAGAAGTGTTTCCATTTTTTAATGGAGGTCAGGTTTGAAGGTCTTAAAGCTCTCAGCGCAAGGTTTGCCGCAGTCGTGGATCAGCCTTGAAGAAGCCGTACTTCACTACGCATCTGACGAAGTGCGTTGGGAAATGGGCGCGCGGGTGGCCACGTTTCATGGTGGCCACAACGCGATTACGGGCAACCAGTCGATCATCACGATCAACAGCATCATTGGCACCAAGGGCGTGCCCAAAATCAATCCGTTTGAATTGAAGCCTGGCCTGACCAACGGCAAACTTTTTGTGCGCGACCGCAACGTCTGTGCCTACTGCGGCCAGCATTTTCACGAAGAAGATTTAACTCGCGAGCACATCATTCCTTTTGCGCAAAAGGGGGTTGATACCTGGATGAACGTGGTCACCGCCTGCCGCGCCTGCAACCACCGCAAAAGCAGCCGCACGCCCGAGCAAGCCGGTATGCCGCTGCTGTTCACGCCCTATGTGCCCAGCTTGTGGGAAGACTTCATTTTGCGCAACCGCCGCATTCTGGCGGATCAGATGGAGTTTTTGATGGCGCACATACCTAAAACCTCACGTTTGCACGCATGATGCTGGCCAGCACTATTGGCCAGTCGCAGTGACACCGCAGGTTAAGGTGAACGTGGCTGTGCTATTGGCCGGAAAGGTAGTGATGGGTACCCCGCTGATTTGAAATGACGCTAAGGCAGGTGTTGGTGCGCATACCGCTCCTCCTGTTCCTATGCACGTCAGATTGGTACAACTAAGACCAGCTACCGCTGGGTCCCTGACAATCGCACCGTTTGCAGGTGCTGGCCCTCGATTGACTGCTCTGATGACGTAAGTGTTGGTGCTGCCGGCGGTGGTCGTCAGTTTTCCATCGTCTTTAGCCAGCGTCAAAGTCGTTGACGGCGGTATGCTGGTGGTGACAGTCGCGCTGTTGTTGGCAGAGCTCGCGTCAATCGTAGGCGCAACCGGGCCGATGGTTGCTGTGTTTGGAAAAGTCGACAACACGGATGTGACGCTGGCCCGCGCAGTGATGGTGACGGTACATGTGCCGCCAATAGGTGCGTTGGTAAAAGTACCTGTAACCCTTGTTCGCCCAGTGACTACGGCTGTTGCTGTTCTGCAAACACCGCCACTGGCATTTGTGGTGACACTCAATACGGGAGTCATCAAAGGCGGCAAGGTGTCAACAAAAGTGACAGTGCCCGCAGCTGCTGAACCTGCACCATTGACAATAACCAAGGCATATTGAGCCGTCGTGCCGCCCGGCACAGACAGCGCTGAGGTGCTGAAAGCATTGGCGCCAGTGCGTTGCTGCTTGCTCAATGAAAAGTCGTTCACTGCGACTTGAAACGTAGCCTGCGCTTGCAGGGCATTGCTACCCGCAGAAGTGTTCAGTCTCCCTGCTGGAATCGTATTGACATACGCGCCGTTGGCTGCTGCACTGACCACCAGTGACATGGTGCACCCTCCGGCAGGGACACGACCGCCACTGGCCAAAGTGACCGTGCCAGAGCCCGCTGTGGCCGTTACTGTGTTGCCTGGATATGTGACACAACTGCCCTGCAATAGCGGCGTGGCTGCAACCACCAAACCAGCAGGCAGTACGTCGTTAAAAGCGGTGTTGAGATAGGCTGGCGCCAGGTTGGTATTGCCCAGCGTGATCAAAAGGGTGGATGTGCCTGGCGATACCGCTCTGCTGGTGGGCGTAAAGCTTTTTGATACTGTTGGCGGTGCTGGAGCGAATGCACAGTTACCCATGTCACTTATAAAAAACGACGTATCAGTCTGGGGCAAAATTGTGGAGGCACCAGTGCCTAGATTCACTCCAAATGTCACACTTGCATAGGGCGCTGATAACGTACCCGAAACAGTGCTATTTAAGCCGCCCATATAAGTCAAGCCAGACAAAGGGTCGGTAGAAACTGCACCGACAGCCATACCGTTTGCCCCGGTCAAAGCCAAGCCCGGGCTATTGACCTGGCCAAAGCTTGCGCCTGGATTCAAATTGAGCGTGAACAGCCTGGGTGGATTGGTATTGGTGATGATCCAGTTGCTGCCCGCCTGATCCACAAAGCTGTCGCCACTGCCTGCCAAAGTGGGGGTGGCGCCGCTTGTTGTTCGCAGTTGTGTCCAAGCGGTAGTAATGGCGGCAGTGCCCGTATTGACTTCGGCTACCGTCACGTAGGTGGGTATTGTGGTCGTCCCGGTGGAGGTTGCATACACAAACAAGCGCCCCGCCGCATCAGTCGTAGCGCCCAATATATTACCTGCGGCCGCTGGTGCGGGTGGTGCGGGAATAATTCCAATGGAAGTGGTTGCCAGTGTTGTGGCACCTGGATCGATGCTGTACAAGTTTCGGGTTGGTCTATCAACAAAGTAAAGCAGACCATTGCTGGATGAACCCGCCAATGCGTTTGAATTTGCCGGTAAAGTTAAAAGTGACGCTGACCACAGGCCTGTATTCAGGTTGAGCCTGCGCAAATTAGACGAGGTAACGACCGTGCCTGTTAAGACACTGGCAATACCCCAAACGGACGTGCATGCTGATTGCGCCAGCGCATGACCTGGCAAGCAGCCCAGCAGCGAGATTACCAAACACAGCAAATAACGAGTTACAGACAACACTTTTCGAGTATCGCATTCAATCATTAAATAATTTAAAGCAAATCGTTACCTTTGCTTATGTAATAATACTATTTACGCAAAAAAATCACGCAAACACCCCCGCCGTATTCTGCATCCTGCCAGACACCTCACCCAAGTGGTGCAGCGTGTCGCCAAAAGTCATTTCTAGCTGGGTGAGCTTTTTAAAGTAATGGCTGACGATGTACTCGTCTGTCACGCCTATGCCGCCGTGCAACTGCACCGCCTCTTGCCCGATTTTACGCATGGACACGCCTAACTGGTACTTGGCTCTGGCCATGGCCGCGCTGCGCTCTGCTGCGGGTGCGTTGAGCTTCAGGCTGGCGTAGTAACTCATCGACCGGGCCAGTTCAAGCTGCATTTTCATGTCAACCACCCGGTGGCGCAGAGCCTGAAAGCTGCTGATCAGCACGCCAAACTGTTTGCGGGTGTTCATGTAGTCAACCGTGATCGCCAGGGTTTGATCCATCACGCCAATGGCCTCGGCGCAGGTGCTGGCAATGCCGATGTCGATGGCATGAGTGAGCGCGGTTGCGCCGTCGAGTGTGATCAAGGTGGCGGGTGCGCCCGCCAGAACCACTTCAGCTGCCCGGCCACCGTCTTGCGTCCCGTAGCCGCGCGTGGTCACGCCAGCGGCTGTGCGCTCCACCAAAAAGAGTGCCAGCTTGCCATCCGCCATCGCAGGCACGATGAAAGCATCGGCATGGTCGCCGCTGGGTACTATGCTTTTAGTAGCTGTTAGCGCCCATATTTGTTGGGTCTGAGCCGATTTTTGCGCTTTTGCTTCACATTTTGAAGCGTTGTAACGGCCACTACGCTCCTGGTGCGCCAAAACCACCAGGCTTTCACCGGATGCTATTTTTGGCAACCAATCAGCCTTGACGGCATCAGGCGCGTAGCCTGCCAGCACCGCACTGGCGATCAGCGTTTGTGCCAGCGGCTCCAGCACCATGCCGCGCCCTAGTTCCTCCATCACCACCATGCCTTCAGTCGGCCCCATGCCCATGCCGTCGTGGGCTTCTGGCACGTACAGGCCCGTCAGGCCCAACTCGGCGAGCTCGGCATAGGCGTCACGGGAAAACCCGCCGGCAGCCGTGATGCTTTTGCGTCGCTCAAAGTCGTAGCCTTTGCCTACCCATTTGCGGACTGCGTCGCGCAGTTGTTCTTGGTCGTCTGTGAAATCGAAATCCATAAATTACTCCCTGATCAACCAAGAACAAACTGCGAAACAATATTGCGCTGCACTTCATTGCTGCCCCCATAAATGGTGGTTTTGCGCATGTTGAAGTAAGTGCCCGCCAGCGGGGCGTTACCCACTATGCCGCCGGGGTAGTCGCCTTGCCAGCCGGCTTCCATCGCCTCTTCAATCAGCGGCAGGGCAAAGGGCCCGGCGGCCAGCATCATCAGCTCGCTGTAGCGCTGCTGGATTTCGCTGCCTTTGATTTTTAACAGTCCGGCGATATCGAGTGAGTTTTTGCCAGTCTTTTCAGCCGACAGCACGCGCAGCACCATCATCTCCAGCGCCACCACATCGACTTCGAGTTTGGCTATTTCGTCGCGGAATCTGAAGTCGTCCCACACCCCTTCAGCTTTGGCAATTTTTTTCAGCCGCTCCAGCTCGCGCTTGCTGCGGTTCACGTCGGCAATGTTGGTGCGCTCGTGGCTGAGCAAATGCTTGGCGTAAGTCCATCCCTTGTTCTCTTCACCAATCAGGTTGTTGGCGGGTACTTCGACGTTGTCAAACCAGACTTCATTGACCTCGGCCTCGCCGTCCAGCAGAACGATGGGCTTGACGCTCACACCAGGCGACTTCATGTCGATCAGCAAAAACGAGATACCGGTTTGCGGCTTGCCGTCATTGCTGGTGCGCACCAGGCAAAAAATCCACTCGCCGTATTGGCCCAGTGTGGTCCAGGTCTTTTGGCCATTGACGATGTATTTGTCACCGACCCGCTCGGCCTTGCATTTGACAGATGCCAAATCTGAGCCCGAACCCGGCTCGCTGTAGCCCTGGCTCCACCACACCTCACCGCTGGCAATGCCAGGTAAAAAGCGCGCTTGCTGCTCGGCGTTGCCAAACGCCATGATGACGGGTGCGACCATGACCGGGCCAAATGGCACCACGCGCGGCGCGCCAGCCAATGCGCATTCTTCTTCAAACAGATGCTTTTGCACCGCGTTCCAGCCCGGGCCGCCAAACTCTTTGGGCCAGCCGTGACCCAGCCAGCCTTTTTTGCCCAAAATTTTGGCCCAACGCTGCATGTCGTCACGGGTCTGGCGCAGGGCGTTGCGCACCTTGTGCTGAATGTCTGCGGGCAGGTTGGCATGAACCCAGGCGCGAATGTCTTCGCGAAACGCCTGCTCGTCAGGGGTGAAAGCTAAATCCATAAAAGTCTCCGGTGTAGGACACGTTTTTAGCACGAATGTGCTTTTCGCTATGTCAATGCCGTGACTTCGCGGTGGCGATAATCCTTTTCTTCATGACACAGCCAAATAAAAATATCGTCGTTTTAATTTCGGGCAAGGGCTCGAACATGCTGGCCATTGCCGATGCTGCACAAAAAGAGCAATGGCAGAAAAAGTTTGGTGCGCGCATGGCCTGCGTGATCAGCAACAGACCAGATGCCGAGGGTTTGCTCTCTGCAAACGCTCTGGGCATTGCCACCGCAGCGCTGGACCACAAAGCGTTTGCCACGCGCGAGGCTTTTGATGCGGCTTTGATGAACCTGATTGACCAGCATCAGCCCATGCTGGTGGTGCTGGCCGGTTTCATGCGTATTTTGACGCCTGCTTTTACAGCCCATTACGCAGGCCGACTGGTCAACATCCACCCATCGTTGTTGCCCGCTTTTACCGGGCTCAACACACACCAGCGTGCGATAGACGCAGGCTGCCAAGTAGCGGGCAGCACCGTGCATTTTGTGACTGCTGAACTGGACCATGGCCGCATCGTGGCGCAGGCGGTGGTACCTGTGTTGGCAGGTGACACGGCCTTGAGTCTGTCAGCACGAGTGTTGACCCAGGAGCACCTGCTGTACCCGCAAGCCATGCGGGCTTTGCTACAAGCACTTACAAAATCAACTGATCCAGATTGATGGTTATTCAAGAGAGTTGAATCTGGTCGCCGACGCGCACCGTATTCAGAACAGCCGCTTGAATTTTTAATTTCGGCTTTTTGTTCATCTTCACTTTTTAGGATCCATCATGAAATTTTCACGCAAATTCGCTTCCGTTTCTCTGGCTGTCATGCTGGGTCTGGGAGCAGCATCGTCATTCGCGCAGGTCATGGTTGGCGGCGCGCCCATGCTGGCCTCCAAAGACATCATTGACAACGCCGTCAACTCCAAAGACCACACCACGCTGGTGGCCGCCGTCAAAGCCGCTGGCCTGGTGGACACTCTCAAAAGCGCTGGCCCATTCACCGTGTTTGCACCGACCAATGCCGCCTTTGCAGCCCTGCCAGCCGGTACGGTTGACACCTTGCTGAAACCTGAAAACAAAGGCATGTTGACAGGCATCCTGACGTACCACGTGGTGGCCGGCAAGATGGACGCAGCGTCACTGTCCAAAGCCATCATGGACGGCGGCGGCAAAGCCAATTTGAAGACGGTTGCTGGCGGCAATCTGACGGCCATGACGTCTGGCGGCAAAGTCATGGTGATGGACGAAAAAGGCGGCACCGCCACCGTGACGATTGCTGACGTGTACCAGTCCAATGGCGTGATTCACGTTGTTGACAAGGTTATGTTGCCCAAGTAATTGTGAGCAATTGCGTCATGTTGTCATCCCGGGCTTGACCCGGGATCCATGCCTGATATCGAGCTTGACTGATTTCGGGTGCGTGGATTGTGGGTCAAGCCCGCAATGACGAATTGAGTTGATGCAGGGCAGCTTTCACAATGCTGGCTGCATCCACCTTGAAAAACGCTCGCAGTGCAGCACGCGTGTCGCTGCGGCCAAAACCGTCTGTGCCCATCGTCTTGTAGGTTCGTGCTTCGGGCAAAAAGGCGCGAATACTTTCTGGCACGGCGCGCACGTAGTCGGTGGCGGCAATGATGGGGCCTTCGCTTTGCAACAATTGTTGGGTGATGAAGGCATGGCCGGATTCAAAGTTTGCAGCGCCATCCCGCGCCAGCTCACTCCAGCTCGTCACACTGAAGACCGTCACCTCAATGTCCATAGCTTCAAGTTGCCCCGCTGCCTTGATCACCTCGGTCAAAATCGCTCCAGAACCCATTAAAGTGACTTTTTGAGTCGTTTTCAGGTGTGTTTTATCCTGATTAGATACCTGCCTCAGACAGGCGTAGGATGCTCAGAGGAAGAGGTTTTGTAGTCACAGCAGCGCGAAGCAGTCGAGGCACCATGGCTGCCAAGTCAAATCGCCTGTTAAACCGATACG
>JBASFP010000083.1:0-33576 GCA_049653085.1 Polaromonas sp.
CGTATCGGTTTAACAGGCGATTTGACTTGGCAGCCATGGTGCCTCGACTGCTTCGCGCTGCTGTGACTACAAAACCTCTTCCTCTGAGCATCCTACGCCTGTCTGAGGCAGGTATCTAATCAGGCAATTTGATACTTAAAAATGGCAGTTTTTAGTCGTTTTCAGACGTTTTTGGCTGTAAACGTGTCGCAAGCCTTCACGCTGCCGTTTTTCAGCCCGACATCAAACCAGCGCTGCCGCTGGGCGCTGCTGCCGTGGGTAAAGCTTTCAGGCACCACCGCTCCACCGCTGGACCGCGCCAGCGCATCGTCGCCAATTTTGGCCGCTGCGTTCATGGCTTCTTCAACATCACCCTGTTGCAAAATTTGCCGCTGGTTTTGCGCATGGTGTGCCCACACACCGGCAAAGCAGTCGGCCTGCAGCTCTAGCCGGACACTCAAGGCGTTGAACTCGGTTTTGCTGACACGGCCACGCATTTGTTCCATCTTGCCGCTGATGCCCAGCAGGTTTTGAACGTGGTGACCCACTTCATGCGCGATCACGTAGGCCTGCGCAAAATCACCCGGCGCACCGAGGCGTTTGGTCAGGGTTTCATAAAACGCCAGGTCGATGTAGACCTTCTGGTCAGCCGGGCAGTAAAACGGGCCCATCGCTGCCTGGCCACCACCACAGCCGCCTGTGCTGGTCTGGCCTTTGAACAGCACCAGACGCGGCTCTTTGTAAGTTGCGCCGCCTTTGGTAAAAATATCTTTCCACACATCCTCGGTGTCGGCCAATACGGTCGATACAAACTTGCCCATCCGGTCATCTGCAGGCACACCTCTGGCAGGGCTTTGCTGTTGCTGCACCTGGGCCGGCGGGCTGGCACCGCCCAGTACATTCAGTATGGTGATGGGGTTGATGCCAAATATCCAGCCGCCGACGAGAGCCACCACTATCGTGCCAATGCCAATGCTGCGGCCACCCAGCAAGCCGCCACCGCCGCCCGAGCCGCCACGCCGGTCTTCGACGTTGCTGGATTCCCGGTTGCCTTCCCATTTCATATCGTCTCCAATACAGTTGTTAACCCCATGGTAAATCAAATGATGAAGCAGACCGCCCACCCCAAAACAGCGCCCACGGTGCTACTGACAGGTTTTGACGCCTTTGGCGGAGATGCCATCAACCCGAGCTGGCTGGTGGTGCAGGCACTCAACGGGCAAACCATTGAAGGTCACAAAGTCATGACCGCGCAATTGCCCACCGAGTTTGCAGCCTCACGCCAACAACTCACCGCCTTGCTGCGCCTGCACCAACCCGCGCTGGTGCTGTGCCTGGGCCTGGCCGGTGGGCGGGCTGGTTTGTCGCTGGAGCGCATCGCCATCAATGTGCAGGACGCGCGCCTGGCCGACAACGCCGGGGCGCAGCCGATCGACACACCCATCGTCAAGTCCGGCCCTGCGGCGTACTTCAGCACCCTGCCCATCAAGGCCATGTTGCAGGCCTTGACGGCGGCGGGTATCCCGGCAGACGTGTCGCAAACCGCAGGCACGTTTGTTTGCAACCATGTGTTTTATGCGCTGATGCATGCATTAAAAAATCAGCGACGCACGCCCAAGGCGCGTGGCGGTTTTGTGCATGTGCCTTACCTGCCAGGCATGGGTTTGCCGTGCATGCCGCTTGAAGAAATGGTGCGCGGGCTGCGCACAGCTATCGCCAGCGCGCTTGTTACCCAAGACGATGCGTTGCTGGGTGCGGGCGCGTTGAGCTGATTATTTTTCAGTCGGTGGACTGGCAGGTTCAGTCTTCACCAACCGCCACATCAGCCACATGCCCAGCACGGCATTGACCAGCGCAAACCCGCCCACCAGCAGCATGCCCGGCGTGTTGAGCGTGCGGTTATGCACAATCCACGCCAATGCGTAAGACAGCACATTGAGCGCCATCATGATCCAGAACAGGGGGTTACGGGGTTGGTAGAGTCGCAGCAATTTCATGCCGCTGATGCTAACCGCTGCTGATCAGAAATTCATCAATAGCGGTTGCCAAGCGTGACCAACGTCAAGCCCTGCGGTGCGGGGTTTCCCAAATCAGCGTTAGCCCGAGCGCTGTCAGATGCTGACATGCGGTGGCATTCCCTTAAAGCAGCGCCGTGGCTGCTTTCTACACACCAAGCAGTTGCAGCCCTGGCACTGGCCTGACTGGCTTCCCTCAAATGGGCTTTTTCTACCTGACCATCAGCCACCAAGACCATCGCCACCAACTGGCAAACAATCACCAGCCCGGCAGCAACCAGCAACAATGTTTTGGCGGGCGCGTCATCAATTTTGCGTAAATGGTCAGAGAACATGGTGGACTCCTCAAGTGAAACAATCGTCTCACTTGATGCTAGCCACGGGTGTTTAAAAAAGATTCAGTGCTTGCCGAATGTGTTTGTAGGATGAAGGCGAATCCGAGTCATAAGAGGAAGCTATGTCAAGCTTTCGGCAGCGTCACCCCAACCTGCCCCTGGTATTTACCGCCACGGTCTTTGTACGACACCTCGCACACGTCGTCTTTGTCGCTCTCAAAAAACAGCACCTGGGCGCATCCCTCGCCTGCGTAGATTTTGGCGGGCAGCGGCGTGGTGTTTGAAAACTCCAGCGTCACATAGCCTTCCCATTCAGGCTCAAAAGGCGTGACGTTGACGATGATGCCGCAGCGGGCATAGGTGCTTTTGCCCAGGCAAATGGTGAGCACATTGCGCGGGATGCGAAAGTATTCCAGCGTGCGAGCCAGCGCAAAGCTGTTGGGCGGGATGATGCAGCTGTCGCCATGAAAATCAACAAAGCTTTTTTCGTCAAAATTTTTCGGGTCAACCACCGTGCTGTGGATGTTGGTAAACACCTTGAATTCTGGCGCACAGCGGATGTCGTAGCCGTAGCTTGACGTGCCATAGCTGATGATTTTTTTGCCGTCGGCCTGCCGGATCTGGCCGGGTTCGAACGGCTCGATCATGCCGGTGGTCTCGGCCATGCGGCGTATCCATTTGTCGCTTTTAATGCTCATTGTGTGGGTTTCCTAGTTTTGGCTAGATTGTAGGCAGGCCAGGAGGCGTTGAAAGCTCGCTTAAACGCTATTATTTCAGGAGCTGCTTGCGCCCGTATTGATTGGTCTGTAGGCCAATTCGACCCCTAAAAGTCGGGTTTTACGGGGCAAAAAACTGCGAAATGACGGTTTTTTCAATCAAACGGTCATCTCCCAGTGCAATGAGCGCGAACAACAGCTCGTCCAGCGTGTCAGCGCGGGCGGTTTTGCGCTCTAGCAGCGGCGTGGCTTGCGGGTTGAGGATGATGAAATCTGCCTCGCAGCCAGGCAGCAGGTTACCGACCACGCCTGCCAAGCCCAGCGCCAGGGCGGCACCTGCGGTGTGTTGCCACCAAAGCTGCCGGGGTGTGAGTGACAAGCCTTGCTTGGTTTGACCTTCTCGGCCCACGTAATAGGCCGCCATCATGGTGTGAAACGGGCTGAACGACATGCCGCCGCCCACGTCGCTGGCCAGGCCGTATAAAAACCCGGCCTCTTCGGCTTTGGCATAGTCAAAAAAGCCGCTGCCCAAAAACAGGTTGCTGGTCGGGCAAACGGCGGCGGCTGTGCCAGTTGAAAGCATCAGCGACCGGTCTTCGTCATCAAAATGAATGCAATGGGCATAGACGGCTTTGGGGCGCAACAGGCCGAACTGGTCGTAAACACTCAGGTAGCTGCGGGCATCTGGGTAGAGGCGTTTGACCCAGGCGATTTCATCAAAATTTTCTGCCACGTGGGACTGAATCCATACGCCTGGGTATTGGGCCGCCAGCTCACCTGCGCCGCGCAACTGGGCGGCGCTGCTGGTGGGCACAAAACGCGGCGTGATGGCGTAGCCCAGGCGATCAACCCCATGCCATTGTTTGATGAGAGTTTCGGTGTCGATCAGGCTTTGCTCAGTATCGTCGCGCAGGCCGTCAGGCGCGTTTTGATCCATCAGGCATTTGCCAGTGATCAAACGCAGATTGAATTTTTGCGCCTCAATGAACAAGGCGTTGACGGATGCCACATGCGATGTGGCAAAGGTGAGTGCTGTGGTGACACCATTGCGCAACAATTCTGCTATAAAAAACTGAGCTGCTTGCGCACAGTAATCGGGCGCTACAAAGCGTTTTTCTTCAGGAAAAGTATAGTTTTCAAGCCAGGGCAGCAAGCCGTCAGCGGGTGAGGCGATCACGTCTGTTTGTGGGTAGTGGGTGTGCATGTCGACAAAACCGGGGGCGATGACGCGGCCAGGGTGGTGTTCGACAGCCAGGTCTGCATAGACCTGACGCAAGCTTTGAAAACTGCCGATGGCCTGCACAACTTGTCGGCCTTGGCTGTTGGGGCCGACAACCAGCAGGCCATCTTGTTCGTAAATGGCCTCTTTGCCTTTGAAGTAAAGCAGGCTGGCGCGGTAGGCTTTCATGTTTCAGTCAACGTGCAGCTGTCGCCCATGCCCTCACGCCAGACCCGCACGCTTGCCAAGCCAGGCAAGCTGGGAGCCAGTGCGCGCCAGATGTAAGCACACAAATTTTCGAGAGTGGCCGTGCCCAAGCCGGGTACGTCGTCCAGCATGCGGTGGTCCAGCTGGGGGCGCAGCACGTCAATCGCAGCGCGCACGCGACCCAGGTCGAGCACCATGCCCGTGGCGGGGTCAGGCTGGCCTGACAGGGTGATTTCAGCGTTGTAGGTGTGGCCGTGTATGCGACGGCTGCTGTCGGCTTCTATCTCGCGCTTTAAGGTGTGGGCGGCGTCGAAGAAGAAGCGTTGGCTGATTTGATAAGTCATAAAAATCTCTTTAGCGGATGCCGGTCATTTTGTGCGTTTGCAGGCTGAGCCGCCAGGCCGGGCGCTGCATGCACAGTGCAATACAGTCAGTCGTGTTGGCTGCTTTCAGCACGTTGTCCATCGGCTGTAAATAGCGGTGCGTGAAGTTGGCAGCTTCAAGTTCTGCCAAGTCAAATGCGGTTTGCGGCCACACCACTTTCAGCTCATGGCCCGTGCGTTGTACCCACGGTGCGCCGGCTTTGGGGCTGACGCAAATCCAGTCGATACCTGCGGGTGCGGCGATGGTGCCATTGGTTTCAACCGCGATTTCAAAACCGCGCGCATGTAGTGCGTCAATCAAAGCTGCATCTACTTGTAGCAAGGGCTCGCCGCCTGTCATGACGATAAAGCGGTTGGCTTTATCAAGGCTTGGCCATTGCGCTGCGACTTGGTCGGCCAGCGCATCGGCATCTGCAAACTTGCCGCCCAGCGTGCCCCAATTTCCGTCTCCGCCTACAAAGTCGGTGTCGCAAAAATTGCAAACTGCGGTTGCACGATCCTGCTCACGGCCAGACCACAAGTTGCACCCTGCGAAGCGGCAGAACACTGCTGGCCTGCCCGCGTTTGCGCCTTCGCCTTGCAGGGTGTAGAAAATTTCTTTGATCTGGTAACTCATAAAGCGCACCGCCGCGTGTTGGGCATGGCCTTGAGGTTTTTATACATGGTAGTCCTCGACATGAGCCCGGAAAATGAATCTGCCATGTGCGCCGGGCCAACGCACATGGCTATCAATTTTAACGGCTCAGCTAAAAGCCTCGAAAGTCGCGTCCAGCTGGTGGATGTAACGGCGTTTGGCCGATGGGTCGATAAAGCTGGCCTCAAAGCTGTTGCGTGCCAACATGTAGGCGTGCTCAGCCTGCATGCCAGTGGCGGCAAAAGTCTGGGTGAAGTTGTCATTCATGTAACCGCCAAAATAGGCCGGGTCGTCCGAATTGACCGTTGCTGCAAGACCTGCGTCAAGCAAATGGTTCAGGTTGTGGCTGGCCAGGTCAGGGAACACACACAATTTGAGATTGGACAGCGGGCATACCGTGAGGGCGATGCGGTCAGTGGCCAGCCGGTGCATCAGGCTAGCGTCTTTGCTGGACTGCACGCCATGGTCAATGCGCTCGACTTTGAGCACATCCAGCGCCGTCCACACGTACGCTGGCGGGCCTTCTTCACCCGCATGGGCGACCAGATGAAAACCCAGCTCACGGCAACGCGCAAACACGCGGGCAAACTTTTCAGGCGGGTTGCCGATCTCACCTGAATCCAGACCAATGCCAATGATTTTGGCGCGGTGTGGCAACGCCTGTTCGAGTGTTTCAAAAGCCTCTTCTTCGCTCAAATGCCGCAAAAAACACATGATGAGTGACGCACTGATGCCCAGCTCAATTTCAGCATCAATGCAGGCGCGGTACAGGCCGTTGATGACCACGTCGATACTCACGCCACGCGCTGTGTGGGTTTGCGGGTCAAAGAAAAGTTCGGCATGCACGACATTGTCAGCACGAGCTTTAACAAAGTAGGCGCGTGCCATGTCGTAAAAATCCTGCTCGGTGATCAGCACACTCGCACCAGCGTAATAGATGTCCAGGAAGCTTTGCAGGTTGGTAAACGCATAAGCTTGACGAAGCTGTGCAACGCTGCTGTACGGCAGAGCAATCTTGTTGCGCTCGGCCAGTGCAAAAATCAGTTCGGGCTCGAGCGATCCTTCAATGTGAATGTGCAGCTCGGCCTTGGGCATGGCGCGCAGCAGATCGGGCAGGCGGTCAGGTGAAATCGGTTTGACAGCGTTCATAAAGTAACTCCAAAAGTAATGCCTGTGTCCATTAAAAAACGCCGATAAGCCACAGACATCCGGTCAGCCGCGCAATGCTGCTCCGCCCCCGCCTGCAAAGGCAAACGCTTGGGTCGTTGTGCTTCAAGAATCGGCTGATCCTGGCCAAAAATCGTGTTTTGAAAATCTATCAGTTTTTGGTCTGTTGACTCAAAATCATTCATCGCCATGCGTATCCACACCACACTGGTCTCTGGCGTGACGGGGCAGACAAACAGGGCTATTGATTCGCGCAAATCAGCAACAGCCGTTGTGCCAGCCTCGGGGACTTTGGTCAACACTGCGGCATAGGGGCTGACGACTTCATAGGTGTACTCGACCATCGCGTTGCAAGTTGCGTGGACAGACGAGCGTGGCTGCACGGCTTTGCAGCCTGTGGCCAGTACGCCAGTGGGGGTGGGTGTCACGTCATAGTGCGGCACATCAACGGACTCTCGTGTGCCCAGCCAGCCCTCATGCACAAAGGCAAAGTGTGACAGATCCAGGAAATTTTCAACAATGCGCGGGGCACTGGCGTTAACGGTATACGGCCCGCAATTGACCTTGCGCAAGCGCTCGTCTGCTTCGGCTGCAAATGCAGGCACTGCGTGATCGCTCTTGACCATGTGTACCCATAACAAACCGTAGGCTTCGCGAGTCTGAAAAGTACAGGCACGCTGGCTTGCAGGCGGCACAAAGTCAACCAGCGCCGGGATCACTTTGCACTGTCCACCCGCATCAAATTGCCAGCCGTGATACGCGCATTCCAGGCGGGAGTCTTTGATGCGCCCCAGTGACAACTTGGTGCCCCGGTGCGGGCAGCGGTCGGCCCAGGCCTGGTATGCGCCCTCAGCGTCCTGCCACACCACCACGTCTTCGCCCAGCACCACCACCGCATGCGGGCCACCAGCCAGGTCGCCCAGCAAGCCGGCCGGATGCCAAAGGGATTTTTCAATCATTGCGAAATTTCGATCCATTAAAAAAGGGGTTGCGCGCAAAGTACACACAACCCCGATTCAGCACAAGCGCACCGCAGTGCTACCCGTCAAATCAATATCACTTGCCGGCAGGGATTTTGCCCTCAACGCCTTTGACGTAAAAGTCAACTTTGCCTTTCCAGTCGTCGTCGGCTTTCACACCTTTGGCCAAGCGCTCTTTGCCTGCGCTGTCAACGATGGGGCCGGTGAACGGCTCGAACGTACCACCTTTGATACCCGCCTTGATTTCGTCCACTTTGGTTTTGGTTTCGGCGGGTACAGCGTCGCTGATTTTGATCAGGTCGTTCTGGCCTTCAGCCACGCCCCAGCGGGTGACTTTTTCACCCTTCCATCTGCCGTCCATCGCTTCCTTGACGGACTTTTTGTAGTAGTTGCTCCAGTCAACAATGGCAGAGCCCAAATGTGCCTTGGGTGCAAAAGCACTCATGTCGGAGTCCCAGCCAAAAGCGTATTTGCCGGCTTTTTCAGCGGTTTGCAGCACGGCTGTGGAGTCGGTGTTTTGCAGCAGCACATCAGCACCGCCATTGATCAGCGTTTGGGCGGCTTCGGTTTCTTTCGGGATGTCAAACCAGCTGTTGACCCAGACCACGCGGGTTTTGATTTTCGGGTTAACCGACTGCGCACCGAGCGTGAACGAGTTGATGTTACGCAGCACTTCAGGGATGGGGAAAGAACCCACAAAACCCAGCGTGCCGGTCTTACTCATCTTGCCTGCAATCACGCCAGCCATGTAGGTGTCCTGGTAAAAACGGGCATCGTAAACACGCATGTTAGGCGCGGTTTTGTAGCCAGTGGCGTGCTCAAACTTCACATCCGGAAAGTCTTTGGCCACTTTGAGCATCGGCTCCATGTAGCCAAAGCTGGTGGCAAAAATAACCTTGTTGCCCTGGGTGGCCAAGTCGCGAATCACGCGCTCGGCATCAGCGCCTTCGGGCACGCTCTCAACAAAAGTTGTCTTGATTTTGTCGCCCATCTCCGCCTCAACTGCCTTGCGACCCAAGTCGTGGGCAAACGACCAGCCTGCGTCACCCACAGGGCCCACATAGACCCAGGCAGCCTTGAAAGGCTCAGGCTTGGGTGCTGGCGCCGCTGCGGGCGCTGAGGCGGGCGCAGCCGCCACAGGCGCAGTGGGTTCTTTTTTACCGCAACCGACCAGCGCTGCCGCTGCCAGTGCGCTCAAAGCGGCGACTTTTAAAAGTGAGCGCTTGTTCAAATCATTCATTTTTTGTTCCTTCAAAGTTAAAACGACATCAAACCAAAACACATAAAACAACGAAACCAACCGATCAGCGACCCGGGTAAAACGGCTTGCCCAATGAAGACGGCATATTAAGCCGAATCCACTGCGGGTTGCTCGAAATCAGCACCAAAACCACAATCGTGGCCAGGTAGGGCAGCATGCTCATAAACTGGGATGGTACATCGACACCCGCCCCTTGCAAAGCCAGTTGCAGCATGGTCACGCCACCAAACAGATAAGCCCCAAGCAATAAACGCGCCGCCCGCCAGGTGGCAAAGACCGTCAAGGCCAGGGCTATCCAGCCGCGCCCAGCAATCATGCCTTCTGCCCACAGCGGCGCATACACCACGCTGATGTATGCACCGCCCAGGCCGCACAACGCGCCACCCGCCATCACGCACGCCAGCCGCAGCCACCGTACGGGGTAGCCCAGTGCGTGGGCGGATTCCGGGTTTTCGCCGACACTGCGCAGCACCAGGCCAGCGCGTGTGCGGCTGAAAAAAAGCCCAATGACGATGGTGAAAACCACCGTCAAATAAACCATCGGGTGCTGCTGAAACAGCGCAGGGCCCACAAAGGGTATGTCGCCCAAAATTGGCAGACTGTGCATGCTGCGCCCTTCCAGCGTCTTGCCGATGTAGCCAACGCCGACAAAGGCCGAAAAGCCGCCGCCAAACAAGCTCACTGCCAGCCCGGTGGCGTACTGGTTGGTGTTGAGCCAAATGACCAGCGCACCAAACAGGCCTGCGGTGACTGCACCCGCTGCTGCTGCAGCAGCAAAAGCGACGGTGGCGCTACCACTGTGAAAAGCTGCGGCAAAGCCGACCACAGCGGCTATCAGCATCATGCCTTCAGCGCCCAGGTTCACCACCCCGACTTTTTCATTGATCAGCAGCCCCAGCCCGGCCAATGCCAGCGGTGTGCCAGACGACAGGGTGGCCGCTATCAGCAATGCAATTTCGTTCATTTTTTGACTTTCAGGCGGATGCGGTGGTTGATCAGCGTGTCACAGGCCAGCAACGAAAACAGCAAAATCCCCTGAAACAAACCGGTCAGCGCTGACGGCAGACCAATGCGCGATTGCGCCAGTTGCCCGCCGATTAAAAAGGTGCTGAGCAGCACACTCGCCGCCACGCAACCCACCGGGTGCAGGCGGCCCACAAACGCCACGATGATGGCCGTAAAGCCGTAGCCCACAGACACATAGGGCGTGAGCTGGCCAATTGGCCCGGTCACTTCATAGGCCCCAGCAATGCCTGCAAAAGCACCTGACGTGAGCAGGCAAGTCCACATCGTTGACCTTGCAGAAAACCCGGCGTAGCGCGATGCTCTGGAGGCTTGCCCGCCCACCTGCAACTGGTAGCCCTTGTAGGTGCGCGACATGAACACCCACATCAACACCACCAGCAACAGCGCCGCAACCGTGCCCCAGTGCAGGCGAAAGCCGCTGAGCAGGCGCGGGATGGCCATGTCAAACGTCACAGACTGCGGAAAGTTAAAACCTTTCGGGTCCTTCCACGGGCCGAACACCAGATAGCTCAAAAGCAGGTTGGCCACATACACCAGCATCAGGCTGACCAGAATTTCATTGGCGTTAAACCTGTCTTTCAGCGCCGCCGTGATGCTGGCCCAAGCCGCCCCACCCATTGCCCCCGCGATGGTAGCGATGGGGAAAAACGCCCAGTTCTTGACACCGATTTTTTCCATCGTCAGCCACATCGCCACGCCGCCCGCGGCAATACCGCCCGCCAAAAACTGCCCTTCAGCGCCAATGTTCCACACATTGCTGCGAAAGCACAACGCCAGGCCCAGCGCACACAAGGTCAGCGGTGTCGCCTTCAAAATCAGTTCAGTGATGGCGCGTGTGCCGTTCCAGGGTTCGATCAGAAAAATCTGCAGCCCACGAACGGGGTCTTTGCCCAGTGCTACAAATAAAAGAGCGGACAGTGCAAGGGTAATGCTGAGGGCCACCACGGGCGAGGCATAGCGCCAAAAGCTGGATGCTTCGGCCCGCGCTTCAAGCTGCAACATCAGGGGCCTCCTGCGCAGTTTGTGGCGAATCCCACAAGCCGCTCATCCACAGTCCGATCTGCTCAACACTGGCATCCGCCCTGTTGATACTGGGCGACAGCCGCCCTTTGGCCATCACGTACAGCCGATCTGACATTTCAAACAGCTCGTCCAGCTCTTCACTGACCACCAAGACCGCGCAACCCTTGTCTCTAAGGGCCAGCAGTTCACCGCGTATTTGCGCTGCTGCACCTACGTCGACACCCCAGGTGGGCTGCGAGACGATGAGCAATTTAGGCTCTGCATCCATCTCACGGCCCATGATGAATTTTTGCAGATTACCGCCTGACAAAGACTTGGCCAACGCTTGCGAGCCACGCGCCTTGACGCCAAAACGGGCAATGATGTTTTGCGCTTGTGCGGCCAGGTCTGTGGCGCGAATCCAGCCGCCAGCCAGCCATGGCAGCGACAGCGATTCACGCCGTGTCAGCAGCATGTTCAGGCTCAAAGAGTGGGTGGGCACAGCGCCCCGGCCCAGACGTTCTTCGGGCACAAAGTGCAGGCCCAGCTTGCGCCGCTCAATCGGGTTGAATGAAGACACGTCCACGTCATCTGAGGTGTTGTTGATCACAATGCTGCCACTTGGCGCGCCTGCGTTTTCACCCGACAAGGCCAGCATCAGTTCTTTTTGCCCGTTGCCAGACACACCCGCAATGCCCACCACCTCACCTGCACAGACGTGCATGCTGATGCCGTCAAGATCGACACCAAACTGATCCTCACGCGGCAACGTCAAATTATTCACGCTCAAAACGCGCACGCCGGGCACACCGGCGCGGTGCTGCAAGGCTGGCGGCTCGTTGCCAATCATCAGGCGGCTCAGTGATGCGTTGGACTCGTCTGCGGGATTGCACACCCCCGTGACCTTGCCGCCGCGCAGCACGGTGCAGGCAGTACACAGGCTGCGGATTTCATGCAGCTTGTGGCTGATGTACAAAATACTGCAGCCCTGGGCGGCCAACTGGCGCAGCACCACAAACAGTTTGTCAACCGCCTGCGGTGTCAGCACCGATGTGGGCTCGTCAAGAATCAGAATTTTCGGGCTGGTCAGCAGCGCCCGAATGATCTCAACCCTTTGCATCTGCCCCACACTGAGCGTATGCACAGGCCGCGCCGGGTCAATGTCCAGACCATACGCCTGGGCGGTGTCTGCCACGCGCTTTGACACGCTGGCCAGGCTGTCAGCCTTGCTCAAACCCAGCCATACGTTTTCAGCCACGGTCAGCGTGTCAAACAAACTGAAGTGCTGAAACACCATGCTGATGCCCAATGCGCGCGCTTCTTGCGGGTTGCCAGGCAAGGCCGCCACGCCGTCAACGGTCATGCTGCCAGCATCCGGTTTGGCAGCGCCGTAAATGATCTTCATCAGGGTTGATTTGCCCGCACCGTTTTCACCTAAAACTGCATGGATTTCACCCGGCAGCAACGTCAAAGACACGTCACTGTTGGCCACCACGCCGGGGTAGGCTTTGGTGATGCCAGTCAGTTGCAGCCGCGCGGGAGAATTCATGGCGTTGGCACAGTGTTTGCAGCGCGTGATACGCTTTGAATATGACGACGATGACTGATCAAAAAACGCATCCCATAAAGTTCTACAAAGGCGGACAAACTGTCACGCTTGCCAATGTACCACCCAGCCGAACGCTTTTGGACGTACTCCGGGAAGACCTGTGCAGCACGGCCACCAAAGAAGGCTGCGGTGAAGGCGACTGCGGCGCATGCACCGTGGTGCTGGGAGAAAAGCAGGGTGATGCCATGACTTACAAGGCGGTCAACAGTTGCATACGGCTGGCACACTCGGTCAATGGCATGGCCATCTGGACGGCAGAAGACATCGCCGTAGCAGACGGCAGCCTGCACCCGGTGCAGGAAGCCATGGTGCAATGCCATGCCTCGCAATGCGGCTTTTGCACCCCCGGTTTTGTGATGAGTCTGTTTGCCATGTATCAAAACCACACATGCAAAGGCCATGCCATCACGCGAGAACTGGCCAAGGCTGAGCTGTCGGGCAACCTGTGCCGCTGCACCGGTTACAGGCCGATTCTGGATGCGGCGCAAATGCTGGATGCGCTGCCAGTAGTGCTACTGGATGAAACTGATCTGCTACAAAAGTTGGAGCTGCTTGCGCCCGTATCTATTGGCTTAGAGGCCGATTTGTCACATAAAAACGGCTACAAATCACCACTTTCGCTCAAATCCCTGCTCAAAACCCGGGCTGCGCTGCCCAACTCACAAATTGTGGCGGGGGCTACCGACGTGGGCCTGTGGATCAACAAGCAACACCGCCAGTTTGACCAGATCATTGACGTGACCAAAGTCGCCGAGCTGCGACGCATTGAAGACTACCCCAACCACATCGCCATCGGTGCTGCCGTGACGTTGAATGATGCATTTGCTGCACTTAGCAAAGACCGCCCTCAGTTGCACGACTTTGCAGCGCGCTTTGCGGGCCTACCGGTGCGCAACTCGGGGACGCTGGGCGGTAACGTGGCCAATGGCTCTCCGATTGGGGACTCCATGCCGCTGCTGATTGCGCTGGGAGCCAATGTGGTGCTGATGAGCGTTCGGGGCAGCCGTGACATGCCTTTGGAGCGCTTGTACACCGGCTATCGGCAAAACGTGATGGCGCCAGACGAAGTGCTGGCGTGGATCAAGGTACCCAAGCCGTGGAGCCCCCACCCTAACCCTCCCCCAGAAGGGGAGGGAACTGGGGATATGTCTCTTACTCCTTCCCCTCCCGGGGGAAGGCAGGGATGGGGGCTCTGCGAATTCCTGCGCATCTACAAAATCTCCAAACGCTTTGACGACGACATTTCAGCCATTTGCCTGGCCATCAACCTGCACCTTGACAACGGCATCGTCATCAAAGCGTCTATCGGCGTCGGCGGTGTAGCAGCCACGCCTGTACGCGCTATCAAAACAGAAGCTGCTTGCGCCCGTCAGTATTGGTCAGAAGCCACAATTGACCATATAAAAACAGTGCTCAGAGCCGAATTTTCACCCATTTCAGACATGCGGGCATCCAGCGCTTACCGCACGCAGGTGCTGGGCAATCTGCTGGAGCGTTTCTGGCTTGAAAGCCAGGGCATGCAGCAGATCAATCTTGAATCCTTCAAGCTGGGTAGCCAATAATGACAGCCGCCGGCCACTCCACTTTTCACGAAAGCGCGCGTGCCCAGGTGGCAGGCGCAGCGACTTATGTGGACGACATACCTGAAATCAAAGGCACGCTGTACGCCGCGCCCATCATGTCCACCGTGGCGCATGGCAAGCTGCTGGGCATTGACTGCAAGACTTCCCTCGCCATGCCCGGTGTGGTGGATGTGGTGCTGGCAGCAGACATTTTGGGCGACCCTGTACTGGCCGCGTTTGCGCATGACGAACCGGTGTTTGCAACTGACACGGTACAGCATGTTGGCCAGGTGATTGGCCTGGTGGTGGCGCAGTCAGTGATGCAGGCGCGGCGTGCGGCGCGCAAGGTGGTGTGTCAGATTGAAGCCTTGCCCGCTGTATTGAACGTCCACGATGCTTTGAAAGCCAACAGCTTTGTGCTGCCGCCTGTGATTGTCAAACGTGGCGATGCCGACACCGCCCTCAAAGCCGCCCAACACACGCTGCATGGCAAGCTGGAGGTTGGCGGCCAAGAGCACTTTTACCTTGAAGGTCAGGTCGCTTACGCCGTGCCGCAAGAGCAAAAGCAGTGGCTGATTTATTCAAGCACCCAGCACCCCGGCGAAGTGCAACACTGGGTGGCCCATGCCCTGGGCTTGGACAACCACGCCGTGCGGGTGGAATGCCGCCGCATGGGCGGCGGCTTTGGCGGCAAGGAGACGCAGGCCGGGCACATGGCGGTGTGGGCGGCCATTGCAGCCTCCAGGCTCAAACGCCCCGTCAAGCTGCGGCTTGATAGAGACGACGATTTTTTAATCACCGGCAAACGTCACCCGTTTGCCTATGACTACAACGTAGGTTTTGACGACACAGGCCGCATCACAGGTCTGAACATGACGATGCTGGCCAACTGCGGCTTCAGCGCTGATTTGTCTGGCCCGGTGGCAGACCGAGCGGTGTTTCACCTGGACAACGCCTACTTTCTACAAGACGTGGCCATCACGTCGTACCGCCTGAAAACCAACACCCAAAGCCACACGGCGTTTCGCGGTTTTGGCGGGCCGCAAGGCATGGTGGTGATTGAAAACATCATGGGCGACATCGCCCGCCAACTGGGCTTGGACGCACTGGATGTGCGCAAGCGCAACCTGTATAGCGAAGAACTCACAGACCCTTCGACAAGCTCAGGGCGAACGGTCAACGAAATCACCGTTCGGGCTGAGCTTGTCGAAGCCACGCGCCGCAATGTGACCCACTACCAGATGAAGGTCGAAGACAACATTCTCGAGCCGTTGTTGTCAACACTTGAGCAAACATCCAACTACCGCCAAAGGCAATCCACCATCAGCGCGTGGAACAGCGCCAGCCCCGTCATCAAGCGCGGGCTGGCCATCACACCGGTCAAATTTGGTATCTCCTTTACCGCCACGTTGTTCAATCAAGCTGGTGCGCTGGTACACGTCTACCTGGACGGCAGCGTGCAGGTCAACCACGGCGGCACCGAGATGGGTCAGGGCCTGAACACCAAGGTCTGCCAGATCGTGGCCGACGAGCTGGGCGTGGCGTTTGACAGCGTGTTGGCCACGGCAAGTGACACCAGCAAAGTTCCCAACGCATCAGCCACCGCCGCGTCGGCAGGCACTGACTTGAATGCACGCGCCGCGCAGTACGCCGCGCGTAATGTACGGGACAATCTGGCGCAATTTGTGAGCGGCCTCGACAACTGCGGCGCGGGCGCAGTGCGGTTTGAAGGCGGTCGTGTCATCACCCGCAACAATGCGCGCCTGTTTGTTGACGTCGTCAAACTGGCCTATGCCAACCGCATCCAATTGTGGAGCGACGGTTTTTACCGCACCCCCAAAATCCACTACGACAAAACCACCCTCACAGGCCGGCCGTTTTACTACTTTGCCTACGGTGCAGCCTGTACCGAAGTAGCCATTGACACACTGACGGGTGAAAGCCGTGTTCTGAAGGTCGACATCCTGCACGACGTGGGCACCAGCATCAACCCGGCGATTGACATCGGCCAGATTGAAGGCGGTTTTGTACAAGGCATGGGCTGGCTCACCACCGAACAACTGATGTGGAACGACAAAGGCCTGCTCACCACCCACGCCCCCAGCACTTACAAAATACCGGCAACGGGCGACATCCCCGAGCACTTCAAAGTCGATTTTTGGCCCGAGCCGAATCGTGAAGACAACGTGTTTGGCAGCAAGGCGGTGGGCGAGCCGCCCTTCATGCTGGCGATCAGCGTGTATGAGGCGCTGAAGGCAGCGGTGGCCGCTGGGCGCGGGGATGGAAAAATTGTCAGACTGACTGCGCCTGCGACGGCTGAGAATGTGTTGAATGCTTTAAGCACTTGCAAAACGTAGCCACAGGGATACAATTGCGGTATGTATAACGTTGTTGAAACTGAAGAATTCAGCGACTGGTTAGCAAGCCTGAAAGACATGCCTACTCGCGTGCGACTGGCGCGAAGATTGGGAAAGGCAAGACGCGGCAATCTTGGAGATATCAGACCAGTTGGTGAAGGCGTGTTTGAAATGCGCGAATTTTTTGGCTCAGGCTGGCGCATGTATTACGTAGAAAGCACAAACTCTTTGGTTGTCATGCTGGGTGGCGGCAATAAGTCGAGTCAAGCCAAAGACATTGAGCTGGCAATCAAACTTTCGAAGGATTGGAAATGAACAAAATCAAATTCCGGCCATTTGACATGGTTAACTACTTGAGCAACGAGGAAGAGATGAATGAATATCTGCGTCAAGTTCTGGAAGATGGCGACCCCACAGAGTTGGCCGCCGCACTCGGCGACATAGCGCGCGCCCGTGGCATGACGCAATTGGCAAAAGACACCGGACTGTCAAGGGAAAGCCTGTACAAAAGCCTGTCTGGTGAACGCGCCCCGAGCAGCGACACATTGTTCAAGGTCATGCGCGCCTTGGGATACAAGCTGACTGTGCAGCCTGTGGCGCAACAGGCAGGGTGATTCAATGGTGAACAAGGCCGTTTTTTTAACAAATTAGGCTTTTTATCAATAAATACGGGCGCAAGCAGCTACAAAATCAATAGCGCCCGAAAGTCGTTGACATTGGTGTAAGTCGGGCCTGTCACGACCAGATCATCCAGCGCATCAAAATAGCTGTAGGCATCATTGCGATCCAGATGGTCGTCCAGCTTCAGGCTTTTGGCGGCGGTACGGTTCAGCGTGTCGGGGGCAACAAAAGCGCCTGCATTGTCTTCAACACCGTCAATGCCATCGGTATCAGCCGCCAGGGCGTACACACCCTGTTGGCCTTGCAGCGCCAGTGCCAAGCCCATGCAGAATTCACCGGCCCGGCCTCCCCTTCCCTTCACCGCACCATCACGCAGCGGTTTGACAGTCACCGTCGTCTCGCCTCCGCTCAAAATAACGCAGGGCTTTTCAAAAGCGCCTGTGCCACGCGCTGCAGCTCTTGCCAGCGCCGCATGCACCTTGCCCACTTCGCGTGACTCGCCTTCGATCTCGTCGCTCAAGATGTAGGCCTTCAGCCCTGCGGCGCGTGCTGCCGCCGCTGCGGCTTCCAGGCTTTGCTGCGGCGTGGCGGTCATATGGACTTCGTGGCCGTTGAACAGCGCATCACCGGGTTTTGGCGTCTCCAGCGCGCCGCTTTGCAGTTGCGCCAATACCCCAGCTGGTACGGCAATGCTGTAGCGCTTCAGAATCGCCAGCGCATCGGCGCAGGTTGTGGCGTCTGGCACGGTGGGGCCGCTCGCAATGATGGACACCTCATCACCCGGCACGTCGCTGATGGTCAGCGTCACGACTCGGGCAGGCGCACACGCTGCGGCCAGCCGCCCACCCTTGATGCGCGACAAGTGTTTGCGCACGCAGTTCATTTCAGAAATATTCGCACCACTGTTCAGCAACGCCTTGTTGATGCGTTGTTTGTCTGCCAGCGTCAAGCCGTCAGCAGGCAGGGTGAGCAGCGCCGAGCCGCCGCCTGAGATCAGGCACAGCACCAGGTCGTCTTTGGTCAAGCCCTGCACCATCGCCAGCATGCGCTCGGCAGCCTGCAAGCCCGCGGCATCTGGCACAGGGTGAGCAGCTTCGATGATTTCAATGCGCCCGGTCAAACCTGCGGGACGCGGCGGAATGTGGTGATAGCGCGTCACCACCAAGCCTTGCATAGGCGCGTCTTGCGGCCAAAGCGCTTCAACCGCTAGCGCCATCGAGCCACCGGCCTTGCCCGCACCAATGACGATGGTGCGGCCTGCGGTCGGCGGGGCAGGTAAAAATGCGGCTGTGTTTTCAAGCGGCAAGGCGCGCTTGACGGCCACGTCAAACAGGTGGCGCAAAAATTCTTTGGGGTGCGTAGCGGGGCTGGTAGCGGTGGGTGTCATCTGTGTCTCCAGCGCCGATTGTGCCGCGCCTTGAAGGGCCATTGCACCCATTCCAGCCTGCCTTGCCTAGAATTTCAGTTATTCCAAATTAGCAACTAACCTATCTGAAGAAAGCACTGCATGAACGCCTACGTCGCCCTGGCCATCGCCATCACCGGTGAAGTCATCGCCACCACCGCCCTCAAGTCAAGCGACAGCTTCACCAAACTGGTGCCGTCCATCATCACCGTGATTGGCTACGGTGTGGCGCTGTACTTTTTAACGGTAACGATGAAAACCATCCCCACAGGCGTGGCCTACTCCATCTGGTCAGGCCTGGGCATCGTGCTCATTACCATCGCCGCCTACTTTATTCACGGTCAAAAGATTGATGCGATGGGCATGCTGGGGATGGCGCTGATTGTGGCGGGGGTGGGAGTGCTGAATTTGCTTTCCAAGTCGGCTGGGCATTGACCAAGACAGCGAGCTAAAGCCGAGCTGTCCAGTACCCCGGCTGGCGGCGATGATGGGCGATGGCCAAGACCTGAACCTGTCCATCCACTGCGCGGTAAACAAGGTCAAAGTGAAAGACCTTGAACATGGCACGCCGAATGTCGGGGGCAAGAACAATGCGTGAGCGACCAAGTGAAGCGCAAACCCAATCGACTGTGTTCTGGAATTCAGTGTGATACCGCCTGCCCAATCCTGGTTGTATCTGCTCGTAGTAAGCGACTTGCTTTATGTGTTCTTCAGCAGCCTCAGGGTGAAGCCAATATTTCACTTGAAAAGAGCTTGGACTTGCTGCTCAAGCTGTTCGCTGCTAACGAGATTGACTTTGCCAGCATCAATTTCATCAGCCCGGCGACGCGCCTCGCCAAGCCAAATATCCTGAATGTCAGCGCCTGAAGGTGCATCCAGGCTGTCGAGCAACGCATGTACCAAATGCGCACGCTCGTGCATGGGCAAGCTGAGAGCAGATTGTTCAATGGCGGATGAGTTCATGGCTGAATGCTAGCACTTGCCCCAGAGCCAATCCGCTCCCATTTTTCGCGAAACATGTCGACGGCATATTGCTTGGGTTGAAGCCAATAACTTTTGATGTCGTTCTTCTCCCCGCAATGGGCGAGTTCTTGAGCCTCCTGGGGGGTGAGGACAAAGCACTCGGGCTTTTCTGTCTCCAGCCTGCGGCACACAATAAAGAAATCACCAAACAAATTTGTCAACTTTCCACCGAGCGGCACAGGGCTTGACTTTGAAAGCGCCTTGACCTGTATGGTGAAAGTTTTGGCTGCGTCTTGGCTGTATATCAGGATGTCAATACCCTTTGCATTCCGCGCGGTTGGCATGACGTTCCAGCCCATACGTGAAAGCTGATAGCAAACAAAGTAGAGACCTACATTGCCAACAACCTGGTTATTTGAACGAGCAGATGCTTTCATGTGATTAGTTGTAGTAGTTGACTCACACTGCTGCCAACATGATGTTGATAGGCATGGCTTGGTTGTCGCCGCTTTCTATGCGTTCAGCCAAAGCGCGCAAAGCAAGCGCCTCAGCCTTTCCCATCGCCTCCTGTGCGGATGCGCCGTAAGCAAGAACCCCCGGAATTTCTGGGACTTCGGCAATCCAGCGGCCATCGTCTTCGCGTTCGATTTCGATATGAAAATTCATGGGTATCCTAAAAAGGAATTTTTGTTGCGCTTAATATTACGCCAAAGTCATGACCAAACGAACAAACAAACCCACCATCACCCTGAGACCCCCACAACCCGGCGACATGGGCTGGGTGGTGCAGCAGCATGGGGAGATTTATTGGCGTGAATACGGTTGGGACGCGCGCTTTGAAGCGTTGGTTTTGAAAATCGTCAGCAGCATCGTTCAAAAATGGCAGCCCGAGGATGAAAGATGCTGGATCGCCGAGGTTGATGGCGTGCGGGTGGGTTCAGCCTTTGTGGTGCGCAAGTCAAAAACCACAGCGCAACTGCGCTTGCTGATTTTGACGCCGGATGCCCGGGGGCTGGGCTTGGGCGGCAGGCTTTGCGATGAATGCATTACGTTTGCGCGCGGCGCGGGCTACAAAAAGATGGCGCTGTGGACGAATTCAGGTTTGCAGGCGGCGCGGGCTATTTATTTGAAGCGCGGCTTTAAGCTGGTGAAGTCTGAACCCTATCAAGGTTTTGGGCATGATCTGGTGGGCGAGACTTGGGAACTCAAGTTGTAGGTCACTCCGTCTTGGCACCCGCCTCAAACCATTGCTTGATCTGCGCACGCTCTTCGTCCGTCACGCCGGTTGAGTTGTTCATGGGCATGAGTTTGGTCACCACCACCTGCTGGTAAACCGACTGGGCATGCTGCTTGACGAGCGCTGGCGAGTCAAGCCTGACGTTTTTCATCTGCACTTGCGCGCCGTGGCATGCGAGGCAGCGGTTTTCGATGATTTTCGCCACTTTCTGATAGTCATTTTGGCCTGTAGCGCCCTGAATACGGGCGCGAGTAGCTTCTGAATTAATATCGCCTGCTGCAACCACGGCAGGCACAGGTTTTAACCAAACAATCACGCCAACCATCACAGCGCAACCGACCAGCGCATATGCGATGGGGTGACGGTTGCGCCCAAGCTTGTAGCCATGCCGCAGTACAAAAAACTGGCGAATCGCCGCGCCTGCAAACATCATCAAAATCAAAATCAGCCAGTTTTGCGGGTGGCTCCAGGTAAAGCTGTAGTGGTTGCTAAGCATGGCAAACAGCACCGGCAGCGTGAAGTAAGTGTTGTGAACGCTGCGCTGCTTGCCGCGCACCCCGTGGATGGGGTCAACGGGTCGGCCAGCCTTGATGTCGGCCACCACCGTGCGCTGGCCGGGGATGATCCAGAAGAAGACGTTGGCGCTCATGGCGGTGGCAATCATGGCGCCAACCAATAAAAACGCTGCGCGCCCGGCGAACCAGTGGCAGGCCAGCCAGGATGTGGCGCACACCAGCACGGCCACGCCCGCGCCCACAATCGCATCACCATGTTTGCCTTTGCCAAACACGCGGCAAATCGCGTCGTACAACAGCCAGAACGCGACGAAAAATGACAGCGCCACAACAATAGCCGTGCTGGGCTGCCAGTCCATCTTCGACTTGTCAATCAGGTAGGCGCTGGCGTTCCACAGATACGACACGGTCAACAGCGCAAACCCGGTGATCCAGGTGCTGTAACTTTCCCAGTAAAACCAGTGCAGGTGGTTCGGCAGCGCGGGCGGTTTAACAGCAAATTTGACGGGGTGGTAAAACCCGCCGCCATGTACCGCCCACAGCTCGCCGCTCACGCCCTGCTTTTTCAGGTCTTCGTCAACCGGCGGGGTCAGGCTGGAATCTAAAAAGACAAAGTAAAAAGAAGAGCCAATCCAGGCAATGGCGGTGATGACATGCGCCCAGCGCAGCAGCAAATTGGCCCAGTCGAGAAGATAGCTTTCCATGAGTCGCGCCTAATTTGGCAAAACGCTTGACGTGTTGCAAACCTGTTCACCACTGCGGGCGCTCTGAACAGTCATAAGGTCGCGAACACTGGAAATGATGATTTCACTGGCTCCGCTGCGACTTGAAAAAATGATTTTACCCACTCGCGATGCCTTGCAACAACTGTGCCGCCACCGCCACTGCAATTACCTCCGGCTCTTTGCCTGCAATGCCGGGCACGCCAATCGGGCTGGTGACATGCGCCAGTTCAGCATCTGTAAAGCCGCGTGCCAGCAGACGACTGCGAAAGGTTGCCCACTTGGTTTTGCTGCCTATCAGGCCGATGTAGGGCAAGTCAGCATGCTCACGCTGGCGTTGCAGGCAAGCCGCCAACACGTCCAGGTCTTCGGCATGGCTAAAGCTCATGATGAGGACGCGGGACTGTGATGCCAGACTACGAACCGCCGATTGAGGAGGATCGCTGTGCTCACACGCCACACCGGGTGGCACATCATGGGGAAACACGCCATCGCGGCTGTCTATCCATGTCACAGCAAACGGGAGTCGTACCAGCACCTGAACCAGCGCATGGCCGACGTGGCCACCGCCAAACAATGCCACAGGTTGCAGGGCGGGTTGCAGCCGTAATTTCAATGTTGCAATGTCCTGCATGCTCACACATTCAAACCGCAAATGCACCACACCGCCGCAGCATTGACCCAGCGCTGGCCCGAGTGCAAAGCGGACGGTCTTCACACCACCAGATGCCAACAACTCACGCGCCTGCGCTATCGCATCAAACTCCAGATGCCCGCCGCCTACTGTGCCTACCAGCGTGTCGCTAAAAACAGCCATCCACGCGCCCACCGCACGCGGCACTGAACCTTCAGCTGCATCGACCTGCACCAGTACAGCGGGTGTACGCGCCAGATGCTCAAGAAATATTTCGAGATGGCGGTTGGAACTGCTGGAAACCACTGGTGACATAAATCGCTGTAAAAGGATATAAACACGGGCAAAATAGCCGTGATTGAACAGTCGCATTAAAACAAACTCACACCACAACCGCCATGAGACAAGACCCCTTGACCGCTGCTCCCCGTCGTTTCTGGCTAGCCGCCCTGGTGTCCAGCGCGGCAGCCGCCCTGCTTGCCGCCTGCAAAAGCGCACCGCTTGAGCCGCCCAAACCTGTAGCCATACCAACGCCCATGCCTGAACCCTCATCACCCATCATCGGCCCCATCCCCAGCAATCAAGGCTCAGCCCGCAGCTCGGCAGCCACCACGCCCCGAGCCTACCGCAGCGATGGCGCCACCCACCTGTACGGCTTGAATGCTGACCGCATCTTCAAGGGCAGAATGCCGCCGCTGCTGTATGCGATTGGCGTGCTGAATGTGGAGATTGACCGGGTTGGGCGCGTCACCAAACTCGACTGGATGCGCGCGCCCAACCATGCGCCTGAGGTGGTGGCTGAAATTGAACGCACCATACGCAGCGCTTCGCCTTTTCCGGCACCCACTCGCATGGGCCGGGTGGTGTACACAGACACCTGGCTGTGGCACAAAAGCGGAAAATTCCAGCTGGACACGCTGACCGAAGGCCAAAATTAGCACCCCCACGCTTTTCACTTCGTGTCATACGCTGCCCCCCGAGGGGGCGTATTTTCTTTGGGGCGGCCCGGCAGAAAATCAACTGCCGCGATAAGTCGAATAGCTCCATGGGCTGACAAGCAGCGGCACATGGTAGTGGGCGGCGATATCGGCCACACCAAAATCAATCGTGACCAGGTTTAAAAAATTCGGCTCGGGCAGCACCACACCGCGCGATTTGAAATAAGCCGCCACGTCAAACACCAGCCTGTAAGTGCCCACTTTTAACGAAGCGTTGTCGTACAACAAGCCATCCGGGTTGCGGCCATCGCTGTTTAAGGTGAACTGTTTGACCAGCGCCGCGTTACCGCCGTTTGTGGTGTAGAGCGACACCGCCATGCCGCTGGCGGGGACGCCCATCATCGTGTCCAGTACATGTGTGCTCAAGCCCATGGTGCATCATCTCCAAATAAGGTTCATAACAAAAGGTCAACTCAAATGGTGCGCTGTGTCACTGATAATTCAAATGATGATAGCTGCCAATAACTCTTACCCCCGCGACATGACAGGCTACGGCCGTAACCCGCCGCATGCCCAGTGGCCGGGCAAGGCACGCATCGCTGTACAGTTTGTATTGAACTACGAAGAAGGCGGCGAAAACTCGGTGCTGCATGGCGACGCAGGGTCCGAACAATTTTTATCTGAAATGTTCAACCCGGCGGCCTTTGCAGACCGCCACCTGAGCATGGAAAGCATTTATGAATATGGCTCACGTGCAGGTGTGTGGCGCATATTGCGAGAGTTTGAAAAGCGCAAACTCCCCCTGACAGTTTTCGGCGTGGGCATGGCTTTGCAGCGTATACCCGACGTGACCCAGGCATTTGTCGAGCTGGGCCATGAGATTGCCTGCCACGGCTGGCGCTGGATCAACTACCAGCAGATTGATGAGGCCACCGAGCGCGAACACATGCGCATGGGCATGGATGCGATTGAAAAGCTGGCAGGCGCTTGCCCGCTGGGCTGGTATACCGGGCGTGACAGCCCCAACACCCGCCGACTGGTGGCCGACGATGGTCGCACCGTGTACGACAGCGACTATTACGGTGACGACTTGCCGTTTTGGACGCCCGTTCAGCGCACTGACAAAACAGTCGTGCCACGCTTGGTTGTGCCCTACACGCTGGACGCGAACGACATGCGGTTTTCATCAGCCCAAGGTTTTGCGCAAGCTGATGACTTTTTTATTTACCTGCGTGACAGCTTTGATGCGCTGTACGCTGAAGGCGACCCCGCCGGACTTGACCGCCCCAAGATGATGAGCATTGGCATGCACTGCCGCCTGCTTGGCCGGCCTGGGCGAATAGTGGCTCTGCAAAAGTTTTTGGATCATATTGAAAAACACAGCCACGTTTGGGTTTGCCGCCGCGTTGACGTGGCACGGCACTGGCAAACTGCGCATCCTTTTATGGCGAGCAACACATGACCCTCACGCTAGACCACATCAACAACGCCCCGCACGCCGAGGCGCTGCAGCTACTCGACGGCCTGTACGAACATTCGCCGTGGATTGCCGACAAGGCATTGGCCGCCAGACCGTTTCAGTCACTGTTGCATTTAAAGCATGTCATGACCGTGGTGCTGAAAAATGCAGGCCAGCAGGCGCAAATTGATCTGATCCGCGCCCACCCCGAACTGGCTGGCAAGGCGATGGTCAGCCAAAGTCTGACGACTGAATCAACACATGAGCAAAAAACCGCTGGGCTGACGCAATGCACGCCGCAAGAATTCGCGACCATTCAACAGCTAAATACCGACTACAACGCCAAGTTCGGTTTCCCCTTCATATTGGCAGTTCGCGGCACACGGGGCAACGGCTTGAGCAAACAGCAGATCATCAACACCTTTGCACGCCGCCTGCAAAACCACCCAGAGTTTGAGCTGGCCGAATGCCTGCGCAATATCCACCGTGTGGTGGAGCTGCGGCTGAATGACAAGTTTGGCATCACGCCCGAGCTGGGTAACTTGCAGTGGGACTGGCACGAAGCCTTGGCTGAATACAGCGACGATGGCTACAAAGAAAAAGGACAGCTGACCGTCACGTATTTGACCGATGCTCACCGCGCCTGCGCCGCATTCATTAAAAGCAAAATGCATGAATGCGGCTTTGATGAAACTCACATCGACGCAGTGGGAAACGTGGTCGGCATTTACAAAGCCGCCACGCCTAATGCACAAACCTTGCTGACCGGCAGCCATTACGACACTGTGCGCAATGGTGGCAAGTACGATGGACGTCTGGGCATTCTCACACCCATGATGTGCGTACGCCAGCTACATGCACAAGGCAAACGCTTGCCCTTCAACATTGAAGTCGTGGGTTTTGCCGAAGAAGAAGGCCAGCGCTACAAGGCGACTTTTTTGGGTTCAGGCGCTCTGTTGGGGGACTTCAAGCCCGAGTGGCTGGATCAAAAAGACGCAGACGGCATCACCATGCGCGATGCGATGGCGCATGCAGGTTTGAACATCGACGACATCCCCCTCATCAAACGCGACGCATCAAACTATCTGGGCTTTGTCGAAGTACACATTGAGCAGGGCCCGGTGCTGAATGCGCTGGATATTCCGCTCGGTATCGTCACCAGTATCAATGGCAATGTGCGCTATTTGTGTGACATCGTCGGCCTGGCCAGCCACGCGGGCACGACGCCCATGGCCACGCGCCGCGACGCTGCCACGGCTGCGGCTGAGATAGCACTGTTCGTTGAAAACCGCGCCGCGCAGGATGCAGACTCGGTCGGTACGGTTGGCATGTTGAATGTCCCGAATGGCTCGATCAATGTCGTGCCGGGGCGCTGCCTTTTTTCGCTCGATTTGCGTGCCCCGCTTGACGCGCAACGCGATGCCTTGGTCAATGATGTGCTGGCTGAAGTCAGCGCGACATGCGAACGCCGGGGGGTTTCAGTGACCACTGAATTGACAGAGCGCGCCGCCGCCGCACCCAGCGCGCCTGCATGGCAGCAACGCTGGGAAACAGCCGTGAAAGCCTTGGGCGTTCCCATGCACCGCATGCCCAGCGGCGCAGGTCATGACGCGATGAAGCTGCACAAAATCATGTCGCAGGCGATGCTGTTTGTGCGCGGCCAAAACTCCGGTATCAGTCACAACCCGCTGGAAAGCACCACCAGTGACGACATCCAGTTGTGCATTGATGCCTTCACTCACCTCTTGATGCAATTAGCCGAAGAAAAACCATGACAGACTACGACAAGATCGACCACTGGATTGACGCGCACTTTGACGAGCAGGTGGCGTTTTTGCAAGCGCTGATTCGTGTACCGACTGACACGCCACCTGGCAACAACGCGCCGCATGCCGAGCGCACTGCCGAGCTGTTGCACGCAATGGGACTTGACGCTGAAAAGCACCCTGTGCCGCAGGCTGAAGTAAAAGCGGCGGGGCTGGAATCCATCACCAACCTGGTCGTGCGCCGAAAGTACGGCGCGGGCAAAACAGTCCTGCTCAACGCCCACGGCGACGTTGTGCCGCCCGGCGAAGGCTGGACCAAAGACCCGTATGGCGGCGAGATTGACAACGGCAACATTTATGGCCGTGCGTCAGCGGTGAGCAAATGCGATTTTTCAACCTACGCCTTTGCGGTTCGTGCGCTTGAAGCTGTGGCCAAACCCACACACGGCAGCGTTGAGCTGCTCTTCACCTACGACGAAGAATTTGGAGGTGAGGTCGGTCCGGCCTGGCTGCTCAAACACCAGATCATCAAGCCTGACCTGATGATTGCCGCAGGCTTTAGCTACCAGGTGATCACTGCGCACAACGGTTGCCTGCAAATGGAAGTCACCGTCCACGGCAAGATGGCGCATGCGGCGATTCCGCAATCGGGTGTTGATGCGCTGCAAGCAGCCAACAAAATTTTGACCGCGTTGTACGCCCAGAACACGCTGTACCAGCAAGTCAGTTCAAGCGTTGAAGGCATCACGCACCCGTACCTGAACATTGGCACGATTGAAGGCGGCACCAACACCAACGTCGTGCCGGGCCGCGTGACCTTCAAACTCGACCGCCGCATGATCCCGGAAGAAAACCCGACCGAGGTTGAGGCGACGCTCAGGCAAATCATCCTTCAAACCGCTACGCAAACAACGGGCGTCACCGTCGATATCAAGCGCATTTTGCTGGCCAGAGCCATGCAACCGTTGCCGGGCAACCAACCGCTGGTCGATGCCCTTCAAAAGCATGGTCAGGCTGTTTTTGGCGAACCAATACCTGCGCTTGGCACACCGCTGTACACCGACGTGCGCCTGTTTTGCGAAGCGGGCATTCCCGGCGTGATTTATGGTGCGGGGCCGCGCACCGTGCTGGAGTCCCACGCCAAGCGCGCCGACGAGCGGCTGGCCCTGAGCGACCTGCGCCGGGCGACCAAAGTGATTGCCCGTGCACTGAGCGACTTGCTGGCCTGAACCTGGCAATGCACCAAAGCGGGAAGCACCCGGGCTTTACTCGGGTATCTACGGGGCTGTTTTGTGCGTTGGTGACATTCATATGCACCAATATGACCCGAAAATAGAGGCTTGATTGGTGCATGCCAGCCACAGGCGGCGATCTACAGGCACTGATTTTGCTTACTTGCCTGAGTCACCATTTTCGACTTTATTTTTTCTTTCCCTCTGGAGCTTTTTCATGATCAAACGCGCTTTCATCAAAACCACTGCCGCGCTGGCATTAGTCGCAGCTTTCGGCTCTGCGCAGGCACAAAATACACCGATCAAATTCCAGCTTGACTGGCGTTTTGAAGGCCCGGCTGCCCTGTTCTTGACGCCCACCGCCAAAGGCTATTTCAAAGACGCCAAGCTTGACGTCACGGTGGACGCAGGCAATGGCTCAGGTGGCGCCGTGACCCGCGTGGCGTCGGGCACTTACGACATGGGTTTTGCCGATTTGGCTGCACTGATGGAGTTCCACGCCAACAACCCGGACGCGCCCAACAAGCCAGTGGCTGTGATGGTGGTCTACAACAACACGCCAGCATCAGTGATGGCGCTGAAAAAATCCGGCATCAAAACCAGCGCAGACTTGAACGGTAAAAAACTTGGCGCACCAGTCTTTGACGCAGGCCGCCGCGCCTTTCCGATTTTTGCCAAAGCCAACAACGTGACGGGCGTGCAGTGGACCGCGATGGACCCCCCATTGCGCGAGACCATGCTGGCGCGCGGCGATGTTGATGCCATCACGGGTTTCACCTTCACATCCCTGCTGAACCTGGAAGCACGCGGCGTGAAAGCTGAAGACGTGGTGGTCATCCCTTACGCGGATAACGGCGTCAAGCTTTACGGCAACGTCATCATCGCCACACCCAAGCTGATCAAGGAAAACCCGGCCGCTGTCAAAGCGTTTTTGCAGGCCTTCACCAAAGGCGCGAAAGAAGTCATCGCTAACCCAGCCGCAGCGATCAATGACGTCAAAGCGCGTGACGGCATCATCAACACCGCTCTGGAAACGCGACGCCTGCAGTTGGCAATTGACACCGTCATCAACAGCCCGGACGCACGCGCCGAAGGCTTTGGCCAGATCAAAGGCCCGCGCCTGTCACTGATGGCGTCGCAAGTGTCTGACGCCTTTGCCACCAAGTCGCGCGTGAACCCGGACGCGGTGTGGAATGGTTCTTTCTTGCCGACAGTGGCTGAGCTGAACATCCTGCCGAAGAAGTAAACAAAATTAGGGAATGACTATTGAGCACACTTGCGTTGTCATTGCTGACTTGATCCGCAATTCATGAACCCGAATCTCTGCAAGGGATCGCAGGAGTCATGGATCCCGGGTCAAGCCCGGGATGACAGCAGGAAAATTGCAGGGTAGTTATTTTTATACTATTATTTTCATAGCTGCTTGCGCCCGATTTCATTGGGCTGGAGCATCATTTAATTGATAAAAACGCCTCAAAATGACCCCAACTGACGCTAAAAACGACTTTGTAGACTTTTCCAACGTCTGGCTGGCCTACAACGAAGAATTTTTAGCCAAAAAACAGTTCGCGGTCGAGGCGATTGACCTGAAAGTCAAGCAAGGCGAATTCATTGCCATCGTAGGACCCTCGGGCTGCGGCAAATCAACTTTCATGAAGCTGGCCACGGGTTTGAAAATGCCGTCGATTGGCAAAATCCTGATTGACGGCCAACCCGTGACCGGGCCTTTGAAAATTTCGGGTATGGCGTTTCAGGCGCCATCCCTGCTGCCGTGGCGCACCACGCTTGACAACGTGCTGCTACCGCTAGAGATCGTCGAGCCCTACCGCAGTAACTTCAAAGCCAAACGCAAAGAGTACGAAGAACGTGCGCTCAAACTGCTCGAAAGTGTGGGTTTGGCGGGTTATGGCGACAAGTTTCCGTGGCAGCTGTCGGGCGGCATGCAGCAGCGGGCCAGCATTTGCCGGGCGCTGGTGCATGAGCCCAAAATGCTGCTGCTTGACGAGCCTTTTGGTGCGCTCGATGCCTTTACCCGCGAAGAATTGTGGTGCATCTTGCGTGACCTGTGGGCAGTGCAAAAATTCAACGTGATTCTGGTCACGCACGATCTGCGTGAGTCGGTTTTTTTAGCCGACACCGTGTACGTGATGAGCAAAAGCCCGGGTCGCTTTGTGGTGAAAAAAGAAATTGACCTGCCGCGCCCGCGTGACCTCGAAATCACTTACACGAAAGAATTTACTGACATCGTGCATGAGCTGCGTGGGCACATTGGTGCAATACGTAAATCGGCTGCGGTTGCTGCCTAAAAGTGCTCCATCATGAATAACAAAAAACTCCAATTCTGGGCCCCGTGGGTGCTGCTCGTCATCATCATTGCCTTGTGGCAATTGATCTGCACCGTGTTCAAGGTGTCTGAGTTCATCTTCCCCAGCCCGCTGCGCATTGCCACCCAAACCTGGGAATACAAGGAAGTCATTTTGGGCCACGCCTGGCGAACCTACTGGGTGACGATGGCCGGCTTTGGCATTGCCATTGTGGTGGGTGTGCTGCTGGGCTTTGTGGTGGGCTCGTCCCGCCTGGCCTATGCGGCGGTGTACCCGCTGATGACGGCTTTTAACGCGCTGCCCAAAGCCGCTTTTGTGCCGATTCTGGTGGTCTGGTTTGGCATCGGCATTGGCCCAGCGATCCTCACAGCCTTTTTGATCTCGTTCTTTCCCATCATGGTCAACATTGCCACCGGCCTGGCCACGCTGGAGCCCGAGCTGGAAGACGTGTTGCGTGTGCTGGGTGCCAAACGCTGGGACGTGCTGGTCAAGGTTGGCTTGCCGCGTTCCATGCCGTATTTTTACGGCTCACTCAAAGTCGCCATCACCCTGGCGTTTGTCGGTACCACCGTCAGCGAAATGACAGCCGCCAACGAAGGCATTGGCTACCTGCTGATTTCCGCTGGCTCCGCCATGCAAATGGGCCTGGCTTTCAGTGGCCTGGTGGTGGTCGGTGCGATGGCGATGGTGATGTACGAACTGTTCAGCTACATAGAAAAACACACCACCCAGTGGGCGCACCGCAGCTCGAATAACGAGTAAAAGCAGTGTGAGTCAAGCTGCATGACATGGCACGCCCAACTCGACCTTGCTTACCGACTTGAAACGGGCCGTACAGTAGCCCGGCACACCCACACCGGCCCGCTGCGCATTTTGCAAAGCCTGTATCCAGAGGGCGACGGGATTTGCCACAACGTGCTGGTACACCCGCCGGGCGGCCTGGTGGGTGGCGACACGCTGGACTTGACGATTGATGTGGCCAGCGGCGCGCATGGTTTGCTGACAACACCTGGCGCCACCCGCTTTTACCGATCAGAGGGTGAGACAGCATTGCAGCGCACCCACATCCAAGTTGCAGAAGATGCACGCATGGAATGGCTGCCGCTGGAAGCTATTTGCCACAGTGGCTGTCTGGCTGAAAACCGCTTGAAGCTAAAACTCGCGCCCGGTGCTGAGCTGCTGGGCTGGGACGTGACCGCTCTCGGCCTGCCTGCCGCTGACCTGCCGTTTGAATCAGGCCACTTTTGCCAGCACCTGGAAATGCCGGGCGTGTGGCTGGAGCGCGCCAATATCAAGGCGCTAGACAAGCTGCTGCTCAACAGCCCTGTTGGCCTGGCCGGGCACTGCTGCTTTGCCACACTGTTTTTTGTGTCAGGCAGCAAGCTGAGCCGCCAACGCAGACAGGACGCACTGGACGCCGCGCGCAGTGTGATTGAAGCGAACCCCCTTTGTGCCACCTCAGGCGCTACCAGCCCAGATGGCCAGGTGGTGCTGGTACGTGTGTTGGCCCCTAGGGTTGAACCTGCCATGGCGCTGCTCAGGCAGGTGTGGCTGGCCTGGCGGCGTCAAATGTGGCAACTGGACGCTGCCAGCCCACGCATCTGGTCAACCTGATCAGACCGTTCAGGTGGCGTCCTACAAGCGCATGGGCGCGCAGGACATCGCTTTGGGTACTTTGCCTTTCAGGACTGACGGCGCTGCAACAGTAATCTTCAGACAAGGCTCAACTTGAGTCAATTCTGGAGATACCGATGACAACCACCCGTAACCACCTTATCAAAAGTATGTGTGCTTTTTCTGTCACTGCCCTGCTGGCGGTAACGGCCACTGCACAAATTGCATCTGGCACCACTGGCATAGACAACACCGGCAACGCCGCCAGCGAAATGGCCGCCTGCATGAACGGCACAACCCAGCAAAGCCGGGAGACCTGCATGACCGAAGTGCGTAACGCCAACGCCGCCAAACGCGCAGGCAAGATCGACAATTCAGGCGGGCAGTACAAAGCCAACGCCCTGAAGCGTTGCGACGTGTTGCAGGGAGAAGATAAAACAGCGTGCCAAGCGCGCGTATCAGGCTATGGCAATCCCGATGGCAGCGTGGCTGGCGGCGGTGTGCTGACTCAGGTTGAAACAGTTGTTGTGCCAAAGAGCCCTGAGGTGATCAACATTCAGCCGCAAACCAGCTCGGACACGATTATTTTGATTCCGGCGAAGTAAGCGCCCAGGCATTACGAAAGAGTCTGCTTAGAACTTCGCTTTGCGGGCGTGAAAAACGCCACAGATGGAGCTATGCAGGCAATGCCGTCGAGAATTTTCTTGGCGGCTTTTTTCGTTGGAACATCTTTGACCTGCATGACTTTATGGTCAGCATGTTTGACACTGGCGAAGGCTTGAGACATACGCCACATGCGCCCGCACAACATCAAAAGTTGGGATGGAAAAAATGGCGCTATCCAGCACTCGCAAAAATCGGCTGCAAACGCGCCAGCACCTCTTCCATCAATTCATCCGTCACCACTTCAACAAACCTCCCAGTGCGAGCAACCAGATCGACGGTTCTTGGCTGGTTGCACATCACAACGCCTTGCGTTTCGCAGCCTGAGCCCATGAGCGTCACGGCAAAGCCTGCGTAACGTGACTGCAAGCCGCCTTGGGTGATAGGGCACACCACGCTGAGGCCGAGGCGGTTGAACTCTTTTTCAGACACCACCAACACAAGGCGCACACCTTGTTGCTCGCGGCCTGCTGTTGGGTTGAGATTGGCGAGCCAGATGTCGCCACGCGCCGGGATCTTCATCGTTTGCCAGCCGAACCGTCTTCCAGACCAACATCCGGTGCATCCAGCCACTCCTGTTCAGCCACCGTGATCGGCAAGGCTGGGTTGCACTGCGCCAGCAGGTAGGCCAGCTTGTATTGCTTCTTTTTTTGTGGCACCACAATCAGGCGGCCCTGGCTTGCGTTGATGTCTACCTTGGAGCCCGTTTGCAAATGAACCAGCTCAAGCAGGCCTTTGGGTATGGCCATGACGACTGAGCCGCCGACGGTACGAAGTGTTGCAGTGGGCATGATGAAAATATGAATTTAAGTTACACAATTATATAACTTGAAAATTTAATTTCAAACATTGGCAAGCCAGATGGCAAACAGTCCGACGACAGGTTTGCACCACAACCTACAGCGCTAGTACATTGACACATAAATAACGAAACCTTATTAAACTCTAGGTATCGCCATCCGGCATACAAAGGAGTGGTCATGCGTCAGACGGAACTCACCTTGAGCGAAGAAGATCGCTTGGTCATCGAA
>JBASFP010000084.1:0-1597 GCA_049653085.1 Polaromonas sp.
AAGAGCGGTTTTGGGCTGGATGCCCTGGGTGCCATGGTCGCCACACTGATGCCCCCCGCGCAGGCCATGCAGCAACCCCCGGCACCGCCCGCCCCACCGCCGCCTGACGTGGTGCGCGGGCAGGAAATGCGCGAGGTCAAAAAAGAGCAGCGCATCGAGCAACTGATCTGGACCTATGCATGGCTGATTGGCTTGGTGGTGTTGGGTGGCGTGGGCTACCAAGCTTGGCGCACCCGGCGCGAATCGCAACTTTTTTCCAAACCTTAACCCTGAGAATTCAACATGAATGGCATTGAAAGTTTTTTGTACGAAGTATCCAAGTTCTTTTTGGTTCCCGTACTGGTCCTGTTGTGTGTGATGTTTGTCTATGCACTGTTTTGCCTGGGCACCCTGCTGTTTGACTTGGGGCTGCGCCTGTTGCGTGGCCAAGGGCGTCGACCTATTGCACAGTTTTTACGCAGCCACCCCAAGGCCACGCAAGAAGACCTGGAGTTACAGGTGCTCAAGCAAATTGAGTTGCAGCGCATTGTCAGCCGAATTGCACCCATGCTGGGCTTGGTGGCGACCATGATCCCGATGGGCCCGGCGCTGATTGCGGTGTCGGCTGGCAATGCGCAAGGCATGGCTCAAAACCTGGTGGTGGCGTTTTCGGCGGTGATCGTGGCGCTGCTGGCTGCTGCCATGACCTATGTGGTGCAGTCGGTGCGCAAGCGCTGGTTGCTGGAGGAGTTGAACCAGGTGCTTGATCACCGCGAGCAAGTGCTTAGCGCTGCCCATGATGCCCGCGTGCAGGCGGTACAGCCCAACGTTCACCTGGCGGGAGCACTTCATGCATGAGCCACTGGTGATACCAAAACGCCGCCCGATGGGCATCAATATTCTGGATGACGATGATGGCGACGACCCGATTTTGAGCGTGGTCAACATCGTTGATGTGTTCCTTGTGATCATCGCCGTGCTGCTGATTGCGGTGATCGAGAACCCGCTGAACCCCTTTGCCACACAGGATGTCATCGTCATCAAAAACCCAGGCAAGGCAGACATGGGCATGGTGATCAAGGAGGGCAAGGAACTCAAAGAATACAAATCGTCGGGCCAGATCGGCGAGGGCCAGGGCGATAAAGCGGGCACCGCTTACCGGCTCAAAAACGGCTCCATGGTGTATGTGCCGGAAACAGGTGGTTCCAAATGAACAAATTCGCGTTGTTACCCCTTTGCCTCTGCCTGACCAGCGCTTGGGCTGCTGATGAAAAAGCCCTCAAAGAAGTGACCGTGACTGCCACCGGCACCAGCGACGTGGCCGAGCGCCAGCAAGCTTCCACACAAAAAATCATCATCGGCAAAGACGAGATTGAAAAAATGGGGGCGCTGACCATTGGCGACGTGCTGGGCAAGCTGCCCGGTGTCGATGCAAGCACCACCGGCAACACTGGCACGATGGCGGTGCGCTCGCGCGGCATGGTGCGCGATTCGGTGCAGATGATGATCGACGGCGAAAAGGTTCACGGCAACGTGTCGGGGGTGCAAAGCATCGTCGGGCGGTTGTCATCCACTGAGCTCAAACAGGTGGAGATCAGCCGGGGCTCGTCTGCCGAAG
>JBASFP010000085.1:0-11793 GCA_049653085.1 Polaromonas sp.
GTGAGGCATCGGGCGATGAAGGCTTTAAGGGCACAGTCGAGTTGCGCCACAGCTGGAACGCCAATTGGCAAAGCACGCTGTTCTATGACTTTGGCAGTATCAGCAAGATCAACAAGACACCGTTTGGCGCGGCGGCATCGAACTGCAAGAATCTGGGCGGCGTTGGCTTTGGGTTGAACGCGACGTTTGGCAAGGTGCAGGTCAAAGCGGCTTTGGCCTGGCGTACGGATGGAGGTTTGCCTGCATCACTGCCTGCGAGTGCGGTGAAGACGCCGACGCTGTTGGTGGCGGCGAGTATCGGGTTCTAAAACAAACCTGCCATTGCGGCCACCGAGCCGCAATCCATGACCCCGCACGCTGCACACACCGCAAGGGGCATGGATCCCGGGTCAAGCCCGGGATGATAGACATTCAGGCAGAAATCAGCCTGTAGGCCAATCATTACGGGCGTAACCAGCTCCTAAATTAATAGTAAAATTGGTGAAGTTTTCGTGCCCATTACCTGGCCCGTCAAATCCTGCAGCCGACGTTCCTTCTGTTGCCCAGGCTCCTAGGGGATGGCCAGAGGCCATGATCACGACTTTGTTGGATTGGCAGCTTGAAGTGCCGGCATTTTTATCAATTTTGAAGGTCAGGAGTGTTGATGTCTGGGCTTGAATTTCGGCCTGCGCAGCAAAATGATTGCGCGCATTTGGCTTTGCTTGCAGACATGGCAACCCGGTGTCTGGCATCGCATGTCTGGTCTCTAACTGCGACTGCTGGCCAATCTGCATTCGAGGTGGGCACATCCATCATCCGCAACGACGCACAACACTTTACGCATTTCAGCAACTGGCGCGTTGCAGAGCTTGATGGCGATGTGGTCGGTGCCATCAACACAGGCCTTTTGCCGCCACCGGTGGCTTGGGCGCCGACCATGCCGGAAGTTACTCGTGGACCCTACGAGCTCAAAGCGCTCGCCACGGGTACTTGTTATCTGTCTTCCGCAGCGCTTTACCCCGAACACCAAGGACGCGGTTTCGGTGCAGCATTGATTGATGAAGCCATGTCGCAAGCCCGGCATGTCGGTGCTGGGCAGCTCACACTGCTTGTCGGCAGCTTCAACACCCAAGCCCACAAACTCTATTTGCGATGCGGCTTTGAAGAATGGGCCAGGCGCCCGTTCACAGCATTTCCAGGGTCTGACACCCCAGGCGAGTGGGTACTGATGCGCAAGGCGTTGCTGACATGAGCCAGTTAGCAATGAGTAAAAATCTGCCCCGAGTCGAGTGTGGAAAACATTGCTTCGTCAGACCATCGAACACGCTGGTCAGGCCTGACTCGCCTTTGGCTTGGCTCGAGTTGCCAGGTAATAGAGCGCCGCAACCACACCCGCCGCCGCAGCCAGATACGCAAAGGTGAACATGCCGAACTTGATGGCCGCAACTGACGAATAAGCAATGGCCAGGAGCGGCTCAAACCCTGTTGGGTTGGCAAGCATGATGAATGAAATGCCGTTCTCAACAGCATCTGCAAGCGGTGCAATCGCCGAAAGCAAGGCGGCCCAAATCAAGGCGCGTCTGGCCGTTGACGTTGCAGGCACGGCGCGGGACAAAGCCAGCAGCGCGGCCATATGCAGGACAAGCACCGAGGCAATGAAAATGAAGTCAACAAGCTGGGTGTGAATGTAAAGATCAAGGGTCTCGTTCTTGATCAAAAACTCATACCAGCCTTTGAGTTTGAAGTGGTCGAAAGACAGCTGCGCCTGCCAGTAGGGTACGGGGAATTTCGACGCCGCGTAGGCTGTATCCAGCAGCCTGGTTGCCCAGACGTTGCCGATCAAAGCGACGAGCGTGATAACGGTCAATTGCAACCCCGTCAGTTTTGATTGCAGGCGTGAGAAAGCTTTGATCATGGCGACTCCGGTCAGTGATTGGTCATGTCGATGATCAAAGGTTTGCAGGTAAATGTCCTTTCAGCGGTGTCGCGAAGTGTTTCGTTTTATGTCCAAGGGGCTTTTCAGATATTGACTCAGCGCTTGTCAATCTGGCCTTGAGCCGGGATACATGTCCCCAGCGATGCTTGCAGGGGAGCGGGTTCACGGCTTATAGATTGCGGGTCAAGCCCACAATGACATGAGGCAGACCTGAGCCATTGCCTTTTCAGGCATTGTTTTGATGTTTTGCCCAATCAATACGGGTGCAAGCAGCTATTTAAAATATAGCAAACTGAACACTACAACCCAGTCCTCGCAATGTAGCGTTTGCGCATGAACATCGTCAGCACAAAGACCACCACCAGCACCATCAGCCCCACGGTCATCCAGAAGGCGGCGGGGGACTTCAGGCCGGGGATGTGCTCAAAGTTCATGCCGAAAAAGCCGGTGATCAGGTTCAGCGGCAAAAAAATCGCTGTCACGGCTGTCAGGGTGCGCATCACGTCGCTGGTGCGGTTGTTTTGCGCGTTGAAATGGATTTGCACCACCGTCTCGGCCGACTGCTCCAGCCGGCGCGCGTGCTGGGTCACGCGCTCGATGTGTTCCATCACGTCTCTGGCTCTGGCGACCAGTTGGTCGCGCTGGTGCTGCGCAGCTTGCAGCGCCTGGTCCGCGCCCACCATGAAGGACGCCAGCGGCTGCTCGCGCAGCGAATCCAGCCACTCCTGCATGGCGTCGTGTTGTTCATCGCACAGGTCTTCAAGCACATGCAGCTGGGTGCGCGCGGTCATCAGCGCACCCCAGTTATCAAAGCGCGAGTTGGCGCGCAGCAGGTCGGCCTGCCACAGCTCCAGCTGGCTGGCCAGCACCTTGCGCAAGTCCAGGTAGCTGTCAACCATGGCGTTGATCATGCGCAGCGCCAGGTCTGCCGGGCTGGTGGGCAGGCGTTGCCGGGCCAATGCCGAGTCCGCGCCTGACGCTTCCAGGCTGAATTTGGCATCGGCCAAAAACCGCTGGATAAAGCTTTTGGCGGTGTAGCAGCCGGGCGGGTGGACGCTGATCAGGCAGCGGTCAAACACCGCAAAACCCACCGCCTTGGAGCTGATGCGGTTAAAAGTGGGCAAGCGCTCACCCCGCTTGCGCGACTTGCCTTCCTGGCCGTGGTAGTCGTGAATGGCTTTTTCTTTCGCGTCTTCGGCCTGGGTTTCAAGCTGCGTGGCCAGCCGCCTGAAAATGATCAGGTCGTAAATTGACGTGGAGTCATAGTGCGACGGATGCTGCGGGCTGGCCAGGTCTTGGCAATGCAAGTCCAGCAGGGGCGAGCCGCCTAAAACCTGCGCGGCTTGTTGCAACTGGTTTTGCGCCGCGTCAAACTCATGCTGCTCCAGAAAAATCCACACAAACCCGTCAGGCGGCGGCTGCGCAGGCGCGGCGTCTATAAAACGCAGGCTGGCATCGGTGAATTCAACAATTTGCATGATGGGAGCCTGTTTTGGGTCTGTTTTAGGAGTGTTTTAAAGCTTTTGACCAATGAATACGGGCGTAAGAAGCTCCTGTTTTGATAGTATATTATTGCAGCTTGCGTGCTGCGTCGATCGCAAAATACGTCAGCACGCCATCCGCCCCAGCGCGTTTGAAGGCCAGCAGGCTTTCCATCATCACTGCGTCGTGGTCCAGCCAGCCGTTTTGCGCGGCGGCTTTGAGCATGGCGTACTCCCCGCTGACCTGGTAGGCAAAGGTGGGTACTTTGAATTCGTCTTTGACGCGCCGCACCACGTCCAGGTAGGGCATGCCGGGTTTGACCATCACCATGTCTGCGCCCTCGGCAATGTCCATCGCTACTTCGCGCAGCGCTTCGTCCGTGTTGCCGGGGTCCATCTGGTAGACCTTTTTGTCGGCCTTGCCCAGGTTGCCCGCAGAGCCGACCGCGTCCCTGAAAGGGCCGTAAAACGCCGAGGCGTATTTGGCGCTGTAGGCCATGATCCTCGTATGGATGTGCTTGTGCGACTCCAGTGCGTTGCGAATCGCGCCAATCCTGCCGTCCATCATGTCGCTGGGCGCGACGATGTCTACGCCCGCTTCGGCCTGACACAGCGCCTGGCGCACCAGCATGGCGGTGGTTTCGTCGTTCATGATGTAGCCATGCTCGTCCGGCAAACCGTCCTGGCCATGCGTTGTGAAAGGGTCCAGCGCCACATCGGTCATCACACCCAAGCCAGGAAACTGCTTTTTAAGCTCGCGCACCACACGCGGCACCAGACCGTCTGGGTTGGTGGCTTCCACCCCGTCAAAGGTTTTGAGCGTGCCGTCAATCACCGGGAATAGCGCCATGACAGGTATGCCCAGCTTCACGCATTCTTCAGCCACGGGGAGCAGCAAGTCCAGGCTCAAACGCTCCACGCCGGGCATGGACGCAATGGGCACCCGCTGGCCTTTGCCTTCCGTGACAAACACCGGGTAAATCAGGTCGTGCGGGGTCAAAGCGTGTTCACGCACCAGGTTGCGGGTAAAGGCGTCGCGGCGCAAGCGGCGCGGGCGGCCAGCGGGGAAGGGTGCATAGGTGGTCATGGGCAAATTGTGCCAAAGCTTCGAGTGTCTGCGATGATTAATTTGGCGACGTCACCGGACTCTGGTTTACCCTGAATAAAACCCCGCACGAAAGATTGTTATTAATAACAATCTGGGCTTAAAATTAATATGTGCAGTTACTTTTAGTGGCTGCATCCCGCTTTTCCTCCCTGAGCGGGGCCTTTGCGTGTGACAGCAAGAAGGCTTACCGCCCGGACGGCCTAGCCTCCGGGCTTTTTTTTTGGCCTGCCAGTCTAAACTAGCCGGATGCTCTGGGTCAAATCCTTCCACATCGTCTTCGTTGCCAGCTGGTTTGCGGGGTTGTTTTACCTGCCGCGCATTTTTGTCAACCTGGCGATGGTGCCGCCTGAAAGCGTGGCTGAGCGGCAGCGGCTGATGCTGATGGCCAAAAAGCTGCTCCGGTTCACGCATATCCTGTCGGTGCCCGCTGTGGGTCTGGGGCTCTGGTTGTGGCTGGGTTATGGCATTGGCCAGGTCAGCGGCTGGATGCATGCCAAGCTGGTGGTGGTGGTACTTGCCATTGGCTACGGCCACATGTGCAGCCGCATGTACAAAAACTTTGTGGCCAACCAGAACACCCGCAGCCATGTGTGGTTTCGCTGGTTTAACGAAGCGCCTGTGCTGCTGCTGGTGGCCGCGGTGATTTTGGTGGTCGTCAAGCCGTTTTAGCTTAATCAGGACTGACCAAGTGAAGTCCCCTACCTCGATTTCTGATACAGGCGTTAAGACGGTCGCTTGGCCATTGTCTCTGGCCATCATCTGTTTAATTGTTTACGCCAGCCTGTACCCCTTCACCGAGTGGCGCAATCAGGGCATTTCACCGCTGATTTATTTGACCGCTCCCTTGCCCAAATACTGGACAGGGTTTGACGTGGCGACCAATGTGCTGGGCTATGCACCGCTTGGGTTTCTCTTGAGCCTGGCCAGCTTGCGCAGCGGGCATATGCACTGGGCGATGTTGCTGGCGGTGCTGGGCGCTTTGCTGCTGTCATTGGTGCTGGAAACGCTGCAAAGCTATTTGCCGTCGCGCATCCCGTCCAATGTTGACCTGGTGCTGAACACGCTGGGCGCGGCGCTGGGTGCGGTGGCTGCCTGGCTGCTTGAAAAGCTGGGCGCACTGGGGCGCTGGAGTCGTTTTCGGGCGCGCTGGCTGGCGCCTGATGCACGTGGTGCGATGGCGCTGCTGGTGCTGTGGCCGGTGGCGCTGCTTTTTCCGGCGGCGGTGCCGATGGGGCTGGGCCAGGTCTTTGAGCGGCTTGAAACAGCGTTGGCTGATGCATTGGAAGGCACACCCTTTTTAGTCTGGCTGCCGGTGCGCGAGATTGAACTGCAGCCGCTGGTGCCGCTGGCCGAGCTGACGTGTGTGGCGCTGGGCGCGTTGATCCCGCTGTTGCTTGGCTACGGTGTGGTGCGTACGCTGTGGCGGCGGGCGGTATTTGCAGTTTTGATGCTGGCCGCTGGCATGGCTGTGTCGGCGTTGTCAGCGGCGCTGAGTTATGGGCCTGAGCACGCCTGGGCCTGGCTGGACATGCCCGTGCGCGCTGGCTTGATGCTGGCGGCCGCACTGGCGCTGGTGCTGTTGCCGCTGGGCCGACGCGGTGCTGCGGCGTTTGCGCTGCTGGCGTTGACGATTCAGCTCAGCCTGCTGAACCAGGCACCTGCCAGCGCCTACTTTGCGCAAACCCTGCAAACCTGGGAACAGGGGCAGTTCATTCGCTTTCATGGCCTGGTGCAGTGGCTGGGCTGGCTGTGGCCGTATGCGGCGCTGCTTTATTTGCTGGCCCGGCTGTCAGGGCGCGAAAAGTCAGCGCAAACGTAAAATCAGGCCATGACCAAGATCACCCCATCTGAACACCCCGCTGAAAATTATTACGAACGCCACATTTTCTTTTGCCTGAACGACCGCGACCCCGGCAAAGACGCCTGCGCCCACCACCGCGCGCAAGAAGCCTACGACCGCTGCAAATCACAAATCAAAGCAGCGGGGCTGAATGCGCCGGGCAAAGTCCGCGTCAACAAAGCCGGCTGCCTTGACCGCTGCACCATCGGCCCTGTGGCGGTGGTCTACCCCGAGGCGGTTTGGTACACCTATGTGGATGAGAACGACATTGACGAGATTGTCGAGTCGCACCTTAAAAACGGCCAGGTGGTGGAGCGGCTGCTCTCGCCCGTGGGTTTGGGCCGTTAAAGCTCTGAAAACAGCAAGCTTCCATCGCAAAGACGCAAAGACGCAAAGACGCAAAGACGCAAAGACGCAAAGCTGCAAAGGTCGCAAAGTCATTTAATTCATTGGTTTCCTTCGCGTTCTTTGCGCTTTTGCGCCTTTGCGTTGGAAACTTCTTCTTTCTACATTTTTGTATCCGTTTTAAGTATATTTTAGGTGTCTAGACCAATAAATACGGGCGTAAACAGCTCCTGAAATAATAGCAAAATCACATCTGACATGAACGCCAAAACCCAAAAATCAACCGTTCAAGGCGCTGCTGGCGCGATTGAAGTCGCCATCGACACGCCCGCAGGCAGCACGTCCAAAGGCGTGGCTGTCATTGCCCACCCGCACCCGCTGTTTGGCGGCACGCTAGACAACAAAGTGGTGCAAACCATGGCCAGAGCCTTTACCCAATGTGGCTGGACAGCGGTGCGCTTTAACTTTCGCGGGGTCGGCGCAACTGAGGGCACGCATGACGAGGGCCGAGGCGAGCTAGACGATATGCTGGCAGTGGTGGCTCACACCGCGCCCGCTGGGGCACTGTGCCTGGCCGGGTTTTCATTTGGCGCATTCGTCACCACCCATGCGTTTGACAAGTTGCACACCACGCGGCAAATTGACAAACTGGTGCTGGTGGGTACCAGCGTGGTCCGCAGCGCCGCCGCCCCGATTGAGGCTGCCGAACACTTCAAGGCCATCGTCATCCATGGTGAGGCGGACGACACGGTGGAACTGAGCGCTGTGATGGATTGGGCCCGTCCCCAGTCACTCCCGGTTACGGTTGTACCCGGCGGCGGGCACTTCTTTCACGGACAATTGCCGCTTCTCAAAAGCCTGGTGGTGCGCCACCTGTCTTCAACTCTTGCTTAGTTATCGGATTTTGTTCATGTTCAGTTTTTCCAAGGCCGCCCTAGGTCTGCTTCTCGTCATCACCAGCACCGCTTTTGCCCAAGCTCCGCAGCCGCCAGAACTGGCCGCCCGCTCGTACCTGCTGCTTGACGTCACCGCCAATCAAATCCTGGCGGCCAAAGACATCGACGCACCGCTGGAGCCCGCGTCACTGACCAAGCTGATGACCGAGTATCTGGTGTTTGATGCGTTAAGAGCCAAAAAAATTGACCTCAAGCAAACCCTGCCCGTCAGCCAGCGCGCCTGGAAAATGCCCGGCTCGCGCATGTTCATTGACCCGAAAATGATGGTGCCGGTTGAGGACTTGATCAAAGGCATGGTCGTCCAGTCAGGCAACGACGCCACCATGGCGCTGGCCGAAGGCGTGGGCGGCACCGCAGAGAAGTTTGTGCAAATGATGAACGCGCAGGCCAAAGCACTTGGCATGACCAAAACCAGCTACAAAAACCCCGAAGGCCTGACAGAAACCGGCCACACCACCACCGCCCGGGACTTGAGCATTTTGTCAATCCGGCTGATGAGCGACTTTCCTGAATACGTCGGCTTTTCAGCCATCAAAAAATACCGCTACGCTGGCACGCCCGCCGCCAACGACACCAATCGCAACACGCTGCTGTTCCGCGACCCCAGCGTTGACGGCCTGAAAACCGGCCACACCGAAGCCGCAGGCTACTGCATGATCGCCACCGCCAAGCGCGACTTCCCCAACCTGGGCGCAGTCGGTGCGCCAGGCCCACGCCGCCTGCTGGCCATTGTGCTGGGCACAGCTAGCGACAGCGCAAGAGCCAACGAATCGCAAAAACTTTTGAACTGGGGCTACACCGCATTTGAAGCCGTCAAACTGTTCGATGCCAATCAGGTCGTGGCCAGCCCGAGTGTCTGGAAAGGCAAGAGCAACGTCGTCAAACTCGGCCAAACCAGCGCCATCGTGGTGGCCGTGCCGGCAGGCACAGCCGCCAAACTAAAAACCATGGTCGCCCGCCCCGAGCCGCTGGTCGCCCCCTTCACCAAAGGCCAGGCCATTGGCAGCTTGAAAATTACGTCGGGCGATAACCCGGCTGTGGTGGCAGAGGCGCCGCTGGTGGCGCTGGAGGCGGTTGAGGAGGCGGGCGTGCTGGGCCGGGCTTGGGATGCGGTGAGGTTGTGGATTAAGTAGTGTGAGTCTTGCTTGGGAAGAAAAACTTCATATTAAGTCTACGGTAAGTTACACTTTATGAAACCTTCTGTAGACCAAATTCACCATGCAACCCACCGACAGCCTGAGGAACGGCATCGCCAAGCTGGCAGATACGCACCACTGCCTGTTTGCGTCGCAGGACTTGCGGGCGCTTTTGCCGCAAGCTACTGATGCGGCTTTCAAAACCCTGCTCAGCCGCTTGGTGGCGCAAGGTTTGCTGACCCGAATGTGCCGGGGTCTGTACGTTTATGAAAGAGCCATGCCCGACGGTTCCTTGTTGCTGTTTCATGCGGCGGCACGGCTGCGCGCTGATGCTTTTAACTACATCAGCCTGGAGACAGCGCTCAGCGCCGCAGGTCTGATCTCGCAGCAGCCGATGCAGTGGGTCAGCATCATGTCATCTGGCCGCAGCAGCGTGGTGCGCTGTAGCCGCTGGGGCACGGTTGAGTTTGTTCACACGGACCAGAAGCCCGCTGACATCGCAGCGCAATTGCATTACGACAATGCGTGCCACCTGTGGCGCGCCAGCGCAGCGCAAGCCATGCGCGACATGCGGGTAACGCGCCGCAGTCTTGATTTGATGGATGTGAGCGATTTGCATGAGCCTGTTTGACCAACTGGTAGACGCCGCTGTGCAAAACCAGCAAGAGCTGGCCACCTTGCGCCCGGTGGTAGAAAAAGAGCTTTTGCACCACGATGTGCTGCGCGAGCTGAGCAGTGCCAGGCTGCTGTCGGGCTTGACCTTTATGGGCGGCACGTGTTTGCGCGCCTGCTACGGTGCAAGCCGTTTAAGTGAAGACCTGGACTTTACGGGTGGCGCAAATTTCACGCGCGATGACTTGGACAGCCTTGGCAAAGTGTTGGTCAAAACCCTGCACACCAAATATGGCCTGCAAGTTGAGGTAAGCGAGCCCACACGCGAACAAGGCAACGTCGATACCTGGAAGCTCAAAGTACAAACCCGCCCAGAGCGCAAAGACCTGCCGGCTCAGCGCATCAACATCGACGTGTGCGCCATTCCCAGCTACGAGCCACGCCCCATGCTGCTGCTTAACCCCTATGGCGTAGACATGGGCACCAATGGCCTGATCATTCAGGCGCAAAGCCGAGCTGAGATTTTTTCCGACAAACTGGTGGCTTTTGCCCTGCGGCCCAACCGCATCAAACACCGAGACTTGTGGGACATGGCCTGGCTGCACCAGCAAGCCGCCCGCCCGCAATTGGCGCTGATAGCCGGCAAACTGCAAGATCACCACTGCCCGCAAGCCAGGTATTTGCAGCTCTTGCACCAGCGCTGCGCCATGCTGCAAACGCAGCCCGAACTGGCACAAGAATTTCGCGCAGAGATGCGCCGCTTTTTACCTGCTGGTTTGGTGGCCAGTACGGCTGACAAACCAGAATTTTGGCAAATGTTGCAGCAATTGGTGAGTGATCTGGCGGCGCAGGCGGAACGGCAATTGCAACATGTTGCGCCGCAGTTTGACATGTGATGCGCAATAAGTTTCATTCGATAACAACGATGCCCTGCAGGAATAATCATGCGCACAACCCGCAACATCGACGACGATGTTTTGCTTGCAGCCAGAGCTATTGCGCGGCGAGACAAAAAGACTGTGGGGCAGGTCATTTCTGAATTGGGTCAAATTACCCTGGATCGGCAGCTTTCAGGGCTTGTTTCCAAAGCCTTGCCAAACCGTGTAGGGCTTTGGTCGAAAAGGGTGTTCCAGATGCCGAAACGCATCAAAAGCAGCCGTTTTAGAGAGGCGTTTTGGACTGTAGACCAATAAATATGGGCGCAAGCAGCTACTAAATATATAGCAATATTGCTAATCTTTGAGGTGCTCATAAGACACCTCTGCGACAAACTCTAAGAGTCTTTCCTATGTTGACCAAAAGCATGAGCGCTTACGATGAACTGGTACAACATACCCAGGAGACACCCCATGACCACCCCCAAATCCGCCCAAGGCCAATTACAGCGCCGTCAACTCATTGCAGCCAGTGGCCTGGCCGCTGGCGCACTGGCTTTACCTTCACTCATGAAAAGCGCCATTGCGCAAACCACGCCTTGGCCCAGCAAACCGATTCGCATCATCGTGGCTTTTGCCGCCGGCGGGTTGACGGATTCTTATGCGCGGCTGTATGCAGAGCAGCTCGCCGCCAAGTTTGGCATTCAGGCGATTGTTGAGAACAAGCCAGGCGCGGGCGCGATCATTGCGATTGATGCGGTGGCCAAGTCGCCTGCGGATGGCTACACGCTGCTCATGACCACGTCGGGCACGGTCTGGCAAAACCGGGTGCTGTACAGCAAGCTGCCCTATAACCTTGACAAAGACATCGTGCCGGTTGCTTTTTACCCATCTGGCCCGCTGGTGGTGGGTGTGCCTGAAAAAATTGGTGTCAACACCATGCGCGAGCTGATTGACTACGCGAAGAAAAATCCCACAAACATGGGCAGCTACGCACCGGGCTCGTACCCGCAAATGGTGGCAGACCAAACCAACCGCAACGAGGGCACAAAAATCGTCACCATCAACTACCGTGGCGAATCCCCCATGTGGGTAGACGTGGCGGGCGGGCAACTTCAGGTGGCGATTGGGAGCTACCAGTCGTTTGCCACGGTGCAGCCGCGTGGCGTCAAAGCCATTGGCGTGACGGGCTCTTATCGGTCGCCCAAACTGCCCAATGTACCCACGCTCACAGAGCAGGGTATCGAAGGACGGCTGGTCACACTTGAAGGTGGCTTGCCGCTGATGGCGCCCGCTGGCACGCCTGAAGCGGTGCTGCGTGCGCTGTCGCAAGTGGTGGTGGACGGCGCCAACACCCCAAAAGCTGCGCAACTGCGCGAGACCTTTGCCATCCCCAACAAGCCCAAAAACCTGAAAGACACCCGTGAAGATTGGGCGCGAGACGTACCGGTGTGGATCAAACTAGCCGTCGATTTGGGCATCAAACTCGACTGATTTGCCACCAAAACCCGAAACGGCTATACTC
>JBASFP010000086.1:0-42136 GCA_049653085.1 Polaromonas sp.
CGTATCGGTTTAACAGGCGATTTGACTTGGCAGCCATGGTGCCTCGACTGCTTCGCGCTGCTGTGACTACAAAACCTCTTCCTCTGAGCATCCTACGCCTGTCTGAGGCAGGTATCTAATCAGGATATTTGATACCCAAAAACAGCCCCAAAACCGCATAAAACCACCATGCAAGCCCAAAACATCCTCCACTTCTGGTTTGACGAGCTGACAGACAAGCAACACTTTGCCAAAGACGTTGCGCTGGACGAGCTGATTCGCACCCGTTTCGGGCAAACGCTGCAAGCCGCTGCGCGCTGCGAGCTGTACGCCTGGCGCGCGTCGCCTGAAGGCAGGCTGGCTGAAATCATTGTGCTGGACCAGTTCTCACGCAATGTGTACCGCGACTCGCCGCGCGCTTTTGCGCAAGATGCCTTGGCTTTGGCGTTGGCGCAAGAGCTGGTCGCCAGTGGGCAAGACAGCGTTTTAAGCACGTCCCAGCGCCGGTTTGCTTACATGCCCTACATGCACAGTGAGTCGGCGCTGATCCACCTGCAGGCGGTGCAGCTGTTTGCGCTGCCGGGGCTTGAAAGCAACCTGGACTTTGAGCTGCGCCACCAGGCCATCATCACCCGGTTTGGCCGCTACCCGCACCGCAACGCCGTGCTGGGCCGCGCTTCAACGGCTGAAGAAATTGCTTTTCTCAATGAGCCAGGATCGTCGTTTTGACTGTGGCCACCGGCACGCTGCTGCGCTTTAACAAACCCTATGGTGTGCTGAGCCAGTTCACACCCGAAGGGCGTTGGCAAGGGCTGAAGGACTTCATTGACCTGCCGGGTATTTATGCCTGCGGGCGGCTGGACGCTGACAGTGAGGGCTTGCTGCTGTTGACGGGCGACGGCGCTTTGCAGGCGCGCATCAGCAGCCCGCGCTTCAAGATGGAAAAGACTTACCTCGTGCAGGTAGAAGGCACACCGACTGATGCCGCGCTTGAGGCACTGCGCGCGGGCGTGCAACTCAGCGATGGCATGACGCTGCCCGCCAAAGCACGGCTGATCAACGAGCCGCCTGCGCTGTGGGCGCGTACGCCGCCCGTGCGGGTGCGCCAGAGCATCCCCACCGCCTGGCTGGAGCTGTGCATTACCGAGGGGCGCAACCGCCAGGTACGCCGCATGACAGCAGCCGTCGGCCTACCCTGCCTGCGGCTGATCCGCTCCGCCATTGGGCCGTACCACCTGGACGGGCTGGCACCGGGTATGCATGAGTGGGTCAAATAGCGGGCAGTCGGCTGACAGACTTCAGCGCAAAAAGCAGCGTTAATGGGTTTTTCAGGAGAATTGAATGAGCCCAACAGCAACAGCAACACCCGCAGCAGAGCCAACCCCGCAACCCGGCATGATCGCAGGTTGCGTCACCTACCGGCCAGGGGACGGCGCGCCAATTGAAATACCCGCGGGTCCGGTTGAGGTGACATTGGCACATGACAGCGCCACGCTCAGCTGGGACGCAGGCGACGGCGTGGCAGGTTTGACGGCCATCCCCAAAATCCAGTTTGATGACTATGTGGGCAAAGGCCTGATTACTTTGGGGGCAACAGGGGCTACCAGCAAGTGATTTCTGGATATGCATTTAAATCATCAGTTTTGCGTTACCTGTCTGATCACCATGTCTAAAAAGCTTACATTTCAACCAGCAAAGTCTTTGGCCAAGCGGCTGCTTTTGCTCATCACTTCCCTCACACTCATTGCCGCCATGCCAGCCCACGCCATTGACGAGCCTGCCTACACCGTGGTGCAAACCAGCGACGTTTTTGAGGTGCGGCAGTACGCGCCCTACCTGGTGGCTGAAGTGGTGGTGCCTGGCCCTGTTGGTGAGGCGGGCAACCAGGGCTTCAGCCTGCTGGGCGGCTATATTTTTGGCAAAAACAAGGGTGAGCGCAAACTGGAGATGACCGCGCCTGTGACGCAAACGGCTGTCGCTGCGCCACCTGTGAAGCTGGAGATGACCGCCCCCGTGACGCAAGCGGTCACGCCTGGTGGGTTTCTGGTGCAGTTTGTGATGCCCAAGGGTTTCACGCTGGCCACGCTGCCCGAGCCGCTGGACGAACGCGTCAAGCTGCGCGAGGTGCCCGGCAACCGCGTGGCGGTGATCCGCTTTTCAGGCAGCTGGTCGCAAAGCACTTACGAGGAACAGTTGCAAAAACTGCGCAGTGCCTTGGCAGCGGCGGGTATGGCATCGGCGGGCGAGCCGGTATGGTCACGCTACAACGGCCCGTTTTCTTTGCCGTTTTTACGGCGCAATGAGATCTGGCTGAATCTGATTTGAGCTGAATACTATGTTTTTAGTAGCTGTTTACGCCCGTAATTATTGGGCTACAGGCATTTTTTATACTTAAAAAGTAATTACTCAGCACGGGTATAAAAAGTCGGACAGCCGAACGCAGAAATCGCAAAGGTTGCGCAAAAGACGCAAAAAAAATCACTCAAAAAGGTTCTTTTTGGCTGTTTTTTCTGCGAAACCTCTGCGTCCTCTGCGTTCGGTCATCCGATTTACAGGCTTGCTGGGTAATTGCTTAAACCAGCCCCAAACGGCTGGCCTGGAAAGCCAGCGCCGTGACTTGCGCCCAGTTGCCGCGCGCCAGGGCGTCTGGCGGTGTGAGCCACGAACCACCGACGCACACCACGTTGGGCAATGCCAGAAAGTCAAGCGCATTGGCTGCGGTAACACCGCCCGTTGGGCAAAAACGCACGTCGCCAAACGGGCCACCCCAGGCTTTGAGCATGGCCGCACCGCCCGCCTGCACGGCAGGGAAGAACTTCAGTTCAGTCAAACCATCGTCTTGCGCCATCATGATCTCGCTGCCTGTGGCCACACCGGGCAGCAGCGGTAAGCCAACGTCTCGGCAAGCTTGACCTAGCGCTGATGTGTAGCCGGGGCTGACGATAAACCTCGCACCGGCCATGGCGCTGGCCTGTGCATCGGCCGCGTTGCGCACCGTGCCAGCGCCAACCACGGCCTCGGGTACATCGCGGGCAATGGCTTCGATGCAGGCCAGGGCTTGGGGCGTGCGCAGCGTGACTTCGAGCATGCGAATACCACCTGCGACCAGCGCGCGCGCCATGTGTACAGCCTGTGCAACGTCGGTCAACACAATCACCGGGATCACCGGCGAGTCCTGCATCACTTGCAGGGCGGTCAGCTTGCCAGCCACGTTTAAATTCAGATCCATGACAAAGCACCTTCTTCTGCAGTGGTTGCGCTGCGGCGCATGTTGGTGAACAGTTCTCGGCCCATGCCCTGGCTGCCCGTCTCGCGCAACGCCAGCGGCATGGCGTCAATGGTTCGCGCCGCCCATTCAGACTCCGCAATCAGGACGTTCAGGTCGCCCGCCAGCGCATCCAGCCGAATCACGTCACCATCACGCACCTTGGCCAGCGGGCCACCGGCTGCAGCCTCGGGCGACACATGAATGGCAGCGGGCACTTTGCCAGACGCGCCGCTCATGCGGCCATCGGTGACCAGCGCCACTTTGTAACCTTTGCCCTGCAGCACCGCCAGCGGCGGTGTGAGCTTGTGCAGCTCGGGCATGCCGTTGGCGTGGGGGCCTTGCCAGCGCACCACGCAAACCACATCCTTTACAAGCTCGCCAGCGTTGAAGGCATCCAGCAAACCTTGCTGCGAATCAAAAACGCGGGCAGCAGCTTCAATCACATGGCAATCATCTGGCACGCTGGACACCTTGATCACGCTACGGCCCAAATTGCCCTGCAATAACTTGAGCCCCCCTGTCGCGCTGAAAGGGTTGGCCGCGCTGCGCACAATCGATTCGTCTTTGGACTCACCTGCATCCAGCCACTTGAGCGATGCGCCGTCTAGAGCAGGCTCGCGCGTGTATTCACGAATGCCACCGCTGCGCACCGTCAGCACATCGGCGTGCATGTAGCCAGCATCCAGCAGCTCGCGTATCACCAGCCCCGGGCCGCCTGCCGCCTGAAACTGGTTCACGTCGGCGCTGCCGTTGGGGTACACATGCGTCAGTGTGGGCACGACATCAGACAGGTCTGAAAAATCGTTCCAGTCAATCGTGATGCCGGCTGAATAGGCTACGGCGACCCAGTGAATCAGGTGGTTGGTTGACCCGCCTGTGGCCAGCAGTGCCACCATCGCATTGACGATGGCACGCTCATCAACAATGTGTCCAATCGGTGCATATCTTTTGGACTTGACGATGCCCAAAACAGTACGCGCAGATTCGCGCGTCAGCTCATCGCGCAAGTCCCCACCGGGCGCGACAAAAGCTGTACCTGGCACATGCAGACCCATCGCTTCCAGCAGCATTTGGTTGCTGTTGGCCGTGCCGTAAAACGTGCAGGTACCCGGTGCATGGTAGGACTTCATTTCAGATTCGAGCAGCTCGGCACGGCCGACCAGGCCTTGTGCGGCCAGCTCGCGGGTCTTGGCTTTGTCTTTGTTGGATATGCCTGACGGCATCGGCCCGGCGGGCACAAACACCATGGGCAAGTGGCCAAAATGCAGCGCACCGATCAGCAGGCCAGGCACAATTTTGTCGCAGACACCCAGCAGCAGCGCGGCGTCAAACATGTCATGCGACAGCGCCACGGCTGTGGCCATGGCAATCACGTCGCGGCTGAACAAACTCAGTTCCATGCCCGATGTGCCTTGCGTCACGCCGTCGCACATGGCGGGCACGCCGCCTGCCACCTGCGCGGTGGCACCAATCTTGCGTGCTTCAAGCTTGACCAGATCCGGGTAATTTTTAAGCGGTGTGTGCGCCGACAGCATGTCGTTATAAGCCGTCACGATGCCGATGTTGGGCGCGTGCTCCGCCACAATTTTGAAGCGGTCGTCCAGCGGTGCGCCAGCCACGGCGTGTGCCAGGTTGGCGCAACCCATTCGGTCGGCACTGCGGGCGCGGGTGGCGGTAGCATCTATTTGCGCCAGGTAGGCGCTGCGTCGGATACGGCTACGCTCAATGATGCGAGCCGTGATGCGTGCGACTTCAGGATGCAAATTCAAATCAGCCATGGCCAGCCTTTTAGGGTGATGTAACTTAATTACAAGCTGGATGGTAACGGTTGAACAGGCGTTTTTATGTAGTCCGAGTTACCAGTTGGGTACCAAACCTGCGGCTGCCTGCCAGGAGCCTGAGCGCTTATTGCAGCGCAACTTCAACCCTGCGCGCTTGCGCATCGCTGCCAGTGGCTTTGAGCTCTTCAGGCTTTTTCAATTCAATTTTGTCGTCCGCTACGCCAGACGCTTTGAGCGCGTCACGCACAGCAAAAGCGCGCTGCTTGGCCAGTTCTGCATTTTTGGCGGCGCTGCCGGTGGCGTCGTGGTAACCAGAAATCACCAGTTTTTTGCCTTCTTTGGCACCTTTGATCACGTCTGCCAACGCATCATTGGCGCCCGTTGCCAGGTCAGACTTGCCAGAGGCAAAGTAAAACTTCACCACGCCGTTTTCAACTTTCACGCTGGCGGCGTCCATGGCGTTTTGGGCGGCATCGACAACGACTGCGGCGGGCACTGCGGCCACAGCGGTTTTAGGCTTGGCGGCCATCTTGCCGCGCTGGTAAACGCTGACACCCACCACCAGCGCAATCACCAGGGCGACCAGACCAAATACCACCCACAACACCAGACCTTGTTGGCCGTCATCATCTTGTTGAGACATTGCTTTACTTTCAATTTTTAAACAGCGCATATTGTAAAGTCTGGTTGTGACAACACAGCACAAATTACCCAATCCCGCACATTCGCTTGAAGCCATCAAAAGCCAGTGGGGCGGCAAACATGACTTGTGGATTTTTGGCTATGCATCCCTCATCTGGCGGCCCGAGTTTGAGTTTGCCGAGCAGCGTTTTGCCACCACCCGCGGCTACCACCGTGCGCTGAAAATGTGGAGCACCTACAACCGGGGCACGCCTGAACAACCCGGCCTGGTGTTTGGCCTGCTGCCCGGCGGCAGTTGCAAGGGCATGGTGTTTCGCATCCCGCGCGCCAAAGTGGCCGCCGCCCTGCCACCGCTGTGGGAGCGCGAAATGCCGAACGCCGTGTACGAGCCGAAATGGCTGCGCTGCCAGACCCTGCACAACGGCCAAAAGCACAGTGTGACGGCGCTGGCCTTTACCTTGTCAAAACGCAGCCCCGACCACACCGGCGAGTTGTCTCATGAGGTGTATCGCAAAATTTTTGCCGAAGCGTCAGGCCGCTATGGCACGACCCGCGACTATGCCCAACTGACCTACGACGGTTTGCGCAAAGTCGGCATCCATGACCGGGCGCTGGGAGAGTTGCTCAAACGGGTTTGTGACTAATTTTGGCGATCAAGCAACATCGCCTCAGCCCGCGCCAGATCGTCCAGCGTGTCCACATCCATCACGCAACCCACATCGTCCAGGTCAATCAATGCTACTGAATCAGTAGCTGCTTGCGCCCGTATCAATTGGGCTGCACCCTGATTTCCTTTTAAATTCAGCAGCTCTGAGGCACATTCCAAGCCAAAACGCACCGGGTGGCCGCGCTGGCCTTGAAACACCGGTACAGCGACCGCGCAAGGTGGTGCAAACGCCATGGTGCGCAAGGTGTCGGGGCTGATCAATGGCAAATCGGCAGGCAAGATCAGCCAGGCGCTGGCACCCGGTGTGGCTTTGACACCCGCTGCAATCGAGTCGCCCATGCCGGGCCGGGCTGGGTCAGCATCCACCACGTGATACGGCACACCGCTGGCTTTGATGGCATCCAGCACGTGGTCGATCACCGGTTTGCCAGCCAGCAAAGCTTGCAGTTTGTGGGTTGTGCCGCCCGAAGCAGCAAAGCGCTCGCCACGGCCTGCGGCCAAAACAATCACGACAGAACCGGCTGAAAAAAGGGGCATGTTGGGTACGGCAAGAGGAGAGAGAACGTCATCTTTATACTTCAAAGATGACCAACCCAACACCCCCTGTATCGTCCATCGCCGACCTGCGCAAGAGTTACGAACGCGCAGAACTCAATGAACAGGCGTCGCAAGCTGACCCGCTAACGCAATTTGACCAGTGGCTCAAAGAAGCCATTGCGGCGCAGGTGCCTGAGCCTAACGCCATGACACTGGCTACCGTAGCCAGCAACTTGCGGCCCTCTACCCGGGTAGTGTTGATCAAGGGTTTTGATGCGCGCGGCATTGTCTGGTACACCAATTACGCCAGCCGCAAAGGGCAAGAGTTGGCGGGCAACCCCTACGCGGCGTTGCAGTTTCATTGGGTTGAACTGGAGCGCACGGTGCGCATTGAAGGCATGGTGGAAAAAGTCTCTGACGAAGAGAGCGATGCGTACTTTCATTCACGCCCGCTTGATTCACGCATCGGCGCCTGGGCCAGCCCGCAAAGCGAGGTGATTTCAGGCCGGGGCGTGCTGGTGGCCAATGCAGCCATGTATGGCGCGAAATTTTTGCTGCAGCCACCGCGCCCACCGCACTGGGGTGGCTACCGCTTGAAGCCCGACAACTGGCAGTTTTGGCAAGGTCGCAAGAGCCGCCTGCATGACCGGTTGCGCTACACGCTGCAAGGCAATGACGACTGGCTCAGGGAGCGCCTGGCGCCTTAGACGACGACGGGTTCGTGCTCTAACAAAATTCCGAAGCGCTCATACACGCTGGTTTGAATCGACTTGGCCAGGGTCATGACTTCACCGCCCGTGACAGGGTCGGCGCTGCCGCCACGATTGACCAGCACCAGCGCCTGCCGCTCGTACACACCTGCATTGCCGATGTGCTTGCCCTTCCAGCCGCAGGCGTCTATCAGCCAGCCAGCCGCGAGTTTGACCGAGCCATCGGCCAGCATGTAGTGAACAATTTTCGGTTCGCGCTCGATGATGTCGGCGCACTGCTCTGCCGTCACTGTCGGGTTTTTAAAAAAACTTCCCGCGTTGCCAAGCACCCGCCAGTCGGGTAGCTTGGTACGGCGAATCTCGCACACCCACTCGTAAATTTGTAGCGCTGTGGGCTGGTCAATATTGGCTTGCGTGCGCTTTTTCTCAATATCTGCGTAGCCCAGCACGGGCTTCCAGTTTTTGGGCAAGGCAAAACGCACATGGGTAATCAGCGCCTTGCCAGCCAAACCAAAACCCTGATTCGACACATGTTTGAACACCGAGTCCCGGTAGCCAAAAGCGCATTGCGCCGCATCCAGGGTAAAGCGCTGGCCGGTGGTTAAATCCACCGCATCAAGCGACTCAAAACGGTCTTGCAGCTCTACGCCATAGGCACCTATGTTTTGCACGGGCGATGCGCCCACGCTGCCCGGGATGAGGGCCAGATTCTCCAGGCCGGGGTAGCCATTTTCAAGCGTCCAGGTCACCAGGTCGTGCCATGTTTCGCCCGCGCCAGCTTCCACAATCCAGGCTTTGGGGGTTTGGCTGACCAGCCGTTTGCCCATGATCTCGACTTTGAGCACCAGCGGCTTGACGTCCCCCGTCAGCACAATATTGCTGCCGCCGCCGAGTATGAATTTGGAGGCCGATTTCAGTGCCGGATCAGCCAAAAGTGCATCAATATCAGCCTGGCATTGCAGGCGAACAAGAGACAGGGCTTTTGCAACGATTCCGAAGGTGTTAAAAGCTTGAAGCGGGACGTTTTTCTCGACTACCATTGGTCAATTGTCTCACTGCCCTGAAAAGCCAAAACTATGCCTTCTTTTGACACTGTGCTTGAAGCGGACCTGGTCAAGGTCAAAAATGCGGTTGAAAACACCGGTAAAGAAATCGGTACGCGCTTTGACTTCAAGGGCACGTCCGCGTCAATCGAGCTGAAAGACAAGGAAATCATTTTGATTGGCGACAGCGACTTTCAGCTCGACCAGATCAACGACATTTTGCGCAACAAGCTGACCAAGGCAGCTGTCGATGCACGATTTCTGGATGTGGGCAAGTCCACCAAAATTGGTGGCGATAAGGTCAAGCAGATCAACACTGTGCGCAACGGTATTGAAAGCGAGCTGGCGAAAAAAATCCAGGTGCTGCTCAAAGGCAGCAAGATCAAGGTGCAAGGCGCGATTCAGGAAGAAAAAGTACGTGTGTCGGGCGGCAAGCGCGATGATTTGCAGGCGGCCATGGCACTGATCAAAGCTGAAAATGCGGACTTTCCATTGAGCTTCAATAACTTTAGAGACTGATATTCATGAAGCTGCACACTGCCAAAACTGCAGCTTTGCTGGTCATGCTCCTGGCTGGTTTTGCGGCTCACGCGCAATCGGTTGCACTGGCAGGCATGCTGGGCAACAAGGCGTTGCTGGTGGTCAACGGCACTGCCCCTAAATCTGTCGCGGCAGGCGAAACGCATGAAGGCGTGAAAGTCATTTCCACCAGCGGCGACCAGGCGGTGGTGGAACAAGACGGCAAGCGCAACACCCTGCGGGTGGGCGAAGCGCCGGTCAACATGGGTGCCAGCAAAACGGGCGGCAAAGGCAACCGCATTGTGCTGGTGGCAGGCACGGGCGGTCACTTCATGACAGCAGGGCAAATCAATGGCAAGGCGGTGCAGTTCATGGTCGACACCGGCGCGACGTCGGTCGCCATGGGCGCGCAAGATGCAGAGCGCGCTGGCGTCAACTTCAAGGCTGGGCAGCCGGTGATGATGTCCACCGCCAACGGCAATGTGCAGGGCTACCGCATCCGGCTCGACTCCGTGCGCGTGGGTGATGTGGAGGTGTTTGGCATTGATGCCGTGGTCACGCCGCAGCCTATGCCTTACATGCTGCTGGGCAACAGTTTTTTAACCCGCTTTCAAATGCTGCGTGAAAACGACCAGATGACGCTGACCAAGCGATAAGTGCTAATCTGCTGGTTTTTTTCCAAAGCTCAGGCGTGACTCTTTGCCTGCCAGCAGCTTGTTGATGTTCTCGCGGTGGCGGATCACCAGCAGCAAACCGATCATGAAAATCGCCATCAGCACGCTGCGTTCTGAATACCAGGCGGCACGGTCGCCAAAAAGATAAAACAGCGGCGCAAATGCCGCACTGGCTATGGATGCCAGTGACGAGTAGCGCGTGAAATACGCAATGATCAGCCAGGTAGCCAGCGTGGCCAGCCCCAGCAGCCATTCAATGCCCAGCAACGCGCCCGCAGCCGTTGCCACGCCTTTACCGCCCTGAAATTTGAAGAATATGGGAAACAAATGCCCCAAAAATGCCGCAAAAGCCACAGCCGCCATGGTGCCATCACCCAAGCCATAGTCACTGCCAAACCACTTGACCAGTACCACCGGCAGCCAGCCCTTGAATCCATCAAGCAGCAGCGTGATGATGGCGGCCTTCTTGCTACCAGAGCGCAGCACGTTGGTCGCGCCAGGGTTGTTGCTGCCATAGCTGCGCGGGTCTTTGAGCCCCATCACGCGGCTGACAATAACTGCAAAGGACAACGAGCCCATCAGGTAGGCCAGCACGACGGCGGCGAATATATACAGATAGTCCAAAACAAATCCTCTTTTTATTCAGCTAACACGTACGGTAGCGATTGTGTACCCACATCAAAGCGCTGGGTCGCGAATGTCCCAGCGGATCTTGTCAATCTCGGCCAGCACTTCTGGGCTCAAGGTTGTTCCGTATGCGTCGATGTCTTGATCCAGTTGCGCCACCGACGTGACGCCAATGATGGTGCTGGTGACTTGCCATTTGGTGTAGCAAAACGCCAGCGCCATCTGGGTGGGGGTCATGCCGTTGGCAGCGGCAAGGGCGTTGTAGCGCCGCGCGGCAGCCAGTGCATCTGGCCTGCCCCAGCGCTGCTTTTGCATGCTTTCAAACAGGCTCATGCGGCCAATGTCTTTGTGCGCCGGATCCGTAATGCCTGTCTTGTCGTATTTGCCGGTCAGCAAGCCAAAACCCAGCGGCGAATAAGCGAGCAAGGACACACCCAGGCGATGCAGACTTTCGTCCAGACCGTTTTCATAGGTGCGGTTGATCAGGCAGTATGGGTTTTGCAGCGTGGCGATACGCGGCAAACCGTGCTGCTCGGCCAGGCGTACAAATTCATGGACGCCGTAAGGTGTTTCGTTCGACAAGCCAATCGCTCGCACCTTGCCTGCCTTAACAAGCGTGCCCAGCGCTTCGAGTTGGGTGTGGATAGATGACACCACTTTGTCTTTGGTCGGGTCAAAGTACTGCATGCCAAACATCGGCACGTTGCGCGCTGGCCAGTGGATCTGGTACAGGTCAATCACATCGGTTTGCAGGCGTTTCAGGCTGGCATCGCAGGCACCCACGATGTCGGCGGCCGTCAAGTCAGGGCTGCCTTCACGGATCCACGGCATGCCGCGTGCTGGGCCCGCGACTTTGGTGGCCAGCACCCATTGGGCTCTGGCTGAAGGATGTTTGGCAAACCAGTTGCCCAAGATGGTTTCGGTGGCGCCAAAGGTTTCAGCCCGGGCGGGAACTGAATACATTTCAGCCGCGTCCATGAAGTTGATGCCGCGATCAAAAGCGCGGTCAAGAATGCTGTGAGCGGTGCTCTCGCTAACCTGCTCGCCAAAAGTCATGGTGCCCAGGCAGATGGGGGTAACGTGCAGGTCGCTTTGACCGAGTTGGACTTTATTCATGTGCGTTGGAGTTTGTATGAAAGAAGTGACGAAAGCCACAAAACCCTAGTTTAAATCGGCTGGCGCAGCGTTACGGGTGCTGACAGTTTGCGGGTTTGTCTTACAGGCCATTAATATGCAAGGCGCTAGCATCGCTGTGTTGGCAAGTTTCTTGTTGCCTTAACTGAACGATATTTTTTAAACCTATAAAAAGGAGTCTTCCATGAAAACACTCAACATCAAATCACTGAGCTGCGTTGCACTGAGCATTGCGGTGCTGTCCGGTTGTGCCAACATGAGCGAGACCCAAAAAGGCACGGCACAAGGCGCTGGCATTGGCGCTGTGGGCGGTGCGCTGATTGGCGCGGCGCTGGGCGGCGGCAAGGGTGCTGCAACTGGCGCGGTGCTGGGCGGCGCTGTAGGCGCAGGCGGCGGCTACATTTGGTCGAAAAAAATGCAGGATCAAAAAGCAGCGATGGAAAAAGCCACCGCTGGCACAGGTGTTGCCGTGACGCAAACCACCGACAACCGCCTGAAGCTTGACATTCCGAGCGACGTGTCGTTTGACACTGGCCGCTCCGCCATCAAACCTAATTTTGGCCCAATCTTGAACCAGTTTGCCACCAGCCTGAACCAGAACGCGGTGACCACCATCAACATCATTGGCCATACCGACAGCACTGGTTCAGACAGCATCAACAACCCGCTGTCAGTGGACCGCGCTGAGGCCGCGCGTGACTACTTGGTTAGCAAGGGTGTGGCACGCACCCGCATTTCAACCGATGGTCGTGGCGCACGCGAGCCGATTGCCGACAACGGCACGCAGCAAGGTCGCGACAAGAATCGTCGGGTTGAGATTTATGTTGCGGAGCAGGTAGCGGCCAAGTAATCAAGCCACACTTGACGAAAGCACCTTCAGGTGCTTTTTTTACGCCTTTTTAAACCGTTCCTCTTCCTGGAGTCGCAGCACGCGCCGCTGTACCTTGCCCGTTGTCGTCATGGGCAGTGCGTCAATGAATTCAATCTCCTTCGGGTATTCATAGGGTGCAAGCATTTTTTTGACGTGGAGCTGCAATTTAGCCGTTATTTCAGCATCAAAAACGGTTTTTGACGAATGAATGCGGGCGCGAGCCGCTCCTAAATAAGGAGCGAGCACCACATACGCCTTGACCACTGCGCCGCGCTCTTTGTCGGGTTTGGGCACGACAGCAGCGTTGGCGACAGCCGGGTGTTTGATGAGGCAGTTTTCAATCTCACCCGGCCCAATGCGGTAGCCAGCCGCCTTGAAAATATCGTCTGCCCTGCCCTCGTACCAAAGGTAGCCGTCAGCATCGCACGTGGCCATGTCACCTGTTCGGCACCAGTCACCGGTGAATTTGGCCTGGGTGGCGGCGTCTTTCTTCCAGTAACCCAAGAAGAAAATCGGGTCTGGCTGGCCATGCACGTCGTAGCGGTTGACTGCCACGTCGCCAGGCACGCCGACGTCGCATTCATGGCCTTCATCATCAATCACCGCCACCCGGTGGCCGGGGTAGCCTTTGCCCATGCTGCCCGCACGCGCTGGCCAAAACCTGTTGCAGTTACCGACGATGTAATTGATCTCGGTCTGGCCAAACATTTCGTTGACGACCACGCCCATTTCGTTTTTGCAATAGTCGAACACGGCATCGCCCACCGCCTCGCCCGCACTCATCAGTCCTTCAAGCTTGAGCTTGAAATGCTTGCGCGGCTGCGGGTAAGCCTTCATCATGGCTTTGAGCGCGGTTGGGAACAAAAAGCTGTGCGTGACGCCGTGTTGCTGCATCAAGCTGAAAGCCAACTCAGGACTAAACCGGCCATTGAAAGCGACGATGGGGCGGCCAAAATAAAGCGTTGGTAAAAGCGCGTCCATCAGCCCACCCGTCCAAGCCCAGTCTGCCGGAGACCAAAATACGGCATTCGATTCCGCATTGGTTTTAGCCTCAAAACCAAACCAGTTCTGGCTGCAAACAAAGCCCGTCAAGTTGCCAATCAGCGCCCGATGCGGCAGCAGCGCGCCCTTGGGTGGGCCGGTTGTGCCGCTGGTGTAAATCAAAATTGCCGCTTCTTCAGCCTTGGTCTTGACGGCGGTGAAAGCGCTTTGATGCCGGCTGATGGCGGCTTCGTACTGAACATCGGCTCGCGCATCGCCCACCGCCACCACGCCTCTTAAAGACGGGCAGTCAGCGCGTACCTGCTGCAAGCTGGCCATGCTGCTTTCGTCAGCAATGGCGACGACGGCATCGCTGTCTTGCAGCCGGTATTCCAGCGCCTCGGGCCCAAACAGCATCGACAGCGGCATGGCCACCGCGCCGAGCTGAAACACCGCCATGTACGCCACAGCCGTTTCAAACCGCTGCGGCATGACGATGGCCACCCTGTCGCCGCGCTTCACGCCCAGGCCTTGCAGCACGTGGCTGAGGGCGTCAGCGGTCTTTTTAAGTTCAAAATAGGTATAAAAAGTGGCCGTAGCGCCCTGTTTATGGGCGCAAACAGCTACGTTTTTAATAGCATTTGATGAGTTTGCCCAGCGGCTGCAGCAGACCTCGGCAATGTTGAAGTATTCGGGCACATGCCAAGCAAAGCCCGCATGCATGGCGGCGTAGTGGTCTGCTGGTTTGTCACTGCTTTGACTGCGCTTGGGCGCTTGTTTCTTTATCATGCTTCCAATGTACAAAGAAAAACGCACTTCCCGCAGCGAGTTTGTCCCAATACGCTCTCTCAGCTACCACGTTCGCATCTGGCCGGGCAAAAACCCGTCAAGCACACTGCCACCCCTGGTTCTAGTCCACGGCTGGATGGACGTGGCGGCCTCGTACCAATTCATGGTCGATGCCCTGAGCGATGCTTTTGCCGCTGGCCGCACCATCATTGCGCCTGACTGGCGAGGCTTTGGCCTGACCAATGGTGCAGCAGACAACTATTGGTTGCCCGACTATTTGGCCGACCTTGATTTTTTGCTCGACCATTATGTGAAAGACCAGAAAATCGACCTGGTCGGCCACAGCATGGGCGGCAATGTGGCCATGGTCTATGCAGGTGTGCGGCCTGAGCGCATTCGCAAACTGGTCAATCTCGAAGGCTTTGGCTTAGGCCCCAGCAAGCCCGCCCAAGCCCCAGGCCGCTACGCCAAGTGGATGGACGAATTGAAGAGTCTGCACAAAGGCGAGTTGGACTTGAAACCCTATGGCGCGCTTGAAGGTGTGGCCAAACGCTTGATGAAAACCAACCCGCGCCTGAGCGAAGACAAAGCCAACTGGCTGGCCGCGCACTGGGCACAGCAAAACGCCGCCGGGCAATGGCTGATTTTGGGTGCGCCAGGGCATAAAGTCGTCAATGCCAACATTTACCGGGTTGAGGAAACGCTGGAGCTCTACAAACGCATCACAGCGCCCGTGCTGGCGGTGGAGGCATCTGACGATTCCCTTGAAAAATGGAACCAGGGTCGCTACACGCTGGCCGACTACCACGAGCGACTCAAACTGATTGCCGATGCCAGAGTTGCGCGACTGGAGGACGCAGGCCACATGCTGCACCACGACCAACCCGAAGCGCTGGCGGGGCTGATTGAAGGGTTTTTGGGCTAGTGCCTAACGAATAAAGTTTCCAACGCAAAGACGCGAAGATGCAAAGGTCGCCAAGGAAAACCTTTTTGCTTGGTGATTCAGATTCTCTTGCTTTGCGACCTTTGCGCTTTTGCGCTTTTGCGTCTTTGCGTCTTTGCGTTGGAAACTAAAAGATCGGCGCTGTGGCATGAGAAAATCACCGGATTAAATCAAACCCGGACGGAAAACATCATGGAAGCAGAAAACATCAACGCCATTGGCAACCAGCTGGCAGACCTGAGCACGCGCGTGAACGAGCTCAGGGGGTATCTTTGACTACCCTGCCAAAGAACGTAAATTAAACGAAGTCAACGCTGCCCTCGAAGACCCGAAAGTCTGGGACAACCCCAAGCGCGCGCAAGAACTCGGCAAAGAGAAAAAATCACTTGAAGACGTTGTGCAGGTTATTGACCGCCTGACGTCGGAGCTGCAAGATAACGCTGAATTGTTTGACATGGCCAAAGAAGAAGGCGATGTTGATGGCATGCAGTCCATCGAAGGCGAAGCCGCCAAGGTGGCGGTCGAAGTCGAAAAGATGGAATTCCGCCGGATGTTCAACAACCCGGCTGACCCGCTGAACTGCTTTTTGGACGTGCAATCAGGCGCTGGCGGAACCGAAGCGTGTGATTGGGCCAGCATGCTGCTGCGCCAGTACCTCAAATACGCCGAGCGCAAGGGTTTTAAAACCACGATTGAAGACGAAACCGCAGGTGACACCGCAGGCATCAAGGGCGCGACCATCAAGATTGAAGGCGAATACGCTTTTGGCCTGCTGCGCACTGAAACCGGCGTACACCGCCTGGTGCGAAAGTCGCCGTTTGACTCGTCAGGCGGCCGGCACACGTCGTTTGCGTCGATTTTTGTGTACCCCGAGATTGATGATTCGATTGAAATCGACATCAACCCGTCTGACGTGCGGGTGGACACCTTCCGCGCCAGCGGCGCGGGCGGCCAGCACATCAACAAAACCGATTCAGCCGTGCGCCTGACGCACATCCCCACCGGCATCGTGGTGCAGTGCCAGGACGGCCGCAGCCAGCACGGCAACCGCGATGTGGCGTGGAAGCGCCTGCGCTCGCGTTTGTACGACTTTGAACTGCGCAAGCAGCAAGAAGCGCAGCAAAAACTCGAAGACACCAAAACCGACGTGGGCTGGGGCCATCAGATTCGCAGCTACGTGCTGGACAACAGCCGTATCAAAGACCTGCGCACCAACTACGAAACCTCCGCCACACAAAAGGTGCTGGACGGGGACCTGGACCAGTTTATTGAGGCGTCACTTAAGCAAGGCGTGTGATTGAAATAAATCGAAGTTAAATCTACCAATTTATGAACAAAACATCTAAGACAAAATTAGATAGAAAGTTCGGCGACTATAAAACGGAAGCTGAATCTTGGATAACGCTAGCAAATGGCGAGTTTTATCCTGATGTGTTGCCAGACGCCTGTAGACTTTATGCGCCAGTTTTGGTTGAGTTTGAACTGCTTTTAAAAGCTTCGCATTCGTCAGCTGATTTTTTCATATCGATCATGTCTACTCAAAATCAGTGGATGCGTACTCAGCTGTGTAGAGTTTTTAAAAAATACGTCAGCCCACAAACACCCGTGGAAATGCTTAAGCGCAAGACAGACGCAGAAAAGATTTGCGCTCAATTTGGTGATGGTTTCCGGAACATCGTAGAAGTGCAGCAAAAATTTAACACGAGACCTATGCCTGATGAAGCCCTGTGCGCGATCCTTTGGGAATACAAGGATCGCGGCAAAAAGGGCTACGACCTGACTGAGCGCTTGTTTGAAATACTGCGAACAGAGCATCCCCAATACACAATAACTGGTTCTGAGCGTGCAGGAAAAGATATCTTATTAGGTAAGATTTTTGAAAATTATTCCAAGCAAGACAGACCTGTAGATTTCATAATCAAAGACGGTGATACTGTTTTAGCAATTGGTTTAGCTAGATATGACTCCGATCGAGGCGACGCACAAGAAGATGATCGGACTGGTCAATATCGTGAAGTTGCACAAGAAATTTTTGCCCATTTAAAGAAATATAAGTTACCTCAGATCAAGGTCATTTTCGTAAATGATGGCCCTGGCTTGTTACTAGGCTCAATGTGGAATGATTACGCATATATCGAAGACCAGTGGCCCGGGAAAGTAAAAGTCGTCACCTTACGAATGCTGGAAGACCGAATCACCCGTACTTGGCTGGAGTCATAACATGGCCGTTCCGATTGCCAGTAAAACAAAAGCGGCTCGTTTATCTGGCCATGAAGCGGCTACTAGCAAGGCCTTTAGTTTGGAGTATTTCGGGAAAAAACCAAGGGACACCGTCTTACAAACACCACCGGGGCACTACGAAGCAAATCAAAAGTACGTTGGCAACACAAATCGCCTGTATCGTGCTGAAAATTTACCAGTTCTTGCCAACCTGATCAAAGACGAAAAAGTTCGTGGGAAAGTAAGACTCGTATACATAGACCCACCTTTTGCAACGGCTGCCGCTTTTGAATCACGCAAACAAGCTCATGCGTACGATGATCTGCTTGTAGGTCCTGCTTTTGTGGAGTCGCTGCGTGAGCGTCTAGTTTTGATTCATGAATTATTAGCAGAAGATGGATCACTCTATCTGCATCTGGATGCGCGAATGATCTTCCATTTCCGTGTCATTCTCGATGAGATTTTTGGTAATCAAAACTTCCGGAATTGCATCACGCGAAAAAAATGCAACCCAAAAAATTACACACGAAAAACTTATGGCAACGTCGCTGATTACATTTTGTTTTATACCAAAAGCGACACTTACGTTTGGAATCGGGCTATCGACCAATGGGATGACAGTAAGGCATCTAAAGAATACCAATACGTAGATGCACAAGGACGGAGATTTAAGAAAGTGCCCGTTCATGCCCCTGGCTTGCGCAATGGTGAGACGGGTAAAGAATGGCGCGGTAAGTTGCCCCCACCAGGTAAGCACTGGCAATACACCCCAGCAAAGCTAGATGAAATGGACGCGCAAGGGGATATCTACTGGTCATCCACTGGCAACCCCCGCCGAAAAATTTACTTTGAAAGCAGCACAGGCATACCAGTGCAAGATATTTGGATGGACATGAAGGATGCACATAACCAAAATATTCACATCACTGGATACCCAACTGAAAAAAATCCAGCTTTATTGGAGCGAATCATTGAAGCGTCCTCCAACGACGGCGATTTAGTTTTGGATTGCTATGCAGGGTCAGGAACTACGCTGGCCGTAGCATCAAACCTAAACCGACGCTGGATTGGCGTAGACCGTAGCGATGAAGCTATTCGGACAATACTGCATCGATTCCATTCCGGCACAGAGAAGATGGGAGACTTTATAAACACACAAAAGCAAACGAGTTTGCTTTTGCATGAACCGACAAATGACTTTACTTTGTACGAGATGGTTGCGCCATCAAAAAATCAAGATGTGGACTATTTGCTAGAACAGCAATCGCATGTGTCATTGCATGCCGCGTAATAAAGATTACCTTCGATTTTTCACAACAAACGCTGCTTAGTAAAAATATAGCAAGTAAAAGTCCAGTCTATGCAAAAACTTAAAGCACAACTACATAGCGTCACGATTGACGATATTGAATTTGATCAGCCCCGTTTTCAAAAGTTATTGGCAATACATGGCAAACTTGTTTTGATGGATCAAGGTGTAGCCGTGGCAGGCATACTGCCGCCAATTAACGATAAAGCTATGAACCCAACACTTTCCTCATTGGAGAATCCCCATGTTTCGTGAAGGCCAAGCCCCGGCTATAACCGTCAACCGCGCTGACTACACAGCCCCCGCCTATTGGATAGACACGGTCGATCTGTGTTTTGACCTGGACCCGGTCAAGACCCGCGTGCTGAACAAAATGACGCTGCGCCGCAATGCGGATGTGCCCGCGCAGCCGCTGCGCCTGGATGGGGAAGAGCTCAACTTGTCGCGTGTGCTGGTCAATGGCCAGGGCACGTCGTTCAAGATGGATGGCAACCAGCTGGTTTTGGACAACCTTCCAGATGCCTTTGAGCTGGAGATTTTCACCACGACCAACCCGTCTAAAAACACCAAGCTGATGGGCTTGTACGTCAGCAACGATTCGTTTTTTACCCAGTGCGAGGCAGAAGGCTTCAGGCGCATCACTTACTTTTTAGACCGCCCCGATGTGATGGCGATGTACACCGTGACGCTGCGGGCTGACAAAGCCAAATTCCCGGTGCTGCTGTCAAACGGCAACCTGGTCGAGCAAGGTAGCCTGAACGATGGCCGCCACTTTGCCAAGTGGGTAGACCCGCATAAAAAACCCGCGTACCTGTTTGCACTGGTCGCGGGCCAATTGGTGTGCCGTGAGCAGCGCATCACGTCGCGTGCAGGCAAAGACCACACGCTGCAAGTCTATGTACGCCCCGGTGACCTGGACAAAACTGAACACGCCATGAATTCGCTCATGCATTCGGTCGCATGGGACGAAGCCCGCTTTGGCTTGCCACTCGATCTGGAGCGCTTCATGATTGTGGCGACCAGCGACTTCAACATGGGCGCGATGGAAAACAAGGGCCTGAACATCTTCAACACCAAGTACGTCTTGGCCAACCAGGCCACCGCAACCGATGTTGACTTTGGCAACATTGAAAGCGTGGTCGGCCATGAGTACTTTCACAACTGGACGGGCAACCGCGTCACCTGCCGCGACTGGTTTCAGTTGTCGCTCAAAGAAGGTTTGACCGTTTTCCGCGATCAGGAATTCAGCCAAGATTTGTGCGGTGAGGCATCAGCCAGAGCCGTCAAACGCATTGAAGACGTGCGCGTATTGCGTACCGCCCAGTTCCCCGAAGACGCAGGCCCGATGTCGCACTCGGTGCGGCCCGACAGCTATGTGGAGATCAGCAACTTCTACACCGTGACGATTTACGAAAAAGGTGCGGAAGTGGTGCGGATGATGCAAACCTTGGTAGGCAGGACGGGCTTTGCCAAAGGCATGACGCAGTACTTTGAGCGCCATGACGGCCAGGCAGTGACCTGTGACGATTTTGCCCAAGCCATTGCAGATGCCAACCCCACATCGGACCTGGCCCGTTTGCTGCCGCAGTTCAAGCGCTGGTACAGCCAGGCCGGCACGCCCCGCGTAGCAGCGCAGGGCGTGTATGACGCAGCAGCCAGCACCTACACGCTGACCTTAAGCCAAAGCTGCGCACCCACCACGGGGCAGACCAGCAAGGAGCCGTTTGTGATTCCGGTGGCGCTGGGCTTGCTGGGTGCGGATGGCCAGGATTTGGACTTGCAGCTGGCTGGCGACAACGCCGCAGTCACCTGCCGCACATTGGTTCTGATGCAGGCCAGTGAAACCTTTACCTTCACAGGCATCACCGAAGAGCCCGTGCCGTCCATCCTGCGCGGCTTTACCGCCCCGGTGGTGCTTGAGTTTGACTACACCGATGCGCAACTGCTGCACCTGCTGGCGCACGACAGTGACCCCTTCAACCGCTGGGAAGCCGGACAGCGGCTGGCTGTGCGGTCTGCATTAATCGCTATTAATTCAGGAGCTGATTACGCCCGTATTCAGGGCGATACAGCATTAAATTATTTTTTAAATGAGGCCTTTTTGGCCGCCATGAAGCAAGTTCTGCATCACCCCACGCTGGACGCTGCCTTCAAGGAGCTGGTGCTGACGCTGCCGTCTGAAACCTATCTGGCCGAACAACTCGACGTGGTCGACCCGCAGCAGATTCACGCCGTACGCGAAGCCATGCGCCTGCAACTGGCCACCAGCCTGCAAGCTGACTGGGCTGCGGTGTATGAGGCGAATCAGGATACTGGCAACTACACGCCAGACGCTGCATCGTCTGGCCGCCGTGCGCTGGCCGGCTTGGCGCTGACCTACCTTTGCCTGGCTGCAACAGCGAATGGCCAAAACGAGTGGCCAGCCAAAACCCTGCAGCGCTTTTTGAGCGCAGGCAACATGACCGATCGCTTCAATGCCTTGAGTTCTCTGGTGACCAGCGGCCACACGCTGGCAGCACAGGCGTTGGCGCAGTTCCACGCGATGTTTAAAGACGAAGCACTGGTGATTGACAAATGGTTCAGCCTGCAAGCGGCCAGCCCTGACCGCAGCGGCAACATCCTGCCAGCCGTCAAACAACTGATGAAGCACAGCGACTTCAGCCTCAAAAACCCAAACCGCGCACGCAGCGTCATCAGCACCTATTGCGGCAACGCGGCAGCTTTTCACCGTGCAGATGCAGCAGGTTATGTCTTCTGGAGCGAGCGCGTGATTGAGTTGGACGCCATGAACCCGCAAGTCGCCGCCCGCCTGGCCAGAGCGCTGGACCGCTGGAGCAAACTGGCAGAACCCTACCGCAGCGCAGCCCGTGAAGCGATTGCGCGCGTGGCAGCCAAAAATGATCTGAGCAAAGACACGCTTGAAGTTGTCACACGCGCGTTGGCTAGCTGATGAAGGCCTGTCATTGCGGGCTCGACCCGCAATCCATGACCCCGCTTCGTGCCCGATCAACAACCGCATGGATCCCGGATCAAGTCCGGGATGACAAAATTAACGCGAACCAGTGACCTGCAAATTTAGGAAACACACCATGCCCAAAACCATCTCCCTGACCCGCTACCTGGTTGAACAGCAACGCCAGGACGGCCACATACCCCCCGAGCTGCGCCTGCTGCTGGAAGTGGTGGCACGCGCCTGCAAAAGCATCAGCCAGGCCGTCAACAAGGGCGCGCTGGGCGGTGAAGCCAGCATCCTGGGCACAGCCGGCAGTGAAAACGTGCAGGGTGAGGTCCAAAAAAAGCTCGACATCATCGCCAACGAAGTGCTGATTGAAGCCAACGAATGGGGCGGACACCTGGCCGCCATGGCCAGCGAGGAAATGGACGGCATCTACGTGGTGCCCAACCGTTACCCGCAAGGCGAATATTTGCTGCTGTTTGACCCGCTGGATGGCAGCAGCAACATTGATGTCAATGTCAGCATTGGCACCATCTTCAGTGTGCTGAAAAAGCCTGAAGGCGATGCTGGCGTTGAGGAAGCCGACTTTTTGCAGGCGGGCAACAAGCAGGTGGCCGCAGGCTACTGCGTGTACGGGCCGCAAACCACACTGGTGCTGACAGTAGGCGACGGCGTGGCCATGTTCACACTGGACCGCGAACAAGGCTCGTTTGTATTGACCGAAGAAAACATACAAATCCCGCCAGACACGCAAGAGTTCGCCATCAACATGAGCAACATGCGCCACTGGGACGAACCCGTCAAACGCTACATCGATGAATGCCTGCAAGGCAAAGACGGCGTGCGCGGCAAAAACTTCAACATGCGCTGGATAGCCTCGATGGTGGCCGACGTGCATCGCATCCTGACGCGCGGCGGCATCTTCATGTACCCCTGGGACAAGCGCGAGCCCGAAAAAGCCGGCAAGCTGCGCCTGATGTACGAAGCCAACCCCATGAGTTGGCTGATCGAGCAAGCCGGCGGCGCGTCAACCAACGGCAAGCAACGCATCATGGACTTGCAGCCTACCAAATTGCATGAACGGGTGAGTGTGGTGCTGGGGTCGAAGAATGAGGTGGAGCGGGTCACCGCCTACCATCACAAGGCCAGCACCGGGCTATAATTTAGGGCTAACCAAAATACACAAGCCGGTGTAGCTCAGTCGGTAGAGCAGCTCATTCGTAATGAGAAGGTCGGGTGTTCGATTCATCTCTCCGGCACCAAAATTAAAGCCTCTGTTTCGCAGAAACAGAGGCTTTCTTCATTTGGTTTGTGCATATCAACGCATTAAACAACAATCCTAGATGCTGATCAAGTTCGCTTATCGCGGATTCACTTCAACCCGAAGCGTTTGCCAAACGATGGATGTGCGACACGCGCCTTCGCGAAAGCAATCATGATTAAAGCTCGCTCTTTCAATGGTCGCCCTTTCTTTACCTTTGCTTCAACAGAATAAAGCTCATTCTTTCGATCCATATCTATGAAATGGGCGACAAGGGCGTTTAATACGACTTGGGACATGATCACTCCTATAAAAGTTGAGTCTGAATTTTGCTTCGACACCCGCTTCTACGGCAAGTGGAATATACGTTTTTAGCAGCAGTCTCTCACTGGTCAACAGTCCATTGTTAGTAGCAATTCCTAAACACTATTGACAAGATATAAAGCGTGAAATTTTGATCCGCAAGATGTAGAGGCTTGTCCACTCAATCGTTAAGAACCTAATCAAAAAACACCTCCTTAAGCGTATCCATGCAACGCTCAATAGCCGCCACCACATGCGGAACAGACTCGGCCACTTCGGCTTCACGCCGGATCACCATCTCTGCGGTCTGTATCAACTCCTGCATCCTGTCTCTAGGGTCGGCCACATGGCATACCTTGGCAAAGTCCCGCAGGCCTTTGCGAGCGGCAAAGAATGACTTTTGCCCGCACAGGTCCAGTGCCAGCACGTCTTCAGGAATGTAGGCCGTGGTGTTGACCAGGTCAAACGCTGGCGCCAGGCGGCAGTCGTGGGTGGTGGGGTCGGTGTACAGCAGGCCAAAATTTTTAAGGTGTGCATCGCCATTGCCAATGATGCAAGACAGCGCGACCATATCAAAAAGCGCATGCAAGGACGATATGACATGAGGCCCTGAGGCAAATGCCTCAATCAGCCTGGCCACGTGGCTGTAACTGGTTTTGTATTTCTCGCGCGATGAAAATCCGGCCAGCACGGCCATGTCTTCAAACCCGATGGGTGTGCCATCAGGTGTTCGATCAAACCGCTGCATGACAAACAGCTCTTTGTTGCTTGATAAATAAAACTCCGGCACTTCCAGACCTGACGCTTTGGCGATGCTCATGCATAAAAACTCGTTTGCGGCCAAGCCCGGGTATTCCTGGCGACCACTTTTAACAATCAGGTCCGATGTACGTACTGTGGCTTTAGAAGGCGTGGGCTCCATCGCATGGGGCGCCACCATCTGTGGTACCAAGACCTTGGGCTGCACGCCCGAAATACCGGTGCGGTGAATGTATTTGTCTACCAGTTCGGCAAACAAACTGTCTGTGCCGTCCCAGGCCAGTATTTCACTCAAGCGTTCGCCTTTGCCCTGCGCATTGGCCAATGGATTCACAAAATCTGACTGCACTGCCACGCGGCCTATGGGTGCTTGCCCCCCGGACAGTGCCAGCAGCAGCATGGGGTCAAGATTGACGATTTTGGCCAGGCGGTTTTGCAGTTCTTCCAGCAAAAACCCCTCGGGTAAATTCATTTGAAAGATGGGGTGCAAAGTGGCGTGCGCATATTGCGCCTTGCGTATCGGCATGCTCAAGCTGACCGCCGCGCTGGCATTGGCCGAGCCGTAGCCAAACAAAAACTGTTCGCGCTCCTGCGTCAACTCACCCGCAGCGCCCTGGGGCGTGCTGACGCGCAGTTGCGTTGCTGCCTTCATTGAAAGTCTTTCAATTCATCCAGCGTGGGCCGGGTACGGGGCGACAAGGTCAGCTCTGCACCCAGTGCGCTGGCCAGTCTGGCGTAGCTCTCCATAGACACCGAACTCCGCCCGGCTTCCATCGCGATCACCTTCAGACGCGTCACTCCGGCCAGGCGCGCCAAGGCCTCTTGTGTCAGGCCCCGGTTAGTACGCATGGCTTTGAAGGATTGCCCCAGTTTTTGGAGGTGAAAGGACTGATTCATGTATCGATAATAATACTTTTATAAAAATATGCATGGCAAAAGATACATTTTGTCTGCTATAAACCACACAAAGTGTCTGTCACTGGCTGTTTGAATCAATGACAAAACCTGAAGGCGCAAACCTTGTTACCTGCATTGACCCAAAGCTACAATTCGCTAAATCGGCTAAGACGATTTTTAACAAAAACACCTAACCACAAAAAAAACCATGACCACCACCAAGCTCCTGCTCGTGCTGTTTGCCGCCCTTTTGACCGTCGCCTGCGCCTCTACCCCCATTGGTAGCGACAGCACAGTTACCGAGGCAACCGCCAAGCAGTTGTCGGGCGATGTGCCTTTGCCGCCGGGCTCCGTCATCAAGCAACAAGACACGCTGGTCATGAGCGCTGCCAGCACCTGGTTGGGCCGCATCAGCCTGAGCGTGTCGGGCGAGCCGCAAGCGGTGTTTACTTACTTTAAAGACGGCATGCCCGCATCGGGCTGGACGCTGACATCGAGTTCGTTTTCAAAAACCAGTTTGCTGACCTTCACCAAAGGCGAGCGCGTGGCCAACATTCAAATGCAGGGCACCAACTTTGGCGGCAATGATGTGTTGATCACTGTGGCACCGGCTGCGCGGCCTGTTACCAGCCGCCCTTGAGCCCGCTTGACTGAGCGCTATGCGCTCAAACCGCGCAATATTTTTCCTGAATTTCGGTATTGGCCAGCAGCTCGGCAGCATTGCCGTGATGAACGATTTGACCCTGGTCAACGATGTAGGCGCGGTCTGAAATTTTCAATGCGCGTTCAACATTTTGCTCCACCAGCAAAATCGTGATGCCCTTTTGCCGCATGCTGGCAAACAGCTCAAACATCTCGTCTACCAAAATCGGCATGATGCCTTCAGAGGGTTCGTCGAGCAGAATCATGCGGGGCCGCGCCATCATGGCGCGCGCAATGGCCAGCATTTGCTGCTCCCCGCCAGACATCGATGTGCCGTCTTGATGCAGGCGCTCTTTGAGCCGGGGGAAGGTTTGTGCAATCTCGTCAATCATGGCGTTCATGTCGCCACGATTTTTACTGGCGGTCAAGCCCAGTTGCAGGTTTTCAAGCACCGTCAAGCTGGGCACAATGCGCCTGTCTTCAGGCACATAGGCCAGCGCTAAATGAAAGCGTTCGTGGGTTGCAAGCGACATCAGGTCGTGGCCGTCAAACATAGCCTTGCCGCTGTGCTTGTTGACCAGCCCCATTAATGTACGCAGCGTGGTGGTTTTGCCTGCGCCATTGCGGCCCATCAGCGTGACGATCTCACCTTGCTTGACTTCAAAATTCAAGCCCTGCACCACGTGGCTGTGGTCATACCAGGCGTTGAGTTGTTCTACCTTGAGCATTTTGATCTACCGCCTTTTAGTTCTGACCCAGATAAACGCGCTTGACCTCAGCATTGCTGCGGATGTCGTCAGGGCTGCCTTCGGCCAGTAACTCACCGTGGTGCAGCACCAGCAAGCGCTTGCACAGGCCCATCACCAGTTTCATTTTGTGCTCCACCAAAATAATGGTGCGCTCGCTTGACAGCTGGGTAATCAAATCCATCATGACCACAGTTTCTTGCGGTGACATGCCTGCCGTGGGCTCGTCCATCAGCAGCAGCTTAGGGCCACAGGCCAGTGCCATGGCGACTTCAAGCGAGCGTTGCTGGCCATGGGCCAGGTCACCCGCCAGTTTGCTGCGACTGCTTGTCAAGCCGACCCGGGCAAGCAGTACATCGGCTCTGTCGCCCAGCTCGGCATACGCACCGCGTGCGCGCAAAATTTGATAGCGTGTCGTTTGCATTTGCAACGCAACGCGAACGTTTTCATGCGCGCTCAGGTGTTTGAAGACATTGGTGATTTGAAAGCTTTTGGCAATACCTGCGCGCGCGTAGTCGTGCTGGGCCATGTGGCTGATGTCACGCCCCTCAAACTGCACAGTCCCGCTGCTGGGCGCAATACCGCCACTGATGACATTGAAGAAGGTGCTTTTACCCGCGCCATTCGGCCCAATGATGGCCGTTAACTCGCCCGCTTGAAAGCTCGTGGTGATATTGTGCAGCGCCTGAAATTTACCGAAGTAGCGCGATACAGAAGTGACCTGAAGAATGGGTGTACCGCTCATGGCACAGCCTTTTCAATAGTCTGATCAGACTTCACCTTGCGTTGCCAGCGCGCCACCCAGTCCAGCGCTGTACCCCAAACACCTTTGGGGAAAAACAAAACAAACACCATGAAAATAATGCCCACCACGCCCATCCAGTAGCGGGTGACATTGGTCACCACGTCTTCAAGATACAAAAACACTGCCGCGCCGATAAACGGCCCTAAAAATGTGCCCATGCCGCCCAGCAGGCACATCATGACGGCCTGACCTGATTGCAGGTAATGCAGCGAATCAATCGGTACGATGGACAAATGCAAGGCCCGCAGTGCGCCCGCCAGACCACAAATACCCGCAGACAACACGAACACCAGCAGCTTGCTGCGCGCCACGTCATAGCCGCAAGCGGCGGCGCGCTTTTCGTTTTCACGAATCGCTTCAATCACTGCGCCAAAAGGCGAGTCAAGCAGGCGCGACACAAACCATAAAGCAAGTGCCACAAATACCAATATCACATAATATTTGTTGAGGGGGTTCAAAAAATCAATACTGATGCCAGGCAAGTTAATGGCCTCTACCCGCACACCGCGCAAACCGTTTTCACCACCGGTCCAGCGCTCGGCCTTGTAAAACCCGTAATACACAATTTGCGCCAGTGCCAGCGTGACCATTGAAAAGTAAATACCTCGCGTACGAATGGCCAGGTAGCCAATAACCAAACCCGCAAAGCACGATGCAACAACACCCACGCCAATAGCCGCCCACCATGGCCAGCCCGCATGCACCACAGCAATGCCCGCCAAATAGCTGCCCACACCCAAAAACGCCGCATGACCAAACGACAGCATGCCGGTATAGCCAAAGAGCAAATTAAAGCCCACGGCATACAAACCGAAAATCAAAATATTGATGGCCAGTGTTTCGTAGGGCATCAAAAATGGAAACACCAGCAAAAACAGCAGCGATGCTGCCATGCGGTGCTGACGAATACGCTCAATCGCGTTGTTTATAAATGCGTTCATGGTCAGCTCATCAAACCGGCTTTGCCGAAAAAGCCTTGCGGCCGGATCAACAGCACCACCGCCATCAAAACGAAGATGGACATTTCTGCATATTCAGGGGCGAACAGCGAAGTCATCGCAAACACAATGCCCACCAGCAAACCGGCTATCACGGCACCAGGCAGCGAGCCCATGCCGCCCACCACCGTCACCACAAATGACTCAGCCAGGATTGGGATGCCCATTTCAGGATTAACAGCGCGCGTAGGCGCAGCCAGTAAACCAGACAACCCGGCAATGGCGGTACCAATACCGAACACCAGCAGCCAGACTTTGGAAATATCAATACCCAGCACCTTGACGATTTCTGGGTCACGCGAACCCGCGCGAATGATTAGCCCATAACGTGTTTTTTCAATAAAAAGCCACAAGCCCAGCACAATGACTGCGGTAGCTGCAATCAAAAACAGTCGGTATAAAGGGAAATGCCCAAAGCCCAGATTGACTGAGCCTTTCAGCTCAGCAGGCGTTGATGATGGCAAACCCTCAATGCCAAAAATAATCCGCATCGCTTCAATCAGCACATATGACAGGCCAAATGTGAGCAGCAGCGGGTAGTCAATACCGCGCCCATACAGCGGGCGCACCAAAAACCGCTCGCAGACAAGTCCAAGCAAGCCAGTTGCTATGGGCACCAGCACCAGACTGAACCAGAAGCTGCCTGTCAAGCCCATGGCATAAACACCAAAGAACGCGCCCACCATGAAAAACGCACCATGCGCAAAGTTCACCACAGTCAGCATGCCAAAAATCAGTGACAAGCCAATGGCCAGGAGCGCATACACAGCCCCCAGTGCAATGCCCGTCATGAGCTGTAGTGCAAGCAATTCAAGTGTGATGTCAGCCATGCGAATTATTGTTGGTGGTTTGTCATGAATGGGGTGGCTTGATCAGGTGCTGATCTTGTGGCCCATCTCGTCGCAGGTGCGCAGATTTTTCTCATCTGGCGCCTCGACTGACAAGACATTGAAGACATCGTATTTGTCTTTCATATTCTTGGACTTGGACTCGACAATCACCACTGACTGGATCGACTGGTGGTCACACTTGCGGTAAAACTGTTCGCCCTTGTACCAGTTGTAACGCAACTGGCGCAGCGCAATGCTGACCTTGACCGAATCCGTTGACTTGGCGTCACGCACCGCCTGCAGCACGCTACGCACACCGGCATAACCCAAAGCGCCGTAATCAGACGGCACTGAGCCACGGTAGGCCTTGCGGAACTTGTCGTTGAACGCCTTGGCTGCGGGGATTTTGTCTTCCATGCCCCAGTAGTAAGACGTGCCGCCCAAAATACCTTCAAACGCGTCTGCACCGCCCGCCTGGCGCGCCGTGTACAGCAGCACGGGTGCAATCACTTTCGTGTTGGCTTTCAGGCCAAAGTCAGTCACCTGTTTGGCAGCATTGACCAGATCACGGCCAAAGTTACACAGCACCAGCACGTCAGGTTTGAGGGACTGAATGCGCGGTAAAAAGGCCGAGTAATCAGCCGCGCCCAGCGGGTGCCGGATGTCTGCCAGTGTTTGCGCACCGAGGGCCTGGCCAGCGCGCTGAAAACCGCGCACCATTTCGTGGCCGTAGGCGTAGTCAGCCGTCAAGTACACAATTTTTTTGCCGAACTTGGGAAAAGCGTAGCGCGCCACAGCACCCGCCGTGAGGTGTGGGTTCAATGCCTCATGAAAGGTGTACAGGCTCCAGTCTTTGGCTTCATTGATGGCGTCAGACTGGCTGATGGAATTAAAAATGATTTTGCGGTCACGGCACACGGCATTGATGGACAACTGCGTGGCAGCCGACAGTGAGCCAACCACAAAGTTCACCTTGTCTTTTTCAATCAGTTCCAGCGTGCGGGTGGCCGCCTCACCCGGGTTGAGCTTGTCATCGCGCACCAGCAGCTCGGCTTTCATGCCATTAAAGCCGCCTGAATCATTGAACTCCTTGATGGCGATTTCGGCAGCGCGCACCTGGTCTTGCGCCTCGGCAGAAAACGCACCCGTGAGCGGCACAGGAAAGCCAATTTTGATGGTCTTGCTTTGGGCACGGGCTACGTTTAGCAGGGCTGGTGCTATAGCAACAGCCGCGCCGCCGACGATGATGGTCCGGCGGCTGGCGTTAAATGTTGTCGTCGATAAGGTCATGGTTGTCTCCTGTTTAGAATAATAAAAAATTCGAAAAAATCACACTGAAAACTCTGCAAGCTCTGTCGGTTGTTCGTCAGATAAATCAATCGCCGTTTGCAGCATGACGCTGCGCGCATCACGCACCTGATGCTGGTTGCCTTGGCCTTGCGCCTGCATGTACGCGCCCAACATGCGGCCGCGTTCTACAACGGCCGTACACGGTGCCAGGCGTTTTTCCTCAAATGCTTGCAGCGCAGCAGGCGTAGCGCCATGGCTTGCAATGCAGTCGGTTAAAACACTGGCATCTTCTGCAGCCTTGGTCACGCCCATACCCACATGCGGTCGCGCCACAAAAGCGGCGTCCCCCATCAAGGCAACGCGGCCAAAAGCCATTTGCGGGCTGGCACAGTCATAAATCGGCTGTAAAAATGGCTGTGCTGTTTTCTCCAGCATTTCTGCAAACTGCGGCGCCAGCAAGCCGCGTGCGGCCAGCCGGGCGCTGGCCACGTGTTGCCATGCCACCTTATTGGGGGAGATGCCTTGAGGAAAGTAATTGCCATCGGCATCGGTCATCAGCTCTTGAAGCACTGCTTCGTTGGCAGGCCGATACCAGACATAGTTGTAGCGCCTTTGACCCCGGGCAACAGCATTACCTGCACCCGCCACCGGGTAGCCAATCAATTGCTCGCCGGGGGGCAGGCCAAACCCGAAAGTGTCAAACACGCTGCCAAGGGTGCGTTGTGACAGCACAGATTCGTCACACACACCGCGCCATGCAACATAGCCCGCATACTCGGCCTGCACGTCAGGCAGGTATTGGGTACGGACAACAGAGCGAATACCGTCGGAGGCAATGGCCAGATCAGCTTCAAACAGGCGGCCATCCTCACACTGCACAGTCACGCCAGCGCTGCTTTGGTTAATTTGCGACACAGCAGCACCTTGCAGATAGCGTGCAGAGTCAAAAGCCGCGCGCAGCATGACGTACAAGCGACTCCATGAGGTCAATACCTGATCAATAGACGTTTGCGTCATGACAGCGCCGTTTTTATCCAGCACGACGCGCTTCTTGATGGCCACACCCAGCGATGAATCAACCGCCAGACCGGAACGCATCAGAGCCGTCATGAGAGGCTTGTGAGTCACGATACCAGCACCCCGACCATCAAGCGAGGTGCTGGCTTTTTCAAGCACCTGAACATCATGGCCGGCGCGATGCAGCATGTTGGCGGCCAACAGACCACCTAACGAACCACCGATGACCACAATACGCGCCATTGCCCTTAGCTCTTTGCTTGATGGGCATCCAGCGCTGCTTTTTCAGCCGCCGGGTAATTCAGTTCCACAACCAGCCCGCAAGGGTCATCCAGAAACAACTGGTGCAGGCCAATGGATGGCGTGGTGCGTTCGCGGCACGGCACACCCAGCGATTCAAGATGCTTGAGCATATTAGCCAAGCCTGTCGCAAAAAATGCGATGTGATCAACAGCACCTGTGCCGTGCAATGACGATTCATCACGGTCGCCCAGGTATTTTTTCAGCCCTTCAGGGTCGTTTTTATCAATGCCGATGATGTGAACCACCGCATTGGCCACGTTGTCATGGCTGCCGTTGTACATCCAGATGCCGGGAAAAGGAAAGTCAGGCCGGGGGCCGGATGACAAGCTCAAAACCTGCGTATAGAAATCGCAGGTGGCTTTCAAGTCCGTCGTGCGAATCGAGTAGTGGTTCAGTGTTAACGCCATGCTCAAACTTTCTTTATGGTTGTCTTGCGATCAAGTACGGCACTGACCGACAGCAGATAGGCCAATACTTTGTCGTGAATGTAATCTTCGACATCATCAACCATCACCACGCTTTGCATGTCATGCACCGCCTGACCATAAACCCAGCGCCTGATACCCATGTAGAAAATATTGCCATGCAGGCCGAGCAACAACTCCAGTTCGGACCCTGTTGGCTTGCTGCGGCTAACCACACCACGGTATTTGCGGGTCTCGCGAACCAGACGCGGGAACAGCTTTTCACGGAGCAGCGCAAAATAACGATCCGTGATGTAGCGGTCACTCAAGCCGGAAAAAAGAAAAATTCGTACCCATTCAGGCTGAAGAATGACTTTGGCATAGTCGCTGTAAAAACGTGTCAGCTTTGTTTCAACATCCAGCTGCTTGTCGTCCATCAGCGCTTCCCATTCGGGCTTCCAGCGGCCTTCAAACATTTCTGTATAAACGCGCTCTATCAAGGCCTGCTTGGTAGGAAAGTAGTGATACAGCAGGGTGTGGGTGATGCCCAACTGCCGAGCCAAGTCCCGCAACTGCCCATCCAGGCCATGCTCTGAAAAAAACGTTACGGCGCCCTCCACAATTTGGCGCTCCCTGTCGGCAGGCGTCAGCCGCCTACGGGTGATGTCCGCCACGGTTTTAACTGCGCGAAGCGTTTCAGGGTTTTTCCGGATGGATGGCATTGAACAGTTGGTCAATAGTAAGGACTCTAATTTAGCGCTTGGTCAATAATTCGGTATCCGGAAAAACCCGACCTTAAAAATAACAGGCGAAAAGCATCAACCATTCAAGGTATCCGACATGGAACTCCAAGGCAGCGTGACGATTCCCGCCTCCCCTCAGCAAGTATGGCAAGCACTTAACAATTCAGAAATTTTGCGGCAATGTATTCCGGGCTGTGAGGAAGTGCAGCAAATATCGCCTGAAGAAATGCACGCCCGTGTGCTGCTGCGTATGGGCCCGGTGCGCGCCAGGTTTGCAGGCAAGGTCAAGATGACAGACATCCGCCCCATGCAGGGCTACACACTGAATTTTGAGGGTTCGGGTGGTAGTGCCGGTTTTGCAAAAGGCAGCTCCGTCATTACCCTGTCACCTACAGGTGATGGAACGCAGCTTGACTACACCGCGCAGGCTACGGTGGCCGGCAAGCTGGGGCAAATTGGTGGGCGCTTGATAGATGCGTCGTCCAAACAGCTGGCCGACAAGTTTTTTACAAACCTGAAAGCTGTTTTAGCGGGCGAAACCGACAAGCAAGTTACCTTGACCACCAGCGCCCAGCAGAGTCCTATCTCTGCCCGCCACGGCGAAACATCGCAGCAGTTTCGTGAGCCGCCGATGGGCAGTGAAACCGCACGTCTGGTCTGGTTTTTTGCCGGGGTTGCAGCCACCAGCATGGGTGTCTGGATGGGCGCACACTGGTTGCGCTGATCGGCCTTCGTTTAAAACGTATCCATCAAAAAAGATTGCAAGGACTGTCCCATGAAAGCGCCTGCTTTTTCCTATTTACGCCCCCGGCAACTCCATGAAGTACTCGCTTTATTGGCAGCGCATGGCGATGAAGCGCGGCTGCTGGCAGGTGGTCAAACTCTTTTGGCCACTCTGAACATGCGCCTGTCTGAGCCTGCGCTGCTGATTGACATGCAGGCCGTCAGCGAGCTGAAGGGACTGAGCCTTGAAGGCCAGGCCTTGCGTATCGGTGCCATGGTGACGCACACCGAAATAGAGACATCAGACTTGGTTGCCCAGCACGCCCCGTTACTGACTGCGGCGGCCCCACACATTGCGCACCGCGCCATACGTAACCTGGGCACCTTCGGCGGCTCTATTGCCTACGGTGATCCTGCCGCTGAATGGCCAGCTTGCCTGTTGGCGCTTGGTGGTGTGATTGTGGCGCGCAGCTTGCGGGGCGAGCGGCGCATTGCTGCAGATGATTTTTTTACCGGCTTATACACCACCGAGCTTGCACCTGACGAAGTCATCGTCGCGTGTGACATACCCGTGACTCAAGCGAATCAAAAAATGTCTTTCAGCGAGCTGGCACGCCGCCATGGCGACTACGCGGTAGTTGGGCTGGCTGCCACTGCCATGGTGACAGGCAACAAGATGTCGGACGTTCGGCTGGCGTGGATTGGCGTGGGCAGCACGCCCATGCGTTCATTCAAGACCGAGCAAGCCATGGATGGCCAGCAATTGACGATGCAAACTTTGACGCAGGCCGTTGACGTGCTGCGCAGCGAGCTTGCACCCATTCCTGATTTAACCCATAGCGAAGCAGCCAAACGGCAACTAGCCAGCGTATTACTAAAGCGTGCGCTCATGAGCTGGATGCCTACTGTAGAACAAACATGAGCACAACCATGACGGATTTACCGCAAACCCAAACCATTCGCTTCACCCTCAATGGGCAAAGTATTGAACGTGAGGTGCAGGCCCGCACCCACCTGGTTGATTTTTTGCGCGATGGTGCTGAACTCAAAGGTTCCCATCTGGGGTGCGAACACGGCGTGTGCGGTGCATGCACCGTACAACTCGACGGGCAAATTGTGCGCGGCTGCCTGGTGCTGGCCGTGCAGGCCGATGGGCGCAGTGTCAACACGGTTGAAGGCCTGAGTGACAGTGGCGCGTTGGCACAACTACAAGCGGCCTTTATACGCCGCAACGCCTTGCAATGCGGGTTTTGTACCTCAGGCATGCTGCTGGCAGCGCATGAGCTGGTTGAGCAGCGGCCCAACGCCACCAGAGAAGAAGTACGCGAGTGGATTTCTGGCAATTACTGCCGCTGCACGGGCTACCAGGCGATTGTGGATGCCATTTGTGACGTGCTGGCAGAGCGCAAAACCGTTGTCCAAGGAGCTAAAGTATGAACGCACCTGAAAGCTACTTTCTCAGGCATGTTGAAGCTGAAGCCCGGCCAACCCCGGTAGCTGCGCCTCTGGCCGCGCCGCTTCAAGACGCCAGCCACATTGGGCAGGCCATCCCACGCCCGAACATCGAACGCCTGGCCCAGGGACGTGGTCAATACGTTGACGACCTTGAACTGCCGCGTATGGCGCATGTGGTGTTCTGGCGTTCACCCGTGGCGCATTGCCGCATCACCGGCATTGAACGCGACTTTGCCCGCATGATGCCGGGTGTGCTGGCGGTGTATGACGGCAAAGACCTGGCAGCCATCTGCAAGCCGTGGGTCGCCACACTCAGCCATCTGGCGGGCATCAAGTCCGCACCGCAATACCCGATGGCGCTGGATCGCGCTTGCTGGCAGGGTGAGCCTGTTGTAGCAGTCGTTGCCAGGACACGCCCCGAGGCTGAAGACGCCTTGCAATACGTGCAAGTGACGTGGGAGGATTTACCCGCCGCTGTTGACATGAAAACAGCACTGCACCCCGACACAGCTGTCATTCACCCCGAACTGGGCGATAACCTGTGTTTTACCCGCACGCTGGACACAGGCGGTGTGGACGAAGCCTTCGCACGTGCTGACGTGGTGGCTGAGGCCATCTTCGACTTTGGCCGCCACACTGGCGTGACGCTGGAGACGCGCTGCCAGATTGCCGACTACAACCCGGCATCTGGCCAATTGACGGTGTACCACTCCCAGCAGGCACCGCACATGATGCAAGACCTGTACGCGCGCCAGTTTGACTTATCCGAAAGCTCGGTACGCGTGATTTGCAAAGACGTAGGCGGCTCGTTCGGCATCAAGGTGCACGCCTACCCGGATGACTTTGCAACGGTGGCCATCTCTATTTTGTTAAAGCGCCCCGTCAAGTTTGTAGCCGACAGGCTGGAGTCATTTACCAGCGACATTCATGCGCGTGAACACCATATCAAAGGGCGTATTGCCGCCACCAGTGCAGGCGACATACTGGCTTTTGAAATTGACGACACCACGGGCATTGGCCCATACTCGATGTTCCCGCGTACCAGCGGCATTGAAGGCAACCAGGTGGTCAACCTGACGGGCGGCCCGTACAAACACAAGGCCTACCGGGCCAAACTCAATGTCGTGTTTTTAAACAAAACACCCACTTGCCAGTACCGGGGCGTGGGGCACCCGGTCGCTTGCGCAGTGACTGAAGGCCTAGTTGATTTGGCCGCAGCCAAGCTGGGTATGGACCCACTGGAAATGCGCAAACGCAACGTGATGCCAGACGATGGCTACCCAGCTACAGGTGCATCGGGCATCAAACTGGAAGTGCTGTCGCACGAAGCCTGCTTGAGAAAAATTGAAACGCTGATGGACTACCCGGCCCTGCTGGCCGAGCAAGCCGCGCTGCGCGCCAAAGGCATTTATCGGGGCATAGGCTTTGCCACGCTGATTGAACTGACCAATCCAGGCGCCGCGTTTTACGGTGTGGGCGGTGCGCGCATTTCAGCGCAAGACGGCGCAACAGCCAGGCTGGAGCCCAGCGGTGCGGTAACGGTGATGGTCAGCGTGGGCGAACAAGGCCAGGGAACGGAAGCGATTTTCTCGCAGATCACGGCCGATGCAGTGAGCGTGCCCATGAGCCAGGTGCGCATCGTCACAGGTGACACACAAACCACGCCCTACGGCGGCGGTACGTGGGCATCACGCGGCGCAGGCATTGGTGGTGAGGCCGTGCTGCAAGCCGGCCTGGCGCTGCGCACCAATATTTTGAAAGTCGCAGGCGTCATTCTTAAACGCGATGAAAGCTCCTTATGTCTCAACAAAGGTGCGGTGGTTGATGCTGCAACTGGCGAGGTGTTACTGCCCTTTGCAGAGCTGGGCCGCGTGGCCTACTTCAGGCCCGACACCCTGCCCGCAGGCTTTACACCCGAGTTGATGGTGACACGCCATTACGCCCAGCGCGACTACCCGTTTATCTTTACCAATGGCGTTCAAGCCTCTTATGTCGAGGTCGATAGCGAAACTGGTTTTGTCAAGTTGCTCAAACACTGGGCGGTTGAAGACTGTGGCCGCGTCATCAACCCCATGCTGGTAGACGAGCAAATACGCGGCGCGATTGTGCAGGGCATAGGCGGTGCGCTGTTTGAGGAATGCCTGTACGACGATGCTGGCCTCTTGATGAACGGCAGCATGGCCGACTATCTGGTGCCGATGGCTGGGGAAATGCCCGACATCACCATTGCGCATATTGAAACGCCCACCCGCAGCTCCATGTTGGGGGCCAAAGGCGCGGGTGAAGCAGGCACGGCGGGTGCACCGGGCGCTGTGGTCAATGCGATCAATGATGCGCTAAGGCCTTTGAAAGCAGAAGTCTGGTCGCAGCCTGTGACACCTGAAAAAATACTGCGTGCCTTGGGTCATATTTGATACGCGCAGCAAACCTGGCTGGCCAGTTCAGATCGGTTCGCCCACTAAAGTTGCCAGAACCTTGTCAATCCGCTTGCCGTCCAGGTCAACCACTTCAAACTGCCAACCCGCGCAGTCCACTTTGTCTGTGGTTGTCAGTAACCGGCCCGACACGCTTTGCAGCAAACCCGCCACGGTGTTGTAGCGGCCTTTGTCTTCGTCGGGTAGCTCTTTGATGTCCAGCCGGGCTTTGAGCTCTGAGACCGGCATTACCCCGTCTATCAACCAACTGCCATCAGATCGCTGGGTGGCCCAGGCATCAATTTGCGCGCCAGGTTGCAACTCACCGGTGATGGCCTCCAGCATGTCCAGCGGCGTGACCAGGCCTTGCACCACGCCGTATTCATCGACCACAAACACCATGCGGGTGGACTTGGCGCGAAACTGCTCCAGCAGCTCCATTCCGGTCAGGGTTTCAGGTACAAACACGGCTGGCGTGGTGTGCGCGCCAATGCGTTCATCGACGAGGGCAACGTTGCTGTCTCGCATCACCAGCAGCGTGGCCAATTTCACGACACCCACCACATCGTCCAGGCTGCCCCTGCACACGGGGTACCACGAATGCCCGGTCGCGCCAACTTTTAAAGTTGCCTCGTGCACGGTGTCTGATGCGTCCAGCCATTCAATGTCAGACCTGGGCAGCATCAAAGATGTGAGCAAGCGGTCGTCGAGCAAAAACACGTTTTGCACCATCTGGTGCTCGTGCTCTTCAATCAGACCTGCGTCCACGCCTTCTTCAAGACTGGCAGTGATTTCTTCTTCCGTCACGCCCCGACCTGCCGAGTTGTCAACACGCAGCAGCTTTAAAACAGCGTGCGTGCTGAACGACAGCAGTTTGACGAACGGCTTGGCCGCGCTGGCCACCCACATCATGGGGCGGGCTACCAGCCTGGCCGTGCTTTCAGGGTAGAGCTGGCCAACGCGCTTGGGCACCAGTTCGCCAAACACGATGGTGATGTAAGTGATGGTGGCAACTACGAGCCCGGTGGCAGTCAACTCCGATGCGCGCAGGGGCATTCCCAGGCTTTGTAGCCACACCGACAAGCCGCCACTGAAAGCCGCCTCACCAATGATGCCGTTGAGCATGCCAATCGACGTGATGCCGACCTGCACGGATGATAAAAACTGCGTGGGGTTGTCTAGAAGGCTCAGGGCGGCCACAGCGCCCTTGTCACCCGACTCAGCCATCGCCGTCAGCCTGGCCTTGCGGCTGGCAGACAACGCCATTTCAGACATGGCGAACACGCCGTTGAGCAGCGTTAAAAAGGCAATCAGCAAAAAGTCCATACGTTCCGGTACAAAATAAACACATGTCACTTTACTTGATTGGCGACCTGCAAGGTTGCGATGCACCGTTAAAACGTTTATTGGACGAGATCGACTTTTCACCTAGCCGCGACACGCTTTACTTGCTGGGCGATCTGGTTAATCGCGGGCCTGACTCGCTGGGCGTGCTGCTCCGCCTGAGCGCGCTGGGCGATGCCGCGCAATGCCTGCTGGGCAACCATGACCTGCATGCGCTGGCGGTTTGGCAAGGCGTGCGCAAGCCCAAGCGCAACGACACATTACAAGCGCTGCTGGCCGCTGATGACAATGACAGCCTTTTTGACTGGCTACGACACCGCCCGATGGCAATACACGCACATGGCTGGCTGATGGTGCATGCAGGTGTGCTGCCGCAGTGGACGCTTGAGACATCGCTGGCACTGGCCGCAGAAGTTGAAAACGTTTTACGCGGCAATGACCTGAAAACCAGGCTGACCGACATGTACGGCAACACACCTGCCGCATGGCATGAATCACTGACGGGGAGCGACCGCCTGCGCGCCATCATCAACACGCTGACGCGCCTGAGGTTTTGCACGGCTGACGGTCTGATGGACTTCACCAGTAATGACAGTGCAGACAACCCGCCTGATGGTTTTACCCCGTGGTTTGATGTGCCCAACCGATTGACGAAAAGCCAGCCTATCGCATTCGGTCACTGGTCAACTTTGATGCCAAATAACGATCACACCACGCAAATGCGCAGCAATGCGTTGCCGCTGGACACAGGCTGTGTGTGGGGCGGCTGCCTGACAGCGGCCAAGTTAGGCCAGTCCGCTGGCGCGTTTGAACTGATTCAGGTCAAGTGCGAACAGGCTCTAAAACCGGGCTGATAGCGACTTGTACAGATGCCTCATCGCACCAGGCGCGTGCCATGCTGGCCGACAGCAGCAGCACGGCGGATGAGAAATAAATCCACATCAAAATCACCACCAGCGAGCCCGCCGCCCCATAGCTAGATACCACGGCAGCGGTTGATAAATAAAGCGCCATCAAATGCTTGCCAACTGCAAACAAGACAGCGCCCGCTGATGCACCCATCACCAGGTAGCGCAGTGCCGGCTTGGGCCCAGCGCTCATGCGCATCAGCGCCACAAACAAAGCGACGCAAAAAACAAACGAGATCACCTCGTTGATGCCAAAAGCGATTTTTTCAATCGGCAAGTAGCTGCCCACCCAGACCGACACCAAGCCAAGCGCCGTTGATACAACCAGCGATATCAGCAGCAAAAAACCAAACGCCAAAATGTAGGCAATGCCGCGTAATCGCAGCGTCGCGCTGTACCACCACTTCTGCTCAGGTGCCAGCCCACTGCCCTGCCGCCAAAGCCGCTCGAAGGCGTCTTGCAACTCGGCAAACACGCCTGTAGCGCCTGACAGCAGCAGGACAAACGCAATCAGCGATGCGGTGATGCCTTCAGACGGGGCCTGAGCGCTGGCAATGGCCTGCTTGACGACCTGTGCGCCCTGCTCACCCACCACGCTGCTGATCTGGTTGACCAGACTGGTTTCAATGTAAGCGCGGTCCAGCCACCAGCCGAGCACCGCCACCATCAGCACCAACAGCGGTGCCAAACTGAGAATGCCGTAAAACGACATGGCGGCGCTCATGCGCAAACCGTCTGCGTCCAGCCATTGCTGCAGAGCTCGCCACAAGGGGAGGTATATGCGCCGGGCGAGTTTCAAAATCATGCTGCCAGCATAGGCAAAGCTTACGAAAAAAAGCCACCAGACGGTGGCTTGGCCAGTTGTCAGCAAGCGCTGACGGGTGACACAGACTTAAGCGCCGACTTTAAACAGTGCCGCGACTTTTTTCTTCGGCTTGATGTTGGCCGACACGCCGCTGCGTGCAGGTGCAGCTTTGGCTGCGGCTTCCCAAGCGGGAGTTGCATCAGGCGCAGTGGTGCTCTCATAGGGCTGGTCAAAAAACGGGTCACGCGGTGCGGCGGCCTGGCGATGCGGCGGGGCTTCGCGGCGCTCCCTGAATTCACGCGGTTCACGGCGCTCTTGACGCTCACGCGGTGCAGATTCACGCGGTGAAGCGTCTTCAGCATCACGGTACATGCGCCTGCCGTCATTGATGCGTCCGGCGGGTGTCTGGTCTTCATCAAACACCATAGGCTCCAGCTCGATCTTGGTTTTGACGAGCTTTTCAATATCAGTCACCAGGCGCTGGTCACTGCTGGCAACAAAGCTCACCGCCAGGCCTGACGCGCCCGCACGGCCTGTACGGCCGATGCGGTGAACGTAGTCTTCAGCGTTAAACGGCACGTCAAAGTTGAACACCGCTGGCACGTCTTTGATGTCCAAACCCCGCGCGGCCACGTCGGTACACACCAGCAAGTCAACCTCACCGCTTTTGAAGGCTTCCAGCGCTTTTAAGCGTTCGTCCTGGCTTTTGTCGCCGTGCAAGGCGGTGGTTTTCAGGCCCTCTTTTTCGAGCGACCTTGCCAAGCGGGCGCAGCCGAGCTTGCTGTTGACAAACACAAAGGCCTGCTTCATGCCGCGTGTTTTCAATATCTGGTGCAGGGCGCGGCGCTTGTCGTCTGCGCTGACGCTGTAAAAGTGCTGCTCAACCGTCGATGCGGTAGCGTTAGACCTCGCCACCTCAATCGTCACCGGGTCTTGCAGATAGCTGGACGCCAGGCGCTTGATTTCAGGTGAAAACGTGGCCGAAAACAGCAGCGTGATGCGCTGCTTGGGCAGGTAGCTCAAAATGCGCTGCAAATCAGGCAGAAAGCCGATGTCAAGCATGCGGTCAGCTTCATCGAGCACCACGTATTCAACCTGGTTCAGCACCGCGTTTTTGGCTTCAATGTGGTCCAGCAGACGGCCCGGGGTGGCCACCAGCACTTCAACACCAGCTTTCAAGGCCAGGGTTTGTGGCTTCATGTCCATGCCGCCAAACACCACGGCACTGCGCAGGTTGGTGTATTTGGCATACAGCTCGACCTGCTCGGCCACTTGAACCGCCAGCTCGCGTGTGGGCAGCAGCACCAGGGCGCGCACCGGGTGGCGGGCAGGTGAGGTGGAAGCGTTTTCGTGCTTCATCATGCGTTGCAGCAGCGGCAAGGCGAATGCTGCCGTTTTGCCAGTGCCGGTTTGTGCTGCACCCATCACGTCTTTGCCTTCCAGGACGACCGGGATGGCCTGCTCCTGAATGGGTGTCATGGTTTCGTAGCCCATCTCGGCGACGGCGCGGGCCAGCTGGGGAGCCAGGGAAAGATTTGAAAATGAAGAGGTCATGTAGACAGCTATTGTCTCATTTTGGGCGTTTTAGCTGCCCAGCAGGTCATTGCACGCGGTCTATCAGCACGTAGCGGCCTTTGGCGGCCGGTCAGCAGCGGTACAAACGCTATTATTTCAGGAGCTGCTTGCGCCCGTATCCATTGGCTAAAAGGCCAATTTGACCTGATTAGATACCTGCCTCAGACAAACTTGACATTGCTTGAGAGATGCTTAATACTGTATATATACACAGTTATTAACAGAGGTATCACCATGGCAATGAACCGAATCCAGTTCCAAGCA
>JBASFP010000087.1:0-149677 GCA_049653085.1 Polaromonas sp.
CAATCGTCGGGCGGCCCGCGCGCGCGTAAGCGCTGCTGAAAGCCGCGCGGTTGAACTGCGGCCCGGTGGTAACGACCACTGGGGGCGGCGTGAGCGTGTCGGGCATGTCCCGGCGGTAAGCGCTTTCAGGAATGACGGGGGCCGGGGCCTGCGCAAACGCAGCGGCAGCCAGCACGGCCAGGCCAAGGGACAGGGCGGGACGCTTCATGGAGAGCCTCTTGAGGTGGAGCGACGGTCAGCCGGCTTTTTATTTGAGCGGCACCTGGTAGGTCTGGCCCGGCGCAAACTGCGACTGGCCGCGGTTGCCGTCGTTGATGTCCACCGCCACCTTGTCGGTGGCCTGCGAGATGGCCGACTCGCCGTAGGTGGCCTGGCCACGCGGCGCCAGGAACACGGTTTTCCAGGCGCTGGGCGGCTCGCTCTGGCCGCGGTTGCCGGTAAAACGCGTGCGCATGGTCAGCACCACATCGACATCGGAGCAGTTGTAAACCGTGGTCTGCACGGCGGCCAGGCCGGTGCCGGTGCGCGAGGTGGAAATCTCCTGCACGCCGATGACCTTGGCGAGTTCGGGCGAGAGCACGGCCACCGACACGAGGTGCGGCGCACCGGCCTGCTGCTCCCAGGTCCGGCAGCCGGAAAAAGTCGGAGGGGTGGACTGGGTCGCGGCGCAGCCGGCCAGCACGGCCACAGTCACACCTGCAAGAAGAAGACGGATCATGCGCAAAGCTCCCTGTGGTTCTGGTCAGCGGTAAATCACGTCGTCGGCCGCGGCACGGGCAAATTCGTAGATGCCGCTCCAGACGATTTCGCCGGACTCCAGGTCCGTCATTTCAAAGGCGATCTGCGTGTAGCGCTGGATCATTCCGGTTTTGGTGTTGCGGCTGTCGAGCGAGCCGATTTTTCCGGAGAGCCGGTAATCGGCGCCGAGCTGCGCCTTGGTCAAGCCGGTGGTGCCGACATCGGTGGTGCCGCTGCGCTTGAGCGCACGCTCCTGCTCGATCATGGCCGTGTTCTGGCGGTTGATGAACTGCATGCGCGAACGCGCGGCGCGGTTCAGGTTGACCATCAGGCGCTGGGTGATCAGGTTCTTGTTGATCGCCTGCGAGCTTTCATTGACGAAGTACTGGCTGTCGATGATGACGCGCGGGCGCTTGCCGGTCTCGGCAAAAATCTGCTCGGCCAGCATGTCGCGCATCATCTGGTCGGTCATGGCCAGGATGTCCTGGCTTTCCACGCCAACGCCGGACACCGGCCCCTTGCGACCCGGGTCCACATCCATCGACGACACGCCGGTGGCGTTTTGCAGCGGCGGGTTGGTCTGGCAGGCGGCGAGGCTGCATACCAGCAGCAACAGCGAGGCGGTTTTGGCGGTGGTTCTGGTCATGTCCGGCTTCTTTCTGGGCGGCGGCGCTCAGCGCCGGGAGAGGCAGCCAAACGCAAACAATTTTGTACAAAAGGAGGCTCTTGTTTACAAAATTAGTATCGCTATCACCGAAAGCCGGCACCATCCCATAAATTGGGGGCAGGTAGTCCTCGCCCCGCGCTGCAGGGCAACACCGGAGAAGACGCTAAAAAGGGGCAGCCTGCCGCCGCCGGGCCGGGCCTATTTGTTGCCGCGCAGGCGCTCGATCAGCCCGTTGAGCTCGTCCATGGAGGCGAACTGGATGGCGACTTCGCCGGTATCCTCGCGCCGGCCATTGCGCTTGACCTGTTTTTTGACGCGCACTTCGACGTCGGCCATCAGCAGGTCGGCCAGCTCTTCTTCCACGCGGCGGGTGTCGCGTGACTTTTCCTTGGTGTTTTTCTGCGGCTTGAGCGAGAACTCGGCACTGAGTTTCTTGACCAGGCTTTCGGCCTCGCGCACCGACATTTTTTTGGCCGCAATCTGGTTGCCGGCGGTGATCTGCGTGGCCCGATCCAGCGCGAGCAGCGCCCGTGCATGGCCCATGTCGATGTCGCCGGCCATGAGCATGGTCTGCACCGGCTCGGCCAGGTTCAGCAGGCGCAGCAGGTTGGAGGCGGCGCTGCGCGAGCGACCCACGGCCTGTGCGGCCAGTTCGTGAGTGAGCCCAAACTCCTTGATCAAACGTTGCAAACCCTGGGCTTCTTCCAGCGGGTTGAGGTCTTCGCGCTGGATGTTTTCAATCAGCGCCATGGCGGCGGCGGACTCGTCGGGCACGTCGCGCACCAGCACCGGCACGCTGTCGAGGCCCGCGATTTTGGCCGCCCGGAAGCGCCGCTCGCCGGCAATGATTTCGTACTTGCCGTCGTTGGTGCCACTGGTCAGCCGGCGCACCAGAATCGGCTGCATGATGCCCTGGACCTTGATGGATTCGGCCAGTTCGTAAAGCGCGCCCTCGTCCATGCGGGTGCGCGGCTGGTACTGGCCGGGCACCATGTCGGTCAACCGCAGGGATGCGGGCAAGCCGGGGCTGGTCTGGCTCGAATCGACAGCGTCGGTGGATTCGCTGACCTTGGGGCCCAGCAATGCTTCAAGTCCGCGGCCTAAGCCTTTTGGTTTTTTGGTGACCATGGTGTGAGTTGTCTTTCGTTTCTTGCTGTTCTAAAAATTGTTTTATGCCAATTCGGTGAGGCAGGTGAGCTCAGCATGCGCCTCGGGCCAGTCGCCCAGGCCACTGTCGGCATTGATATGGCCGCGTTTGCCGATGTCGACAAAGGTCGCGCCCCAGCATGATGCCAAACGCTCTGTCTGGTCGATGCCGCAAAACGGGTCATTGCTGGACGCAAAAACGACGCTTTTAAACGGCAGCGTTTGCAAGGGCACAACCCAGCCCGGCAGCATCTGGCCAATGTCTTCACGCACCGTGTCGGGCGGCGCGACCAGCAGCGCGGCTTTGACCAGATGCGTGTTTTGTGAATGCGCTGCCCACGCTGCCACTGTCAGGCAACCCAGGCTGTGGGCAACCAGCACGGCTGGCTCGGTGCAGCTGAGCAGCACGTCTTCGAGCCGGGCAATCCAGTCACCGCGCAGTGGGCGCTGCCAGTCGTGCTGCTCAACCCGCTGGTAGCCGTGGGCGCGCTCCCAGCGGCTTTGCCAGTGGTCGGGGCCGCTGTTGAGCCAGCCGGGCAGGATGAGGACGTTGCTGGGCTTCATCGAACGCCGTCATTGCGGGTTCGAGGCGCAATCCATGAACCCGCTCCCTGCCAGCATCGCAGAAGGCATGGATCCCGGGTCGAGCCCGGGATGACAATTGGAGCGCTATTATATTTATAGCTGTTTGCGCCCGTATTCATTGGTCTGTAGGCATATTTGACGGCAAAATGTCGCCCCGTGAAAAAAGTTGGAAGTCGGACAGCCGAACGCAGAAATCGCAAAAGTGACGCAGAAAAATCTACACGTATTTTTTGGCTGTTCATTCTGCGAAACCTCTGCGTCCTCTGCGTTCGGTAATCCGATTTTGCTGGTGCTTTGAGCAGTGACCTGATGACGACATCAAAGTGTTTTGATCCGCGTGACCATCTCTTCAGCAAACGTCACAAACGCCTGCGCTCCTTTGGATGCCGGGTCAAACACCACGCCGGGCAAACCGTAGCTGGGCGCTTCAGCCAGCCGCACATTGCGCGGGATGACGGTGTTGAACACCTTGTCGCCGAAATGATCTTTGAGTTGTTCACTGACCTGCTGCTGCAGCGTGATGCGCGGGTCAAACATGACGCGGAGCAAACCGATGATGGCGAGATCTTTGTTCAGGTTCGCATGGACCTGCTTGATGGTGTTGACCAGGTCGGTCAGGCCTTCAAGTGCAAAGTATTCGCACTGCATCGGCACAATCACGCCGTGAGCGCAGCACAAACCGTTCAGCGTCAGCATGCTCAGGGACGGTGGGCAGTCAATCAATATAAAGTCATAGGCCGCATCGACTTCAGCCAGGGCCAGCTTGAGCCGCTTTTCACGCCGCTCAACGTCTACCAGCTCGACCTCTGCCCCGGCCAGCTCACGGTTGGCACCCAAAATGTCGTAGCTGCAGCCGCCGTCAATCAGTTTCTGACTGATGACTTTGGCCTCTGCAATGGTCGCAGATTCGAGCAGCACGTCGTACACCGTGTACTCCAGCTTGCGCTTGTCCACGCCGGAGCCCATAGTAGCGTTGCCCTGTGGGTCCAGGTCAATCATCAGCACCCGTTGACCGACTTTGGCCAGGCCAGCGGCCAGGTTGACGGTGGTGGTGGTTTTGCCGACACCGCCTTTTTGATTGGCGACACAGAAGATTTTGGCCATTGGTTTTCTTATTGATATCTGGTTACTTAGAGACGGCTAGTTTTAATCCGAAGCCGATCAGGAAAACACCGGCGGCCTTGTTCAGAAAACTGGAGACTTTGGGATTGGCGCGAATGCGTTCAGCAAAAAACGCGGTGAGCAGCACGGACGTCAGGCCATAGATGAAAGTTAGCACAGCGATTGTTGCCGCCATGACCGCAAATGTTGTCATGCCCTGGTGCGTTTTAGGGTCGACAAACAGCGGGAAGAAGGCCATGTAAAACACAATCGCCTTGGGGTTAAGCAGCGTGATGAACAATGCTTGGCGGAAATAATGGCGCGGCTTGATTTGCAGGATGGGCGCATCGCCTGCTTTGGCCATCAGCATCTTGATGCCCAGCCAAGCCAGGTAAACCGCCCCCGCCCACTGCACGATATAAAAGGCGGTTGGGTAAGCAGCCATGACTGCCGACACACCAGCAACGGCTGCCCACAACAAGACCTGGTCACCAGCGATCACACCGAAAGTTGCACCCAAGCCGCCAGCTATACCGCCCTTGCTGGTGGAGGTGATCAACGCCAGATTACCCGGGCCCGGAATGAGCAGAAACACCACAATCGCGATGATAAAAGAGGCGTAGTCTGCAATGCCAAAAAATGACGCGTGCATGGGTGGATTCCTGTGGTGAGGTTGTGAGTTTACGACACGGATTTTTTCCGCATCCACACCACACACCGTTCAGCCTCCAACCCCGGCACCTGTAGTTGTTCCACGTGAAACACATCAACAGTTATAGGCAGCGCCGCCAACTCATCAACCGGGTGTTTGCCCTTCATGGCCATCCACACACCTGCGGGGACAAGTGCGCCAACCGACCAGTTCGTAAAATCCGGCAACGAGGCAAACGCCCGGGAGCAGATCACATCAAACGGTTGGGCAATATTTTCAACCCGGGCATGTAGTCCAGCAAGGTTGGGCAACTTCAGCTCCAGCGCCACCTGTTTGATGAATGTTGCTTTCTTGGCTACGGTGTCAACACAAGTCACGTTAATGGCTGGGCAGCAGATGGCGATCACCACGCCCGGCAGGCCTGCACCAGAGCCAACGTCCAGCAAACTGCCGTGTGTCATGTGCCGCTGCAATGGCGCAATTACTGCCAGACTATCCAGCAAATGGTGCGTCATCATCTCGGCTGGGTCGCGCACTGCCGTCAGGTTGTAGACCTTGGTCCACTTGGCAATCAGCTTCAGGTAGTCTAGTAGCTGGCAAATTTGCTGGTCGCTGAGCTCAAGTTGCAGTTGCGCCAGCCCTGCGCGCAGGGTTGCTTCTTCGCTGCTCATGCCTCAGCTTTTTCCGGTACAGCCAAAGTTGTTGCTAGTGGCGTCGTGTTTTTCCACAGGTTTTTCTTCAAGTGCACGAGCAGCAGCGACACGGTGGCGGGCGTGATGCCCGAGATACGTGATGCCAAACCCAGCGTTTCGGGCCGGTGTTTGGCCAGTGTCTGGCGCGCTTCAAAGCTCAGGGCTTGCACTTGCAGGTAGTCCAGCTCGGGCGGGAGTTTGAGGTTTTCGTAATGCGCGGCGCGCTCAACCTCGACCTTTTGCAGGTCAATGTAGCCTGCGTACTTGGCGGTGATTTCGATCTGCTCGATCACGCTTTTGTCCGCCAACGCTGCAATGTCTGGTGTGCCGTACTTGCCACCGTCCAGACTCATCAGCCCGGCGTAGTTCACATCTGGCCGCCTCAAGAGGTCAGCCAGGTTGTATTCGCGCTCAATCGCTTTGCCCAGCACGCGCTCGGCTTCTGCCTGCGGCAGGTTGTTCGGGTTCACCCAGATGCTGCGCAGGCGCTGTGTTTCACGTGAAACAGCGTCACGTTTGCGATTGAAGGCATCCCAACGCGCGTCGTTGACCAGCCCCAGCTCCCTGCCCTTTTCGGTCAGGCGCATGTCGGCGTTGTCTTCACGCAGCATCAGGCGAAACTCGGCCCGGCTGGTAAACATGCGGTACGGCTCGGTCACGCCTTTGGTGATCAGGTCATCGACCAGCACACCCAAATACGCTTCGTCCCGCTTGGGCAGCCACGCTTCTTTACCCTGGCATTGCAGCGCCGCATTGATGCCGGCAAACATGCCTTGCGCCGCCGCCTCTTCATAACCCGTCGTGCCATTAATCTGCCCGGCAAAAAACAGGCCGCCAATGGCTCGGGTTTCAAAACTGGTTTTCAGGGCACGTGGGTCAAAGTAGTCGTACTCAATCGCATAGCCGGGTCGCAAAATGTGCGCGTTTTCCATGCCCACCATCGAGCGCACCAGCTCGTACTGGATGTCAAACGGCAGGCTGGTCGAGATGCCGTTCGGGTAAATCTCATGCGTCGTCAGGCCCTCGGGCTCCAGGAAAATCTGGTGCGCGTCCTTGTCGGCAAAGCGGTTGATCTTGTCTTCCACACTTGGGCAATAGCGCGGGCCCACGCCGTCGATCTTGCCGGTAAACATGGGGCTGCGGTCAAAGCCGCTGCGAATAATGTCGTGCGTGCGCGCGTTGGTGTGGGTGATGTAGCACGGCACCTGTTGGGGGTGCTTAATGTTGCCGCCCATAAAGCTGAACACGGGCACATCGCCCGGTGTACCGCCGGGCATGCCATCGCCCGGCTGGGCAATGCATTTGCTGAAGTCAATCGTGCGGCCATCAATGCGCGGCGGCGTACCTGTTTTCAGGCGGCCCTGCGGCAGCTTGAGTTCTTTCAGCCGGGCTGAGAGCGACACCGCAGGCGGGTCGCCCGCCCTGCCGGCCGAATAGTTTTGCAGCCCAACGTGAATTTTCCCGTCCAGAAAAGTCCCCGCCGTCAGCACCACGGTGCGACTGCGAAACTTGATCCCGACCTGTGTGACCGCGCCAACCACCTTGTCACCTTCAACCATCAGGTCATCCACCGCCTGCTGAAAAAGCCACAGGTTGGGCTGGTTCTCCAGCATCCGGCGAATCGCCGCCTTGTACAAAATGCGGTCGGCCTGTGCGCGCGTGGCGCGCACCGCCGGGCCTTTGGAGCTGTTCAGGATGCGGAACTGAATGCCGCCCTCGTCAGTCGCCAGCGCCATCGCGCCGCCCATGGCATCCACTTCTTTGACCAAGTGGCCCTTGCCAATCCCGCCGATCGACGGGTTGCAGCTCATCTGGCCCAGTGTCTCGATGTTGTGCGTCAACAGCAAAGTCTTGCAGCCCATGCGGCTACTTGCCAGCGCAGCCTCAGTACCCGCATGGCCGCCGCCGACCACAATCACGTCAAATTCTTGGGGGTAAAACATTTCAAATCTCAATAAGTTCAGTTTTCAGACCAACAGCTTGCGCCGCCGTTGCCTGGCGTTTGTCGGCCGTGACAAACAAGTCAACCTGCGCTGCTTGTGCCGTACCAATATGCAGTGCGTCCATACCGCGCAGGCTGGCAAGCCGCATGGCCGCAATCGCGTAGCGCTCTGCCTGGCTGGACAAGGGCATCACCGCCAACTCGTCAAAGTCTGAATGAATGTCAGCCAGCACCCGCACATATTCGTTATCGCTAAAAGCGCCTTCACGCCACTGCCGCGTCAAGGCTGAGGCAACCTCAGTCTTGCAATGCACGGCCGCCGTGACGGCACTGGCCGCAGCCTGCAATTGCAGCACACGGTTGACGCCCGCCTCACCGCTGTAGCGCTTGAACAGCGCTGATGCATCAAACAATATATTCATCACCAGCCGCTTTCGCGCTCGTCAATGATCATCTGAGCACCCGATTTGCTGGGTGGCTTGAGGTAATTCAGCGGCTCAATCGGCACCTTCCAGCGCGGCACTTTTTGCTCTGCCTGCGGCTGCATCGGCACCAGCTCAGCCACAGGTTTGCCATGCCGCAAAATGCGTACGGTTTCACCTTTTTCGACCAAGTCAATCATGGCCGACGCATTGGCGCGGAACTCACTCAAAGGAACGCTGATAGGAATAGCTTGCATTTTGTACAAAGTTAGTTGTTTTGTACATTTTAAGCGGTTTCAGAAGGATATGGTCGAAAGCCCTAATTCAACTTGGAAAAGTACGCCGTAAAGTACAAGCATCTTAATTTTTCATTGGCTAATGATGACCTCACCCCACACCCGCCGCACCGCCCTCAAAATTGGCAGCGCATTGGCTGCCACTCTTGCCCTGCCTGCACGCGCACAAGCTGCCTGGCCCAGCAAACCCATCCGCCTGCTTGTGCCCTTTGCGCCCGGTGGCAGTTCTGAAATTGTGGCTCGCTCTGCCGCCAGCGAGCTGAGCAAAACCCTGGGCCAAAACGTGTTTGTTGAAAACAAGCCCGGCGCCAGCGGCAACATCGCGATGGCGGAGTGCGCGCAAAGCACCGATGGTCACACCCTCATCCTGGGCCACATCGGCACGTTCGCCGTCAATCCTTTCATCTTTGACAAGCTGCCGTTTGACACCAACCGCGACTTCAAACCGATCTCGCTGCTGGCCAAAGTGCCCAGCCTGTATGTGGTCAATGCCGATGTGCCCGCCAAAAACCTGAAGGAATTCATCGCCCTGGCCAAGTCCAAACCGGGCCGGCTGAACTACGGCTCAGCCGGCAACGGCAGCGCCGGGCATTTGGCTTTTGAGTATCTGAAAATGGTCAGCGACATGTTTGTGCTGCATGTGCCCTACCGAGGTACCGGCCCGCAACTCACTGACCTTTTAGCGGGCAGGCTGGACGCCGCCAGCGTGGGCGCACCCGCGATTTTGCCGCACATCAAGTCTGGCAAACTGCGCTGCATTGCCACCGGCACCAAAGAGCGCCTGGCCCAGCTGCCCGACGTACCCACCGTGGCAGAAAGCGGCTACCCCGGTTTTGAAATGACGCAGTGGTATGGACTGAACGCACCGGCCAACATGCCGCAAGCAGCGATTGACAAAATTGCCGCCGCCACCGCCGCTGCCATGAAAAACCCGCAGGCCACCGAGCGCCTGCGCGGCGACACCGCCCTGCCGGTGGGCGACACACCCGCTCAATACGCGGCTTTTATTGCTGCTGAACAAGCCCGCTGGAAAATTGTTGTGGCACGCGCCAAAATCAAACCGGATTGAGCAGCAAACAGCTTTTGCGTCACTGCTCTGTGCGATGAAAAAGTTTCCAACGCAAAGACGCAAAAGCGCAAAGAACGCAAAGTAAAAGGTTTCATTTGAATGCTTTGCGACCTTTGCATCTTTGCGCCTTTGCGTTGGAAGCTGGCTGTTGGACTTCATAAAGCTGCTGGATAGTTGCTTTTTACCCATTGAATCGGCCTATAGTCCAATGAATACGGGCGCAAGCAGCTACTAAAATAGTAGCGTCTATCTGCCTGCATAGCGCTGCATCAACTTGCCGCGCAGCAAATTAATCAGCTGGTAGATGGCTTGAAAGCACACAGTCAATATCAGCATCACGATGCCAATCAGCAGCAGCCGGTCACTGACCAGCGGCATCGCCTCAATGGCGCGCAGCGTGACGGTGACGGCTTCGACCACACCCAGCGCTGCGCCAAAGCTGGTTGACAGCACGGTTACAAAAAAGGCGCGCAACAGATTCGGCAAAAACAGCAGCGCCGCTGCGGTTGAGCCCGTGCGCAACTGGCGCAGGGCGTCCAGGCCGTTGTCAGACACATAAGCCGCCATGTAGATGATGAGCGCCAGCACGATGGCGACCTTGGGCGTCATGCTCATCGGTATGCCCAGAAAAGAAAAATCACCCGGTAGCACATTGACCAAAAAAAACATCACCACAAAAGTGGGCACGGCACGCAGCAGCGCCACCAGCCAGCCCGTCAGCCGCCCTGCCCAGCCTGTGCCAAGGCGCAAAAATGCCAGCACCACGCCGATGGGCAAGCCGCCCAGCAAAACCCAAAACGCCAGCTGAAAATTAACGCCAAGCCCTTTGAAGAATGCGGGCAAAAACCAGCCAAGCAGCTCAAGCCCATCACGCATGTTCGGCTCCTGTGCGCACCGTCGCCTGACGCTGCAGGCGTGCAACCCAGTAGTTACCCAGCCACACCACCGCCCCCACCACAGCCATGTAAAACACCAGCAGCAGCGTGTAGGTGGTGATGCGCTCGCTTGAAAACGACGCAATATCGGTCAGTGCCGACAACAGCTCGGGCACGCCAATCACCGACGCCGCCGGGCTGCCCCGCGTGGCATTGACTATGAACGCCACCAGCTGCGCGCTGGCGCGGCGCAGTGCATCGGCGAGGGTTGGCGCAGCACCAGACGACTCCTGACGCAAGCTGGTCATGGCTTCAGCCACGGCTTGCCCCGCATTGCTGCCGTTGTACAGCCCCAGCATCAGCACCGCAGCGGCCAGTGCAGCATAGGGCGAGCTGGCACTCAACGCACTGAGCAGCACTCCCGCCAAAATCATCAGCAAAATCAGCGGCGTTGACTGCATCACCATCAGCACAACGCGTGCTGGCCAGCGCAGCCAGGGGCTGCTGGCGCTCAAAACCGCGCCAAAGCCAGCCGCCACCCCCAGCGTGGCCAGCACCGCGCCCGCCACCAGCAGCAGCGAGAACACCACGCCGTCGATAAACAGCGACATCGCCACACGGGTTTTGAACATCGCCAGCGTCACCTTCAGCCCGCTGGCCTGCAGGATGCGGGCTTCCAGTGCATTGATATTGACTGCAAACAACGTTGCCTGCAACTGGTTGTCGCGCGGCGGCAGCAAGCAATTGACACCCGCGCCTTGCAACGGCTTTGCACAATCACCCGCCCACGCAGCACGCTGCTGAACCAAAAACGGCGACGCCACGCCGTGCTGCTGTGCCAGGCGCTCCAGGCTGCCATCGGCATGCATTTTTTGAAGGGCGGCCGCCAGCGCATCGGCCAGCGGCTGCCCGCCCTCACGCGCCACCGCCGCACCCCAGGGCAAAGGCGCAAAGCCAAACTTGACGCTGTTGGCCGCAGCAAAATCGGGCTGCTGAAAGTAGGCGGCAAAAAAGCTGTCGTCCTGCGCCGCTAACGAGCAGCCGCCCAGGCGCAGCTCATCCACCAGCCGGGGCGCTGAGTCAAACAGCATCAGCCGCGCACCGTTGGCCGACAGTTCTGCATTGGTGCTGTTGCCCACCGTCACGCAAATCGTTTTGCCGCGCACCTCAGCCAGAGTCGCCACCGCATAGCCCTTGCGGCCCACCACCACGGTTTGCGACTGGTAGTAGTGCGGCCGCACAAACAACACTTCACGGTCACGCTGCAGCGTGTGGCCCATGGTGGCAATCGTCAGGTCAATCCGCTTTTCACCCAGCAGCGCAATGCGGTTGGCTGGCGTCACCACCGTCAGGTCAGCCCGAACCTTTAAAACGCTGGCCAACTGGCGCGCCAGGTCAATTTCAAACCCGGTCAGTGCATCGGCTTTTTTATAGGCAAACGGCGGGTAATTGCTGCGCACGCCGACGCGGATTTGACCCGTGCATGTCACGCGGGCCAGCGTGTCCGTCAGATCGGCGCAGTCTGCGGCAGGCGGGGCTTGCGCCCGAGCGATACCGCCCATGCCCATCAGCACAACCGTCATCAAAAAAGACGCCCACATCTTCACAGCGCTGCGTCCCACCGTATTTCGACAATGTTGAAATCAGCAAACCAGTGCTCACCGACGTGGTGAATGCCGCACCCGGTAAAGCGCGCCAGCACAGCAGGGTTCAGGCTGACCATTTTTTGTTCAGACAACAGCGCAGACGCTGTGTAAATCACCCGCGCCTGCAAGCCTAGCGGCGCTAACATGGCCTGGGTTTTGGCCACATCAATGAAGCTGTTGTGCGTCATCAACGCCACGCCGCCCGCATCCAAATGTTGCGGCAAACCAGCCAGGAATTTGTCTACCACCCCGCGCCCGTCAGCACCGCCCACGCTCCAACTTGGCAAGCGGCCATCGCCTTCAATGTGTGCAGCGGCAAACTGCGGCAGATTGGTGGCGATCAGGTCAAACCGCTGGCCACCACAGGCCGCCCACATATCGCCTTGCACCACCCGTGCGCGCCCGGCAACGCCTTCGTGTTGCAGCAGCTTTTGGGTCGCCTCAACCGCAGCGGCTTCAATGTCAACACCCAAAGCCTGCTTTGCGCCCAGCGCCAGCATCAAAGCCAGCACCACACCGCTGCCCGTGCCCAACTCCAGAGCGCTGGCAGGCGGTGCGCTGGCGGCCTGGCTGCGCACATGCATCAAAAGCGCTGCGGTGTATTCGCTGGGGGAAAACAGGCCAGCCTGCATGAGTCACGTCCTCGTAAAGCCACTAGGCAGGAGTTAAAGGAGAATCCCGTGCCGCATCTGCGCAAACAGCAACGCAGACACAGATTATTCAAAAGAAACCTGGTGATGCTGCCTGTTTAAGATCAACGAGGATGTCATCAAAGCACCATGAATTTCATAGCAGCTTACACCCGTTTCAATTGGGCTGTGGGGATATTTAACACACCAAAGTGATCGCCAGTGACGAGCTCGTCACTTGACGAGCCGCCCAAAAGCGAGGACTACTATCGACCAGGGCGGATAGTTTCAGGGCGCTTTACTTGCGCGCGTCGCGCGCCTTGGCGTTTCGCTCTTTCAGACGCTTTTCGCCGTCCAGGCGGGCTGCTTTCAAGCTGGCCGCTGTCGGCGCGGGAAACTTGCCACCCACTAGCTCAACCATGTAGTTGACAGCCAGCGCGACCTCCATATCAGTCAATGCGGGGTCGCCACCCATAGGCGGCATACGGCGAACGCCTGTCAAGGCGCCGCCCCACAGGTCTGTGTGACCTTCGGCAACCAGGCCGCTCCAGACGGTTTTGTCCCCCATTCTTGGTGCGCCTGCCAAGCCCGCGCCATGACACGCCACACAAGCGTTTTGGAAGACCTGCAAACCGGACATTTGGGTTTTAGGGTAAGCGACTGGGGCATCGACTGCAAAAAGCGCAGAGCATGCCAACAGCGTAGAACCAAACAACAACGTAGCCTTTATTTTCATAACAACTCACTTCAAAAAAGAAATGTAAGATTGTGTATATTAAGGCGGATTGTGTATCTAGGCGTGCGTACAAACCCTCAAAATCTCAGACGCTTGCAAATTGGGCAGCCTTGCGCCAAGTCACAGTGACATTCAAACCACCCAATGCTACAGACCGTGCAACATGCAACTGTAGGCCAGAAACTGCGGCAATGCGCTTAACAATAGACCAACCCAGGCCGCTGCCCGGTTGGCCGTTGCCCAATACCCTGTAAAAGCGCTCGCCCAAGCGCGCCATGTCCTGCACCGCCATGCCTGGGCCGCTGTCTTCAACACGCAGAACGATGGCGTCGCTCTCCTGCCAAACTGAAACATGAATGCGCGCCGCGGGTGGGCTGTAACGGATCGCGTTGTCGATCAGGTTGCGCACCAAAACACCCAGCAGGCCTTCTTCGCCCGCCACCAGGCACGCCTGGCTGGCATCCAGTTCCAGCGTTTGCGCACGCGCCAGAGCCGCTGGTGCCAAGTCAGCCGCGACACGCTGAACCAATGCTGTGAGGTCGCGACTTGATGACTGAAGTGGCCTTGCAGCGTCCAGTCGGGCCAAGGTCAGCAGTTGTTCAATCAGATGCGTGGCGCGGTCGCAGCCCGCCAGCGTGTACGCCAGCGCATGCGCGAGCTGTGCAGAGTCAGCGCCCGCACCCATGGCAACCTGCACCTGTGCCCGAATCCCGGCTATCGGTGTGCGCAACTCATGCGCAGCATCAGCCGTGAAGCGGCGCTCGGACTCGACCATGGCCTGAATCTTTTCAAGCAGGGCATTGAGGGCGGCCACCATCGGCTTCATCTCGTCCGGCAAATCGGCAAGCTTGATGGGCTCCATGGCCTGTGGCTGGCGTTGGCGCAAGGTGTCGCCCAGCTGCTGCAAGGGCAGCAGGCCGCGGCCAACAGCCCACAAGGCGGCGAGCGCCAGCAAGGGCAAGGCAAAAAAGAGCGGCAGCAGCACGTTTTTCAGCACTGCTTTCAATATCTGGCCACGTGAAGCGGTTTGCTCGCCCACGTACACCTGAATGTCGGGGCGCACTTGCTGGTCACCTCGCGATGCAAATACACGCCATTGCACACCGTCGGGCTTGTCGACGGTGACAAAACCGCTGGTCAAGTCAGCCATGGCTGTCGTGCCTGCATTGGATGAATGCATGACAAGGCGGTCGCCCTGAAACACCTGAAAAGCCACCATGGGCGCGTATTTGTGCAGCGACGGCGCATCTGCCGGATTCTCGTCATCATCGTCATCGTGATGGATGCGTGCCTGCTGCACGATGAGAAGTGCAGCACCTTGCGCAAGATGCCCATCAAGCAGCTCGTCAAGTTCATGCCGGGCGCCGTACCAGGTCAGCAAGGCAGCGCCCAGCCAGACGACAGTCACCACACCCAGCAGCAAAACCACCAGTCGCGCCCGCAGCGATGACCATCTTTGAGGCCGCTTCATGCCTGCCCTCTGGAACTTATATTGGCGATGGTGTACCCGACGCCGCGCACGGTCTGTATCAGGTCAGCCCGCAGCTTGCGCCGCAGGAAATGGACATGCACTTCCACTGCATTGCTTTCCACCTCATGACCCCAGCTGTACAGCTGCTGCTCCAGTTGCTCACGCGACATGACGCGGCCTGCGTTGCGCATCAGGACATGCAGCAGGTCAAACTCCCGTGCCGACAGCGTGACCAGCGCATCACCCATCTGAACGCGGCGCGCGGTGGCATCCAGCAGGACATTGCCGCTTCGCAGGTCGTCCTGAAACAGGCCATGCGCGCGCCTGACGAGCGAACGCAGCCGAGCGCCCAACTCATGCAGGTCAACCGGCTTGATCACGTAATCGTCAGCACCTGCATTCAGGCCGCGAATACGTTCAGGCACGGCATCGCGGGCCGTCAACACCAGGATGGGCGTGCTGATGTTCTTTTGGCGCAGGGCAGCAAGCACATCGATGCCGTCCTTGTAGGGCAGGCCCAGGTCCAACACCGCAGCCGCATACACGCCGCAGGCAAGCTCGCGTTCAGCCGCAACGCCGTCTCGAACCCAGTCGGTCAAAAAGCCCTGCTGGCGCAAACCGGCCTGCAAGCCGTCGCCAAGAAGGGGGTCGTCTTCTGCCAGCAATATCCGCATTAAACAGCTCTGTGATTGAAAACACCATTGTGCAACCGGCGGATTACGCTACGCTGCCCCACTGTAGCCACCAAAAGCTCAGTATTGCCAAAACCATGCACACCGCCAGCCATGACCAGGCGCGCTGGATGCCCTGGCCCGCAGCACCTTCTTTCTGACCGTCAAACATGGCGCGCACCAGGTTTTCGCGGTGCAGCCAACTGGCCACTGCCACGCCAGCAATGTGCATCAGGATAACGAGAAGCATGCCGTCGGCTGCAAGCTCATGCAGCTCCTCTGCCCACTTGCCACCAACATCGTTGTACACCGCCCAGCCCGTCACGGTGATGGCGATGCTAAGCAGCAGCAGCAACACAATGGCAACAGCGCCCGCCGGGTTGTGGCCAATGTCATGACCAGGCTCACGCGCCACCATGGCGACCAGGTAACGCTTGACGGCCGCCGGCCCCCGGACAAAGCTCGAGAATCGCGCATACCGCGTACCCACCAGCCCCCAAACGATGCGAAAGGCCACCAGCCCGCCCAGCGTGTAGCCCAGCGTGACATGCACCAGACGCCAGCGTTCACTTTCAGCTGTCAGGTAGGCTCCTGTAAAGCTGAGCACCATCATCCAGTGAAAGACCCGCGTGGGCATGTCCCACACCATGATTTTTGCGGGTTTCACGGCCGGGTCTGCAGATGAGGTCACATCAATGGCGGGCGTCATGTCTTTCACCTTGGGATCTTGATATCGCGTTCGCTGAAACTACCTGTCGCTGCATTCGCGTGGCAGGCGACGCAGTTGGACGCGCTGCCGACAGATGCGCGCTTCCAGACCTCGGGTGCAACTTCGCGCGCGTTGTGCTTGCGCAAAAACCAAGCGGACTGTGTGATGCGGTCTTGCGGCGGCTCTTCACTGACCCGCTTGTAGGTGCCCGCATTGGCCTGAAGCCAGGTGCCAATCTCGCGCAGGTTGGCGGCATCAAGCGATGCGTCCGTGCCGTAATGTTTGCCCAAACCGGTCATGATGCGACGCCACGACCCGGCTGGCAACATGCCCGGCTGATAGGGCATGTGGCAAGCCGCGCATTCCACCTTGTACTTGTCTGGTAGGGCCACACTGCTTTTGCCGTTGTTGCTGTCGGCATGGGCAACGCCCAGGCAGGCAACGACGAGCGCCAGTGGTGCAAAGACACGGTTGAGCAAGAAGGAAGATGACATGGTGTACTTTCAATAATTGAAGATCGGACGTTAAGACTCAGCGCTTCAGCGTCAAAAGCCAGGCCAGCACATCCGCCTTTTCGGCAGCGGTACATTCACGGCCCATCACGTCATTGCAGTTGCGGCGAAACCATTTGTCTGATTTGGCGGTGTCGGTAAAACGCTCCGCATTAAAAGCGGGCGCTAACGGCGTGATGGCTTTGCCTGTGCTGGCGTGCTTGCCATCCACAGTAGGCGTGGCCGTATGGCAAGACGCGCAGCTCCACTCTTTGCCATGTTTGGTCGTGAAGAGTTGCTGCCCCTTGGCAGGCTGTGCAGGCGCGCCAGCTTGTGCGGTGTACGCGGCCAGTTGCTCAGCCGGCGTGATGGCGTGAGCCGCAGGCAACAAAGCGAGGCAGGTTGCCGCCACGGTCAGCAGTTGTCGATAGAAAGGAGTAACTGTTTGCATATGTAGTTGTATATATAAAAAGGGTTGTAGAAGTTGGTGGAGTAATAAAGTTGCTGATTCAAATTACCGCTGGGTGGCAGCTTTGCCCAGGGCAGGTGTTTGGGCGGCGGATGCTAGCGCGCCCGGCTGCTGGGGATTGCCGTTTCGGTCAAAGCGGCTTATGCGCACTGGGCGCATGGATACCGGGTCGTAGTAGGCCTCAACAATAGAGCCGTCTTTGCCAATGGCATAAAACTCATAGCAATTGCCCTTGGATATTTTGAAAAACACTTTGGCGTAGGCGCTTTCGCCAAAAGCCTCCCGAATTTTGCTTTCACCCACCCACTTCTGTCGCGGCGCACTGGTGCAGACAAGGGACTCAACTGGGCCACTCGCGTAGACACTGATGCACGCCAGGAACGGGATGCTGAGCACTATCGTCGACAACACGCGATTTGCAGATCTGAAACTTGAACCAGCCATATGGGCAGCCTTTTAGAAACAAGTTTTGCAAGTATGCTATGTGCAGCTTATGGAATTCTTAAGAAGACACAAAACTTTGCATCGCCGCTGGCGCGCTTCCTTAAGAATTCCTTAAGTTGGGAGACATAAAGTAAAGTTGACAATGGCCCCGCAGTCAATGTTACGTTCGCATTTGCTGCATGAATACGCACCTTGGGCCTGTAAAAATAATCAACCTATGAAGTATTTACCGCATCATAAAGTGACCGGGCTGGTGCAGCACATTGCCAGGCGTTACTTCGCAGTTGCTTTGATAGCGACCGCGAGCTACGCCGTTGCCCACAACGTGGGCCAGGTACAAACCACAAAATTTTTCAGCCCAGCGACCGTTAACCTGCTCAAGGCGCGGGCCCAAAGCGGTTCAGCCGGTTTTTTGGTGGGGGATTCGATTGAGTACATCGTCCAGTTCTCTCCCGTGGCCAACGGTGCCAATTCAACCTACGGTGCCAACGGCTACATCACAGACTACATTCCAGCAGGAGTCGAAGTTGTTCAGGCCTCCTTTGTTACCTTGTCGGGTTACGACGCTAACGGGGATGCGGTCTACAACAATGTTGCACCCAACTTGCCTGGTTTGATGCCCACGGGTTGGGGGGCAAACCCTGCAACCTATGCGGCAAGCTCTGGCAACTTTAATTTAGGCAGTACCTACGACAGCAGTGGCCTATGTACTGCAGCTGGCTTTGCCACCAACATTTGCCGCAGCCGTTTGTCTGAAATGTACGCAGATACGGGTATTTTTTATTCCACTGATGCGCGCACGGCGCAAAGTCCGGCGCTGCCCAACCGTATCCTTCAAGGAACTGCGGGTAACGGTTACAACACCGGCCCCATGACGCGCGGTGCGGCACTGATGGCACTGCTCGGGGAAAGCGTAAACACCGTGCATAACCTGTGGGATGCATGCATGGGCAGGGCGTTTGGCGGTGGTACGGCCAACGCATTGTGCGTTCCCAACGTCGCCGTTCAAACGGCTGGAGGGCCTACGCCGTTTCGTGCGGGCTCTGCTGTTGCGGGTGCGCAAACTGGCTACCCGCTGGACTACACGGGTCAAATCGGCCCATGGCAGCGTGTGTATTACGCTGGTTCGCGCATCGGTGACGCAAGTCTTGGCCCCGGACGAAACATGGCCCAAACACAACCCGTCGCCAACAACGCCGTTGGCTGGAACGCGACTGCACCGCTAACGCTTTCAGCGGGCGGTGTTAACACCAGTCTGGGCTACGCAGTGTCGTCTGCCAATCCATTGCCATCAGGCACCAACGCGCTGCGTTGGGCGGTTGGCAAGCTGACCACAGGCCAAACCAGCTACGTCAAAATAACATTGCGCGTGACGCAACCCGTCGGTGCTTCTGGTGTGACCAATGGCTCAGAAGTTTTTGGTGGTGATTCATCTAACTTGACAGCTAAAGCTGCTGGTACCACGGCCAGCATTGACAACCCCTGGGCATACGCCGTGCCTAGCGTGGCAGACAACAACTCCAATTTGTATGTATCAAAAACAGCGTGTATTTATAACGCGGCGGCAACCAGCTGCGTACCCTTACCCGGCAACACGGTGGCAGCAGCAACGACCATCACGTACCGAGTAACGTACCTGAACAGTGGCAACGCCAACCAGACCAACGTTCAGCTTATAGACAAGCTGCCGTGCCAAGTAGCGACTAGTGGTTCAGGCCTGAAAATTGGCGCTGCTACGGGCCCGATTTCAGCCACTTTTGCGTCCCTGCCTTACACCACTGCAACGACGGCTGGTACGACCTGCGGCACAGGCACTGAAACACGCAACAACGTCACTTTTGCCAATATGGGCACTCTAGGGCCGGGCGCAGGCGGCTCCATCATCATGAACGTTGTAAACACCGCCGCAGTAGCGGGGGCGCCTACATCAAACACGGCAATATTGAAAAGCACAGAGGTACCGCTGGGCGTGCAGTCAAACGCGGTGACGTTTGTCGGGTCAACCACGCTCAATGCAAATCCGGCGATGGCCATCAAGAAAGCCACTACCACGCCCAACGTTTTGGCTGGTGGAACCGCGCAATATGTGATCACCGTGCAAAACACCGGGCTGTCAGCACTGACGACTATTACGGTGCTTGATATCTTGCCGGTTGGCGGCACCGCGCCCAGTGCGGCCACGCGCTTTAACCTCAATAGCACGGTGTCCATTCAGTCGTCAGGCTTAACTACAGCCACTGCACTTATTACATCGACCACGACAGCCACAGCGTACCTGCCAGCATCGGCCCTGACACCTTACAACACGCAGGCCAACGCATCTTCTGTGGTGGTCGCTAGCTGGTTTTTTGGCAGTTCCACACTAGCAGCGGGTGGCATCATCACGATTACTTTTATAGTTGACGTTGGCAGTCAGATGCCTGCATCAGCAACGCCTTACCTGAACAGCGCACGGGCTATAGCTGGTACGCCTGCTGCGCCGACTTACACGATTGATGCGGCCAACGTAGCGGGTATTACTGTTGGCGCATCTCTGTCATTAAGCAAAACACTGGCTTGCTACTACAGCGGCTTGTCTTGTGTCAGCCCCAGCGCGAGCGGAAATATTCCAAACGGGGCCAAGGTGCGTTACAGCGTCACTTACGCAAATGCCCTCGCGTCGCCAATTGCCAACGTCATGGTGACCGACAGTTTGCCGTGCCAGATCAGCGCAACGACGGGCTTGATCACCATGACAGCGGTTGTCGGTCCCATCCCAGGTGCCTTTGCCACCACGGCCGCAACTACTGGTAACTGCCCGGCTACTTTTCAGGTCATCACGCTAGGCACCACGGCGTCCCTGCCGGGTAATGCAACGGGGTCTTTTACCTATGAAGTACAGCTAACGACCCCCGTGAGGACCAGCACGGTGGTTACTAATGTGGCCACACTTGCAGTGGGGGGCGTGGCTACAGCGACTACACAGGTGCAAAACGGCGTCGTCAATGTGGCCAATCTGCAAATCACAAAAACAGCCAATCCCAGTAGCGTGCAGCCTGGTGGCACGTTGTTGTACACCATCACCGTGACCAACATCGGTACTGCACCAGCATCTACCCTGACAGTGTTCGATTGGCTGCCCACTGGTACATCTACAGTGGCCAACCCAGCCTTGCGATTTAGCTACACATCTACAGCCACTATTTCTGGCGTGACCAATACCGCCGTCATCACCAGTGCTATCCCGCCGACCCAAGCCCCATACAGTACAGGAATATATGCGGCAAACCAACAGCAACTGAGGTTTGTGTTCGCGCCTGTCGTGACTATTCCTATTGGCGGCACCTTGACAATTACAGTGCCTGCCGCTGTAGGTGCAAGTTTGCCCGCATTGGCTGCACCCAATTACTACAACAACAATGCAGCGGTGAGCTACAACAACAGTTTGAGTGCAGCTTCGAATGCCGCCAGCGCGAATGTAACTCTGGTGGCAAATTTATCTGTGACAAAAACCAACGGTGGCACTACGCTAACTTCTGGCAGCGCAACCATCTACACCTTGACGTTTGTTAATGGGGGTCCGTCCCCCGCAAACAATTCCGTTATCAAGGATTTTGCAAGTGCAGGCCTAAATTGCACATCCGTCACTTGTACAACTTTGCTGGGTGGCGCGTCATGTCCAACGGGTATGACCATTAATACCCCATTACCGGGCGGTCCTGCTGGATTTTTTACAACGGGGACAACCATTCCTACATTTCCGGCCTCCAGTTCGGTTGCTTTAACGGTTTTTTGCGGCGTGACAGCGACCGGCCAGTAGCTCTTCTGTAACGGTCTCTTTAAGATTTTATAAATGCTGAAAACCGATACCCACCAAGCGCCACCCGATCGTCGGCCCTATCCGTTGCTCAAGCGGTTTTCATTGTTTGTGCTGCCGGGTCTGGTTCTTTGCATGGCTCTGCTGGTCTCCATGACGGTCGTGAGTGCGCGCCAGCTCATTACGGACGAGTACCTCAAAATTGCGCAGAGACAAACACAAGCCATGGTGGCATCTATCAAAAGGGCCTATCCGGCCATGTGGGTCAAGCTGACCGATGGCACTGCCAGGCAGCAACGTGATTGGGAGTTGGCAGAATGGAAAAAATTTGCTGACTACATGGATATGATGGCTTCAGACAGGGCCTTGCCGAAATTGAAGATCTATGACGCACGTGGCTTCGTCCTCTACTCATCGAACCGCAGTGAAATTGGAGATCAGGAAAAAGCATATGGAATAACCCAGACGCTGAAAATGCAGAAGGCGAATGCGATATCAACCAGCCTTGATACCGATCTGGTTTATGAGCTTTACATTTACTTTACGGCTGAGAAAAATCAATCGGCTTTTGTCGTTGAGCTGTACGAGCCAGAAACCAGACTGGCTACGTTGATATCGTCAAGCGTGCTGTCCCTGCTGTTTTTGCCACTGTCACTTTTTGCCTTGATTCTGGTCCTATTGACCTTGCTGGTTCGCGGTGCACAAGCGGACATCAATCAGCGCACCAGCCTTGCACTTGAGTTACAGGAAAGACTTCAAAAGTTTGTGTCCAGGAGCGCTGCCAATGCGGCGCTGACTGCAAAAACTGGCCTGAATGAAGGTCGGTCGATTCAGGCTGCGCTGTACTTTGCGGATGTGCGTAACTTCACCAGCTATGCAGAAAAGCACTCCCCCTCAGACGCCGTCACCTTGCTGAATGAGCTGATCGAAATACAGGTAAAACAGATTCACCGTTTTGGCGGGGACGTTGACAAAATCATTGGCGATGCGGTGCTGGCTGTATTTACTGGTGAGCGCATGGCAGATCGCGCCATTGGTTGCGCCATCGCTGTATTGAGTGCTTGCCATTTGCGGCAAGACCTAGCGCGCAGTCTCGGAATTGGTGTGCATGTCGGGCAAGTGATCTCCGGGAGTATCGGAACCACGCAGCGTCAGGATCACACTGTCATTGGCGATGCCGTCAATATTGCGGCTCGACTCTCAGCAAATGCAGCTGAAGACGAGCTTGTCGCTGATTCGGCGACGGTTGCAGTGACTGACTTGTCAGATTGTTTTTCTTTGCCGGAGGAGGTGCAGTTGAAGGGTAAAAGCGGCGTCACTTCTTTGCGGCGCTGGCGGGTGAGATCGGCCAGTGGACATTGAAACGGTGCGTTGGCATGAAGCGCAATATTTCTGCGTGATGTCTGCACAGATCTTCATTCATCCAGAGCCAACAAGCGCACAATTTTGAGCCGCAATAGCCCGAAACTCGGCTGAAATGCGTGAGTCACCGGCTGCGGCCTGCCAAAACTTTGCCGCCAGCGCTTTGGCACGCGGCCACTCGGGCAGCGTGGCGGCTGTGGGTAGCATGGGCCGGGCAGCAAAGTCGCGTGCCACCAGCTCGCCGCCTACCGGGGCGTACCACATGGGCAGCATGTCGTAGGTGGGCGACAACACCCAGTCACCGCCGTTTTTACTGCCGTGCAGCAGCAATGAAATGTTGCCATAGTGGCGGTCGGTGTTGGCTATCAACAGGCCGTAAGCCTCTAAAAACTTCAGCTGTGCTGCATCTTGGGCAGACAGCAAGCCACGCGCGGCCATGCGGTCGGCGGTGGCAGCCCAGTTTTCTTCTTGGCCTACGTATTCGCCGTCATAAACTGACAGGGACACCATGCCGATACGTCCAATTTGTCGTCCCGCCCCGCTGCGGTCAAAGCGTTCAGACTCTAAAAACACCCGCCCTGCGCCCATAAAGATTTGCGTTTTGGCCGCCGGAAGTCCTGCCTCCGCCAGGGTTTGAATCGCCAGATGCTCACACACCAGCAAGTCACGCAGGCGCTGCTCTTGCGGCGAATCACCGGGCGGCGAGAACTTGACCAGCACCGCACGGCCGGCTGTCACGCAACAAAACTTGGGCTGCTCGCCGCCTGCCGAAGAGCCACCCGTGCTGCCCTGCATGGCGCGTTCGGCAAGTTGGGGATAGTCTTCAAACGATGCGGCCGTCGAGGCACGTTCAGCCAATGTATGAAAGCGTTGAAACGCGGCATCGCCCACAATCAGATTGCCCGGCAAATCATCGCCATACAGCACCAGGGCGCGCAGCATGTCGTCGTCAGTCCAGCGGCTGGGGTCATGGCCCAGTTGCAGCTCAGGGTGGCTTTGCGCAAAAGTACGGCCCATAAAGCCCTGCGGCCGCATGTCATGCAAAAACCAAGGCAGGCCGCGGTGCCGCTGGCTCACGCCGTCAGCCTCGTCCACCCACACATCGCCGCCTGCCAGCAGCGTCATGCGCGCAAAGGGGCTGGCCTGGCCCGCAGCGTCAACCCGCATGATGGGCACCTCGCGCCCGACGCGCTCCACATGGCGCGGCAGCACGTAACGCTGCGACCGGGCGGCCCCCACCTTTTGCACCTGGCCAGACCGAACCAGAGGCGCGAGCGCGCGCGACATGCTGGGCTGGCTGGTGCCAAGTGCAGCTTGCAGTTCAGCACTGCTGGCCACCCCGCCGCGCAGGCGCAGGGTTTGCAGAATCTGAGAGGTGGTTGCAGAAGGTTTGACCATGACCTGATGTGTGAATAGATTTAAAAAGCATTAATTTTATTAAATTCATCAGCTTAAAGCAAATACAGAGTATTTAATTGAATAGATAGTTGGTCTTTTGCTTTGCGTTTGAACATGCGTTTTTGCTATAAATTCAGGAGCTGCTTGCGCCCGAATCTATTGGTCTAGAGGCCTAAATCATGCCTGAAAAAGACACTTTTCAGGGGTTTTGTGCCAATTTCAAGCCAATCAGCGTGGCCTGATACGGATCTGCCGCCAACGTCACCGCGCTGACGACTGCTGCGCCATCCACCCCGCACGCCAGCACGCCGGGCAGGCGCTCTAGCGAAATACCGCCTATCGCCACCACGGGGTACGGTACAGCTTGCTTGGCCCACTCGGCCAGGCGCTCCAACCCCACAGGCTCGTAGGGCATGACTTTCAGCGTGGTTGGGTAAATCGGGCCGATGGCCAGATAAGACGGCTGCACGGCTTTGGCGCGTGCCAGCTCGGCGAGGGTGTGGGTGCTTAAACCCAGTCGCATACCCGCGCTGCGCAGCGCCTCAATGTCGGCGGTGTCCAGGTCTTCCTGACCCAGGTGCACGCCGTAGGCATCGCCTGCAAGCGCAAGTTGCCAGTGATCGTTGATGAACACCTGCGCGCCCGGCACGGCTTTGCCAGCTTCAATGGCGGCGATGACTTCTGCCGAGATTTCAGCAGTCGTGTGGTCTGCCGCCTTGATGCGCAGCTGGATGGTGCGAACACCCCAGCCAAGCAAGCGCTCAACCCAGGCGGCTGTAGGCACGACGGGGTAAAAGCCGATGGGGTGGGCGAGGGGGGCGAAAGGTGTGGTCATGGTGCGTGCCAGAAAGGAACGCCTACCGTAGGCGTTGATGCTTGTGCCGCCGCGCGCTCAGGCATGGGGGTGGATTCATACGCCGCGCGGCCAGCGGCCACGCCGTCGGCAAAGGCCTTGGCCATGCGTACCGGGTCGCCTGCCTGCGCCACAGCCGTGTTCAGCAGCACCGCGTCAAAGCCCAACTCCATCACGGCGGCGGCGTGCGATGGGCGGCCCAAGCCAGCGTCAACGATCAGTACCGCATCTGGCAGTCGGCGGCGCATTGTCTCGAGCGCATACGGGTTGAGCGGCCCGCGCCCGGTACCAATTGGCGCGGCCCACGGCATGATGGCGGCGCAGCCTGCATCGCGCAGTTTTTGCGCAATCACCAGATCGTCTGTGGTGTAGGCAAACACGGCAAAGCCTTCTTTCGTCAGGGTCGCCGCCGCCTCAATCGTGGCATGCGTGTCAGGTTGCAGCGTGTAGTCGTCGCCAATCACTTCGAGCTTGATCCACGTGGTGCTAAAAATTTCACGCGCCATTTGCGCCAGCGTGATGGCCTCTTGCGCTGTATGGCAGCCAGCGGTATTGGGCAAGATGTGGCACTTCATGGCCTGCACGCGCTGCCAAAAGCTGTTGCCACCGCCGCTTTCAGGTTGCAGGCGGCGCAGGCCGACGGTGAGCACTTGCGTGCCGCTGGCGGTGACTGCATCGCTCAAAACCTGCGGCGATGGGTAGTGGGAGGTGCCGAGGAATAGGCGGCTTGAAAGCGTTGTGCCCGCGACTGTGAAGTTTGACATGTCAGCCTCCGGTGATGGGGGTGACGATATCGATTCGGTCACCGTTTTCAAGCATGCGCTGTGGCCACTGTGGGCGCGGCACAAAGGCGTTGTTGATGGCGCAGGCAAAAGCGGTCTCTAACTTGTAGCCGCGCTCTAACAGCATGGCTTGCAGTGTGACGGCATCGGTACTCACGCGCTCACCGTTCATGGAAAGTTCAATCGTCATGCAGTAATTTTCCTACCAAATCATCGACCAGCGCAGGCGCACACAAATAGCCATGTCTGTACAGGCCGTTGATGTGCCACACGCCATCATGCTGTTCAACGCAAGGCCGGTGGTCATCAAGCGCTGGCCGCAACGCGGCAGACATGCGCAGCACCCTTGCTTCACCAAAGGCCGGGTGCAGGCTGTGCAGGGCGCTGGCCAGCTCCAGCACCGAGCGCACGGTCACCGGGCCTGCGTCTTCAGACTCCAGCTCGGTCGCACCGACGACAAATTCATGGTTCGGACGCGGCGCGACGTACAGCTGGTAGCGTGGGTGCATCAGGCGCACCGGGCGTTGCAGCGTCACGCTTTTGCATTCCACCCGCAGCACCTCGCCACGCACACCGCGCAAGTGGGGCAACGCTGATTTGCTACCTACGCCGCGCGCATCCACTGCAACATCTACAGCGTAACTTTGGTCTGCGCAAACGATCGCCCGCGCGTCAACCCGTTCAACGCATTGCCCTTCACGCCACTGCACACCCAGGCGGTCCAGCTCGATGGCCAATGCCGCCATCAATTGGTCGTTGGCCAGTTGCCCTTCGCCCGCCAGATACAAGCCGCCGTTAAAGCGCCCGGCCAGCGTGGGTTCGACTTGCGCGAGCGCGGCTGCATCCAGCGTTTGCACTTGTGCTTTTGAGGCCTCGGGCAGCTTGTGGTGCAGCAAACGGCTGAAGTGTTCCAGCGACGCGCCGTCTTGCGTGTGCGCAACCACAACCGTGCCGTCTTGCCTGAAGTAAACCGGTGTGGCCAGTTGCGCCAGCCACTGCGGCCATAACGCTAGCGATCGCTGACCCAATTCAAACACCGCGTCATCAGACACCGCCAATTCAGCCAGCGGCGAGAGCATGGCCGCTGCGGTTTGTGAGGCGCTGGTCAGGTCGTCGCGACGCTGGGCATCAAACAGGCTGACCCGGCAACCCGTGCTGGCAAGTCGCCAAGCCAGCAAGCGCCCTGCCAGGCCTGCGCCTGCTATGCCGATGTGAGGTGAGTTCATGGTCAGAAGAAAGCTTCCATCGCAAAGGCGCTAAGGCGCAAAGATGCGCGAAGTAATTCAAAGAACAATTCAAAAAGTACGGTCATTTCTCATTCTTTGCGGTTCTTTGCGTCTTCGCGACTTTGCGTTGGATGTCCGCAGTTCTACGTCGCACCAATTGCATCAAGAATAAATCTCGCTCCCACCCTCACGAAACTCTCTCGCTTTGACTTTCAGATCATCATCAATCTGCTTGATCGCAATCACGCCAGGTGTCTTTGCCAGCGTTGTTGTCGAAGGGTTTAGTCGCGCAAACTCACGCACCTCCTGCGAGATTTTCATCGAGCAAAACTTCGGCCCGCACATCGAGCAAAAGTGCGCCACCTTGGCGTTTTCTTTCGGCAGCGTTTCGTCGTGATACGCCATCGCCGTGTCCGGGTCAATCGCCAGGCGGAACTGGTCTTCCCATCTGAACTCAAAGCGCGCCTTGCTCACCGCGTTGTCCCACATTTGCGCACCCGGATAGCCCTTGGCCAGATCGCCTGCGTGGGCCGCAATCTTGTAGGCAATCAGGCCCTGCTTCACATCGTCGCGGTTTGGCAAGCCGAGGTGCTCCTTCGGCGTCACGTAACACAGCATGGCCGTGCCATACCAGCCAATATTGGCTGCGCCCATGGCTGAGGAGATGTGGTCGTAACCCGGTGAAATATCGGTAATCAGAGGCCCAAGCGTGTAGAACGGCGCTTCAAAACAGGCCTCCAATTGCTTCTCGACGTTTTCTTTAACGAGTTGCAGCGGCACATGGCCGGGGCCTTCGATCATCACCTGCACATCGTGTTTCCAGGCAATCTGGGTCAATTCGCCCAGCGTGTGCAGCTCGGCAAACTGCGCTTCGTCATTGGCATCGGCTATCGAGCCTGGCCGCAAGCCATCACCGAGTGAAAAGCAGATGTCGTACTGCTTCATGATCTCGCAAATGTCTTCAAAGTGCTCGTACAAAAAGCTCTCTTTATGGTGCGACAAACACCACTTGGCCATGATGGAGCCGCCGCGCGAGACAATGCCCGTCAGGCGATTCGCCGTCAGTGGCACATAAGCCAGGCGTACGCCAGCGTGGATGGTGAAGTAGTCCACACCCTGCTCGGCTTGTTCAATCAGCGTGTCGCGAAAGATTTCCCAGGTCAGGTCTTCGGCCTTGCCATTGACTTTCTCCAGCGCCTGGTAAATGGGTACGGTGCCAATCGGCACCGGTGAGTTGCGCATGATCCATTCACGCGTTTCATGAATGTTGTCGCCGGTCGAGAGATCCATCACGGTGTCTGCACCCCAGCGAATCGACCAGACCAGCTTGTCAACTTCTTCTTCAATGCTCGACGTGACAGCCGAGTTGCCAATGTTGGCGTTGACTTTGATGAGGAAGTTGCGGCCAATGATCATTGGCTCGCTCTCGGGGTGGTTGATGTTGTTGGGGATCACCGCACGGCCACGGGCGACTTCATCACGTACAAACTCAGCGGTGATTTGCTCGGGAATCGAGGCGTTGAACGAATGCCCTTTTTTGGGCATGCGCTCCGTTGCCAGGCGCTCGGCCAGCTGCGCACGCACCAGGTTTTCACGAATGGCGATGTATTCCATTTCGGGTGTGATGATGCCTTTGCGGGCATAGTGCATTTGCGACACATTCATGCCGGGCTTGGCACGGCGCGGCACCGGGGCTTTGGCCATGCGCAGGGCGTTCAAGGCGGGGTCATTCAGGCGTTCACGACCGTAGGCGCTACTGATGCCGTCGAGCGCTTCGGTATCTTGCCGCTCATTGATCCACGCACCGCGCAGCGGCAGCAGGCCGCGTGTCACGTCAATGGCAACATCCGGGTCGGTGTACACGCCCGAGGCATCAAACAAACGCAGCGCCGGGTTGGCCTCGCGGCGAGTGTTGGTGCCTTCAGCCACCAGTGTGTCGGTCAATGACACCTCACGAAACGGCACACGAATATCGGGCCGCGAGCCCTCAATATAAATTTTGCGCGAGCCGGGGAAAGGCGTGCGCGTGATGCGGCTGGTCAGGTCGGCGGTGTCAACAGTGCGCGAGGTTTTTGCCATGGCAGGTCTCCGTGAAATGCAGGTAACTGAAGTACTTGCCTGGAGAATCCCATTCCCTGCAAAAAGGGAATCCGGGAGCCAAAAAGCGTTGTTCCCTACGCGGGAATGACCCCGATCAGGTTCAGCGGGTCTCACTTTTTAAAAGTGATCTCAGCCCTTTTTTGTGTTTCCACTGGGCACCCCGACAAGCAGATTCATTGTAAGCACATCCTTAATTTCACCAAACTTTACAAACCTGTACCGCAAAACAATCGCGTATTCACAAGCGCCCTGCAAACTTGGCTTTCATCTTCTTGAAAGGAAGTTTTTATGACATTCATCCTCAATCCGTCTACCCGTTTCAACAACCTTGTCAATGGCCTTGCGCTTGCGAGCCTGATGACCGCCGGTGCCAGCGCCATGGCGCAAGGCACACCACCTGCCGCACAAGGCTCTGGCCCACGCAGTGAACACATGGGCAAGCATGACCCCGCCAAAATGCAGGCCATGATGGCCAGGCATCAGGCTGACCTGAAAGTCAAACTCAAGCTCACCCCAGCGCAAGAAGGCGCGTGGACGGCCTACACCGCGTCAATGCAGCCACCAGCAGGCATGGGGATGCGGCACACTGACGGGCAACGTGCAGAAATGGACAAGCTCACCACGCCAGAACGCATCGACAAAATGCGTGCCATGCGAACCGAGCGCATGACGCAAATGAACGCCGAGATGGACAAGCGCGGCAATGCCACCAAAACGTTTTACGCGGCGTTAACGCCTGAGCAGCAAAAGGTCTTTGATACTGAGCATCAAAAACGCGGCGATCGCAGTGGACAGGGTCGTCATGGTGGCACAGATCACAAGAAAAGCTGACCGCTCATTGACGCTTTGAAAGCGCATCTCCAGACGGCGTAGGACACCACCGATAAGGTGCTTGCGCCGTCTGCGCGCTCATTAGACTGGCGCAATGATCAAAGACACAAACGTCCGAAAAGGCCAGGCGCCGCCCGTTTTATCACGCAAAGTTTTCCACGAACGCTTCATGCAGTCGTTCATGGACCCCGCCTTCAAGCCTGAAGCAGAAGCGCTTGCCAGGCTTGAAGTTGTGGCATGGGATGCCTACATCGAAGGCCGCAAGGCACCCGTGACGCGCAAAGCCGGGCCGGGCTATGCCGACCCCAGCTATGACCTGTCTGTTGAGTGGCTGGCGACAAAAAAGAAGCTTGACGCTGCCCAGGCGGAGTGGAAGAAAAAAACCACCCCCTCGCGCGTCTTGCTGATCTGCGGCTCTGCCCGCAACGACGGCACTTGCCCGGGAGAAATATCCAAAACCTGGCGCCTGACCAACCTAGCTAAAACCACCCTGCAAAAAGCCGGCATCGAGGTCGATGTGCTGGACTTGAGCCTGCTGACTTCCAGCTATCGCCTTTTCATTCACCCCTGCAAGGGTTGTGTGTCCACCGCCATGCCGCTGTGCCACTGGCCGTGCAGTTGTTACCCCAACCATGCGCAAGGCCAAACCAGCGACTGGATGGCCGAAATCTACGAGCGCTGGACAGCCGCGCACGGCATCATCATCCTCACCCCGGTGTACTGGTACCAGGCACCCAGCCCTTTGAAGCTGATGATTGACCGGCTGGTCTGCGCTGATGGCGGCAACCCTGACCCCACCACCACCCACGGCAAAAACCCAGCCTTGGCCAAAGCGCTGGAACTCAAAGGCTGGGACTACCCCAAGCACTTGAGTGGCCGCACCTACGGCGTGGTGGTGCATGGCGATGTGGCGGGCATTGAAGGCGCACGCCGCTCTTTAGGCGACTGGCTCGACTGGATGGGTTTGATTGATGCGGGCAGCCAAGCCAAACTGGACCGCTTCATCGGCTACTACGAGCCCTACGCCACCAGCCACGACACGCTAGACAAAGACAAGGCCGTGCTGGCCGAGGTGCGCAATGTGGCCAGCGCCGTGGCCAACGCAGTTGCGGCACTGCGCAAAGGCACGTTGTCAGAGCCTGACAAGTCTCTTGTCAAACCCAGACCCAAGTAAAAAGTCCTCGCCCATAAAAAAACCCGCCTCTTGCAAGAATGCAGGAGGCGGGTTTTCAGTCAAGCCAGCAGTAATCTGCCAGCTCAAGCTCAAGGAGCTTTGTCAGACTTTGGTGCTGGCGTCATGGTGCTGCCAGATTTCATCTTGGCTTCACGGTTGGCCTTGTTCATCGCACGGCGCTCGTCACGCATGCGCTTGCGTTCAGCACTGGTGGTTGAAGCGGTTGTACCGCCCGACTTGGCCACTTCGCCAGTGCCCAGCTTACGTGGCTCAGTGCCCGCTTCAGCTTTGACTTCAGCGCGGGTAGTGCCCGAGGTGTTGCCCTGCACCGTGCCAGACGAGTTGGGCTTGATAGGCTCACCGGTGCCAGCCTTGCGCTCGGCTGTGCCAGCTTCAGACTTGACTTCAGCACGGGTGGCCGCGGGTGTGGTGCCTGCGGTTGTGCCCTGTATGGGTGTACCCGTGGCAGACTTGGCAGGCTCGCCCGTGCCCAGCTTGCGTTCGCCGGTGGTGGCTTCAGACTTGACTTCAGCACGGGTTGCAGGCACTGCAGGGTTTTGCGCGGCTGCAAAGCCAGAGGCCGCAAGCATGGTTGCCAAAAGAAGCGATTGGGTTGTCTTGTTCATGTCAATTTACCTTTAATAAAGTGGAGGGGTGATTCAAAACTCGGGGCAGAAAAACAAAGCCCTCAAGTCTTGATGGGAGATCCACAAGAGACCCCACTCGTACAATTTATGGTTGCGTGATGTGATTTTTAATCGGCAGATGCGCAAGATGCCTGTAGGACACGGGCACAGTCACTGGCATGGGTCGGTGCTGTAAAGTGATTCAACCCAACATCAGCATGACAAAAATAACAAGTGGCAACACGCTTTAAATCCATCATCCCCAGCGCTGCGCTGTCCGATCAGGTGGCAAACGCCATCCAGGCTGAGATTCGTTCGTCACGTCTGGTCGAGGGCGACAAACTGCCCACCGAAGCGATGCTGGTCAAGCAGTTCGCCGTCAGCCGCACCGTCGTGCGGGAGGCCGTGTCGCGGCTGAAGTCGCTGGGGCTGGTGGAGACGCGCCAGGGCAGCGGCGCATTCGTCAAAGCCGCCGGGTTTTCGCCACTGCAGTTTGATGCGGGCTCGGCGGTGTCAAAACGGGCGGTGATTCAAATGGTTGAGGTGCGCCGGGCACTTGAGGCAGAGGTTGCATCGCTGGCAGCCCAGCGTGCCAGTGCTGGCGACATCAAAGCCATACAGCTTGCAGCCAAGGCGCTGGACCGTGCTGTCAAAAAAGGCGGCGATGGTGTTGACGAAGACGTGGCGCTTCACCGCGCGATTGCTGATGCTGCACAAAACCAGTTTCTCATCCGCACGCTTGATTATTTGCGCCAGTTTTTGCAGGGCGCTACCCGCGTGACCCGCGCCAATGAGGCGCGCCGTACTGACTTTGCGCAGCAGGTGCAGGCCGAACACGAAGCCATCATCAACGCCATCACATCAGGTGATGCCGCCAGGGCGCGCAAGGCCGCCGCCCGCCACATGGACAACGCCATCAAGCGCATTGAGCAGGCCGACCCGGCTTTCTGGCAGCAAGAAGGCGTCAAGCTGGCCAGCCCGCTGGTGACAAACAGCGTCCAGCGCTGACCCTTTTTTGCACCCCACCAAGAGGACAAATCACCCCTTCAAACGTGCCATAATTTGTATGACAACCTGACAAATATGGAGACTTAAAACATGTTCAGAATCAATTTACAGCGTCGCCAGCTCATCAAGGCCAGCGCCGCACTGACCGTCGTGCAGGGTTTTGCTTACGCGCAAAGCTTTCCCAACAAGCCCATCAAACTGGTCGTGCCCTTCCCGCCGGGCGGCTTGATCGACACCATGGCGCGGCTGGTCGCACCACGGCTGGCGCAAGAGCTGGGTCAGGCCGTGGTGATTGACAACAAGCCCGGCGCAGGCGGCAATCTGGGGGCCGCTGAAGTCGCCCGCAGCACGCCTGACGGCTACACACTGCTGATGGCCTCACCACCGCTGACCATCAGCCCCGCCCTTTATGCCGCCATGCCATACAAGCCCGAGCAAATCACCCCGGTCGGTTTGATTGGCCGCGTGCCCAATGTGTTGCTGGTCAACCCCAAAAGCGGCATCAACAGTGTTGCCGAGCTGCTGGCCAAGGCCAAAAGCACGCCCGGCAAAATGAACTACGCATCCAACGGCAACGGCACGTCTTTGCACTTGTCGGCCGAGCTGCTCAAAAGCAGCACAGGCACATTCATCACCCACATCCCTTACCGGGGCGCAGCGCAAGCGGTCACTGGGCTGATTGCTGGTGAGGTTGACATGATGTTTGAAAACCTGCCGTCAGTGATTGGGCAAATTCAGGGCGGCACGGTCAAGGCGCTGGCTGTGACAACCCGCACCCGCAACAAAACCATTGCCAGTGTGCCAACCCTGGCAGAGTCAGGTTTGCCAGACTTTGACGTCAGCTCATGGTACGGTTTGGCCGCGCCTGCGGGCACACCTGCCGCCGTCATCACGCGGCTGGAGCAAGCCCTGGAAAAAGTCGCCCGCGATGCAGACATCGTGCGCAACATGGAGAGTCGCGGTGCAGATGTGAGCTTTCTGAACGCGCAACTGATGAGCGCTTTCATGTCGGCTGATGCGGCCAAATGGAAGCGGGTGGCAGGTTACGCAAAAATCACGCTCGGTTAAGCCATGACTGCAAAAGTTGGCCTGATTGGGCTGGGCGCGATGGGTGGTGGCATGGCGCAGTCGCTGCGCCGTGCCGGGCATACGCCGTTTGTATTTGATGTGCGTAAAGAAGTGGCCGAGGCTTTTGCAGCCAGCGGCGGCACGGCTTGCTCGTCCCCCTTTGACCTGGCCAGCCAGTGCAGGGTGGTGGTGTCGGTTGTTGTCAACGCCGCACAAACTGAAAGCGTGCTGTTTGGCGAACAAGGTTGCGCCAGCGCGATGACCCCAGGCAGCGTGTTTGTGATGTGCTCCACCGTTGACCCCAACTGGTCCATCGCACTGGAGTCACGCCTGGCAGCGCTCGGTATTTTGTACATCGATGCACCCATTTCCGGCGGCGCTGCACGGGCAGCCAGCGGCGAGATGACCATGATGAGCGCGGCAAAACCCGAGGCTTATGCGATTGCCGAGCCGTATTTGCGCGCCATGGCAGGCACGCTTTACAAGCTGGGCGACAAGGCAGGTGCGGGCAGCAAAGTCAAGGTCATCAACCAGCTGCTGGCCGGAGTCCACATTGCCGCTGCGGCAGAAGCGATGGCCCTGGGCCTGCGTGAAGGCGTTGATGCCGCGTCACTGTATGAAGTCATCACCCACAGCGCGGGCAACAGCTGGATGTTTGAAAACCGCATGGCGCATGTGCTGGCGGCGGACTACACACCGCTGTCCAGCGTCGATATTTTTGTCAAAGACCTCGGGCTGGTGCTGGACATGGCGCGTGCCAGCAAGTTTCCGCTGCCGCTGTCGTCTACCGCGCACCAGATGTTCATGCAGGCCTCGACCGCAGGCTTTGCCAAAGAAGACGACAGCGCGGTGATCAAGATATTTCCGGGCATTGAGTTGCCGAAAAAATCGTAATTACTCAGCAGTCCTATGAAGTCCAACAGCCAGCTTCCAACGCAAAGGCGCAAAGATGCAAAGGTCGCAAAGCATTCAAATGAACCTTTTGCTTTGCGTTCTTTGCGCTTTTGCGTCTTTGCGTTGGAAACTTCCCCCTCGCACTAAATAACAACAAAAAGTCATGAGCAAAATTCTTCTCGGCTGCATTGCCGACGACTTCACAGGTGCCAGCGACCTGGCCAACAACCTGGTACGTGCCGGTATGCGCGTGGTGCAAACCATTGGTGTGCCCACCTCGCCCCTGAGCGCTGAGGTGGACGCGGTGGTGGTGGCCCTCAAGTCCCGCACCATTGCGCCGCAAGAAGCCATCAGTCAGTCCCTCGAAGCGCTGCGGTGGCTACAAACGCAAGGGGCCAGCCAGATCTACTTCAAATACTGCTCTACTTTTGACAGCACCGCGCAAGGCAATATCGGCCCAGTAACTGATGCGCTGATGGACGCATTGGGTTGCGACTTCACCATCGCCACGCCGGCTTTTCCAGACAACAAGCGCACGGTGTTCAAAGGCTATTTGTTTGCGGGCGACACGCTGCTCAATGAGAGCGGCATGCAAAACCACCCGCTCACGCCCATGACGGACGCCAACCTGGTGCGCGTGCTGCAGGCGCAAACCCAGTGCGTGGTGGGGCTGGTGGACTACACCATGGTGGCGCGGGGTGCTGGCGCTGTGCAAGAGCGCATCAAAGCGCTCAAAGCAGCAGGCGTTGGCATCGCCATTGTTGACGCCATCAGCAACGACGATTTGATGCGGCTGGGCCCGGCGCTCAAGGGCATGCCACTGGTCACGGCCGGTTCAGGCGTGGCGATTGGCTTGCCGCAAAACTTTGGCATCGCGCCATCACTAGAGGCCAGCGTGTTGCACAAAGCATCGGGCTTGCAAGCCGTGGTGTCGGGCAGTTGCTCACTGGCGACCAATGCGCAGGTGCTGGCTTTCATCACTGCCGGGCGACCTGCTTTGGCCATTGACCCACTGCGCATGGCCAGCGGCATTGACGTGGCGGCAGAAGCGTTGGCATGGGCTGCGCCTTTGTTGCAAGCAGGCCCGGTGCTGGTGTATTCAACCGCTGAAAGTGCCGCCATCAAAGCCGTGCAAAAGCAACTGGGGGTTGAAGAAGCAGGCGCGCTAGTCGAGTACACGCTGGCAACAATTGCCAAAGGCCTGGTCGCACTCGGTGTGCGGCAACTGATCGTGGCAGGCGGCGAAACATCCGGCGCTTGCGTGCAGGCACTTGGCATCACGCAGATGCAAATCGGCCCGCAAATTGCACCCGGCGTCCCATGGTGTCATGCATCGGGTATCCACATCACGCTCAAGTCCGGCAACTTCGGCGGCAACGACTTCTTCTCTGATGCTTTTAAGATGCTGGCATGACCCCAGAATCCAAAGCCCGTGAAGACATCTGCCGCGTCGGCAAAAGCCTGTTTGACCGTGGCTACGTTCACGCGACGGCGGGCAACATCAGCGTCAGGCTGGATGATGGGTTTTTGATCACACCTACCGATGCCTGCATGGGGTTTTTAGACCCGGCAAAATTGGCCAAGCTAGACAGCAACGCACAACAAATCAGCGGCGACCGCGCTAGTAAAACCATAGCGCTTCACGCCCGTATTTATTCGGCTACAGCCTCTTTTAATACCCCAGCAGGCTGCATCATTCACACCCACAGTACATATTGCGTGGCCTTGAGCTTGGAAACCGCCCGCCCTGAGCTGCTTGGCGCTCTCACACCTTACTTCGTCATGAAGGTTGGCCACGTGCCGGTCATCAGCTACCACCGCCCCGGCAGCCCGGCTGCTGCGCAGGAGGTCACAGACACCATCAAAACCTACGCTGAACGCGGCACGCCCATTCGCGCTGTCATGCTGCCACGCCTGGGGCCCAATGTGTGGGGCTCTAACCCGTTTGAAGCGATGGCGGTGCTGGAAGAGCTTGAAGAAACCGCCAAACTTGCCTGCTTGCAGCCCGGCACAGCGCCACTGACAGACGCACAGATTGAAGACCTGCGACAAAGCTTTGGCGCGGTCTGGTGATACCCAACAAATCGTCAGTCCCGCCGAGTCAGAGGAAAGTTTCCAACGCAAAGGCGCAAAGAGGCAAAGAACGCGAAGTTGAAGATTTAATTTTTTGCTTTGCGACCTTTGCATCTTTGCGCCTTAGCGTTGGAAGCTGAATTTAAACTCTTTGAAAGTTAACTACCAAACATCACATGCCTAAATTCGCCGCCAACCTGTCCATGATGTATGTCGAGCTGCCGTTTCTTGAGCGCTTTGAAGCCGCCGCCAAAGACGGTTTCAAGGCCGTCGAATACTTGTTCCCTTACGCCTACCCAGCAACAGAACTCGCCGCTCGCCTGAAAGCCAACAACTTGCAGCAAGTCCTCTTCAACGCCCCGCCGGGCGGCACAGACACGGCCAGCATCGCCAAAGCATGGGATGTGGACGGCAGCAAAGGCACGGCCTGCGTGCCGGGGCGCGAAGCAGAATTTAAAGCCGGTGTGGCGCTGGCATTAACCTATGCCGAGGCCTTGAATTGCCCGCGCATCCACCTCATGGCGGGTTTGATTCCTGAAGGCCTGATGCGTGAAGACGTGCAGGCCACCTACATCAGCAACCTGCGCTGGGCCGCCGCTGAGGCCGCCAAAGCCGGGCTAGACGTGCTGATGGAGCCGATCAACACGCGCGACATTCCGCGCTTCTTTTTAAACCGCCAGGACCACGCGCATGACATCATTGGCCAGGTTGGCGCACCCAACCTCAAGGTACAAATGGATCTGTACCACTGCCAGATTGTTGAAGGCGACGTGGCCACAAAAATCCGCCAATACCTGCCCACCGGTAATGTTGGCCATTTTCAGATTGCGGGTGTGCCCGAGCGGCACGAGCCCGATGTGGGCGAGCTGAACTACCCATACTTGTTTGACGTGATTGACGAAGTCAGCCAGCAATGCAACTGGCAAGGCTGGGTCGGCTGCGAATACAGGCCCAAACTGGGCGGCCAATCGGGTGGTACGTCAGCCGGGCTAGGCTGGCTGCAAAAGTCCCTGCAACAAAAATAGCCTGCCGTCTTACAAGCAGGGCAGGCGCATCGGCGTAACAATGGCAGATTGACATTTCCCCGCCGCCCATGACCCCACCCGAATCGCTAGACGCCCGCACCAAAGTCAAAAAGCCAAAACCCGACGCGCCACAGCCGGTGGCCGACGCAGCGGTTCGGGCTGAGGCCGAAGAAGCCCTGGCCACAGCCGCCAAAACCTTTTCCATCAAGGTGCTCACCGTCAATATCCACAAGGGCTTCACGTTTTTTAACCGCAAGTTCATCCTGCCCGAGCTGCGCGAAGCGGTGCGCAAAATCGGCGCTGATGTGGTGTTTTTGCAGGAAGTCACGGGCAGCCACACCCACCACGGCAACAAGTTTGACAACTACCCTGACGCGCCGCACTACGAGTTTTTGGCCGACAGCATCTGGCCCGAGTTTGCCTATGGCCGCAACGCCGTGTATGACAAGGGCGACCACGGCAACGCGGTGATGTCGAAATTTCCCATCGTACGGTTTGAAAACCACGACGTGTCCATCAGCGGGCCCGAGCGGCGCGGCCTGCTGCATTGCGAGCTGCAAATCCCGGGGCGCAGCATCAACCTGCATGCGGTGTGCGTACATTTGAGCCTGACAGAAACCCACCGCACCCAGCAAATGGACAGGCTCTGCAAGCTGATAGCCGCCAACATTCCGCCACAAGCCCCACTGGTGGTGGCAGGCGACTTCAACGACTGGCGGCACCGCGCTAAAGACCAGCTGGCGCAAGGCGCGGGTCTGCATGAAGTGTTCGTGCAAGCCCACGGCCAGCCCGCCCGCACCTTTCCGGCGCGCAAGCCGCTGCTGCGGCTAGACCGCATTTATGTGCGCAACGCCATCGGCCACAAACCCGTCGTGCTGCCGCACAAGCCGTGGTCGCATCTGTCAGACCATGCGCCGCTAGCGGCTGAGATTGAGTTGTAGGGCGCACTGCAAACGCTATGAATTCAGGAGCTGCTCGCGCCCGTATTCATTGGTCAAAAAGCCTAATTGATGCAAATTTAAAGGCAAAACCACCCTTTTTACCCTCAAACCAGTGGCAAACGCCGCCAAACCTGCCGTGAGCAAAAAACCAGCACGCAGCCCTTGACCTCCAGCCACTGGCTACCCAACACGCGCATCGTTGCACTGTAGGTTCGGCCATCTTCCGGGTTGTAAATTTTGCCTTCCAGCACGGCGGGGTCTTGGCTGCTGGGCTTGAAGTCGCTCAACATGTCCAGGCCCAACAGCGGCCGCTCGCGTCGGGCAGGCTCCGGGTTGCGTGCATCCGCCACTGGCTTGCCTGCGACGTCCAGCGGCGTCCAGAGCCAGGTGATCGTGCCGCACAACTGCTCGGCAGCATGCGGGCAGGCTTTGACCAGCACGCGCGCCCCGTAGCCCTGTGTCGCCCACTCCCCACGCAAATCAGGGCGCTCCGCCAGGCGCTGGGCTAGCTGATGTGTACTCTGTTGCGCCTGGGCGGGCGGCGTCCAGATGGCCGCCATCAACAAGCCCCCAGTCAGCCACAAACTGACGGCTTGCAAACCGCTGGCCTTGCGCAAGTCCGGCTGTGGCGCGTCCACACCGCCGATGCTGCTTACGAGTTGCGCCAGGCGCGCCTTGTATTGCGTGTGCTCTGTACCGCAGGCCCTGTCCCACCAGGTGAAATACAAAGCGTAGTTGCTGTGGCCATGCGCATGGTGCATGTCATGGTGCAGCGTGGTGGTCAACCAGCGCCCCCACCAGCCTGCCAGCCAGCTACGCGGCAGCAGCTCTGTGCCGCAATGGCCCATCACGTTGCGCACAATCATGTGCGTCATCCAGGCAAATATCACCAAAGGGTGCAGTGGCAACACCAGCAACACCAGCGGCAAAAAAATGCTTTGTATCAGGGCATCGGTCGCGGTAAACGAGTAAGCCGCCCAAACTGTAGGCGCTACCGACTCGTGATGCGCGCGATGCACCGGGCCAAACCAGCGCGGCAAGTGCATCAACCGGTGCGTCCAGTAAAACCAGCTGTCATGCAGCAGCAGCAGCACAGGCAGGCTCAACCAAAACCAGACCACGCCACACTGGTACACCTCGTCGTAAACATTCAGCACCCCCGCCTGGTCGCCGGTGTAGACCAGCGCGCCAGTCAAAGAAAAAACCACAGCAGTGCGGCAAGACCGCCAAAATTCGCGGCGCTGCTGACCCTGGCTGAGCTGGCGTACACGCACCCGTCGCCGCGCCAGCCAAGCCCGTGGCAAAAGCAACAGCAACCCGGCCAGGGTGCCCGCCGTTAGCAGGTAACGCAAAAAATCAACCAGCCATATCGTCGGCCAGGCGGCCAACGCTGCCTCAAAAAGTGTGGGTGTTGGGTTCATGAAAAAACGCCTTGAAGTAAAAAGTGCCGCCAGATTACGCACGCAGAGCCTAGGCGTCTGCCTGAAAACCAGGCCATGCTGGGCGTTTTTTAAAAAAGCACAGCGATTGCAGATTTCGGCAAGCCAGCGGCCAGCAATAGCCTCAAAATCAGGCCATGCAAATGATGGATACAAGCCTTGAACTCAGCCTGCGCGTGATGGCGCTGACCTGCACCGCATTGCTGTTTGGCCAACTCGCACTGCGCACCGGGGTACGCCGCAGCGCTGTGCTGCTGCTCAGTCTGGCGTGTATGGCGGGCTACTTAACCTGCTCTGCCCCGGGCCAGGTGTGTACGGCGCTACCATGGGCTTGGCCTGTGCTGGCATTGGCTTTGGTGTTCCCATTCGCGTTGTGGATGCAGGGCCGGCAAGTGTTGCAAGACACCCGGCATGTCCCCGCTGTGGCCTGGCTGGGGCTGGCAACACTGCTGATGGCGGGCACGCTGGCAACCTGGCCCATGCTGAACGACGAGGCACGGCGCTGGGCATTTCATGGTCTGAAGCTCACAGGCTTTCTTTTTTTAGGGCACGCGCTGTGGGGTGCCTGGCGATTTGGCGCGGCTGACCTGATCGAGTCACGCAGGCGTGTACGGCGCTGCCTGCTGGCCGCCAGCCTGCTATACGCGGTGGCCGTGATGGCCGTTGAGCTGCGCCTGGCAGGCCAGCCCGCATCGGCAGGGCTGGTGCTGCTTAATTTGCTGGGGCTGTGCGCTATTTTGCTGGCGCTGGCGCTTTATTTGCTCAGCCCCGCGCCCAACAGCATCGCATTTTTGTTAGGCCAAGGTGGCAAAAAGCCGCCAGCGGCTGTCATGGCATCCGCCGCACCAACCACCGCCGCACCCGCTAGCGACATGCAGCAAGCCCTGCTTGGCAAACTGCAGGCCTTGATGCAAGACCAGCACCTGTACCGCGATGCCGAGCTGTCTGTCACCCGCCTGGCCCAACAGTTGCGCGCACCTGAATACATCGTTCGCCGCCTGATCCACGAACGCCTGTCACACCGCAACTTTGCCAGCTTTGTCAATGACTACCGCCTGCAAGAAGTGGCGACGCACTTGCGCGATGAGTCCAAAGACCGCCGCCCTATCCTGACGCTGGCACTAGAAGCCGGCTTTGGCTCCATCGGCCCGTTCAACCGCAGCTTCAAAGAGCGCTATGGCGTCACGCCCACTGATTACCGCAATGCCAGGGGCTGTGCGCAGGGTTAGTTGCTATTGTTTTAATAGCTGCTTGTGCCCATATTTATTGGTCTGGAGGTCTTAAATACACTTAAAAAGCGCGGTTTTAGGCACTTTTAACCCACCACCAGCCGCAAAGCCGTGATCTCCGACGGCGCACCAAAGCGTTTGGGCGGGCCCCAATAGCCTGTGCCCCGGCTGGTGTACACCCACAGGTTTTGCAGTTTGTTCAACCCGGCGGTAAAAGGCTGCTGTAGCGGCACAAACAGATTCCATGGCCAAAACTGCCCGCCATGTGTGTGGCCTGACAACTGCAAGTCAAAGCCCGCATCTGATGCCGCCTGCGCACTGCGCGGCTGGTGCGCCAGCAGCACCCGCACCAGCGCATGGGCGGGCGCGCCGTGCAAAGCCAACGCCGGGTCACTTTTGTGCGTCGGGTCAAAGTGGTGCGCAGTAAAGTCATTCACGCCCGCCAGCACCAACGGCGCAACGGTTTGCGAATCGTCCTGCGCATCGACGCCCATCCCCTTGCCGTGATACAGCACCACATGCTCGTTCATCAGCACCGTCAGCCCCAGCCTGCGCAACTCTTTGATCCAGGCATGCGCGCCTGAATAATATTCATGGTTGCCGGTTACAAAATACGTGCCGTGGCGCGACTGCAAACCCGCCAGCGGCGCCACGTGCCCGGCCAGCTCAGCCACCCGGCCATCCACCAAGTCCCCGGTAATCGCCACCACATCCGCGCCCAGCGCATTCACCTTGGCCACAATGCGCTGCAAATACGCCTGCTTGATGGTCGGCCCCACATGCACGTCGCTGATCTGCGCCAGCGTAAAGCCATGCAGCGCAGCCGGCAACCCGGCTATTGGCACATCAACCCGCACCACCCTGGCAATGCGCCGCGCGTTCAAAAAACCCAGCAACGTCACCAGCAGAGCCAGCACAGGCGTCACTTGCCCGGTAAGCGAGCGAACACTCTCAAGCGGCAGCGCAACACCCAACGCATCAACCACCCACAGCGCCAGCAGCAGCACATCACGCAAAGCCGTCAACACAAACAGCGACGAAAACAAGCCCATCAGCAGCAACCCAACCCAGCTCAAACGATCCGCCCACGGCTGGCGAGCCACCCGGCTTCCCATCAAACCCAAAGGCATCAAAACAGCAGAAAGCGCCAACCCCACGCCCAGCACCCAGCCCCAAGGCGCAGCCAACTCAGGCGCCAAACGCCAGCCCACAAAGGCATGCAGCAGCGCAACAATAAAAACCAGCGGGTAAAAAGTCATGGGTATGAGTTGGGCGCGGTGGCGGGCTTATTCAAGAGCAATAACAATGCCCGCGCGGTGTGGTGTCAGTGCCTGGCACCCAATCTTTTGTTAATAACTTTACCAATAAGCGATGTAATTGTTCAACATATGCGCAAACAAAGATTGCCAAATCGCCATCATGTCCATAAAATGAACAAAATAGTGTGTTTTTAATCATCTTATAGCCATGCCCCGTACCCACCTCCCTCTGTCGCCCCAACTTGCCAAGCTGTCTGAAGCGCTCGGGCTGCGGCTACAGCTTGCGCGTTGCAGGCGTGACCTACCCGCCACTGTTTTCGCCGAAAGGGTGGGCATCTCGCGCAACACACTCAAGCGGCTTGAGGCCGGCGACCCCAACGTCTCACTGGGCACGTACCTGCGCGCACTGCGCGTGCTGGGGCTGGACTCTGACATCAATGGCATGGCATCTGACGACACGCTGGGCCGCAAGCTGCAAGACCTGAAGTCGCTGGGCAAGCGGGCAGCTACGGCACAGCCCACACCAGAATAAGAAGCAAGCACATGGTGACCAAGCAAACCACACGGCCTGCCATCGAGGTACACCTGGACGCACACGAGCTGGGCGCGCCCATGCAAGTCGGCACCTTGTACCCACCAGATGCGCGCATCAACCTCGCGCCGTCGTTTGAATACACGCCAGAATGGCTAGACAACAAACCAGGCAACCCGCCGCGGTTTTTGCTTGACCCACGGCTGGACTTGTACGGCGGCGAACAGCACGCCGCGCAGGCACGCGGCTTTGGCATCTTTTTAGACTCATCGCCTGACCGCTGGGGCCGGGTGCTGATGGAGCGGCGCGAAGCCAGCCAGGCCAAAAAACACGCACGACAGGTAAAACGCCTGACCGACCTCGACTTCATGCTCGGCGTACATCAACAATAGCCACCTGGCGCAGAAAAGCCAAAGCCCTGCACCTGCCAAGCATTGAAATGCAGATGATGGAAACGATTTTTGGTGTCTGACAAATCGCCGTTAAACGCTGTTAATTCAGTAGCTGTTTGCGCCCGTATTTATTGGGCTACAGCCGTAAATGACACCTGAAAACGGCACAAAACAGGCCAAAACACGCCTGCGCACCATTCAGCTCAAAGACTTTGCCGCAAAAGCAGTTTTAGCCAGCTTCTGCTCCAGCGCATCCAGCCCTTCGTTAAAAAACGCCCGCATGTCATCGAGGCTGGGCGCATCAGGCATCAGGCTCAAGTAACCCTCATCGGCCGCACCCGGTGTTGCCAGGCGCAACCGGCTAGACGCATTGTTAAAAGCCGCCAACCGATTCAAGCGGCCATACACGCCGCGCATGTCTTCAAACGAATAACCATGGTGTTTGATCAGCGTGTACATGTCCACCCAGTCGCGCGTTTTGGAGCGCTCAGAGCAGACCCACGCCTTGGTTTCAAAAATCTCGCCGACTGTGGCCACGCGCAGGGCATCGCCCGGCTGGCCTTTTATAAATTCTGCCATCGGCGGGTCATAGCAAACCAGCGACACCTTGACGTCATCGGTCGTACCTGCGGCCACCCCGCCTGCATACGCCATAAAGTTTTGCTGGTAGTCATTCAAGTCCAAACCCGAGTTAAAAAACTCCTCTTCATCCAGCGGGTTTTGCGCCAGACGCATGTCCACGCCCATCCCGCCAAGGTGCTTGACCAGCGCCGCTATTTGCACCTTGGGCAACTTGCGCGCCGTGTAAGCCAAATCCAGGTCTTCACTGACCCGGTGGCCAATACGCAGCGTCAGCGCCGTGCCGCCAATCAGCACAAAACCCTTCAACAGCGGATGCCCATCAAATGCAGCCCACACGGCGCGCGTGTCAGGTCTTAATTTATCAATGTGCTTGCTCATAGCCACTCCGTATGTTGCGCAGCGTGCGCTCAGTGGCCGGCCTGGCGCGTGCCGCCTCTTTGCTGCCCTCAGCCATCAGCACCGCCCACTGCGCATCCACAAAGTCCAGCCCAAACTCAGTGGCCGCATCCAGCAGCACGCTGAAGTCTGGCTTGAGCAGCGCCTGCCGCACAAACACCTCGGCAGGCGCGTCCGGGTTAGACCACACCAGCTGACGGTACTTTTGTGTGAAGGGCAACGGCGAAGCCAAAGGCGAATTTGCGGGCGACGGCATTCGGGGCTGCACCGCCGGCCGCGCCAAGTCGACATCAGCCACACCCACCAGCGCCAGCCGCAGCCCCGCCCCCAAGGCCAGCCGCTCCAGCGCCCCCGCCCGCACAGACGGCCTGCGCTTCATGCGCGACAGCGTCTCGGGCGGCACCCCGGCGCTGGCAGCCAACGCCTTCTGGCTGATGCCCTTGGCGGCGGCTTGGTTGATGATGGCGTTGATAAAAGACTGCATGTTAATTAACAATAACGTCAATTTATTATAAGTAAATTGATGTTTTTATCAATTACAGCCTATTAACAACTAAACCCAGTCGTAGCGCAATGCTGCCGTCGGGCGAATTTGTACTATGTTTTTAGTAGCTACTTGCGCCTGTATCTATTGGGCTACAGGCCTAAATGATGCATAAAAAACGACGTTTTATCGCCCTGTAGCACCCCGGCGCGACTGCGTCTGGTTGCCGCTGCCAATATGCGCCTCACGGTCAGTCCGGCTGTCTGGCGTGCGTTTGGGCTGGTTCATTTGCGTCAGTGGTTGCTCACCCACCCTGTTGTGGTCATTGGCCACCTTGCCAGCCTTCGCAGTCTGTTCGTCGCGCGGGTTTTGCTTAGTTTTCATGTCGATTTCCTTCAGAGTTGGGGCAGGTTTGGCCAAGTCGATAAAGCCCAGCCAATTTCATTGTGAAGACGCCTGATACACCTACCTGTCAGACAACGCCGCCTAGCGAGCGTCGGCAAAGCGATTGGTCAATCTGCGTAGACCTGGTCGACTGGAACCAGGCCGACAGCGAGTTCAAGGCCATGGTGAGCAAACAAGGCATGGTTGAGCTGCAACACTGACAGCTTGAATCGCTATTAATTCAGGAGCATCTTGCGCCCGTATTTATTAGGCTACAGCACTAAATGAGCATTAAATGATGCCCGAAATTGGCACATACTGCCTCTCTTCGGGCTACTGCAAGCCTTGACAAAGATCACTCTGATACATATCATGAGGCATATCCACAGTAAAGGTCGTCAACATGCTGCAAACCGCTAAAGTATTTGCCACAGGCCGCAGCCAGGCCGTGCGCCTGCCGCTGGAGTTTCGCTTTGATGTGGCTGAGGTCTTCATCCGGCGTGACGCTAGCACGGGCGATGTGGTGCTTTCAAAAAAGCCTTCCGACTGGCAAGGCTTGCTCGATGCAGTCGCCCTGAATGCTCAAGAAGGCCTGCTGATCGAGCGCCGCCAAGCATCTGGCCAACCACGCCGCGACCCATTTGAAGGCTGGCAAGAATGACCCAGCGCTACATGCTGGACACCAACATCGTCAGCCACATCATGCAAGGGCGCGACGCCGCGCTCTTGGGGCGGCTAAGCCAAATACCCATGGGTCAAGCCGTCATGTCCAGCGTGACGTTGGCCGAGATGGAATACGGCCTGATCAGAAAGGGCCAACCCGACCGCCTGAAAAACGCTCTCTTCCAGGTGCTGCTGCGCGTGGACGTGCTGCCATGGGACGAAGCTGCCGCACGCTGCTACGGGCGGCTATGCTGCGCACTCGAATCACAAGGCGTTAACCTGACCGACCTCGACATGATGATCGCCGCGCATTGCGTGGCAACAGACACGACACTGGTCAGCAGGGACAAAGCGTTTCAAACTATGGCCAGCACAGAGCCTAACAAACTACTGCCCGACTCCTTCAGGCTTGAGGTCTGGTAGCAGAAGGCTTTAACCCAATCGCGACGACCGGCAGCACAAAATTGGCCGGGCAAATCGCTATTAACACCGTAGCTGCTTGCGCCCGTATTTATTGGGCTGCAGGTCGAAATGATGCCCGACAGACGCCCAAAAACAGCTATTTAGCGCCTCGTAGCACCCCGGCGCGATTGCGTCTGGTTGCCGCTGCCAATATGCGCCTCACGGTCAGTCCGGCTGTCGGGCGTGCGCTTGGCCTCATTTTTCTGGGTCAAAGACTGATCGCCCACCTTGTTGTGGTCGTTCGCCACCTTGCCAGTATGCGCAGCTTGCTCGTCGCGCGAGTTTGAATTGGTTTTCATAACGGTTTCCTTCGGGGTTAGGGGCAGGTTTGACCAAGTCGATAGAACCGGCCAATTTCATTGTGAAGACGCCAATTGCCCAAACCTGTCAGACAGCGCCGCGTAGCGGGCGTCGGCAAAGCGAAGGCGGCCAGGCAAGGCATGGCTGAGCAGTGACGCTGGCCGCATCAAACGCTATTAAATCGGGAGCTGCTTGCGCCCGTATTTATTGGGCTAGAGTCGCTTTTTTCTTAACTTTAAAGGCCGTTTTGGCAGCTTTATTTAAAGTTACGTACTCATTTAGGGAGCGAACCAGCTCCAGCCCAACTGCATAGGCAAGATTAACCGGCACGGCATTGCCAATTTGCGCATATTGCGACGTCATGGAGCCTGTGAATTGCCAGGCGTCGGGGAAGGTTTGAATTCGCGCATATTCGCGCACCGTGAAAGGCCTTGTTTCCTCCGGGTGGCAGCGCTCTGTCTGCTTCTGTGCCGGTGCGCAGGTCAAGGTCAGGGACGGCTCATCCCAGGAGATTCGCCGCGCCATACCGGTTTTACCACCTGTCAAGAAATAAGAGCCTTTCATGTATGACTTTTGCAGATCAACTGGCAAGTCACGCCAGTAGCCGCCGGGTGGCACCAAATCCATGATGGTTTTTTTGCTGGCTGGGTAGAGCTGCCCGTGCGATTTGGGCACGTCAGAATCAAACAGCTCACCCGCTTTTAGCGCGTCCTTGAGATTAAAAACCTTGTCTGCAATCTCGGGCCAATGAAACTTCAAGCCTTCGCCACGCTTTAAACCGACGATCAGCAGACGCTCCCGCTTTTGCGGCACGCCGTAATTGATTGCCTTGAGCACCTTCGGAGGCACAACGTCATAGCCCAACTCATCGAGAATGTCGACCATACCCTTGAGGGTTTGGCCGCCCTCATGTGCCAGCAAACCGCGCACGTTTTCACCTACACAAATCAGCGGTTGAACTTCTTTAACGGCCCTTGCAAATTCGTAAAACAACGTCCCGCGCGCGTCTTCAAACCCCAGCCGCTTACCCGCATAACTGAAAGCCTGGCAAGGAAAGCCACCTGTGAGCACATCAATCTTCCCAGCATACGGGGCAAAGTCCATGTTACGCACATCACCCTCGACAACCTCCCAGTGGGGACGGTTCAACCTCAACGTATTGCAGGCATCTTTGTTGAACTCATTGAGCACCGTGCAGCGCAGACCGGCTTTTTCCAGCCCCAAGGCAAGCCCGCCGGCACCGGCAAACAATTCCATCACGTTGTAGCGCTGCCTGGGCGCGACTTCTTTGTGTGATTCAAAACGCTCATCTAGCTGCAAGCCAATGAGCTCAAATTGTTTGAGGTCTTCAGCTCTGTAGACACGATAATTACTCATTGGATGGCGAACAGAATTCAGCTTGCCCGATTGATCCCAACGGCGCAGCGTGTCTTTAGAGACGTTCAGCAGCTCGGCGACTTCAGCGAGTTTGTAGTGCGTTTTTGTCATAACCATGCCCAAGGTTTAAGTAGGGTTATGGTACTGTGTTTTCGTACACTTTTGAGCCTTTTTAGTAAGTTTTACAAATTAACGACAGATAGGGAAAACATGACGCCCAAAGAACAGGCAGCTCTACTGAACAGTGCTCAAACATGGTTCCGGACAATCATCCTGCCCAACCATCTGGCCAATACTGAGAAGCTAAAGGACATCAAAGAGTTCGACATCAACCCTTTTCTGGCCTCCTATTTGGCAGTTTTTATGACGGGGCAGCTGACACCGAAATCAATTGCTAAAGCGCTTGCTTACCCTCGCGTGCTCGGCCAATCAATTACCACATCTTTTGGCATGAATATGCAGAAGTTCATTTCCGACGTGCTTGTCAATGCCTTCGGCTCGACGACGCAAGGCATAGACATTGAATTTACCGACTGCGTAGACGGGCGTAAAAAGTACTGTCAGGTAAAGCTGGGGCCGAACACGATTAACAAGGATGACGTCACGACTATTCATGGCCATTTCAAATCCGTGCGTAATTTAGGGAAAACAAATAACGTGACGGTTCGGCAGGATGACATGGTTGTTGGCATCTTGTACGGAATTGACGGACAAGAAAGTGGCCACTACAAGAAATTGCGGGATGCACATGACTATGCGTTATTCATCGGCAAAGACTTCTGGCATCGACTTACAGGTGCTGATGATTTTTATGATCGCCTGATACAAGCTATTTCAGAAGTAGCACAGGAGGCCAACGGCAAACAAGCTCTAAGTGATGTGGTTGACGATCTAGCCAAAGAACCAGTCATCGTGGCGCTGGCAAACGCAGCAAAATCGCGCGACATATAAGTAACACTTCAACCTCTCGCTCGATGAGCTGATCAACATCGCCGCGCACATCCGCCAGCAGGCGCATGTGGAGCTGCAAGCGGCTCGACGGGTATCAAAACGTCTGTTTTGGCCTGTTTTCAGGCATGCTTTAGGTCTGTAGCCCAATATATACGTGCGCGAGCAGCTACAAATTGAATAGCGCGCAGCACCGTCGCAAGTGGGGTGCGGCACCAAGGCGCTTAGCGTTAGAGGCACTGAGCAAACGCTAAAATGAAAAAAGCCTACCGTGAGGTGAGCTTTTTGTAACTATCGTCTGTCCCTAGGGGGAGGCTTTCGCCCGCAAGTCCCAAGGCAAGTACACAAAGTATAAGAGGTGTCAGCTGCCAGGCTTGCGCCCTTGCACCTGTGCGAGGTTGTTGTTAGAAGCGCAGTTTCTGATGCATTGGCTGCCATCTACGGCGCTAACTGGCCGTGGTCGATGACCTTTATAACCAGCTTGCCCAACCCGTCGATGGGTTTCAATCCGACGAAGGACTTGATAACCGCACGGCAAAACAAGGCCACAACAGGCAGCGTGATTCCTGAGTTCAAGTTCGTGTTTTGGCAAACGATGTTCACCAGTCGCTTCGATGTTCGTATCTGGGATCCCCATTTGCGGGCAGTCATGCCGCACCTTGACCCAAGCAAAACCGTACAGCAACTGCGTGGTTTGATTTACACAGAACTGGAACAGCTGAGAAAGCTGCGCAACCGCATTGCCCACCATGAGCCGATCTTCATGCGCACCTTGGCCAGCGGGGTGCATGTTGAGTTGGAAGCGGCTTGAGAGCCCTCAAAAAGGCTGTTTTGGCCTGTTTTCAGGTATGTTTTAGGCCTGTAACCCAACAAATTCGGGCGCAAACAGCTACTGATTTAATAGCAATCTATTGCTCAATCATGCGTTCTTTTTGCTGCGACCGGCAGCTCCAGTGGCGATGGCTTGATCCATTGCCTGAATGCTGATGGGCTTTGCACTCCGCCCTGCAAAGCGGCCTTTCTGTCGATCCACGCCAGATAAACCACCCGCACCCGAGTCAGAAGCCGCGTCAACCGCTGTTGGCAACATGGCCCACAGCGGCACGGCTTCAACTTTGTCTGCGAGCTTGTAGCGGTGCAGGCCCGGGTACACGACATACAGGGCGTCCAGCTTCAGGTCTTGCATGGCGATGCGCATGCTGGTGGTTAGGCGGGGGGTATCCGCTCTCTTGAATTCCACACCCACGCGCAAACCGTTTTTGAACATCAGCAGATCCAGCTCTGCGCCTTGGTGCGTTGCCCAAAAGTAGGCCTGATCGGGCTGGGCAATGCGCAGCACTTGTTCAAGTGCAAAGCCTTCCCAGCTTGCGCCACTATGGGGATGCGCCAGCAGCTGTGGCAGGCTTTGGACGCCCATTAAAAAGTGCAGCAAGCCGGTATCGCGAAAGTAAATTTTGGGCGCTTTGACCTGCCGCTTGCCCAGGTTTTCATGCCAGGGTTGGAGCTGGCGGATCATCAGCGTTTGCGTCAGCGTGTCCAGGTAGCGGCGAATAGTGGGTTCAGACACACCCATAGACTGCGCCGTGGGCGCTGCAGACCAAATTTGCCCATGGTAGTGGGCCAGCATGGTCCAAAACCGCAACATGGCAGGGGCGGCAATGTTGATGCCAAACTGGGGAATGTCCAGCCTGACATGATCAGCGACAGCATGGCCGCGCCAGACCATGCTGTCTTCGTCGCTAGCGGCCAGGTAAGAACGCGGGAACCCGCCGCGTAACCACAAACGGGAGGTTGCTTCGTCGCTATAACCGTTTTGACCGTTTTGGCCACTCTGGTTTTGATTGGCGCTGACTTCGCCCAAGTCAAACCCGCCAACATCAATGGTTTCTACGCGCCCTAGCAATGACTCGCCAGCCTGACTGAGTAGTGTGGGTGAAGCACTGCCCAATAATAGAAATTGGCCGGGCGTATCCACTCGATCCATCAACACCCGTAACAACGGGAACAAATCGGGCTTGAGTTGAACTTCATCAATCACCACCAGGCCGTTCAGCGCCTCAAGCGTTTGAACGGGCTGCTCCAGCCGCAAGGCGTGCGGCGGGTATTCCAGATCAAAGTAATTAGGGGATGTACGGCTTAAAAACCGCTGCGCCAATGTGCTCTTGCCGGACTGGCGCGGCCCACTGAGAACCACGCCACGTGAGCGGTTCAACGCTTTATGAATAGCCAATTCAAGGGCGGTGCGGCGTAACATGGAGAAATATTACCATGAAATTCGAATATGCTGTGTTCGAATTTCATGGTAAATCAATGAAGCAGACAACCTGATGATGTCTGCGCGTTCATCAAAATGCGAAACAATTATTTGTAAAACGCCTCAACCACGCCCTTGAGCTTGATCGTCAGCGGGAAACCCTTGCGGTCTACCTTTTTACCCACAGGCACTTTGATCCAGCCTTCGCTGATGCAGTATTCTTCGACGTCAAAGCGCTCTTTGTCGTTGAAGCGAATGCCGATATTGTGTTCAAAAATGGCTTTGACGTGGTGCTTGCTGCGCACATCGGTTGACAGCTGGTCGGGCAGCGGCGGGCGCTCGGTGGGTGCGGCTGGATTAGCGTCAGATGGGAGTTGGGTCGCGTCGTTCATGGGTTTTTCAATAAATCGTTTTAGAAGTTGTGCGCTTATGGAAATTGTCTGGCCACATGCACCACGGCGCGTATCGTCACGGTGCAATTGGCTGGGTCTTGGTCGAAGTAAACGATATAGTTTTCATGCGCCACCAGCTCATAAGCACCCTGAATTCGGCTGCTGGCGCGACGTGGAAAGCTGGGGTTGCTCAATTTATCAACCTGCTCGTCTATCAGCAGCCACATGTCAATCGCAGCAATTTTATTGTCGCGACCAATCCAGGCATGTATGGCATCAAGGTCTGAGTGATATTCGGGCCGGCGAATCACTCGCCACGCATCGCCGCTCATGCAGCCAATATCGCTTGCCGTGCTGTGAATTTATCAGCGCGTATCCGCTGCCAATCCTCGTCTGAGATGGCAGGTCGCGGATCATTGCGGCTGGCTTGTACTTTGGCTTGTACCCAGCGGTCGTACTCGGCAGCGCGGGTCAGGGCTGCGGCTCTGTCAGGTCGCACACGACGAGCCGACTCAGCCTCGGGATGCCATTGCTCAAGATGATCAAGGACGATTCGGCGCACTCCCAGTTTGTGCAGCATTTTTAAAGCGCTATCGACGGTGCCAAACAACCTGGGTTGTGATTTGCGCGCCTGCACCAGAACGGCATCGCCTTTGAGCGTCAAAAACCTGACTGCGAACTGCGCGCCTTGCGGCTGTATCTCTACGGACTGGACAGCACCCAATGCGAAAGCAATTTGAAATTGAGATTGCGTCAGATTTTGCATGGCTAAGGCGTAGGTTTAACGTTAATTGTAAGGTTTTAAAACGTTAAAAATACAAACATCCACAAGTACTGTCAAACGTCAATGTTCGCTGCACGCAGCGCATTGGTTTCAATAAAAATGCGGCGCGGCTCAACCTCGTCGCCCATCAGCATGGTGAAGACGCGGTCGGCCTCGATCGCGTCGTCAATCTGCACACGCAGCAAGCGGCGCACGGTGGGGTCCATCGTGGTTTCCCACAGCTGGGCGGGGTTCATCTCGCCCAGGCCTTTGTAGCGCTGGCGTGATGTCGCGTTTTCAGCCTGGCCGACCAGCCACTTCATGGCCTGGCGGAAGTCGCTGACTTTTTCCTCTTTGCGGCGCTCACCTTCACCACGCATGACCATCGCGCCTTCACTGATCAGGTCTTTAAACGTCGCTGCCGCATCGGCCAGCATGGCGTAGTCGGCACCGTGTACAAAGTCTTGGGTCAACACGCTGCTTTTCACGTTGCCGTGATGGCGGCGGCTGATGCGCAGAATCGGTTTGTCGGTACGCACATCGAATTCGCCCGCCACTTCAGCGGTGGGTAAAAACTTTTGCAATGCTGCCGCCGCAACTTCAGCATCGGCCACCGTGTCCAGGTTCAAATGCACGCCGTCGGCAATGGCTTTGAGCGCTTCCGCGTCCATAAAGCCGCGCAGGCGGGCAATCACCGACTCGGCCAACTGGTGCTTGCGCGCCAGTTCGGCCAGCGTGTCGCCAGACAGCACCACACTGCCTTCACCACCAGTTTGTACTGATGCGTCTTTCAGCGCAATGCGCAGCAAGAAGGTGTCTAGCGCGCCGGTGTCTTTCAGGTATTGCTCTTCCTTGCCAGCCTTAACCTTGTACAGCGGTGGCTGGGCAATGTAGATGTGGCCACGCTCGACCAGCTCGGGCATTTGGCGATAGAAGAACGTCAGCAGCAGCGTGCGGATGTGCGCGCCGTCAACGTCCGCGTCGGTCATGATGATGATGCGGTGATAGCGCAGCTTGGCAACATTAAAGTCGTCACTACCCGTGCTGCCACCGGCTTTGCCGATGCCGGTGCCCAGCGCGGTGATCAGCGTCAAAATTTCATTGCTGGTCAGCAGCTTTTCATAGCGGGCTTTTTCGACGTTCAAAATCTTGCCGCGCAAGGGCAAGATCGCCTGGAATTTACGGTCCCGGCCTTGCTTGGCAGAGCCGCCTGCGGAGTCACCCTCGACCAGGTAAATCTCGCACATCGCTGGGTCTTTTTCCTGGCAGTCGGCCAGCTTGCCGGGCAAGCCCATGCCATCAAGCACGCCCTTGCGGCGCGTCATGTCACGTGCCTTGCGGGCGGCTTCACGGGCGCGAGCCGCTTCAATGATCTTGCCGACGATGATTTTGGCATCGGCCGGGCGTTCTTGCAGGTAGTCGTGCAGCAGCTTGCTGACGATGTCTTCCACCGGGCCGCGAACTTCACTTGAAACGAGTTTGTCTTTGGTTTGGCTCGAAAATTTGGGCTCGGGCACCTTCACGCTCAACACGCAGCACAAGCCTTCACGCATGTCGTCGCCCGTGACTTCAACTTTTGCTTTTTTGGCAATCTCGCTGTCGTCAATGTATTTGTTGATCACGCGCGTCATGGCCGCGCGCAGGCCCGTTAAGTGCGTGCCCCCGTCGCGCTGCGGAATGTTGTTGGTAAAACAAAGCACCTGCTCGCTGTAGCCGCTGTTCCACTGCATGGCGACTTCAACACCAATGTTGGTGCCCTGGTCACTTTGGCGGTCGCCCATGGCGGCGAACACGTTCGGGTTCAACACGGTTTTGCCCTTGTTGATGAAGTCAACAAAACCCTTCACGCCGCCGGCGCCTGCAAAGTCGTCTTCTTTGCCGGTGCGCTCGTCTTTGAGGCGAATCTTCACGCCGTTGTTCAAAAAGCTCAACTCTCGCAAGCGCTTGCTCAAAATTTCGTAATGAAAGTCTGAATTGGTCTGGAAGATTTCAAGGTCAGGCAGAAAGTGGACTTCAGTGCCGCGCTTGTCGGTGTCGCCCATCACCTTCATGGGAGAGACGTCGATTCCATCGACCTTTTCAATGATGCGGTTTTGCACAAACCCTTTTGAAAACTCCATGACATGGACTTTGCCGTCGCGGCGAATCGTCAAGCGCAGCATTTTGCTGAGTGCGTTCACGCAGCTCACGCCCACGCCATGCAAGCCGCCTGATACCTTGTAGCTGTTCTGATTGAACTTGCCGCCTGCATGCAATTCTGTCAAAGCGATTTCGGCTGCTGAGCGCTTGGGCTCATGCTTGTCGTCCATCTTGATGCCAGTCGGAATCCCGCGTCCGTTGTCTGTGACGCTGATGGAGTTGTCGGTGTGGATGGTGACGACGATGTCATCGCAATGCCCAGCCAGCGATTCGTCAATCGAGTTGTCCACCACCTCAAACACCAGATGGTGCAAGCCTGTGCCGTCAGACGTGTCACCGATATACATACCTGGGCGTTTGCGCACCGCTTCCAGGCCTTCAAGAATTTGAATCGACCCTTCGCCGTAGGCTTCCGACGCGCCGGCCTGGTTGGTGTCAATCTTGGGCTGAAAGTTGGAGCTGTCTTCACCCGCAGCGCCGTTGTTGACGTTCACCAGCGCATCGTTGTTGACGGGTGCTGCTGGCTCATTGGGCTTGTTTTCTTCGGTCATAACTGTCTGATCTCTCGGTTTCTTCAATCTCTTCAATGACCAAACCCGCTTTTGCAGCGGGTTTGGTTTGATCTGGGCAGCTTGGCAAACGTTTAAATTCGCATCGGCATCACAACGTATTTAAAGGTTGCGTTGTCGGGAATGGTGAGCAGCGCTGAACTGTTGGAATCCGCCAGTTCCATCTTCACCATGTCTTGTTCCATGTTGGCCAGCGCATCGATGAGGTAGGTGACGTTAAAACCAATCTCAATCTCTTCACCAGCGTAGTCAATGTCCAGCTCATCAACTGCTTCTTCTTGTTCCGCATTGTTAGATGCGACACGCAGCGTGCCGGGTTCAATATTCAAACGCACACCTTTGAATTTGTCACTGGTCAAAATAGCCGTACGCTGCAAGCTGGCCAGCAAACTGACTCGACCCAGCGTGATGATGTTCTTATGGTTCTTGGGAATCACGCGGTTGTAATCCGGGAATTTGCCTTCGACCAGCTTGGTCACAAACTCCATGCCTTCAAAACTGAACTTGGCCTGGTTGCTGGCAAACTGCATCTCAATGGCGCCTTCTTTGTCGCTGAGCAAGCGCTGCATTTCCAGCACGGTTTTGCGCGGCAAGATCACTTCTTGCTTAGGCACTTCAACATCGAGCATGGCCGATGAAAACGCCAGCCGGTGGCCGTCTGTGGCGACCAGACTCAACTGTTTGCCTTCAGCCACAAACAAAATACCGTTCAGGTAGTAACGAATGTCATGCACCGCCATCGCAAACGAAACCTGGTTCAACAGATCTTTCAAGACCTTTTGCGGGACTGAAAACACCGGGCCAAAATTGGTGGCTTCTTGCACCAGTGGAAAGTCTTCAGCCGGCAGTGTTTGCAATGTAAAGCGACTCTTGCCGCCTTTCAAAATCAGCTTGTTTTGGGCTGACTCCAGTGACACGGTCTGGTCACTTGGCATGGATCGCAAAATATCGATCAGCTTGCGCGCACCGACGGTGGTGGTGAAGTTGCCACTGTCACCTTCAAGATCAGCCGTGGTGCGGATTTGAATTTCCAGATCACTGGTGGTCAGTTGCAATTGCGCGCCCGTTTTACGAATCAGCACATTGGCAAGTATCGGCAGCGTGTGCCGACGCTCAACGATACCTGCGACCGATTGCAGAACGGATAAAACTTTATCTTGGGTAGCCTTCAGGATGATCATGTCTATTTCTTCCTCTTGTTGTTTCTGTTTAATTCTTTAATTCAAATTAGTAGTAGTAGTAAGGGAGGCTCTTTTCTGTGAACAAGCCTATTTTCCCCTTTTTAATCATGGACTTGTCGGTTGTTTAACCTTGTGTTCCAGATACTGGCAAAGCGACTGTTAAATATGAATAACTTTGACAAACACACAGGTACTGTGGATAACTGTCAGGTTGTGCAAAAGTTATACCCATAGTTATGAATGTTGAAAATGGGCGCAACGAGTTCATCTTGTCAGCCTTTCAGGGTTTGTTCAAGCACATGGAGTTGCTGGTTCAACTCGGTCATTTGCTGGCGTTCAGCCGACATTTTGCGCACGGCGTGCAATACGGTGGTGTGGTCCCGCCCACCAAACAGCTCACCAATCTCGGGCAGGCTCTTTTGGGTTAACTCCTTGGCCAGGTACATGGCAATCTGGCGCGGCCGGGCAATGCTGGCGGGTCGCTTTTTTGAGTACATGTCAGCGACTTTGATCTTGTAGTAGTCGGCCACGGTCTTCTGGATGTTTTCAACCGATATCTGGCGGTTTTGTATCGACAGCAAATCGCGCAAGGCTTCGCGCGCCAGCTGGATGGAAATTTCTTTCTGGTTAAAGCGCGAATAAGCCAGGATTTTGCGCAGTGCGCCCTCCAGCTCACGCACGTTGGAGCGTACATTTTTAGCGACGAAAAAGGCCACCTCTTCAGGCATCACGGCCAATTCAGCCTCGGCTTTGCGGATCAGAATGGCGACGCGCATCTCCAGCTCGGGCGGCTCAATGGCCACTGTCAGGCCAGAATCAAAGCGCGAGACCAGACGCTCGTGAATATCCGTCAAACCCTTGGGATAGGTGTCGCTGGTCATCACAATGTGTGATTTTTTGGTCAGCAACGCCTCAAAAGCGTTGAAAAACTCTTCTTGCGTGCGGTCTTTGTTGGCAAAAAACTGAACATCGTCAATCAGCAGCAAATCCAGCGAGTGGTAGCGCTCCTTGAACTCGTCAAAGGTTTTGCGCTGGTAGGCTTTGACCACATCAGACACAAACTGCTCGGCATGGATGTACAGCACCTTGGCCTGCGGGTTATCTGCCAGCAGCTTGTTGCCGATGGCGTGCATCAGGTGGGTCTTGCCCAAACCCACACCGCCATAAATAAACAAGGGGTTATACAACTGACCCAGACTGCTGGCCACATGCATGGCGGCGGCACGACCCATGCGGTTGGCGGTGCCTTCGATCAGGGTGTCAAAGGTCAACGCCGTATTGAGCCGGGTTTTAAAAGGCGCACCCGCCAGGTCTTCAGCAACGCCCAAACCGACGGGTTCAGCAATGCCTGCACCTTCAAAGGCGCGAGTTAACATTGTCGATTTGGCTGGTGATTCACGCGGAGCGAGCGCTAACTCAAGTGGAATGTGCTGGCCGGAGAGTTTTTCAAGCAGCGCCGCGATACGGGCGGCATACTGGGCGCGAACCCAGTCGAGCTTGAAACGATTACCAACCTGCAGAGTGACTTTTGACAAGTCTTCGGCCACCACGGCGGCCAGAGGACGGATCCAGGTGTTGAACTGTTGTTCAGGCAGCTCTTGAGCCAGATGATCGACGCAGCTTTGCCACAGCCCATCGCTTGAATGCAGCAAAGCGCTATCAGCCATGGGTGAAGATGAAAGTGCAACGCAACGAAGGCCGCCTGTGGATATGATTCTTTTCAAGCACCCTTTATTGTAGCTTCGGACAAGAGTTATCCACATATCGTCAAAGCCTATTTTTAACATTTGGCGGTGCTTGACCAGCACAATAGATGTCATATGAAGACAATCTCAGCCACTACACCAAATAAGCAGCCTAACTGCTTGCCTGGCTTGAAAAATCAGCGATAATCATGGGTTTCCCTGATATTCATCAGAATCAACTTTCAAGCAAGCAGCCGGACACATCATGAAACGCACATACCAACCCTCCAAAGTCAAGCGCGCACGCACGCACGGTTTCCTCACCCGCATGAAAACCCGTGGTGGCCGCGCCGTGATTGCTGCACGTCGCGCCAAAGGCCGCAAGCGCCTGGCCGTATAAGCGGCCTGTCGCCGGGCGCATGAGTTGGCGCACTTGATGCAGCGACTTAAGACCCGGCCGCAATTTCAGGCGGTTCTGAGTGGCTTGCTGGTTGCAAAAACCAGTCACTTTGCACTGCATCGCATCGAGATTCAAACCAACAACACGGCAGATGTTCTGGCTTTGTTTCCTGTCGCCGCAGCCTGGATTGGAGCGATGGTGCCCAAACGCTGGGCCAAACGCGCCGTGACCCGCAACGCCATCAAAAGGCAAATTTATACCGTGAGCGCCAGCTTGACATCACCCATTCCGCAAGCGGCTTTTCTGGTCAGGCTGCGGCGTGAGTTTTCGCGCAAAGACTTTCCAAGCGCCACATCCACAGCGCTCAAAGAAGCGGTACGCAGCGAGTTGCTGGTTTTGATGCAATCGGCTGTATGAATCACGTTTTGACTTCTCTTTATCGTCTGCCGCGCCGCGCCTTGATGCTGCTGGTCAAGGCCTACCGCATGCTGCTTAAGGCCTGGCTTGGCAACGCTTGCCGTTTTGAGCCGACCTGCTCGGCCTATTCACTCCAGGCGCTTGAACAGCACGGCGCCATCGTCGGCACAACGCTCACCGCCTACCGGCTGGTGCGTTGCCAGCCCTGGTGCGATGGCGGGCATGACCCCGTGCCGCAAGCCTCGCCATTTTCGTTTTTTACCCGACTGATCACGCCCGTGGCCAGCACCACCCTAACTTCAGAAAAGAAGCCGTCATGAACGACATCCGCCGCACCATTTTGTGGGTGATTTTTGGTTTTTCCATGGTGCTGTTGTGGGATCAATGGCAAGCCTTCAACGGCAAACAGGCCACGTTTTTCCCGAAACCTGTGCCCGTCACCACCGCGCCCGCAGTTCAATCCACGGGTTCCGCATCAGTGCCGCCTGCCAGTGCGTCTGCTGTGCCCACACCGGCTCCCGCTACGGCAAACACCGCGGCGGTCCCCTTGAGCTCGGCAGCACCCGCCGTTCAGGCCAAACGTGAAAAAGTGGTGGTCAGCACCGATGTGTTCACCTTGACCTTTGACACCGAAGGCGGCTCGCTGGTCAAGTCATCGTTTGTCAAGTTCAAGGACATGACCGACAAAAACGCCGGTTTTGTGTTGCTCGACGAAAGTGCTGGCCGCGTCTATGTGGCGCAAACGGGCTTGATCGCCGCCAGTGGCGGTGCTGCCATGCCAACCCACAAAACCCCGATGACAGCGGTGCCCGGCGAGCGCACGCTGGCCGCAGGCCAAAACGAAATGCAGGTCAAGTTTGAGTCAGCCGAGGTGGGCGGCATCAAGCTGGTCAAAACCTACACCCTCAAACGCGGTGCTTACGACATTGCCGTGCGTCATGACATCGTCAATGCCAGCGGCAGCGCTGTGTCACCGCAGTTGTACCTGCAACTGGTGCGCGACGGCAATGCGCCGCTGGGCGAGTCGTCTTTTTACTCCACCTTCACCGGCCCGGCGATTTACACCGAAGCGCAAAAATACCAAAAAATCGAATTCAAGGAAATCGAAAAAGGCACGATGGACGTTGAAAAACAGGCCACCAATGGCTATGTGGCCATGGTGCAGCACTACTTTGCGTCGGCCTGGCTGTTAGGCGACGGCATCAAGCGCGATTTGTTTCAGCGCAAGGTAGACACCAATTTGTACGCGGTCGGCATGATCACCGCTGCTGGTGATGTGGCGCCCGGCACGACCAAAACCATCGAGTCGCGCCTGTTTGTCGGCCCACAAGAAGAAAACATGCTTGAAAAGCTGGCACCCGGCCTGGAGCTGGTCAAAGACTACGGCTGGCTGACGATTTTGGCCAAGCCGCTGTACTGGCTGCTCGACAAGCTGCACGGCTTCATTCAAAACTGGGGCTGGGCCATTGTGGCACTGGTGCTGCTGCTGAAAATCGCGTTTTACTGGCTCAATGCCAAAGCCTACGCCAGCATGGCCAAGATGAAAGCGATCAACCCCAAAATCATGGAAATGCGCGAACGGCTCAAAGACAAGCCGCAAGAAATGCAGCAGCAGATGATGAAAATTTACAAGGACGAAAAAGTCAACCCCATGGGCGGCTGTTTCCCCATCATGATTCAAATCCCGGTGTTTATTGCGCTGTACTGGGTGCTGCTGTCCAGCGTTGAAATGCGCGGTGCGCCATGGACGCTGTGGATCAAAGACCTGTCAACGCCCGACCCGTACTTTATTTTGCCCGTCATCATGACGCTGACCACCATGCTGCAAACTGCCCTGAACCCTGCCCCGCCAGACCCAATGCAGGCCAAGCTGATGTGGTTCATGCCGTTGATTTTCAGTGTGATGTTCTTCTTTTTCCCGTCGGGCCTTGTGCTGTACTGGATCACCAACAACATCCTGTCAATTGCGCAGCAGTGGGTGATCAATACGCGGATGGGCGTGCCGCCGCAGTTCAACTTACCGAAGTTTAAGTAAGTTAAAAAGGCCGCTCAGCGGCCTTTTTCATTAATATCGCAGCATCATGCTTGCCCGTCATCACGACCCCATCGTTGCTATTGCCACCGCACCCGGTCGCGGGGCTGTGGGCATGGTGCGGGTTTCGGGCAAAGAATTGCGCGCGGTGATTGCAGCGGTCTGCAACAGGGCGTTGCAGCCGCGCATGGCAACTTACTTGCCCTTTCTGGATGCTGTGGGCGGCACGATTGACAAAGGCCTGGCGATTTACTTTCCTGCGCCGCATTCGTACACGGGTGAAGATGTTTTGGAACTGCAAGCCCATGGCGGGCCGGTGGTATTGCAGCTGTTATTGGCGCGCTGCCTGCAGGCGCTGCCAGCGCTGCGCGTAGCGCAGCCGGGGGAGTTTACCGAGCGGGCTTTTTTAAACAACAAGATTGACCTGGCGCAAGCCGAGGCGATTGCTGATTTGATTGACGCCAGCACCGAGACGGCGGCGCGCTCTGCCGCACGCTCGATGTCGGGTGAATTCTCCAACGCAGTGAATGCGCTGCTCAAGCAATTGATTCACTTGCGCATGTTGGTCGAGGCGACGCTGGACTTCCCTGAAGAAGACATCGACTTCTTGAAAAAAGCCGACGCACAAGGCCAACTGCAACGGCTTCAGGCAACGCTGGCAACCATCATGGGCAAAGCTCAGCAAGGCAGCATCCTGCGTGAGGGCATCAAGGTGGTGATAGCCGGGCAGCCCAATGCGGGCAAAAGCTCGCTGCTCAACGCGCTGGCTGGGGCTGAGCTGGCCATCGTCACGCCGATAGCGGGCACCACGCGCGACAAGGTCTCACAACTGATTCAGATTGACGGTGTGCCGCTGCATGTGGTGGACACGGCCGGCCTGCGCGAGGCCTTGGACGAGGTTGAAAAAATCGGCGTGGAGCGCGCCTGGGCAGAAATACAAAGCGCCGATGCGGTGCTGTTTTTACATGACCTGACGCAACAAAACGCTATTGAATACATAGCTGCTGACGCCCGTATTCAGGCGGTTTTGGCCTTAAAACTGCCTGAAAAGACGCCAATTATTGATGTGTGGAACAAGTCAGATGCTGCAAAACCACCCGGCAGCGCGGGCGTGGTGATCTCTGCCAAAACCGGGCATGGCTTGCAAGCGCTACGCGAGCAATTGCTAAAGGTCGTCGGCTGGCAATCTGCGCCTGAAGGCTTGTACATGGCGCGTGAGCGGCATGTACAAGCCCTGAGCAAAGTCGATGCACAATTGGCCAAAGCAGCCGACCAGTTAAAGGCCAATAACCCGGCGTTGGACTTGCTGGCCGAAGACCTGCGCCAGGCGCAACTGCATTTGAGCGAAATCACCGGGCAGTTCACACCCGACGACCTGCTGGGTGAGATATTTTCAAAATTCTGCATCGGCAAGTAAGCCGTAGCGCCTGCCAGATCAAGCGGCAGATGTATCAGGCGTAAGCGGGCGTTAACTTCTCTTGTCAGGCGTGATATTTAGCGGTTAACGTCACGCATCATGAATGCACCCCTGCCCGCCAACCTTCGTTTTGACATCCACGGCCTGGCTCAAGCCATCGCCCATTGCCACGCCAGTGACGCGCTGAGCTGCAAATTCAGTGTGCCGCAGTGGGAGATTCTGGCGGGCTACCTGCAGCCCTTTACATTGGGCGGTGGCCAGGTGCTGATTGAGCAGGGCGCGACTGACAGAACGCTCTATTTCATTGAAAGCGGGACGCTGAGCGTGCATTATGAAGACGACAAGTCGCGCATCCGCATGGCGCTGGTCGGCGCTGGCAGCGTGTTGGGCGAGGGGGCTTTTTTCTCGCACCAGCCGCGCAACGCCACGGTGCAGGCTTCAGGCGACTGCAAGCTGTGGTGTTTGACCCCGATGCGATTCCTGGAGCTGGCCAATCGCCACAGCCCGATTGCGCTGGAGCTGACGCTGGGCATGGCAGCAGTGATGGCGCGGCGGCTGTACATCCGGCCCAAGCGCGTGGCCGTGGCCTGATACCCGCCTTACTCCATGCTTACGTGAGCTTCACCTTTCTGGCGTATTGCCATACACTTAAGCGCGTTTAAATGTCAGGCGCATGACTGGCGGCTGTCGCTGCCGGATGTGTGGCATACATCACGCCTGTTTTTGTGCGCCAATTGGCGTGATGGCGTCAGCCTATCTAACGATGTGATCCTGGTGAGGGAATCACCTTTAAGAAAAACACAATTATGTCTTTGTTCAACTGGTTTTCAAGCAAGTCAGACGCTTCTAAAAAAGCCGCACCTGTCAGCACCCGTCCGCCGCATCGCAGCAAGCCCGCGCAGGCGCAAGACAAGTCTTTGCCGCCCGCTGGCCAGGCAGCGCTGTCGCCACAGGCGCAGCAGGTAGACCGCAAAGTCAAGCGCCACGCCCGGCGCGAGCAGCTCTATGTGGCCATTCGCGAATGCATGACCCGCGCCGGCGTGCTGTCGGCCAGCTACAAGTTCAAGGTGCTGTCGCTGGATCAGCGCGGCGACCAGTTTTTGGTGATGATGGATGTCGCCCCCGGCCTGGGCGGCCAGGCTGACAAGCTGGCTGAAATTGAAACCCTGTTGATCAGCACGGCCAAAAGCCTGTTCAGCATTTTCGTCACGTCGGTTTACTGGCGTATTGACAACCGCCCCGCTGCGGCCAATGCCGTCAATGCTGTCAATTTTGGTGTCAGCCAGCCGGCGGCGCTGGAGTCCCAGCCCATGCCGTTTGAGGCCGCCAAGCCAGCAGTGAAAAAACCTGCTTCGCAGCGCTACGACCCCATTCATGACGACGAAATGACCGCCTTCAAACAGGCATTGACTGCGGCATCGGCACAGCACCCGGCCACGCCCGACGGCACGGGCAAGAGCCGCAGCGGCTTGCGCTCTTACACGCTGATCACAGGTTTTGAAGACACCGAGATGCCCGAGTCATCAGCCGCCCCGGCGCTGAGTGCGACGCAGTATGGTGAATTGCGCTGATTGGGCAACCTGAAGCACCTGAAAGCCTGAATTCAAGTAACTACTCAGCAGCCTTATGAAGTCCAACAGCCAGCTTCCAACGCAAAGGCGCAAAGATGCAAAGGTCGCAAAGCTCTCAAATAAATCTTTTTACTTTGCGTTCTTTGCGCTTTTGCGTCTTTGCGTTGGAAACTTTTCCCCTGCACCTGAGTCGTTATGAGTTTAAGGCTCAAATCGAGCTCAAGCCCAATAAATACGGGCGCAAGCAGCTCCTGAAATAATAGCACTTTAATTAAAACTGGTACGCGCCACCACCCGACCGGGCAGCCCACCCGCACCCAGCTTCACCACAAACGCCTCGCCCATGGCGGGTCCTTCACCGGTCAATGCCGAGATGTTGACCTGGTGCGTCACCCACACTTCAAACTGGCCTGCTCGAATGCCTTTGAGCCGCTGATGCAAGGCCTCGGTTTGCGCGGCTTGGTTGCTGCGGCTGTCAAAGGTGCTGTTCAGCGCGGGTAGCAAGTCGTGGCGGCCAAACGCCAGTGTGGCGGTGTCAATGCAGCGGCACCAGGCGCTGGACTGAACGCTGCCAACAACCAGCTTGCGGGCAGCAAACCACTGACCGATGCGTCTGGATTGGGCTTTGCCTTCATCGCTCAAGTTGCGCTGGGTGCTGCATTGGCCAAGCTGAAAATTGGGCGGGTCACCCACCCCTGCTTCGGTTTGCGCATGGCGCAGCATCAGCGCGCAGCCGCCAGCCCGCAGCAGCGTGGCAACGTCAGGCGCGCTTTGTGCAAAGCCATTGATGGCTGGTAATGCGCTGGCAGACAGCAGGGTCTGTAGTGTTTGGCGTCGGTTCATGGTGGTCCTGGTTTGACGCTGCGGCCACGCAGCAGTTTGTCTTCAGCCACGGCCAGCGCTTCGGGCTTGCCCGAGAGCACCAGCGTGTCACCCCCTTCGAGCAGCGTGTCGTCAGTTGGTTCAAGTGCTTTGCCGTCGCTGCGGCGCAAACTCACCACCCGCACCCCCACCGCATGCAGCACCAGCGCCGCCAGTGGTTTGCCATGCAGCTTGTTGCCCAGCGGCAGTGTGACGGTGGCCAGGCGTTCTTCGTCCTGCTCGTTGGCGGTGTCGTCATCAGCCCCGCGAAAGTAGCCGCGCAGCAGGTTGTAGCGTGCGTCGCGCTGGTCTTGCACCACCCGTATCACGCGGCGCATTGGCACACCGACAAGTGCCAGCGCATGGCTGGCCAGCATCAGGCTGCCTTCGATGGCTTCGGGAACAACCTCGGTCGCGCCTGCGGCCTGCAGCTTTTCCAGATCATGGTCATCGACGGTGCGCACAATCACTGGCACGGTGGGCGCGTGGGCTCGCACATTGGCCAGCACCTTCAGCGCGCTGGCCGTGTCTAAATAAGTCACCACAACCGCACTGGCGCGCGCCAGGCCTGCGGCCATCAGCGATTGCAGGCGCACCGCGTCGCCAAACACGACGGAGTCACCCGCTGCGGCGGCTTGGCGCACGCGGTCGGGGTCCAGGTCAAGCGCCATGTATTGAATGCCCTCTTGCTCCAGCATCGACCCCAAATTTTGACCGCAACGGCCGTAGCCGCAAATGATGACGTGCTTGTTGGCGTTGATGGACTTGCGCGCGATCGACGTCATTTGCAGCGACTGCAGCAGCCATTCGCTGGCCACCAGCTTCATCACGATGCGGTTGCTGTACAAAATAATAAACGGCGTGGCCAGCATCGACAGCACCATGCTGGCCAAAATCGGGTTCAGCAAATCCGGCGGCACCAAGCGGCTTTCATTGGCCAGGCTGAGCAGCACAAAGCCAAACTCGCCGGCCTGCGCCAAATAGAGCCCAGTGCGCAGTGACGCACCTGATGTCGCGCCCAGCAAGCGGGTCAATGCCGTGATCATCACGAGCTTGAACACCACCGGCAGCGTGGCCAGCAGCAGCACAAGTGGCCACCGCTCCAGCACGATGTGCCAGTCCAGCATCATGCCAATGCTGATGAAAAACAGACCCAGCAGCACATCGTGAAACGGGCGAATGTCGGTTTCCACCTGGTGCTTGAACTCGGTCTCGGATATCAGCATGCCCGCAATAAAAGCGCCCAGTGCCAGGCTCAGCCCCGCCAGCTCAGTGACCCACGCCAGCGCCAGCGTGACCAGCAGCAGGTTCAAGACAAACAGCTCTTCGCTTTTGCGCCGCGCCACAATTGTCAGCCACCAGCGCATCACCCGCTGGCCGCCCGTCAGCAGCAGGCCGACCAGCACAGCCGCCTTCAGCGCGGCAATCGCCAAGGCGGTGAACAGCGTGTCTGCGGGTGCGCCCAGTGCAGGGATCAACACCAGCAGCGGCACCACGGCCAAGTCCTGAAACAGCAGCACGCCCATGATGCGCTTGCCATGCTCGGACTCCATTTCCAGCCGCTCGGCCAGCAGCTTGACCACAATGGCGGTGCTGCTCATGGCTATCGCGCCGGACAAGGCCAGTGCGGTTTGCCAGTCCATCTTCCACAGCGTGGGTGCCATGCTGGCCAAAAATAGCGAGCCCCCCGTGGCCAAAACAATGGTCAACAACACCTGCAGCAAGCCCAGGCCAAAAACATGGCGGCGCATGGAGCGCAGCTTGGGTAAATTAAATTCAAGCCCGATGACGAACATCAAAAACACCACGCCAAACTCACCCAGATGGCGCACGCCATCGGCGTTTTTGGACAACGCCAGCGCATGCGGGCCAATCACCACACCAACAGCCAGATAACCCAGCATGGGCGGCAGCTTGAGCCAGCGAAACAGCGTCACCCCCAGCACAGCGGCCAGCAGGTACAGCAGTGTTAATTCAAGCGCGCTCATGCTTGGATGTTAAACGTGTTGCTCCCGCTGGCGTGGGTGGGGTCTATAGAATGCGGACATGAGTTTTGATGCTTCCCAATTCGACCCTGACAAAGCCCAGGCGCTGGCGCGCAAGACCTTTGAAATTGAAGCCGCCGCCGTACACGGACTGGCCAGCCGCGTGGGTGCAGAGTTTGCCCAAGCGGTGCAGCTGATGCTGGCTTGTCCGGGCCGGGTGGTGGTGATGGGCATGGGTAAAAGCGGCCACATCGGGCGCAAGGTGGCGGCCACGCTGGCATCGACTGGCACGCCCGCCCTGTTTGTGCATCCGGCTGAAGCCAGCCACGGCGACCTGGGCATGATCACTGCGCAAGACGTGGTGCTGGCGATTTCCAACAGCGGCGAGAGCGCAGAATTTACCGCCATTTTGCCGGTACTCAGCCGCCAGGGCGTGCCGCTGGTGGCCATCACGGGTGGTGCGCAATCCACTTTGGCCAAACATGCACAAGTCACGTTGGACAGCAGCGTGGCGCAAGAGGCCTGCCCCTTGAATCTGGCGCCCACTGCCAGCACCACCGCGCAATTGGCGCTGGGCGATGCTTTGGCTGTCGCACTGCTCGATGCACGCGGATTCAAGCAAGAGGACTTTGCCCGCTCTCACCCCGGCGGCGCACTGGGCCGCAAGCTGCTGACGCATGTGAGTGATGTGATGCGCAGTGGCAATCACGTGCCCTCAGTCGGGCTGGCGGCCAGTTTTAGCGACTTGATGCGCGAAGTCAGCAGCAAGGGCCTGGGTTCGTCGGCGGTGGTTGATGCGCAAGGGCAAGTGCTGGGCATTTTTACCGACGGCGACTTGCGCCGGCTGGTCGAAACAGGTGTTGACCTGCGCAGCCTCAAAGCAGGCGACGTGATGCACGCCAACCCACGCACCGTGCAAGCCGATGCGCTGGCGGTAGAATCCGTGGCCCTGATGGAGCAATACAGCATCACCAGCGTGCTGGTGGTGGACGGGTCTGGCAAACTGTGCGGCGCCTTGAACAGCAATGATTTGCTCAGAGCAAAAGTCATATGAAAATGGCACTTAACTTTTCTCCCGAGCTGCTGCTCAAAGCCCAAGGCATCAAAGTTGCTTTTTTTGATGTCGATGGCGTGCTGACAGACGGCGGGCTCTACATGTCCGAGCACGGCGAAACCCTCAAGCGCTTTAACACGCTGGACGGCCATGGTTTGAAGATGCTGCAAAAAGCTGGCATCACACCTGCCGTCATCACAGGGCGCGACAGCTTGCCGCTGCGTCATCGGCTGGCGGCTTTGGGCATCACCCACACCCATTTCGGCACTGAAGACAAACGCCCTGCCGCTGAAATCACACTCAAGGCACTGGGTTTGGACTGGTCGCAAGCCGCCGCCATGGGCGACGACTGGCCAGACTTGCCCGTGATGCAACTTGCGGCATTCAGTTGCGCACCTGCCCAAGCGCACGCTGAAGCCAAAGCCATGGCTGACCACATCACGACAACGCAAGGCGGGCATGGCGCTGCGCGTGAGTTGTGTGACCTGCTCCTGGTGGCCAGTGGCCGCTACGCACAACTGCTTGAGGCGTACCGCGCATGATGCCCGCGCTTGCCTTGCTGCACAAACCCTGGCGGCGCGTATTGCGCACCTGGGACCAGGTGTCTATTTACCTGCCGATCACACTGATGGCGGTGCTGGCGCTGGGCACCTACTGGCTGGTGCGCAACTCACCTGTGTTCAGCGGCCAGGAAGCAGCGCAAGCTGCCAAGCATGATGTTGACTATTTCATGCGCAAGTTCACCATCAAGTCGTTTGGTGAGGTTGGTCAGCTCAAAAGCGAAATTTATGGTGTCGAGGGGCGGCATTACCCCGCCAGCGACACGCTGGAGATTGACCAGCCGCGCATTTTGTCGATCAGCGATGCGGGTCGGCCCGTCACGTCCACGGGCAACCGTGCCCTGAGCAATGGCGATGGCTCGGAAGTACAACTCTTCGGCAACGCCCGCGTGATTCGTGAGGCTGTCGCGGGCAACGACGGCAAGGTGCTGCCGCGTATGGAATTCCGCGGCGAGTTTTTGCATGCGTTTGTCAATGTAGAGCGGGTCAAATCGCATTTGCCCGTCACGCTGATTCGCGGCGCAGACCAGTTCAGCGGCGACACCTTCGCGTTTGACAACCTGACGGGCATTGCTGTACTGAAAGGTCGCGTCAAAGGCCAATTGATGCCCGGATCGGCCAGCAAATGAAGCCGCTGGTTTTTATCACCGGCGCATCCAGCGGCATTGGTCAGGCGCTGGCGCTCAGGTTTTACCAGGCCGGTTATCGGCTGGCGCTTGCAGCGCGCCGCACCCAAGAGGTCAAATCGTGGGTTGAAGCAATGAATATGGGCGCAAGTAGCTATGAAATATATAGCGCTGATGTGACTGACAGCAACAGCATTGTGGCGGCTGGCCAAGCTTGCATCGCCAGCCAGGGCGTGCCGGACGTGGTCATTGCCAATGCCGGGATCAGCATTGGCATGGACAGCGCCATACGCCAAGACCTGGACGTGATGGCGCGAACCTTTGCCACCAACAACATCGGCGTGGCGGCAACTTTTCACCCGTTCATTGAAGCGATGGTGCAGCGCGGCTCGGGCGCACTTGTCGGCATTGGCAGCGTGGCGGGCATGCGCGGCTTGCCCGGCCACGGCGCGTATTGCGCCAGCAAAGCCGCCGTGATTGCTTACTGTGAAAGCCTGCGCGGCGAGCTGAAAGCCTCAGGCGTGAAAGTCGTCACCATTTGCCCCGGATACATCGACACACCCCTGACGCAAAAAAACAGCTACAGCATGCCGTTTTTAATGCCACCACAGGCGTTTGCAGACCAGGCGTTTGCGGCGATTGAAGCGGGCACCAGTTACCGCGTGATTCCCTGGCAAATGGGCGTGGTGGCCAAACTGCTGCGCCTGCTGCCGAACGCGCTGTTTGACAAAGCGTTGACGGGTCGGGCGCGCAAACCGCGCCAGGCGGATTGATTCTCGCTGCTACAAAATCAGGAGCTGCTTGTGCCCGTGTTTGTTGGGCTAGAGCCTGTTTTAGACGTTAAAAAGGCCTCAAAACCTGCATTTTGAAGCCTTTTTGCTCAGCCTGAAGTGATTCAGGCTCAAAGGGGTTGCAATGGCTTAATAGCCGCCGCGTCCACCACCACCGCCGCCGCCAGAACGGCCACCGCCAGCACCGCCGCCGCCGTACGGGCTGCGAAAACCACCGTCTCCACCGCCGCCACCAGAACGGCCACCACCGCCGCCGTAGCCGCCGCCACCTGAACGATCACCGCCGCCGCCGCCGCCGCCGCCGCCGCCGTAGCCGCCACCACCACCACCACCGCCGAAACCGCCTGAACGCGGGGGACGCGCTTCCATCGGACGGGCTTCATTCACAACAACGCTGCGGCCGCCCAGTGGCTGACCGTTCATGCCGGCAATCGCTGCTTGTGCTTCAGCATCACTGCCCATTTCTACAAAGCCAAAGCCTTTGGAGCGACCGGTGTCGCGTTCCATCATGACTTTAGCGCTGGTCACAGCGCCAAACTGGCCAAAAGATTGTTGCAGGTCTTCGTCGCGGACCGAGTATGGCAAGTTGCCGACGTAAAGTTTGTTGCCCATCAAGGGACTCCTCTAAAAACTCAAATATTGAAACCGATTATCAAAAGCGATGGAGCCCCGTATGCACAACAAATCATTAAACGTACCGCTGTAGCGCGCGAAACTGGCCGATCACTAGCCCGTGTAAACATTAAACGGCTTGAACAAATAAATTTGACAACCGCTCAAAAATTTATACCCCTACATTATGCGCCTGTTAAACAGGGGGCATGCAACTATGGTAACTACTTACAAAAGCGCTAAATAGCGCAAATAAGCCCTAAAACAATCGGCTTCTTCAGGGTTTTGCGTCTTCCGCCGCAGAATAATTGCGCCATTTACCCATCGCCGCGCGCATCGTCAGCACCTGGTTTTCAAATTCCGGGCAGGCCTTGCAGGCCATCATGTGCAGTTTCAATGCGACAGCGTCGTTCAGTTTAAGGTCGCGGTCTTCCCTGGCTATGACCAGCGCGGCGGCTTCTTTGCAGGTGCGTCTCAAAAGTGTAAATTTCGGCATAAATTAAAAAATTAAGTGCTGCGCTGGCCAAACCAGTGAATGTTCAGGCATTCCTGCAATCGCAGGCGCGCCCTGTGCAGCTGTACATACAGGTTAGTCGGTGTGAGCGCCAGTTCCTTACACACTTCGGTCGATGACAGTTCCAGCCACTCACGCATCAAAAACAGCCGGCCCAGCGCGGGCGGCAAGCGTTCCATGCAGGCGTCGAGCACCTGAAAAAACTGCTGCTGCTGCAGGGTCTGATGCGGGTCGCCCCACTGAGCCGGTTGTTCCACAAAATGGCCATCCGCTTTAAAGGCGATCTTGTCCAGTTCATCGCTTTCATTGTCTGTGTCTGAATCCGGCATGCACATCTCACGCGTATTGCTGCGTATGAGATCAATCACCTTGTGTTTCAAAATGCCGACCAGCCAGGTTTTGAGCTGCGAGCGGTTGCCAAAGGTTTGTGGTTTTGACAGTGCTGCCAGCAGCGTTTCAGACACCGCGTCTTCGGCCCAGGCATCGTTGCGCAGTTGCAGACGCGCAAAACGCATCAGGTACACCCGGTGTTCAATCAGTTGCTCTTCAAAATTAGCCATGCCCGGCAGTCTAGCCGGAACTCGCGCGGCGCGGCATACTCCACAACCTCAGACTTGAAAAAGAAAGCAAATCGCCATGAACTTTGATTTTTTAAACAAACGGCATGTTGTCATGCTGCTGGCCACGCTGTTTTTAGGCTCTGCTCTTGCGCAGGCACCGACAGTGCCCGCCAAGCCAGCCAGCGCCGCCGCCGTGCTGCTGCCCCAAATTGAAGGCAAGACCATTGACGGCGCGCCTTTTAATATGAACACGCTCAAAGGCAAGGTGGTGCTGGTCATGTTCTGGTCGACGGGCTGTGCGGTATGCCGCGACAAAATGCCGGAAATGCGCAACAACTATTCAGGCTGGATGGGCAAACCGTTTGAGTTGGTGGCCATCAGCACAGACGCCCGTGTTCAGGACTTGCTGGACTACGAGCGCATCATTTCGCGTACCGTGCCCATGAAAGAGCGTTTTGTGCAAATGTGGACGGGCGAGTCTGGCTACAAAGACAACCTGGGCAAGCACGCCATGCTGCCAGCTGCCTATTTATTGGACAAAACCGGCAAGGTCGTCGAGCGTTATGTGGGCCGCATCCCGCCCGAGGCTTGGGACAGGATTGCTGATTTGCTGTAGTGAAATAAAAATCTGTAAGAATATTCAATGGTGACTGACTAAAGCTTAACCAGACAGGTCATCTGTCCCGGTTGATTGTCAACTTCAACTTTTGTGTCAACTTTTTAACTGGAGATTTACCATGAACCAACGCGCTTTTATCGCTGCTGCTGCCGCTTCCCTGTTGTCCACCATGCTGATGGCAACGCCTGCCATGGCTCAGGAAAAAGAAAAGTGCTACGGCATTGCCGAAGCCGGTAAAAACGACTGCGCCAACTTGGCCGGTACCCATTCTTGCGCTGGCCAGTCCAAAGTGTCCATGGACGCAGGCGAGTGGAAATACGTTGCCAAGGGCACTTGTGGCAGCATGAAGGGCATGACCGCCGATGCCGCCAAGAAAAAAATGACTGAAAAGAAGAGCTAAAAAAATAGCTAAAAAGACGAACTGATCGCTTCTTAATCTGATTTTTCAGTGACCACAGCCCCAGCCCATGCCGCGCCTGTCGGCATTGGCTGGCGGCACCCTCACTATGGCGAGTTGCTTGAGCAGTTGCCGCCGCTTGACTTCATTGAAGTCCACTCCGAGAATTTTTTTGCCGAAGGCGGCGCGGCTCTGGCCGTGTTGCGACAAGGACGCGCGCATTACCCGGTCAGCCTGCACGGTGTGGGTTTGGCGCTGGGCTCAGCCATCGGCATAGATGCCTGGCATTTAGACCAACTGGCTCGGCTGGTCGAGCAAATCGAGCCCATTCGCGTGTCTGACCATGCCTGCTTTGCACGCGGTCATATTTCTGATTCTGCTGGCCAGCCAGTACACGCGGCAGACCTGTTGCCCATCCCGTTTAACGCCGCTGCACTCGATGTGATGTGTGCCAACGTGCAGCGCGTGCAAGAGCGCCTGAAGCGCCAACTGCTGGTTGAAAACCTGTCGGCCTACGTCAGTTTTGGCAGCAGCGACCAAACAGAAACTGAATTTTTAAACGCCCTGGCCCAGCGCACGGGTTGCGGCCTGCTGGTCGACGTCAACAACATCTATGTCAACGCACTCAACGATCAACTGGCCGGGCGATGCGCCGACCCGCTGGCCGCTTGCCTGCAATGGATAGACAGCATTGCGCCAGCGTCGGTCGGCGAGCTGCACTTGGCGGGCCACGTCAACATGGGCGATATGGTGATTGACGACCACGGCAGCCGCGTATGTACGCCCGTGTGGCAAATTTACCGCCACGCCCAAACCCGCTTTGGCAAGGTGCCAGCATTGATTGAATGGGACACCGACGTGCCGCCGCTGTCGGTGCTGCTCGAAGAAGCCGCCACGGCCAAAAGCACATGACAAGCGCCCTGCAACTGGAGCAGTCAAATCTGCTGCAAGCCCTCGCTGGCCAGACCACCAACGCCTACAACCCGCGCGGCCTGCAGGTCTACCAGGCCAACCGCGCGGTGCTGGCTGAACGCACACTGGCCAGCACCTACCCCGTCATTGCCCAGCTGATTGGCCTGGAGAGCTTTGAGCCACTGGCGCGCCACTTCTGGCAACAGCACCCGCCGCAGCGTGGTGACATGGGTCAGTGGGGTGCGCAGTTGCCTGAGTTTTTGGCCGCAGCGCCGCAATTGGCAGACGAGCCATTTTTAGCAGACGTGGCGCGCATCGAATGGGCGTTGCACCGCGCCGCCACTGCACCAGACGCGGCGCTGGATACCGCGTCGTTTGCGTTGCTGGCAGGCGCTGACGATGCGCCGCCCGTGAGCCTGTCGTTATGCCCGGGTGTCTACATGCTGGCCAGCGTTTATCCGGTGGTGAGCATCGTCAACGCCCACCTGATCGGCGAGCCCGCGCTTGACGAAGCCGCTAGCAGGCTGCAAGCAGGCGTTGGTGAGTGTGCGCTGGTCTGGCGGCAGGGTTTTAAACCCAAGCTGCGCAGCACCAGCCCGGCTGAATACCAACTCATCACAGGCCTGCAAAACAGCTTATCGCTGGGCGCTGCGCTTGACCAGGCAACAGGCATCGAAAGCGCGTTTGACTTCAACACCTGGCTCAGCCAAGCCGTGCAAACCGGCCTGGTCACAGGCGCGATACATTTACCCCATTAACAACAACAGAGGACGACCATGACCACCCCTTCCCCCACATTGATTGACAAAGTCCGCAACGCCTGGAGCCCGATCACGCGCGGGCTTGATGCACTGCAGCCGCTGGCCGCGCTGCTGGCTCGGCTGTATGTGGCGCAGGTGTTCTTTTTGTCGGGCTTGACCAAGCTGCGCGACTGGGGCACGACGGTGGCACTGTTCACTGACGAGTACAAAGTGCCGTTTTTGTCGCCCTCAGTGGCCGCTTTTATGGGCACGGTGGGCGAGCTGGTGTTGCCTGTGTTGCTGGTCATCGGCCTGGCGGGCAGGTTCTCGGCGCTCGGCCTCTTCGTCGTCAATGTTGTGGCCGTGATCTCCCTCAGCGAGATCGCCCCCGCCGCCATGCAGGCGCACATTTTGTGGGGCGCACTGCTGGCTGCGCTGGCCATTTACGGTCTGGGGCCTTGGACGGTTGACAAGCGTTTGTCATCCCGGCCTTGAGGAGCCTGCCCCGGACCACGATCCGGGGGGGATCCATGCCTTCTGCGGTGCTGGCAGGGCGCGGGGTCATGGATTGCGGGTCAAGCTCGCAAAGACATGCGAGAGGCCTGAAAACCCGTCATTTAAGGGTGCTTTAGGCCTTCAGCCCAATAAATACGGGCGCAGGCAGCTATTAAGTTTATAGCGTTTTGGGTGGCCGACAATTCCCCCCAACGGGGGATTGAGTCGTTGGCCAAAATTTGGTAGCGTCTGGGCATGCTTTTAGATGTACCTCCCAATGCACCGCCAGCCTCACTAGCCCTGCTTGACGTGCTGATGGTTGAAGACGACCCCGCCCACATGGCGCGGCTGTGTCACAACCTGGCGCTGGACCCTGGCCTGCGGCTGGCCGGTGCCTTTGCCAGCGGCCTGCCTGCCCTGCGCGCGCTGGCCGAGCTGCTGCCCGATGTGGCGCTGGTGGACTTGGGCTTGCCAGACATTGACGGCTTTGAGCTGATTCGCCAGATCCGCGCGCGCTGCCCCACCACCGATGTGCTGGTGGTCTCGGTTTTTGGTACCGAATTCCATTTGCTGCATGCCATTGAGGCGGGCGCAACGGGCTATTTGCTCAAAGATTCTGTCGCTGCGGACTTCAATGCGGCGATTCATGCGGTGCATGCGGGTGAGTCACCCATCAGCCCATCACTGGCGCGGCATTTGCTGCGCCGCTGCGTGGGCATGGCGCCAACCAACCCGTCGCCCGACGCGCAAGACGCGCAGCTGCTGTCGTTGCGCGAAACCGGTATTTTGGAATCCATTGCCCGGGGTGACAGCTTTCCCGAGATTGGCCGCAAGCTGTTTATATCGCCGCATACCGTCAAAAGTCATGTCAAAAACATTTACCGAAAGCTGGAAACCCACTCTCGGCAAGACGCGGTGCTGGTGGCGCGCCAGCGTGGGTTGATTCATCCATGAGGGCGCTGCGCTGTTTGCTGTGGGTCAGCCTGTGGCTTTGCGCTAGCCTGGCGCAGGCCGAGGCGTGGCAACCCGGCCAGAGCTTGACCATTACGCAGATGGAATTCGTCAAGTCAGACGCGACCGAGCCGCCAACACAGGGTTGGCAGCCGCAGAGCCTGCCTGACAGTTGGCGGGTGTCGCGGCGTGGTGCTTCGGGCTACGGCTGGTACCGCATCAAGCTCACCCTGGCAGAGCAGCCCACCAGTGCCATCGGCCTGCTGATCAGCATGGTCGGCACGACCTATGCGGTTTATGTCAATGGGGTGGAGGTTGGCGATGGCGGTGGCATGACCGGAAACATTCAGCGCAACGGCAGCCAGCCGCAATATGTCTCTGTCGCGCCGCAAGTCTTCAAGCCGGGTGACAACTGGCTGCATGTGCGACTGCGGGTGGCGTCCAACCTGCGCGGCGGCATGACGCCGCTGCTGATCGGCTCGCGCAGCGAGGTGGAGGCGCAGTTTGACAGCGCGTTTTTCAGGCGTGTCACGCTTAGCCGCTCTGCCAATGTGGTGCTGATCGTGGCAGGCCTGATCGTCGGGCTGCTGTGGCTGCGCCGCCCGGCGCAGGTGATTTACGGCTACTTTGCAGGGCTGGCGGTGCTGTGGTCACTGCGTAACTTTCACTACACCTACAGCGGCGGCGGCATCCCGTCGCGCCTGTGGGAGGCTTTTATTTTGGGCAGTCTGGGCGTGATTGGCCTGTTGTTGCTGCTCTTCATGCTGCGACTGACGCAGCGTGCCCTGCCGCGCACCGAGCGGGCGGCCAAATGGATTTTTCTGTCGATACCTGTGTTGTTTTTGCTGCTGGGGGAGCAGGTCATGAGCCAGCTGCGGCTGGTCTGGTACGGGCTGTGTGTGGCCATGCTGGTCAGCATCATTGTTATTTTGGTGCAGCACCTGCGCCAGCCAGCAGCGCGGCGCGAACCGGGGCCCTGGGTAATTTTGGCGGCGCTGCAGCTCACGCTTGGTCTGGGTCTGCACGACTACGCGGTGTCCAGCAATTTGCTGCCTTACGGCTCGGCGGCCATGATGGCGTTTGGTGCGCCAGTGCTGTTAGCGTCACTGGTGTTCGCATTGGCCAGTCAGTACTTTATAGCGTTGGAGGCGACAGAAAAGCTCAACGCGACACTCGAGCAAAAAGTGCGAGAGCGCACCGATGTCCTGCAACAGACCTACGACCGCATGGCCGAGCTGCAGCGCGTGGCCGCTGTCGCCACCGAGCGCGAGCGCCTGATGCGCGACATTCATGACGGTGTAGGCTCGCAGTTGATCAGCGCCAAAGTGGGCATTGCACAAGGTGATTTGTCGCACGGCGATGCGGCTGGCCTGATAGACCAGTGCATTGACGACCTGCGGCTGGTGATGGACTCTCTCGACCCGGAGCAGCGCCACGTGGCCGACGCACTGGCCACCTTGCGCCACAGGTTGCAGCCCAAGCTGGCGGCGGTGGGTATTGAGTCCAACTGGCACATCAGCCAACACCCCGTGCCGCTCGGGCCCGGTGCCTTGCTGGACGTGGTGCGCATCGTGCAGGAGGCGCTGACCAATGTGCTCAAGCACGCGCGCGCAAGCCTTGTAGACGTGCGGTTTGAAGCCGGCCCCGAGGCAAACGGTGAGTTATGGCAACTCACCATCCGCGACAACGGCTGCGGCTTTACCGAGCCGCCTGAGCCAGCACCCGGCCAAGGTACACAGGCCAAGCGCGGCCTCACCAACATGCGCCGCCGCGCCGCCAAGCTTGGCGCCAGCCTGGTGTTGCAAAGCGCATCGCCCACAGGCACGGTGCTGGTGGTGCGCTGCCCGGCGGCGTAAAGAACTATTCAAAAAACCTGCGAAATACCCCCATCGGGGGATGGCAGCTTGCGGTTGCGATGCGTAAAGTTTGGTGTCATCTGTAACCCAACCTTTGAACTGGAGAGATTGATGAAAGCTTTACACCGCACACTTTTTTCTTTGGCTGCCGTAGCGGGTTTTTGCCTGCCGCTTGCCGCGCAGGCTGAGGTGTTCGCCTCCGCAGGCACGTTTGGCAGCTGCTTGACCAACGCGGGCGGAACGCCCGCTGCGCAGGGCTGTGTCAGCGGCGCCAGCAACCAGAAGGTGGACATGCCATTCGTGGCTGGCAACGCTTTTTACGGGCAGCTCAAAATTGACGGCAAATGCCTTGATGCGTCGGGTACTGCATTGGCTTTTGCCGCTTGCAAGAGCGGGGATGCACAAATCTGGAAGCTGGATGGCAACACTGGAAAGATCAACAACGGTTCTAACAACTGCGTCCTGGCCAGCGGTGGCACCGTCAAAACGGTGAATTGCGGCCAGGGCGGCACGGGCTTGACCTGGTGGAGTCAGGGTTCAACAAAGGTGAAGATCATTGCTGTCGCTGGCATGAAAACCGTCGCGGCAGGCACCAAACTTACCGTTTCAAACGGCAACTTCATGAACGGAAATCAAATTGTCGCGGGCGGCGCTGGCAATATCGTGGCTGGCGGCGCTGGCAACATTGTTGCGGGTGGTGCGGGCAACATCGTGGCTGGCGGCGCGGGTAACTAAGCTCGATACCTCAAGCTCATGGCTGCCGAAGAATCTGTCAAAGCACCGCTGTCCCACCGCATTGCACGGGTGGTGACCAAAGTCGTGGTGGCCATCTGCGTGCTGCTGGCGGTCATGATTTTTGCGGGCACTTACCTGGGCAAAAAAGACATTGATGAGCGGCCATTGCAAGTTGGCGAGGCGGTGTCTGTCAAAAACGCCAGCAAGGGCTGGCGGCCCGGTTTTATCCGCGCTATATCTGCTGATGGCAAATATGTGGTGGCGATGGGCGAGACCCGTGACATTGCCGCTCGTCCACAAACCGATGTGCTGACACTCGACGGCACCGGGCGGCTCAAACGACGAAAAGAGGATGCACCATGACATTGAACATCATGTGGATTGCTGGCTGCTTATTGCTGGCTCCCTTGGCAGCCGCAGGCAAAACCAATTCCGCCTTGCAGTCGGGTCGCGTGTACACCTGTACCGAGCCAGGGTTCGGGCTGTTCACGGGTGCGTATTTCGGCATTGTGGACGGCAGTAGTTACCGCAACTTCGACGGCAAAACCGGGCGTTACAGCTTTGACGCATCGACCGGTGTGCTGCGCATGACCAGCGGATCGTCAAAAGGCATGGCCTACAAACTGATGCCCCAGGGCAACTTCCGCGTATTGGGCGAAAAGGACAAGATCACCGGCGGCAACTGCGTGCATGCAACACAAAAGCGCATCGATGGCAAATGGTGATGTCCGGGATGTGGCTTCAACAAGATACGCGCCGTGAGCCCTGAAGAGCGCGAGTTTCTGCACCAGACCTCCATCCCGCTGCGCACGGCTAACCGCGTGCTGGTGTTGTATGTCACTTTACTGGCCGGGTTCTGGGGTGGCCACAAGTTTTTGCTGGGCGCGCGGCGTGAGGGCTGGTTGTATTTGCTGCTGAGCTGGACGTGCATTCCGCTACTGGCATCGCTGGGGGATTTTGTGGATCTGGTGCGCCAGCCCGCTATTGGCCAGGGGTTTTTGAAGCGGCGCTTGCTCAAGCGGCATGTGGCCGATAGGGACGTGATTGAACGTGCCACCTGGAAGCAACTGGGGCGAGTATTTGTTTTGTTCTTGCTGTTTGCAGCCATGTCAGTGTGGGTAACAAACCGAATGAACACGGGCCACGACAGCGTTGGCAGCCTGTGCCAGCAGATCAAACCGGGTACAGCCAGCGCGGACGTGGTTGCATTTGCCTTAAGCAACGGCCTGCGAATGGGCAACGCCAAAGAAGGGTTCAACATTTTGAGTGACACCACCACGATGGGGCGGCATAGCTGCCACGTGACGATTCAGAACGGGCGCGTGGAACGGTCTGAGCATTACTTTCTGGACTGACGCAACCCCCTTGAGGAAACCCATCACCATGACACCGCTTCAACCCGAGTCTGACCAACCCCTTGAACCGCAGACCTTCGCCCCTCTCCGGCCCGGTCGCTGGGTCGAACGGTTGATGCAATACCGCTATGCCGTGGTGATTGCGCTGGTTTTGTTGTTTGTCTTTGGCCAAAAAGCGATGGCACAAGAGTTCAAGTCAGCCGCAGACTGTGTGGTGGGCAAGCGTGTCGTCACCCGAGAAAAGCAGGCGGGCACGATTGTCAAGGCCGACGGCAGCAGTTGCCATGTCAAGCTGGACGCCACAGGCAAGACGGACTACAACATTTTCTGGATGCTGAGAGCTGAAGGCGCGTCAGGCAAACCCGGCCAAGCAAACCCTGCCGCCGCCGCATCAGCCAGCAGCGGCTCACTGCCTCTTGGCAAATACCCCTGTTACATGCTGGCAGGCACGGTGCTGAACTACGCATTTATTGACATCCACATCGAAAGCAGCAGCCGTTACCGCGACAGCAAAGGCCAGTCGGGCAGCTACAAAATCGGTACAGACAACAAGATCACCTTTACCGGCCCGCTGGCCAGCGCCAATGGCAAGCTGTTGTCAGGCTCGCGCATTGGGCTGAACATGAATGGCGGCAGTTTTTACAACACCACTTGCAGCAAAAAAGCCTGAAAAGCTTCAATGACGACTATTTTTACATATGTTTTAGGCCTTCAGCCCAATAAATACGGGCGCAAGTAGCTCCTGAATTTATAGCGCCTTAGACCAAGCGCATTGCCGATTGTAAGAACCGACACGCTGGTGCGACTACTCCCCAGAGGAGTTATTCACCATGAAGTCCACCCTGAAGTCATTACGCATCGCGGGCTCTGTGCTTGTTGCCGCCGCACTGGTCGGTGCGTTGTGGTTTTTGTATTCAAAAACCCAAAGCGCCGACTTTGCCAAAGAAAACCTGATCATTGCCGACCTGCGCGAGCTGGAAGCACTCGATGCCGAATGGACCACCGACTCGCTGCGCGCCAAGACCGGGATCAACCGCGTTTTTGCCGCGGGCCAAACCCCGTCTGAGCGAGTCACCAAAACATCCAGTCGCATTGCCAGCGCACTGAGCGCGCCAAACTTGGCTGATGCACAGGCCAAGTTTGCAACCGTTAACACCGTGCTGGCGCAAAAAACCGCCATCACCCAGCGCTTTGCCGAGCAAAACCGCATCCTGCGGGAGTCGCTGCTGTTTGTGACCGATGAAAGCGCCGACCTGCTGGCGTTGCTGCGCGTGCAACAGCGCGACGCCCTGGAGCTCAAAGGCGGCAAAGGCCTGCAAACCGTGGCCGACTTGTCGGAGCTGGGTGTGCGCGTCAATGAGCTACTGACCGAAACCCTCAAGTACAACCTGCTGTCAGACCCGTCGGCGGTCAAGCGCATTGAGTCCAACTTGACTGACGTGACAGCACTGTTGCCCATGTACCCGCCCTACCTGGCCGCGCCCGTCGAGGCGTTGATGGCCAAATTCAATGGTGTGCAGCGGATCAAGGCGGTTGAAGATGGTTTGCTCAATGAGATTGCCACCCTGCCGACCCAGCAGCGCATGGCCGACACAGAAAAAGCCCTGGTCGCCAACCGCCAGGCGCTGCAAAGCAGCACAGACTTTTACCGCACGCTGTTGATTGCTTATTCCGCCGCGCTGTTGGGGCTGATTGCCTGGTTTGCCTGGCGGCTGATACACAGCTATAGGTTGGTGCAGGCCACCAATGCACAGCTACAGGACGCCAATGAAAACCTGGAGCACCGCGTAACCGCCCGCACCACCGAGCTGCGTGATGCGCTGAGCCACCTCAAGGAGTCTGAAGCCGCCTTGATCCAGTCTGAAAAAATGTCATCCCTGGGCCAGATGATTGCTGGCGTGGCGCATGAAATCAACACGCCGCTGGCCTATGTGCGCAATGGCCTGCAGGTGCTTGACGAGCAACTGCCGCAAACCGCCAGCCTGCCTGTAGAAACCCGCAAACTGCTGGACTTGCTGGCACTCGGCGCGGCTGATGAAGACGAAGTTGCTATCCAGTACGCCAAGGTGCAAGAGCTCTGCGTGCTGGCTGAAAGTGGCCACGGCCCGGCGGAGCTGGCGGGCGTTATCAAAGACGGGATTTACGGCATTGAGCAGATATCCGAAATCGTCACCAACCTGAAAAACTTCAGCCGACTGGATCGCAGTAAAGTCGCGCATTTCAGCGTTAACGATGGACTCGACAGCACTCTGGTGATTGCGCGCAATCTGGTCAAAGACAAACAAATCGAGAAAAGCTTTAACGACCAGGCTTTTGTGACCGGCTCACCCTCACAGATGAACCAGGTGTTTTTAAACCTGATCTCCAACGCCGCGCAAGCCACGGGTGCCGATGGCGTGATCAGCCTGACGACCCGCCTGTCGGGTGACGATGTGGTGGTTGAGGTGGCCGATAACGGCAGTGGCATCCCGGCAGACGTGCTACCCAAAATTTTTGACCCGTTTTTTACCACCAAAAAAATTGGCGAAGGCACAGGCTTGGGCTTGTCGATTGCCTACAAGATCATCACCGAGCATGGCGGCAAGATTGAGGTCGCCTCAACCGCCGGCAAAGGCACGCGCTTTACCATCACGCTACCAAAAGATGGGGTGGTGAACCATGTCGCTTGAAGCCCCTCACAAGATTGGCAAATACGTCGTACAAAGCGAGCTGGGCCGAGGTGGCATGGGCGTGGTTTACCAGGCGCTGGATCCGTTGATTGAACGCCACGTTGCCATCAAAACCGTGTCCAAACATTTACTGGCCGCACAAGATGCGCAAGAAGCCGGGGCCATGATGCAGCGCTTCAAACGCGAAGCCCAAGCCGCTGGCCGATTGACGCATCCCAACATTGTGGCCGTGTACGACTATGGCGAAACCGATGACATCGCCTACATCGCGATGGAGCATGTGGCGGGCCAGGGGCTGGACGAAGCCATGCGCGCGGGCCAGCCGCTGGCAGCATCACAGGTTAAATCCATCGCCACCCAATTGCTGGACGCCTTGCAGTTTGCCCACAACCTGGGGGTTGTGCATCGCGACATCAAACCGTCCAATCTGATGATGACTGCCGATGGGCGCGTCAAGGTCTGCGACTTTGGCATTGCACAACTGGAGTCATCGCAACTGACGCAAGCCGGCATGACGCTGGGCACGCCCAGCTACATGTCGCCCGAGCAGATACAGGGGCAAACCACCGACAGGCGTGCTGATTTGTTTTCGGCAGGCGTGGTGATTTACCAGCTGCTGACTGGCCAGCGCCCCTTTGTGGGCGACACCCTCACCTCATTGATGCACAGCGTGCTCAGCGGCAAGTTTGTGGCCGCGACTGATGTGAACCCGGGGCTGGACAGCGCTCTGGATGTGGTGCTCACGCGCGCCCTGGCCGTACAGACGGCAGACCGCTTTCAAAATGCGGCGGACTTTTCAAAAGCCTTGAGCCTGGCTTTTGAGGGTCAAGTCTGGCAAGCCAATGACGACTACGACATGACCGTTAAACAAGCGGCAACCGCTGGCTTGTCAGCAACCGTGACCAAGCTGCGCAAAATTGATTTCACATCAGTACAAAAGAAAATTGACACCAGCAAACCGCAACTGACCAGCCTGGCAGCCGACAGGCCGCGCGTGCTGTTTGTCGATGATGAGGAACGCATTTTGTCGGGCCTGAAGTTGTTGTTCAATCAGCATTACGAAGTGCATTTGGCCACTGGCGGCGAGCGTGCTTTGGAGCTACTGGGCAAACACCACTTTCACGTCATCGTCAGCGACCAGCGCATGCCCAACATGACGGGTACCGAGCTGCTGTCCAAAGCGCGGCTGGCATCGCCCAACACGGTGCGGATTTTGCTCACCGGTTATTCTGATCTGGCGGCGATAGTCGGGTCGGTCAACGAGGGCGAGGTTTACCGCTTTGCCAGCAAACCCTGGAACACCCAAGACATTCGCGCCACCCTGTCTGAAGCCGCGGCCATCGGCCAGGCGCTTGAAAGCACCCCGCTGGCCAGCATCAGCGATGCCAAGCCCGACGAGGCCGTGCTCTTTTTGGATTCAGACCGCGAGGTGTATCTGGCCGCGCGAGATCTGTTTGGCCGCACCTACCGCGTGCTGTACGCCAGCGACCTGGGCAGCGCGCTGCAGGCATTGCAAGACGAAAATATTGGCGTGCTGGTGGCCGACATTGAAGACAGCCAGCGCAGCCACCAAACCTTCTTCAAGCTGCTAAAACAGGAGCACCCCGAGATTGTGACGATTGCCATGACAGCCTCTTCAGACTCAGAACTGGTGATAGAGCTGATCAACCAGGCGCGCATTTTCAGATTTTTGAACAAGCCACTCAAGCTGCCCACGCTGCTGGGGCATGTAGATGCAGCCATGGCGTTGTTTGCACGGCAAAAAACGCAGCCTGCACTGCTCAAGCAGCAAAAGATCGATCTAAAAACAGCCAGCAAAACACCAAACCCTGCAACGGATGATGCGTCGGTGGGAGGTTTGATACTGAAGTCCCTGCGCGCGCTCAGGCGCAGGTTCAGTGAGTCAAAATTAAATACGTGATCCTGCGAATCAATCAGGACTCATGGCTTTGCGCTGGACTTGGTCAACTGCGCACGCATCTTGGTGCTGATGTCTTCAACACGCACAAACACCAGGCCGTCCAGCGTGCCATTGAATGCGTTATCCACACTGAAGCCGGCAAAGCGGCCTTTCAGCTCGATGTAATGTTTGATCAGCATCGGCAGCTTCATGCCGTGTTCAATGCGCTGCAAAAACTTTGACAAGCGGGTCGGGTCGGCCAGCCCGGCGCTGATTTCCAGCAGCCGTTGCTCTGACGCCAGGCTGGTAAGGCAAGGTGCGTTGCGTGGCCGCACAAGGTGCTTTAAATTTGCATCCATGTGATGCAGCTGCAGTGATGACATGATCAAAAACTTGCCCACATCACTGAATTTGGGGCTGACGCTGACCGCACCAAACAGATGGCGAATGGCCGGGTGCCTGTCGAGCAAGGTGGCAATACCGGCCCACAACAGCCGCAGCACACGGGTGTTGCCCTGCCATGCCGGGTGGACAAAAGATCGTCCCATCTCCAGACTGGGCCCCAGCCGGTCAAACAATGACGCATCAAATTCAAACAGGCTGTGGGTATACAGGGCCGTCACGCCACATTTGGTGATCAGCGGCAGCGTAAAGGCCAATCGGTACGCACCCACAATCTCGCTCGATGCTTCAGACCAGACAAAAAGATGGTGGTAGTGCGGGTCATAGCTGTCCAGGTCAAGCGGCTGGCCTGTGCCCTCGCCCACAGCGCGAAAGGCCAGTTCTCGCAAGCGGCCAATCTCACGCAGCACGTGCGGCAGTTGTTGAGCCGCAGCGCAATAAACGGCATAGCCACCCAGCGCCAGCAGACGATCAGAAGCATCCAGCGCATCAACGTCCTGCTTGAGCAAGGCTTGGGGGACAGCCGCAATGATGGGCTGCTGCGGATCAGACGCCAGTAGCTGATTCATGACGGCAGACATGGCTTGCTCCAGGACAGGGTTTGTCTGATCTCACCTGTGAACCCATGGGCATTGAAGCTTCGCTCCGAAAACTCAGCGGTTTGCTGCCTGATGCATATCACGCTGGATGCGCGGGTGCCGTAGTCGGGGCTGGTGATGAAGGTCGCTGACAAAATGCGTTCGCGTTCCCGAGGAATACCAGTTTGCGGCAAGTCAGCGTCAGAGGCCATGCGGCTGTCAGACAGCAGTTCAAAAAATTGGTCTTGCAACAAAGCGTCCTCATCCGTTGTTGCCAATGTTTGCTCAAAACAAGTGCGCAGGCGCACAAGCTTGGGCCAGGGCGTGTTGAAGTCCGCATTCGACACCGATGTGATGCCAGGTGGCAGCGTAAAAGCGCGGGCATGACGGCTTTCAAAGCCCATCAAATCCTGGCCATCGAACAGGATCAGATTAAACGGGTTGTAGGCACTGACCTGGGCGGCCAACGCTGCCAGATAGTCCCTGGCGCTCACAGCACTGTTTAAAAAAGACGCTGTGATGTGACCGCGCGACTGAGCATCCATTTTCTGCATGGCCACATCACGGTAGTTGGTCAGCGCTGCCAATCGGGGCCGGCCAGTTGCGGCGCAAACACTCAAACCCAGCCAGGTGCCGCCAGCCTGCAAGTCTTGTCCCGCAAGAATGGCTTGCCCCGGCCAGTGGTGCAAGCCCAGCGCCGGACGCGCGTAAAACTCATCACGATTGGCCGCAACGCGCAGGGGCACGGCGCTAGCGGGCTGCCAGCTCAGGGTGATGAGGCACATGGTATTTCTTTGATGGCGTCCACAATGATGGTGGGCTTTTCCCACAACACAAAATGCGTTTCGTTCGGCAGGTTTTTGATCTTAAGCCAGGCAGCAGGCGCCAGCTTTTCAAACTCATCAACCGTTTTCGGGTCCACCAGCGAATCTTTGCCGCCCTGTACCAACGTGACGGGTGTGCGCAGTTGGCCCACTGCAGCTTCCAGTTTGCCCAGCTCGCCCGCCAGGCCCATCATTTCCTGATTGGACCAGCGCATTTCAAGTGGCACGGCCCAGCTCAGCAGCGCAGAATCAGCCAGCAGGTTGTACCAGCGCGGCTCTTCATAGCGGGACGACAACGAGCCAGCAATCGAGACAGCGCCACACACCTTGTCGGGCGAATTGAGCGCCATCCAGACCGCCAGCGGGCCGCCCAGTGAGTGACCCACCACAATGGCTTTTTGCCCTTGTGGAATCAGCTCCGCAATCAGTTTGGCCTGCTGCTTCAGGTCAGTCACCACCACGCCTTTGCCAGACGCACCAAACCCTGGCCGATCAATCGCAATGCGGTTTGCAAAGCGGGCCAGCTCAGGTGTTTTCAGGTAGTACGACCAGGCCTTCCAGTCGCCCGGTGAGCCGTGTACAAACAACAGCAGGGTGCTGCTGCTTGCCAAGCCGGGTTTAACACTACCCGGCACACTGGCCATATGAATGGGCTGGCCCTGCACGGTTTGCTGACCCATCGTCGGCAAGGTGCTGCCCGCAAACAATTGGTCGGCTGAGCCACGCGGATACGGCGGATTACCGCATGCCACCACACTCGCTGCCACCAGCAGGCAGCCAAGCAAGGCTTTCAATTTTTATTTGCCCAACACTTTTTTGACCAACGCCAGCCACACGTCACGCCGGATCCACAGCAGCAAGGCGCACGATACCCACACACCGCAAGCCAACATGAAGAGCTCCCCGCCATCACTGCTGCCATCGGTATTGACTACTGCAATGCCCAGCGGCGTGAAGAGATGAAAAAAGATCGCACCACTGATGACGCCCAAACCCAGCGCCGCACCCGCCACCTGCACCAGCCGCTGGCTGGCGATAAAAGCACCCGCCAGCAGCAGCAAAGAGGCCACCAGTTCAGCAGACCCCACCACCGTGGCTGAAAAAATACCACCCGGCGCAAAAACACCTTTAAACCCCAGGCTGGCAGCCCACGGGTCCAGCTTGCCCTGAAAAATATAAACCGTCTCTGGTGAGCCAGTGAACTTGAAAAACAGGGACTGTATAAAGACAAAGGCAACGAACAGGGTCAGAACCCAGTGGCCGTGTTTTTTCAGAAAGTTCATGGTGTGACTCCTCGTGGGCTAAGTGTTATTTGGCAATCAGTGCCAGGAATTTTGCATCGGCTTTTTTGATCAAACCCGCACGGTCTTTAAGCCAGTCTTTTTGTATCGATGCGTCGTAGTTCAGGTAGAGCTTGCCGTCAACAACCGAGAACTGGTTGGGGTCGACTTTGACCAGGCTGTCGTTGGCCACGCCGTAGGCGCAGTAACCGCCGTACTGGGGTGCATACTTTTCGGGGTTAGCCTTGAACAGCTCCAGATTGGCAGCGCTGGAGAACTTCCACTTCGCCCCCTTGTGATCAAAAGTATGTGCATCCAGACCTTTGACGGGCGCATTTTGGGTGAAGTAAGCCACGCTGTCATAGCCATTGATGGCGGTGTCGGTCTGTTTTGCAAAGAACGAATTGGTCAGGGTGTTGACGGGCTTTTCAGCCAGGGCGCCGAAGCTGAAGGCAAGCAGAGCGAGCATGAGAATGCGGCGCACATGCGAAAAGAGGGATGCGTTGTTCATGATGGATTCCTGGGTGCAATTGAGTTGGTATCAGTAGGGGATGGGCAAAGCAAATACGCTTTAAAACCAGGTTTCACTGCGCGCCAAATCCTGACGGAACTGGCGCAGCAATTGAAAAGCCGAAGTCGTTAGCGCGCCTGTTTTGGCATAAGCCGCGCCAATCTCAAAAGCCACCGACCATTGGGCAAACATGGCGCGGTAGCCGTCCAGCAAAGGCGTGCCGGGGTGGTAAATGTGCGCGCTTTCAGCAGACACGCCATTGAGCTCCAGCACCTTGATGCCCTGGCCGCGCCGAAAATCGGCAATGCTGGGGACACGAATGTCCATGCGGCCAAAAGCGTAACCCGGTACGGCGTCCAGCAGGCGGCTCAAGGTAGCAATCAGTTCGGGCGTGGCATGCGCGCGTGCATCCAAGAACAGGCTGCCCCGGCAATGTGCGCCAATCTCCACCAGCTTGACAACTTCTGACGCTGCCGGCACGCGGCTCAGCTCAGTGGCCCAGCGCTTGAACAGCAGGCTGGATATCAGCTTGGCACGCGCATCGGCCAGTATCAATTGCTTCAGGTTGTGAATGCCATCGCCTGTGACGGTCGGAAATGTTTTATGCACGATGGACAAAACCTTTGGCAAGAACTCGCCCGGCATGCGTGCCACAAAAATACCAAACTCTTCGCCTTCAATGTGCTTTTGCACAATCACCGAGCCAGAAAACCGCGACAGGTAGTCAACAACTTGATCTGTGCTGCGGGCCACAAACACGCCGCGCCCGCGCTGCCCAACATCGGGCTTTAAAACCACGGGCAAGCCGTGGGCTGCGATAAATGTCGCCGCCTCGGCAAAGCGCTCAGTGGCGTCAACCGAAGTGATCAAACTGAAATTGGCCACCAGGTCAGGTGCGTTGTCTTGCAGGGGTTGCAAGGCCTGGTGTTTTTTCTCGCCGACCATGCCACCTGCTTCCAGCCCCGGGTTGGCGGCGGTAAAGGCTGTGGGGCTGCGGTGCTTGAGCCCCAGCCACAAAATCCACACCACAATGGGCGCGTAATACAGCCAAGACGGCCAAAACTCCCAGCGCCAGGTGCGCTCCCACAAAATGCTCAACCGGGCGCGCAGTGTTAACGGCGCACCGTCTTCAGCGGGCTGGTCTTGCCAGGGCAAAGCGGTGGGTTGCAAGCTGCTTGCGTTAAGGTTTGCGCTCATGCTGCCACCGCGATGTTGTTGGCGCGCTGCTCGTACGCCACCGTTGCTGGCGCTTTGCCAACGCCTGCGCCCAGCGTTTGTCCGCGCTCCCGGGCGTAGCCTTGCATGATGGCAAAGTGATGCGTGGCGTGGCTGTTTAAAAACATGATCTCGCGCGCCAGTGTGGACGGCGTGCAAAAGTTGTGCTCGCCTTGCAGGCCGCCACGGACATTGACATGCACGATGTGCAGCATGTCGGCTTCGCTCAGGCCAGAGCGGCTGCCCAAAGCAGCGTCAATCAAACCGATGCGCCGAATCGCTTCAAGCGAATTGGTTTCAATTGCCATGTTGCGCTCACGGGCGTCGTAGTCAGCCTGGCAAGCAACGCCTGGGTTTGCTTGAACCGTGCCCCAAGCTTTGACCAGCGTGTCGTAATGCTCAATGATGTGCCGGGTGTGCGCACCCACATGCGCTGCGTAGTCTGGCTGCTGCGCGCCCACATAAGGCTCAACCACACTGCGCATTTGTGCCAGAACGGCGGCGGTGTAGTCGCACAGCTGCGCGGCTGTGCCCAAAGCGAGAGTGTTAGAGGTGTTGCTGTTTGTCATGGGGTCACGGCAGTCATGGTGCGTTTGAGCAACAGCGCGTAGCTGGCGCAAAACAAAATATTCGGAACGATGCCAGGAGCCAGAGTCAGCAAAAGGTGCTGCGTGCCCAGCAGGCCATGCGCGGCAAACAGGCTGGCATAGGTCAAACCCAGGCCGCCAGCAAAGGCGCGCAAGCTGCCCGACCAGACCCACATCTGCGGTTGGCCACGGCCATAAAACTGCCGCATGGCCAAAGTGCCGAAAAAAGTCAACAGGGCGCTGGTCAACCAATGCGCCGCGCCAATACCCCAGGCCGTGTTGGCCCCTTGCGACCAATTGGCCCACACGGCCCAGGCACCGTAAACACCCCCGCCCAGCACAGCGCCGAACCACGAATCCATCATGTAGCGCAGGACATGCAGGTGTTTGTTTTGCGGTTTATGCACTGTTTTGGCGCATTGCGTAGGCTCTACAACCGCTGTCGGGCGGGCAATCACTGTCTGGCGACCCTGAAAAGTCATGAAGTGGACAAAAGTATTCAACATAATGGTCAGTCGTTTGAGGTTCCAAAACCTTACGATGTTTGACGTTTAAACCCATGCTGCGCTACAAAAGACTCTTTCTGGTCATTGCTTTCCTCGCCCTGCTGCTGGCTGTTTTTCACTTCAGCGGCCTGCGAGGCAACTTTAACCATGCGTTCATGTACCAAAAGTTCATGGACAACCGGGTCACCGGGCTGTTGATATTCATCGCCCTGTTTGCCGTCGGCAACCTGATCCAGATCCCCGGCTGGATTTTTCTGGCGGCGGCCGTGCTGGCGCTGGACAAGTTCTGGGGCGGGCTGGCAACCTACATCGCTGCCGTGGTGTCCGGCGTGGTTACGTTTGCTGTCATCAAGGCATTGGGCGGTGATGCGCTGCGGCAAATCGACAACAAATATGCGGTACGTATTTTGCGGCGTCTGGACGGCCACCCGGTGCTGAGTGTGTTTTGCCTGCGGCTGTTGATGCAAACCGCGCCCGCACTGAACTACGCACTGGCCATGTCAGGTATCAAATTCAGAAGTTACCTGATCGGCACCGCCCTTGGCCTGCCGATACCGATTGCGCTGTATTGCCTGTTTTTTGACTATCTGGCGATGGTCATGCACATTGGCGGGCATTGATGGGCGCCAAACCACCTGAAAAGCAGCTTTTTAGGCTCTTTTCAAGGGTGTTTTAGGCCTCTAGGCCAATAAACACGGGCGTAAGCAGCTATTTTATTAATAGCAGTTACCCATGTGGCTAGCGCATCTCATCAGCTCACGGCACTGAGGTCGTAGATGAAACCCAGCCTTGTGGGCGCAGCGGCGGGTAACTTACAAACTTGCGGCCTTGCAGCTTGGCTTGTTCTTGATTTTTCAATTAATCTTTGGCCATGAGTGACGGGTCGTAGTTGCGGCGCACACCATGCTGCTCGCATACGCAACGAATTCCAGAACCCGATAAAAAAGCCGCTGTTACGCGGCTTGCTACTAAGAAAACGTGACTCGTTAAAACAGTTTAGTGATAGCCGCAAAAATACCAACAGCAGCAAAAATGGTAGTGATAGACCACTTGATGATTTCTGCTTTAAGTTCTGCGCCGTCTGACTTGGTGAACAGTTGCGCGGCGTGAACCGCGTAGCGCTTGTCAATTTCTTTGTTAATCGACTCGACCGCAGCTTTGGCGTCGGCTTCCGGTACGCCAGCTTTGATAAATGCGCTGTAGATTTCAATTTCCATGCGATGGACTTTACTTGGAAACATTGACAAGAGGATAAAACCGGGCTGTTAATCACATTTTGATCCAGCCCCGCACACTAAACTGATCATTCAACCAGCGTGTGATAACTGGCGTTCATCCGACTGGCTGGGTTAGTCCCCCCGGTTGATTTGCACTTTACCTGGCGCCCACAGCTACGTGATGCAGGTGACGAAATGGTGTTGCAGGCGGCTGTTAATGGTCATGTAGACGCATTGATAACACATCATTTTGCTGACTTTGAAATGGCCAAAGCCAGATTCAGCTTGAACGTATGGACGCCCGCCAAAGCCTTAAAACAACTGCAACAGTTTGAACAAACGGAGAACCCAAAATGAGCACCTTTGCCCTTCGCCTGCCTGATTCGTTGTACGCCCATGCCAAGAAGCTGGCAGAACGTGACCAGGCTTCGCTAAACCAGTTCATCACTGTTGCAGTGGCTGAAAAAGTCTCTGCGTTAGATGCGGCAACCTTTTTTGCAGAGCGTGCTGCACGCGGCAGTGTGTCAAGCCTTCAAAAGATTTTGGAGCGTGTACCTGCGGCGGCATCACTAAAAGGCGACGAGCTGTGAAAGCAGTTATTTTTTTGGTTATTTGCGGCTTTTTCAGCGTGTTTTATGCCTACAGCCCAATAAATTCGTGCGCAATCAGCTTCTGTATTAATAGCGACTGCCACCGTTCGCATAGTTTATGGACGCAGGTTTTGTGCAAATGCGTGGCAGACCCAGATTAACTTCATTGCGCTGGAATTGCGATTAAAATGCTATCGTGATATCACCCTGCCTTGAGGTAACTGCCATGACTGCACTGATCATCCGTGATTTAAACGACAACCTGGGCGCTGCGCTCAAACGCGAGGCACACAAACGTGCCTTGAGCGTCAACAAGCTGGTACAGCACTACATCGCCGCTGGTTTGCAGCAAGACAACGCCATCACCAAGCCCGGGCAACGCAATGATTTGGCAGCGTTTGCAGGCCGCTGGAGCAAAAAAGACTTGCGTGATTTTGAAGCTGCTACCGACAGCTTCAATCAGGTTGAGGCTGATTTGTGGAAATAAGTAATCTGTGCCTGGACACCAATACGTATTCAGCATTCTTGACGGGTCTTGCAGCATCAATCAAGCGCATCTCAGAGGCTGAACAGATCTGGCTACCAGCCCCCGTTCTGGGGGAGCTGCGCGCCGGGTTTGCCAAAGGAAGCAAGGCGGCAGAAAACGAGCTTTTGTTGCAAGAGTTTTTAGCCTCAAAGCATGTGCATGTGATCGCCATTGATGAAGCCGTCACCCGCAGCTATGCCAAGATTTTTGACCAGCTCCGCAAACAAGGCACACCTATCCCCACCAATGATGTGTGGATCGCTGCCTGTGTGATGCATATTGGCTTTCCTTTGTATTCTTTGGACGCGCACTTCAAGCATGTGCAAGGCATTGAACTGGTGTCAGACTGATGGCCGATGACCTGAAAGAAGTCTTTCAGGTCATTTTTAAGTGTCAAATCAGCCTCTAGCCCAATGAATGCGGGCGCAAGCAGCTCCCGTATTTATAGCGTTGGGTAATCGGTATAACCCTCAGCGCCGCCGCCATACCAGGTGGCTTTGTTGCTTTCGGCCAGTGCTGCGCCTTTTTTCAGGCGCGCAACCAGGTCCGGATTGCCGATGTACGGCCTGCCAAAGGCCACCAAATCGTCGCCGTGCTTGACGGCGTTTTCGGCCAGCGCCTGGTCGTAGCCGTTGTTGACCATCCACGCGCCTTTGCCGCCTGCTTCGCGGTAGGCGGCCTTGAGCGCCGCGTAGTCAAACGGGCGATCCGGCAGCTCGCGCGGGCCGCCAGTCGCGCCTTCAATGATGTGGATGTAGGCCAGGTTCAGACTGGCCAGTTCGCGCACGACGTAGTCAAACAAGGGTTGCGGATCAGCATCAATTACATCGTTGGCTGGCGTCACAGGTGACAGGCGGATACCTGTGCGGCCACCGCCGACAGCAGCCGTGACGGCGCGGGTCACTTCCAGCAGCAGGCGGGCGCGGTTTTCAATGCTGCCGCCGTAATCGTCTGTGCGCTGGTTTGAGCCGGTTTTTAAAAACTGGTCCAGCAAGTAGCCGTTGGCACCATGAATCTCGACCCCGTCAAAACCCACGGTGTCAACCGCGTTGCGCGCCGCTGTCTGGTAGCTGTGAACCAGCTCGGGCAGTTCTTCAGCGCGCAGCGCGCGCGGCTCAGATGTTTCTACAAACACCGGCGCGCCGTCCTTGATCAGCACGGTTTTGGTTTTGGCGGTGATAGCCGATGGCGCAACCGGTGCGCCGTTGTCGGGCTGCAGCGACGTGTGCGAGACCCGGCCCACATGCCACAGCTGCACCACAATCTTGCCGCCTGCGGCGTGTACATCGTGGGTGACTTTTTTCCAGGCATCAAGCTGTTCTGTGCCGTACAGGCCGGGCACGTCTGAATAACCCTGGCCTTGCTGGGTGATGGCTGTGGCCTCGGTGATGATCAGGCCCGCCGTGGCGCGCTGGGTGTAATAGGTGGCGGCAAATGGGCCAGGTATCGCGTCGGGTGAGCGGTTGCGCGTGAGCGGCGCCATGACAATGCGGTTGGCCAGGTGCAGGTCACCTGCGGTGACTGTGTCAAACAGGGTAGGCATAAAGAAAGCTTTCAGAAAAATCAAACAGCTATGAGTTTGGCGCAAAAGCCATGAACCTGTGCAAGACAAGCTGCTGGATATATGTCAGTCAGGAGCGAGGACTTGCCAAAGTTGGCAAAGTTTGCCAATAATGTTAAGCTGCATGCCATGACCACCATGAATATTTCACTGCCCGACAGCCTGAAGGCGTATGTTGATACGCTGGTTCAAGCCGAGGGTTACGGCACGTCCAGCGAATACATGCGCGAGCTGATTCGGCAAGACCAAGACAAGCGCCAATTCAAGGCACATTTGCTGGCTGGCATGCAGTCAGGCGTTGAAGGGTCGATGGATGCCGGCTTTTTTGCGGATTTGCGTCAAAGGGTGGCAACCCGCAAGCGCGCTTGAAGCCCATTTTGCGCAGCCCCCAAGCGCGGGCAGACATCGAAGACGCGCTCGACTATTACCAGCTTGAAGCGCCGCACATGGCGACTGCGTTTCTGGACGCACTCGAAAAAGCCGTGGTACACATCCAGCGCGCGCCGGGTACAGGCTCACCTCGCTACGCGCAAGAACTGAGCTTGTCCGGTTTGCGGTTTTGGGGCTTGAACAAGTTCCCCTACAGTCTGTTTTACATCGAGCAGGCTGACCACCTGTGGGTGATTCGACTGGTACACATGAGCCGGGACATTCCGGCTTCATTGCAAGACTGATCCACCTCTACTTGATCAACCCCTCAGCCCGCATAGCCGCCAGCACCGCTGGCCGCTGGGCCATGTGGGCGCGATACGTGGCGATGTTGGCAAAGCCTGACAAGTCAACCTTGACCAGAGGCGCCCAGTTGGTGACGTTGAACAAGTAAGGGTCGGCCACGCTGAAGGCATCGCCCATGAGGTACTTTTTACCGGCCAATTGCTCATCTACCCACTTGAAGCGGCTGAGCAGCTTGTCGATCACCATCGGTTTGTACTCAGCCGGCGTGGCCGGGTTGAACAGCGGGGAAAAGCCTTTGTGCAGCTCGGTACTGATGAAATTTAACCAGCCCTGCATCTGCGCTCTGGCTACTGTTCCATTGCTGGGCGCCAGGTTCTTTTCAGGCACCTGGTCGGCAATGTATTGCACGATTGCTGGGCCTTCAGCAAGGCGAGTGCCGTCATTCAGTTCCAGCAGCGGCACATAGCCCAGCGGGTTGATGCTGTAGTAGTCGGTACCGTCTTCCAGCAGATGGGTTTTGGTCGGGGCTTTGACGGGCGTAAACGTCATGCCAGCCTCATGCAGCGTGATGTGGACGGACAGCGAGCAGGCGCCAGGGGAGTAGTAAAGCTTCATGAAAATCCTTTGTTTGAATTGGCGTAACAACAAACGAGTGTACGCATCGCGCCTGGTTTTGTCCTACAGCCGCAACGCTTGCTGGCTGATTCATTGGATCGGGCTGAAAACCTAGGATCAATGCATCTCAATATCAGGATGCTGCCATGCTGAAATACGCCATCATTTTTGCCTTGATTTCTCTGGTCGCAGGCGCCTTGGGTTTTGGCGGTGTTGCCGCTGGCTCTGCGGGCATTGCCAAAATCTTGTTTGGTCTGTTTTTGATCCTGGCAGTGGTCTTTGTCGTGCTGGCTGCGCTGGGCGTAGGCGCGGTTAAAAAAGTCTTGAAGTAAAGGCCTGACATCGCTCATGCACACCGCCACGATTGATTTGCAGCTTGACTACGAGGTCACGCACCCGGCGCATTTTCTGTTCAACATTGAAGCGGCTTTTGACGACGGCCATCGGGTGGTGTCAGAACGTCTGAGCATCACGCCCAGTGTCAAGGTGCGCACGTTTGCGGATGACCGCACGGGCAACCGTTTTGTGCGACTGGACGCGCCCAAAGGCATTTTGTCAATCAACTACAACGCGCAGGTAGAACTTATCCCGCACACCGTGCCGCTGCACCTGGACGAAGCGTTGGTCACAGCCGTGCCCGACGATGTGCTGCGCTACCTGATGCCCAGCCGCTACTGCGAGTCTGACATTTTGAGCCGCGCGGCGCAGCAGTTGTTCGGTGACTTGCCGCATGGCCTGAGCCGGGTACGCGCTATAGAAAGCTGGATACATGAGTCGATCTATTACATGCCCGGCTTCAGCAATTCAACCACCACAGCGCAAGAAGTGTTTGTGCAGCGGGCGGGCGTCTGCCGTGACTTTGCGCACCTGGGCATCACTTTTTGCCGGGCATTGAACATACCGGCGCGGCTCGTAGTGGGCTACGTGTATTTTGTAGACCCACCGCAAGACTTTCATGCCGTGTTTGAAGCCTGGCTGGACAACCAGTGGGTACTGTTTGACCCGACCAAAATGGCGCCGATTGACCGCCTGGTGCGCGTGGGTACGGGTCGCGACGCCAAAGACGTGGCCTTTGCCACGATTTTTGGCGGCGTGCAGATGCAGCGCAAGGAGTTGCAGGTGCTGGAAGGTGATCGCTTGCCTGAAGCGGCCGCCACCATTTAGCTCATAATTTCAATCAATAGCTTTCGCATCGCCTCAGGCAGGCTCATGACGACTGCTGCAGTCGTCGCTAAACAATATAAAGCCGAACGGTAAAGATATTCCCGTTGCAATTTGAGGGCGCATTTTTCATGCTTAAATCATTGCCTGGCCCAATAAATACGGGCGCAAGCAGCTATTAATTCAGGAGTACTTTGGAAGCCTTTTTAATCTCAACCGGCATTGTTGCACTGGCGGAAATTGGCGACAAAACGCAGTTGCTGGCCTTGTTGCTGGCGGCTCGTTTCAAAAAACCCTGGCCGATTGTGTGGGGCATATTTGTTGCGACGGTTCTCAACCACGCCATGGCGGGTGCGCTGGGCGCGTGGCTCACCACACTCATCAGCCCACAAACCCTGCGCTGGATACTGGGCGCGTCCTTCATCGCCATGGCGGTGTGGATGCTGATCCCCGACAAACTGGACGATGCGGCAGATAAAAAGCCGATGCGCTTTGGCGTGTTTGGCACCACGCTTGTGCTGTTCTTTTTGGCCGAGATGGGCGACAAAACCCAGGTCGCTACCGTCATGCTGGCCGCTCGCTTTGATGCGTATGTGGCCGTGGTGGCCGGCACCACCCTGGGCATGATGCTGGCCAACGTGCCGGTGGTGTGGCTGGGTGAGCGCATGACGCGGCTCGTACCCCTGCGGGTGGTTCACATCGTCAGCGCCATTGTCTTTTTTGGGCTGGGGCTGTTTGCATTGTTCAGCTGATTTCCTGGCTCGCACAGCCAGACGCTTCAGGTCACCAGTTCACTTCACGCTCAGGCGTCGCGCCAATGCGGTGAATCGACAAATCCGCGCCTTCAAACTCGTCTTCCTGGCTCATGCGCAAACCCATGGTTAATTTAAGCGCACCATAAACCACAAAACCCGACAGCAGTGCCCAGGCCACGCCCATCGTGCTGCCGATCAGCTGCGCACCCAGACTCACGCCTCCCAGGCCGCCCAGTGCCTGGCTGCCAAAAATACCAGCCGCAATACCACCCCACAAGCCGCACAGGCCATGCAGCGGCCAGACACCCAGCACATCATCAATCTTCCATTTGTTTTGCGTCAGCGTGAACATCACCACAAACACCCCGCCAGCAATCGCACCCGTCACCAGTGCGCCCAGCGGATGCATCAGGTCAGAGCCCGCGCAGACGGCCACCAGCCCGGCCAAGGGCCCGTTGTGCAGAAAACCAGGGTCGTTTTTGCCAAATACCAGAGCCGCCAGCGTGCCGCCGACCATCGCCATCAGTGAATTGACCGCCACCAAGCCCGAAATTTTGTCGATGGTTTGCGCACTCATCACATTAAAGCCAAACCAGCCCACCGTCAAAATCCAGGCGCCCAGTGCCAGAAACGGAATGCTCGACGGCGGGTGCGCCGATACCGCCCCGTCCTTGCGGTAGCGGTTGTAACGCGCACCCAGCAACATTACGGCTGGCAGCGCCAGCCAGCCACCCACCGCGTGAACCACGATGGAGCCTGCAAAGTCATGGAACTCTGCACCCGTCACTGATTTGATCCAGGCCTGAACGCCGAAATGCTGGTTCCAGGCAATGCCCTCAAAGAACGGGTAGACAAAACCCACAATCACGGCGGTTGCAATCAGTTGCGGGTAGAAACGGGCACGCTCAGCAATGCCGCCTGAAATGATGGCCGGGATGGCTGCCGCGAAGGTCAGCAGAAAGAAAAATTTGACCAATTCATAGCCGTTTTTGGCGGCCAGTTGTTCAGCACCGACAAAAAAGTGCGTGCCATAAGCCACGCTGTAACCAATGGCGAAATAGGCGATGGTGGACACTGAAAAATCCGCCAAAATTTTGACCAGCGCATTGACCTGGTTCTTTTTGCGGACAGTGCCCAACTCTAAAAAGGCAAAACCGGCATGCATGGCCAGCACCATGATGCCCCCCAACAAGATAAATAGCGCGTCAGAGCCCTGTTTTAGTGCGTCCATGGATGTCTTTTCTTGGTAAATGTGTTTTTGTGGTGCGTTATTCGTTGATTTTCGCAAAACGCACTTTATTCAAGCAAGAAATACGCCATAACTGTGCATGGGTGTGTCTGGCGGAATCTGTGGCGGGTTGCGGATCATCCAGCCCGGTTGATATACTGCACAAGCGCCGATTTGCTACAGCTTGCGGGCGCCTAATAAATTCAGCTAAAGACGCATGCCAACCCGGCCTCGCCTTTAGCGATGTCGGGTTTTTTTATTGTCAGTGACCAAAAGATGTTGATCGCCTCGCCTCAGTCCATGCATTTTGAAGCGCCGCTGCCACTGCAAAGCGGTGCGTCGCTGCGTGCCTACGACCTGAGCTATGAGACCTACGGCACGCTGAATGCCGACAAATCCAACGCGGTGCTGATCTGCCACGCGCTCAATGCCTCGCACCATGTGGCGGGCGTGTACGCCGGGCAAGACAAGTCTGAGGGCTGGTGGGACACCATGATTGGCCCTGGCAAACCCGTCGATACGAATCAGTTCTTTGTGATTGGCGTCAACAACCTCGGTTCATGCTTTGGCTCGACCGGGCCGATGCAAACCAACCCCGACACTGGCAAGATTTACGGCGCTGACTTTCCGGTCGTGACCGTGCAGGACTGGGTCGATGCACAGGCGCGGCTGATGGATGGGTTGGGCATTCAAACCCTGGCCGCAGTCATGGGCGGGAGTCTGGGCGGTATGCAAGCTCTGAGCTGGACGCTGCAATATCCGCAACGGGTCAAGCATGCCGTGGTGGTGGCCAGCGCCCCCAACCTCACGGCCGAAAACATTGCCTTTAACGAAGTCGCGCGCCGCGCCATCGTCACCGACCCGGACTTCTGTGAAGGCCACTACGCCGCGCATGGCGTGCTGCCCAAACGCGGTTTGCGCATTGCCCGGATGATTGGGCACATCACTTACCTTAGTGACGATGTGATGAATGAGAAATTCGGCAGGCAGCTCAGAGAAATTTCGGGCACACACGCAAGCGGCTACAAGTTTTCAACTCAGGACGTCGAATTTCAAATCGAAAGTTATTTGAGATATCAGGGCGACAAGTTCAGCGAATACTTTGACGCGAACACGTATCTGTTGATCACCCGCGCACTCGATTACTTTGATCCGGCAGCGAGTTTTGGTGGTGACTTGAGCGCGGCTTTAAAGCAAGCCACAGCCAAATTCCTGCTAGTCAGCTTCACCACCGACTGGCGCTTTGCCCCATCCCGCAGCCGCGAAATCGTCAAGGCGCTGCTGGATAACCAATGTGACGTGAGCTACGCCGAGATTGATGCGCCACACGGACATGATGCCTTTTTGCTCGATGACGCCCGTTATATGGGCGTGGTGCGCTCATATTTTCAGAGCAAGGTGGCAGCATGAATCTACCACCTTCACCCGACTTGCTGTCAATCGCCCGCCTCGTGCCGCACGGCTCGCGCGTGCTCGACCTGGGCTGCGGCACCGGCGAGCTGTTGGCGTACCTGATCAAAGAGCGTGGTTGCTCCGGCTACGGCGTTGAAATCAACGACGCCAATGTGCAGGCCTGCGTGGCACGTGGCGTCAATGTGATTCAGCTCAACCTCGACGAAGGCCTGGCACTGTTTGGCGATGCCTCGTTTGACGTGGTGCTGCAAATCGACACGCTCCAGCACCTGCGCAACGCCGAAGTGATGCTGCGTGAGACTGCCCGCGTCGGCCGCATCGGCATCGTCGCCTTTCCCAACTTCGGGCACTGGCCAAACCGCCTGGCCGTGCTGCGCGGCCGCATGCCCGTGACCAAAGTGCTGCCCTACCAGTGGTACGACACGCCCAACATCCGCGTCGGTACGCTGCAGGACTTTGAGGCGCTGGCCGTTAAAAACCAGCTTGAGATACTTGATCAGTTTGGTTTGCAGGATGGGCGCGAAGTGCGGTTTTGGCCCAATGCACTGGCCAGTCGGGCGGTGTTCAAGTTTCAGCGTGTATAGCCATGCAGGGCTCAGATGTCCTTCAGGCGCTAAAACCCATATCTTTTTCAGAAGCCTTGCGCTTTTGGCTGCAACTGGGCTTTATCAGCTTTGGAGGGCCCGCCGGGCAGATTGCCATCATGCACCGCGAGCTGGTTGAAAAGCGCCGCTGGATCTCTGAAAAACGCTTTTTGCATGCGCTGAACTTTTGCATGCTGCTGCCCGGCCCGGAGGCGCAGCAACTGGCCACTTACCTCGGCTGGCTGATGCATCGCACCTGGGGCGGCGTGGTGGCGGGCACGCTGTTTGTGCTGCCGTCGCTGCTGCTGCTGGTTGGGCTGAGCTGGGTTTACATGGCCTTTGGCGAGCAACCCGTCGTCGCCGGGATTTTTTATGGCATCAAGCCCGCCGTGGCGGCGATTGTGCTGCATGCACTGCACCGCATTGCCAGTAAATCACTAGGTAATCCACTTATAGCGCCCTTTTCATGGGCGCTAGCAGCTATGAGTTTTATAGCAGTTTGGGTTTTTAACATCGCCTTCCCGTGGGTGGTGTTGACGGCGCTGCTGTTGGGTGCGGTGCTCAGCAGGGTTGCACCCGGTGCGTTAGGCAAAGTGGGTGGTCATGCGGCAAAGGCTGGGGGTGTGCATGAGGCCGCATTGATTGACGACGACACACCAACACCTGCGCACGCTGTGTTCAAACTGTCACGGCTGGCGCTGGTGCTATCGGCGGGCGCGGTGCTGTGGCTGCTGCCGATGGTGCTGCTCTTTTTCAACTTTGGCTGGCAAGGCACACTGACACAAATCGGTTGGTTTTTTACCAAGGCGGCGTTGCTGACCTTTGGTGGCGCGTATGCCGTGTTGCCCTACGTTAACCAGGCGGCGGTGGAGCATTACCAGTGGCTGACCACGGCGCAGATGATGGACGGTCTGGCGCTGGGCGAGACCACACCTGGCCCGCTCATCATCATCGTGGCGTTTGTCGGGTTTGTGGCCAGTTGGGGCAAGGCGGTGATGGGGTCGGAGGCGCTGTTTTTAGGTGCGGCACTCGGGGCTTGCGTGGCGACCTGGTTCACGTTTTTGCCGTCGTTTATTTTTATTCTGGCGGGCGGGCCCTACGTTGAGTCAACACGCGGCAACCTGAAGCTGACCGCACCGCTGGCGGCTGTCACGGCAGCAGTTGTCGGGGTGATCGCCAACCTCGCTCTGTTTTTTATAGCTGCTGTCGCCCGTCCGTTTGGAGCTGGTGGCGCAATTGACTGGGTGGCGTTGGCAATGGTGGCTGCTGCTGCGCTGGCCTTGTGGTACTTGAAATGGGGCGTGATCCGGGTGATTGCGGTGGCTGCGGTGACGGGATTGGTGCTGCGCCTGACAGGAATGGTCTGACTACCCCCTCTCCCCCTGGGAGAGGGTTGGGGTGAGGGCCAGCGGTGTCACCCTAGCGAGCAGCCCTCATCCCCGCCTTCTCCCAGAGGGAGAAGGGGCAATACTCAAACCCGCGTTAAGCTAAAGCCCATGCAAGGCACAACGGCAACCCGCAACATCAGCATCTGGCAACGCCTGTTTGGCGACTGGACGCCAAACGTCAACCCCGCCACGCTGCGCGCTGATGCGCTGGCTGGCCTGCTGGGCGCGGTGCTGGTGCTGCCGCAGGGCATTGCGTTTGCCACGCTGGCGGGTTTGCCGCCTGAGTACGGGCTGTACACGGCGGTCATCCCCTGCATCATCGCCGCACTGTTTGGCTCTAGCTGGCATGTCATGTCGGGGCCGACCAATGCCAATTCACTGGCGCTGTTTGCGATGCTGTCGCCGCTGGCGTTGGCTTTTACGCCTGCCTATATTCAATTGGCGCTGGCCGTGACGCTGATGGTGGGGGTGATGCAGTTTTTGATTGGTGCGCTGCGGCTGGGCAGTCTGGCCAACTTTATTTCACCTTCTGCCTTGTTTGGTTTTACCTCGGGTGCTGCGGTTTTGATAGCGATTTATGCGCTGCCAGAGTTTTTGGGCTTGCCGCCTGCCATTCAGCGGGGCGCGTCAAGTGTGCTGATGCATGTGGTGATGTTGTTCGATCAGATCAACAAGGCTTCACTGCTGGTGGGTGCAACGACGGTGCTTGTCGCTCTGGGCGTGCGTCATTTCCGCCCAAGCTGGCCTTTTATGCTGATCGGTTTAACGGTTGCAACCGCATTGGCTGTGGGCGCTAATTTGAGCGTCCGCACGATTGGCCAGATCACCACGCCCTGGCCGCAATTTGTGCTGCCGCAGATCAGCTGGGCATCGGTGTCTGAGCTGCTGGGCCTGGCTTTTGCGCTGACGATTGTGGCGCTCGGCCAGGCCGTCTCGATTGCCAAAGCCGTGGCTGCCAAGTCCGGTCAGCGGATAGATGCGAATCGCGAATTTAGAGGCCAGGGGCTGTCCAACATCGTTGGCGGATTTTTCTCATGCTACGTGTCGTGCGGGTCGATGAACCGATCCATGCCCAACCTGCAGGCGGGTGCGCGCACGCCGCTGGCGGCTGTGTTTTCTGCATTGCTGCTGTTGGCTTTGGTGGCTGTCAGCAGCACATTGCTGGCCAAAATACCGATGGCCGCGCTGGCGGGTTTGCTGTTGCTGGTGGCGGTGTTTTTATTTGATGTGCCGCGCTGGCGCGAGGTGTTGACCTTGAGCCGTACCGAGTTTGCCGTAGCGTTAGCCACACTGGTTGCGACCTTGACAATTCGGCTGGAGATGGCGATTTTGCTGGGCACTTTGCTATCGCTGATGACGTTTTTGTACCGCACCTCCAAACCCGCCATGCGCACCATGGGCTTTGACAACGACAGCGAGAATAGACAATTCGTTGTACTCGACAACAACCCGTCTGCGCTGCCTGAATGCCCACAGTTGAAACTGCTTCGGATGGAGGGCGAGGTTTACTTTGGTGCCACCCAGCACGTTGCCGACAAGCTCCATGCCCTGCGCAACGAAACCAACCCGCAAAAGCACCTTCTGGTGATGGGCAAGAGCATGAACTTCATCGACCTGACCGGGGCCGAGCTGTGGGAACAAGAGCTCAACGCGCGCCGCGCGATGGGTGGGGATTTGTACTTTCACCGCCCGCGCCCCGAGGTGATTGCCATGTGGCAAACCACCAGCTTTACCCGCCTGCTGGGACCGGAGCACCAGTTTCCAGACAAGCGCGTGGCGATTGCCACCATCTTGCCCAAGCTGGACAAGCTGATCTGCAGCCAATGCACGGCGCGCATTTTTTGGGAATGCAAGCAGTTGCCTGAGCCCAATAGTCAAATGGGCTAGGCGCCTGGACAGCCGACGTTCCTTCTGCCGTCCAGGTTTCTAGCTGCGCAGCTTGCTCCACCACTGTTTGGCTCGTGCCAACCGCGACGGGTCTGCGCTTTCAGCAGACAACTCTGCCAGTGCCGTAGTTCGCGCCTGTTCGTGCATGTCCAGCATCAACAAGCCTTCGCCCATGGCGCGCCAGCCAATCATTTCAAAATCATCCAGCACCAGCTTCTGATCACCCGAGATGCTTCGCTCTACCAGCCACTGGCCAATCAGCACACGAAAATTATTCAGGGCTGCCAGATAGGAGGCGTACTCGTACAGCGCACTCCACGTTTCGCCCAAACCCACCACCAGTTGTCGATGCTTGCGCACGGCATTGAGCAGTTCCACCAACTTTGGGCCAATTTGTTGCCCTGACTCCTGGGCAGACAAGGCATTGGCCACACTTTCAATCGCCTTGGACAGCTCGCCCATGCCGTCGGACAGGGCAATGGATGCTTTGTCGGTTGTCATGCCGCGCAACGCATCGCCAAACTCGGCAAAGTCCCGCATGTCGGGCAAGCCGGTTTCAGGGTTGATGGCAAAGCGGGATGGCGACGTCATTTTCCCAGTCTATCGTGTTTTATTCGTTAAAAGTGCAGGCCAACTCCGGTAGATAGAATGAAAATGTTTCTACTCCAGTTGACGCCACCTCCCATGCCATTGTCTTCACGCCTAGCGGTTCTGCCGCAATACCTAACGCCGAACCATGCCATCAACGCCTTTTCCGGCTGGGTCGCTGGGCGTGAACGTGGCTGGGTCACGACCGAGATCATTCGATGGTTTGTGGGCAAGTACAAGGTCAACATGGGCGAAGCACTCAACAGCGACATCGCCAGCTACGCCAGTTTTAATGACTTTTTTACCCGCGCCCTAAAGCCCGGCGCAAGGCCTATGGCGCAAGCCGATCTGATTTGCCCGGTTGATGGGGCGATCAGCCAGTTTGGCCCGATTTCAGGCGACCAGATCTTCCAGGCCAAAGGCCACCGTTATTCCACCACCGAGCTGGTCGGTGGTGATGCAGGCTTGGCTGAGCAATTCAAGGACGGCAGTTTTGCCACGCTTTACCTGAGCCCCAGGGACTACCACCGCATTCACATGCCGTGTGACGGCCGTTTGACGCAAATGATTTACGTGCCGGGCGATTTGTTTTCTGTCAACCCGACCACCGCGCGCGGCGTGCCGGGCCTGTTTGCACGCAACGAGCGGGTGGTGTGTGTGTTTGAATCGGCGCGCGGGCCGTTTGTGTTGGTGCTGGTTGGTGCCACCATTGTTGGCAGCATGGCCACCGTTTGGCACGGCGTGGTCAACCCACCGCGCTTGCCGGATGTCAAAACCTGGAACTATGCGGATCAAAAGGTGGAATTGAAGCAAGGCGACGAGATGGGCCGATTTTTGTTAGGCTCTACCGTCGTCATGCTGTTTCCCAGAGCTGGGCTGGTTTTTAATCCGGACTGGCTACCGACGAAATCCATTCGTCTGGGTGAGGCCATGGCAAACTATCAGGAGCCAAAATGAACGCACCCCTGCACAAAGAAATCCCTGCTGACATCCTCAACGCCGCCCAGGCCTTGAGCCAGGTCAGCGCTCAGTGGGACGGCGACATCGTCAAGCAAATCAGCGACTACATCGCCATCCCGGCCAAGTCGCCCGGCTTTGACGCGGACTGGAAGGCGCATGGCTACATTGACACGGTCATGCGCAACGCCGCTGTCTGGGTGGAGGCGCAGAAAGTTGAAGGCTTGACGCTGGAAGTGATTCGGCTCGATGGCCGCACACCTGTGCTGTTTTTTGAAATACCTGCCACAAGAGCGGACTCGACACAGACTGTGCTGATGTACGGTCACCTCGACAAGCAACCTGAATTCACCGGTTGGCGCAGTGACCTTGGCCCCTGGACTGCCAAATACCAGGACGGCAAACTTTACGGGCGCGGTGGCGCTGACGACGGTTATGCGGTGTACGCCAGCATTGCGGCAGTGCAAGCGCTCAAGGCGCAAAACGTACCGCACCCACGCATCGTCGGTTTGATTGAAACCTGCGAGGAAAGCGGCTCATACGACTTGCTGCCGTACGTGGATGCGCTGCGCAAACGCCTGGGCGAAGTGGCGCTGGTTGTGTGCCTGGACTCAGGTGCGGGCAATTACGATCAGCTCTGGCTGACCACCAGCCTGCGCGGCATGGGCGGTGGTGTGCTGAAGGTTGAGGTGCTGGACGAGGGCGTGCATTCTGGTGACGCCAGCGGCGTCGTGCCGTCGAGCTTTCGCATCATGCGGCATGTGCTCGACAGGTTAGAGGACAGCGCCACGGGTCGCCTGCTGCCGCAAAGCTTTCACTGCGCCATTCCAGCTGACAGGCTAGCCCAGGCCAAGGCCACAGCGGCCACGTTGGGCGACGAGCTCTACAAGCGCTTCCCGTGGGCGCATTACGACTGCGAAGGCTCAAGCGCCTTCACGTTGCCGATGACAACCGACCCGGTCGAAGCATTGCTCAACCGCACTTGGCGGCCCACGCTCAGTGTGACCGGTGCTGAAGGTTTTCCTGCACTCAAAGACGCAGGCAACGTACTGCGGCCTTACACCGCGTTCAAGTTGTCGCTGCGCTTTCCGCCATTGGTCGATGCATCAACTGCTGTGCAAGAACTTAAAATGCTGCTCGAAGACAACGCCCCCTACAACGCCAAAGTCACCTTTGAGGGCGGCGGCGGTGCCACCGGCTGGAATGCACCCAGCACAACGGACTGGTTTGAAAACGCCCTCAACGGTGCATCGCAAAACTTCTTTGGCGCACCCTGCGGCACGATCGGTCAGGGCGGCACCATACCGCTGATGAACATGCTGAGCAAAGGCTTCCCGAAAGCGCAAATGATGGTTTGCGGCGTGCTGGGTCCCAAGAGCAATGCCCACGGGCCCAACGAGTTTTTGCATGTGCCGTATGCCAAAAAACTCACCGCTGCTGTCGCCCACGTGATGGCGCGCGTGCCTGGCTAGTGCGAAAGTATGCGTACTTATGTATGTGCGCGTTCTGACCCTCTTTACCGCCCGAGATGGCGAAAACCTCGCCTGCTACCACTGGCAGGCTGAACAGTCCAGCAAACAGCCCGGCCACCAGGATGCATCGGCGCGCGGTGTGGTGCTGATCGTTCATGGTTTAGGTGAGCACGCGGGCCGTTATGACCATCTGGCCAACGCCTTATGCAACTGGGGCTTTGAAGTCTGCGCCTATGACCAGCGCGGCCATGGCGAGTCAACTGGCTTGCCCGGTGTGCTGCCTACTCCATCCGCCTTGCTCGATGACCTGGCCGAGGTGCTGGACGACACCCGCCAGCAGTATCCAAAATTGCCGTTGATCTTGCTCGGCCACAGCCTGGGCGGTCTGGTCGCCAGCCACTTTGTGTCGCTCAACATGCGCAAGGTAGAGGCACTGGTGCTGTCATCCCCAGCGCTCGATGCCGGGCTGGGCGCGTTTCAAAAACTGCTGCTCAAAATACTGCCAAATATTGCACCTAACCTGCGCGTGGTCAATGGGCTGGACGCAACCTTTATTTCGCATGACCCTCAAGTGGTCAAAGACTATTTGGCTGACCGCCTGGTACACAACAAAATCTCGCCACGCCTGGGTCAGTTCATCGCCACCGCTGGCCCGGCCACCGTTGCAACTGCAGACCAGTGGCGCACGCCCACGCTGCTGATGTACGCTGGTGCCGACAAACTCGTCAACCCGGCAGGCAGCCGTAACTTTGCAAAACTGGCGGCTGAATCCAAAGCCGTCAAGCCCGGTACAGTGACCGCCAAATGCTTTGAAGGCTACTACCACGAGCTTTTTAACGAGCTGGAGGCTGTCCCCGTCTTTGAAATGCTCAAAATCTGGCTGGCAGCCCGTTTTTAGGCATCAAATCGGCCTCCAAGTCAATCAATACGGGCGCGAGCAGCTACTGAATTTGTAGCAACCAAACGACATTGACATCAACTCAAAAGCCACTATGCCGCTGATCAACGACACCGCTCACGCCTTTTTGCCCTACCCCGATGCGTCTGTGTCACACGCTGTTGCCGGGCCTTTGGCTGGACTGAGCTTTGGTGTCAAAGACTTGTTTGACGTGGCCGGCTACCCGACAGGCGGCGGTCAGCCGTTTGTCCTGGCCATGTCAGGCATCAAAACCAGAACCGCACCCGCCGTGCAGCAATTGCTGGACGCCGGCGCAAGGTTTGTCGGCAAAACCGTGACCGACGAGCTGGCGTTTTCGATGAATGGCAACAACGCCCACTTTGGCGCACCCATCAACGGTGCGGTCGCTGAGCGCATATCGGGTGGGTCATCGTCGGGCTCAGCTTCGGCGGTGTCCAACAACCTGTGTGACTTTGCCCTGGGCAGTGACACCGGCGGCTCCGTCCGTGCCCCTGCCAACCACTGCGGCCTGTACGGCATTCGTCCCACCCATGGGCGCATCAGCCTGTCAGGTGTTCTGGATTTATCGCCCAGTCTGGACACCTGTGGCTACATGGCGCGTGATGTTGAAACCTTTGCCCGCGTCTGTGCTGTTTTGCTGGGTGAAGACCCGATGGCCCTGCCATCAAACATCCGGCTGCTCAAGCCGCTTGACATCTGGGCCATGCTGGACGACGACGTGAGGGCGGCGCAAGCCGGGCCCCTGGCGCGTGTTGAGGCGGCGCTTGGCAAGGCTACTGCAACGCAGGTCATTCTTGACGACGCTGACACCGCCTACTGGAGCTTTCGCTACATTCAGGGGCATGAGGCGTGGGTGGTCAACGGCCCGTTGATCGAACGCTTTTGCCCGCCGCTGGGCCCCGGCATTGCAGAGCGCTTTGCCTGGTCCAAAACAGTGACAGCCGCGCAGCTTGCCGCAGCCAGCGATTACCGTGAACGGTTTAAAAAGCATTTGGCAGACCTGCTGGGCACGGATGGTGTGCTGGTCATGCCCACCGTGGCTGACATTGCGCCTTTGATCACCGATGGCGGCGACCAGCTGGAAAGTTACCGCAACCGTTCGATTCAAATGTTGTGCCTGGCGGGTTTGTCGGGGTTTCCGCAAATATCGCTGCCGCTGGGCCAACGCCTGGGCGCGCCGCTGGGCTTGTCGTTGCTGGGGCCGTCAGGCAGTGACATGGCGTTGGTGCGGCTGGCGCAGCAAATCGCAAACGCCAATCAAAACTAGTGCATCGCGAAGGCTTTGGCCAGCTCCTGCACACCCGCGTCAATCAGGTGGCCGGGTATGGCGGCGTAACCCAGGCGCAAATACGATTGGCTGGCGGCGGATGATTTTCTGAAAAAGATATCCCCTGGCTCAATCAGCACGCCCCGCGCGGCGCAGTTCTCGGTGAGCAGTTGTGTGTTCAATCCGTCGGGTCCTTTGATCCACGCGCCTGAGCCGCCCTGTGACGGCGTGATGTGAAACTGCGGCAAGTGTTTGGCGAAAGCCTTGGTTAACAGCTCCCGTCTTTCCCGATAGGTCACATTCAACTTGCGAATGAACGCATCATGGTGACCCTGCGCAATGAACAGGCTGGCGATGTGTGCGTTGTTGGCAGGCGTGTGCCTGAGGATCAGACGCCTCAAGGCACGCAGCTCGCGTATCAGCTCCGCAGGTGCCACGATGTAGCCAAGGCGCAAGCCATGCGCCAGGGTTTTGGACAGGCTGCCAAGGTAGATGACCCGCCCATCGGAGTCCAGGCTTTTCAGGGCTGGCAGTGGCCGGCCTGAAAAGTTCAGCTCGCTTTCGTGGTCATCCTCAAACAGCACCACATCACGTTTTCTGGCCAGCTCCAAAATTTCTTGTCGTCGCTCAAGCGGCATGGTGACCGTCGTTGGGCACTGGTGGCTGGGCGTGACATACACATAGGCGCACTGGCCCATGGCGCGCGATGGGATCAAACCATCTGAATCAATCGGCAAAGCTTTGACATGGTCACTGCGCAGCAAAAAGTTGTTGCGTGCATCCGGGTAGCCGGGGTCTTCAATGCCCACCACCGTTTTGCGGTCCAGCAGAACATTGGCCAGCAGGTAGCAGGCCATTTGCGCACCTGCGGTGACCAGAATCTCATCACGCCTGGCCATGATGCCCCGCGCCGGCAGCAGCCGGTGCTGTATCTGGTCCAGCAGCGCTTCTGAGTCACGGTTGATATGGTCTTGCGCCCACTTTCTCACGGCGGGTACAAACAGCGCCTGGTGCGCGCAGGCGCGCCAGTCCTTCAGTGGCACCAGGCTGGGATCAAACTGACCATATACAAACGGGTAAGCAAAGTCTTGCCAGTTGGCAGGCTTGATGATGTTGCGCTGCTCGGCAACGCTGGAAACCAGCCGGGCCTGCCACTGCATGCCGGTCGGTGTGGCCGCTTGCGGCGATGACTGCACAGCCTGCCCCAGCAAAATATCACCATTGACCACCAGGCCACTGCGTGGAGCGGCTATTAAAAACCCCTTGTCCACCAGCACCTGCAGCGCCAGCGACACCGTGTTGCGCGACAGTCCCAGTGCCATGGCCAGGGCGCGACTGGTGGGCACTTTGGCGCCCGCAGGCACCAGGCCCATCAGGATGGAATGCACCATCATTTCTTTGACCCGGCCTTGCAGTGTGGCGCTGCTGCCCGAGAACTGCGGGAAGAGCTTGGCCCAAATGCCGGTGATCTCCTGCTTTTGCCTCATGATGTGGTCCCGTTAAACGGGTCAGGTTTGCGCACCGAATTGGCGCTTTGCACCAAGCAAGGGTTTTCCATAAAATTTTCGGCAATCAAACGGTGCGTATTGTTGCGGTGCGATGAAAAGTGGTTAGGGTTTTCATTTTGGCACTAAAACAAAATCAGTCTGGCACTATTTTTGAAAACTGGATTTGCCTACTATTCGCTCAGGTCATGTGCGTTTTTGCATGTGAGCCCTTTTCCAACCCAACAACGTCTGCAAATTCTTTTACTGGATGGACACCATGAAACACCTGCTTAAAACACTGCTCATCGGCTCGGCCTTCACGCTCACCATGCTTTCGCAAGCCGTCGCTCAAACCAAAGTGGTCATTGGCCACTTTGGCGATCCTGTGCCCTACAAAGCGCTTATTGCCAACGGAGCGCTTGAAAAAGCCACGGGCTGGACGATTGAGTGGCGTCAGTTCGCTTCAGGCGCTGAGGTCAATGCAGCCATGGCATCTGGCGGCATTCAAATTTCTGAAATCGGCTCTGTGCCCCTGTCAGCCGGCCTGAGCTCTGGCCTGGACTATCAAATGATTTCTGTGGGCAAAGCCATTGACAGCTCAGAGGCATTGGTCACCCGTAACGGCGCAGGCATTGAAAAGCCAGCTGATTTGAAAGGCAAGAAAATAGCTGTGCCCATTGGTTCCACCGCGCACTTCTCACTCTTGGGCGCTTTGAAAATGTACGGTTTGACAGAAAAGGATGTGACGGTCATGGGCATGTCGCCTGCTGAAATCGCTGCCGCTTGGGCTCAAAACGCGGTCGACGCAGCTTTTGTTTGGGTTCCCGTTCAAACCAAATTGCGTGAAAACGGCAAGGTCATGGTCACCGCTGGTGCGGTTGCGAAAACGGGCTTTCCTACCTTCAATGCCTGGGTTGCCACCAACAAATTTGCAGCAGCCAACCGTGCGGGCTTGGTCAACTTTTTGAAGGCCATGAATGAAATCAATGGCGACTACATGAAGAATAAAGCCGCGTGGAACGCTGACTCAGAAAAAATCAAAGCTGTCGCTGCCAGCGTAGGCGTTACGCCAGCTGCTGTCGTGCCCATGCTCGATGGTACGACTTACCCTGATGGCGATTTGAACATGTCAGCAGCCTGGATGGGCGGCGGTGCAGCCACCACCATCAAGTCCACAGCAGACTTCCTCAAGGGCGCTGGCCGTATCAGCGCAGCGGCTGACAGCTACACCAAGTTTGTGAACCCTGAGTTTGCCAAAGCGGCTGCAGGCAAGTAATCCGTCTTGCTCACTTCGCGTGCTGACCTGTTCAGGTAGCAGGTCCGCTCGTGCTTTTAACCCTTGGGGCTCAGCATGTCAGTACTCGCCATCAAAAACGCATCGGTGTTTTATCCGGTTCCCGGTAAACCGTCTGTTCACGCGCTCAAAAACATCAACCTTGAGATTCATGAGAAAGAGTTTGTGGTGGCACTGGGTGCGTCAGGCTGCGGCAAATCAACCTTGCTGAATCTGATTGCCGGCTTCATGGCACCCAGTGAAGGTGAAATATCTTTGAATGGCCGCGTGGTCACAGGCCCCGGCGCTGATCGTTCGGTGGTATTTCAAAAACATGCCTTGCTGCCCTGGTTAAACGTGCTGGACAACGTCGCCTTTGGTTTGAAAATTCAGGGCCACGACAGACCCAAGCGCGAAAAAATCGCCCGAGAAATTATCAAACTGCTCGGACTTGAGCAGTTTGAGCAGTCGGCCACCTATGAGCTGTCGGGCGGTATGCAGCAGCGCGTCGGCATAGCCCGGGCGCTGACCAGTGACCCCGCCATTTTGCTGATGGACGAGCCGCTCGGTGCGCTGGATGCACTGACGCGCGAGCGCGCGCAAGAGCTGATTTTGAAAGTCTGGCGCGACACCGGCAAGATGGTGTTTTTTATCACCCACAGTGTTGAAGAAGCCCTGTTCATGGGGACCAAACTGATCGTGATGTCGCCTCGCCCGGGCCGCATTTCCCATGTCTTCGACTTGCCATTCAGTCGGCGCTATTTTGAGACGGGCAACGCCAGAGCGATCAAAGCGTCGCCAGAGTTTATTGCCCTCAGAGAAGAGATTTTGAAAATCATCTTTGCAGACGAAGCAGGAGCCCAGCATGAGTAACACCCCAACAAACTCTGGCAACGGCCTGTGGGCTAGCCTCATGAAGGCCAAGCCAGCCAAGCCCGGCGAAATATACGGCGTGCCTGGTCAAGGCGACAGTTTGAAAATCAGCGCAGTCGTTATTGCTGGCTTGATCTTTTTCTGGTGGTTTGTGACCTATGTCGGCTTCGTCAAGCCGCTTTTCTTACCTTCCCCTATGGCGGTGATCGACGCTTTTCTGACCATGCTGAGAGACGGTTTTACCGGCGCCAGCTTTTGGGAACACACCTGGGTCAGCACACTGCGGGTTTTTGGCGCGTTTTTGCTGGCTTGTGTCATCGGGATTCCACTGGGCATTGCGATGGGTATGAGTCCGGTGGCACGCGGCATTTTTGACCCGCCGATTGAGTTTTACCGCCCGATTCCGCCACTGGCTTACCTGCCACTGATGATCATCTGGTTTGGCATTGATGAGTTGTCCAAGGTGCTGCTGATTTTTCTGTCGGTCCTCGCACCGATGGCTTTGGGCGCGCGTGCGGGCGTCAGGTCGGCGGCGATTGAGCAGATTCATGCGGCCTATTCGTTTGGCGCTACCCGATGGCAAGTGATTCGTATGGTCGTATTGCCCTCTGCTATGCCAGAAATATTTACTGCTATGCGGGTTGGCATAGGTTTTGGTTGGACAACACTGGTAGCCGCCGAAATGGTTGCCGCAACGTCGGGCCTGGGCTACACGGTGTTGTCAGCGTCCCGGTTTTTGCAGACGCCGATTGTCATCATGGGGATTGTGGTGATTGCGATCATTGCCTATGCCTTTGATCATTTGGTGCGCTTCGTTGAACGCCGGGTGGTGCCATGGAAGGGACGCGGGTAAATTCAGTTTATTGGGAATTGTTCAGCTAGGTAGATGAAGCGGACAGCCGAACGCAGAGGGCGCAGAGGCTTCGCAGAAAGAACAGCCAAAAAAAAGCTTTTAAAGTTATTTACGCCTTTTGCATCCCTTGCATCTTTTGCGTCTTCTGCGTTCGGCTGTCCGATTTTAATAAACCGTGCGGCTATGTTTAATGAAAGAAAACATTCCATGACGATTGAGTATTTAAAGAAAGCCACGCCGCCACAAGCGGCGATTGACAGCGCAACATCTGAAACGGTTGAACGCTTGCTGGCTGACATTCAAAAAAATGGCCGTGAGGCGGTTGAAAAATATGCGCGTGACTTTGATGGCTGGCATGGCGACATCGTTGTGGGTGAAGATGCCTTTGCCAAAGCCAGCAAAGCCTTGAGTCAAGGTACCAAGGACGACATCGCATTTGCCCATGCACGCATCAAAGACTTTGCCCAGCGCCAGCGTGAGTCATTGCACGAGTTTGAAGTGGAGCTGATTGACGGCCTGATTGCCGGGCAAAAGCTGATTCCGGTTAACACGGCAGGTTGCTACGTGCCGGGCGGCCGGTATGCGCACGCGGCCTCGGCCATCATGAGCGTGTGTACCGCCAAGGTGGCGGGCGTTCCCAACATTGTGGCCACCTCACCTGGTCACAAAGAGGCGGGTGTGAACCCGGCCATTCTGCACACCATGAAGCTGTGCGGCGCTGACATTGTGCTGGCACTTGGTGGCGTGCAAGGCATTGCTGCCATGGCTTTTGGCTTGTATTCACCCAAGCCAGCCGACGTGATTGTGGGCCCTGGCAACCGCTTTGTGGCCGAGGCCAAACGCACCCTGTTTGGCCGCATTGGCATTGACGTGGTGGCCGGGCCGACCGAGTCCGCCATCATTGCTGACGAAACCGCTGACGTGAATCTGGTTGCTGCTGACCTGGCAGGCCAGGCCGAGCATGGCCCGGACTCACCCGTCTGGCTGTACACCACTTCGCGTGAGCTGGGCATGAAGGTGATTGAACTCATGCCATCCGTCATTGCCGCTCTGCCCGAGCTGGCACGCAACGCCGCTACTGCCGCCTGGCGCGACTACGGCGAGGTGGTGCTGGTCGGCAGCCGAGAAGAAATGGTGGAGATCAGCGACCTGTACGCGCCCGAGCATTTGCAGGTGTTTGCCAAAGACCTGGACTGGTGGCTAGCCAATCTGACCAATTACGGCTCATTGTTTTTGGGTGAAGAAACCACCGTGGCTTACGGCGATAAATGCGCTGGCCCCAACCATATTTTGCCGACCCGGGGCGCTGCGCGTTACTCGGGCGGTTTGAGTGTCGGCAAGTTCATCAAGACCGTAACCTACCAGCGCCTGACGCAAAGCGCCAGCCGCGCAGTGGGCCAGGTGGCGGCGCGAATCTCACGGATGGAAGGCATGGAAGGCCACGCCCGCACGGGTGACATTCGCCTGAAGAAATATTACCCGCAAGAGTCATTTGAGCTGGGCACGCTGGCTGGTCATCAACATTGATTTTCAGATGTCTGCCTCTTTGACTGCCACCATGCTTACTGAGCCGCCGCGCGCGCCCGATGGCCTTTGGTTTGGCAAAGACTTGAGCACACCCGAACCGATTTCTGAAGAAGCCATTGAGCGGGCTGTTGCGCTGATGCGTTCGGGCCGGCTGCACCGCTATGGCGAGCAAGGCTCGGGTTACCCAGAGCCATCTCTGCTGGAGCAAGATTACGCCGCCTACGTGGGCAGCAAGTATTGTGTGGCCGTCAGCTCGTGCGGCGCGGCCATGTTTATTGCGCTCAAGGCGCTGGGCGTCAAACCTGGCGACAAGGTGCTCACCAGCACCTTTACCCTGTCACCCGTGCCGGGCGCCATTGCCCATGCAGGCGCTGAGGCGGTGCTGGTTGAAGCCAGCAGCGACTACATGACCGACATGGCCGACCTGGAGCGCAAGGCAGCCACCAGTGGTGCCAAAGTGTTTTTGCTCTCGCACATGCGCGGCCACATTGCTGACTTGCAAGCGGTGCGGGCTGTGTGCGACAAATACGGCATTGCCATCGTCGAAGACTGCGCCCACACCATGGGTGCCAAGTGGGACGGCAAGCACACCGGTACCTGGGGCAGGGTAGGCTGCTACAGCGCACAAACCTACAAGCACATCAACTCAGGCGAAGGTGGCCTGCTGGTGACAGACGACGACGATGTGGCCGCGCAAGCTATTTTGATGTCGGGCTGCTACATGATGTACGACCAGCATATTTTGAAGCCCGCTGCTGAGGTGTTTGAGCGCTGGAAATACGTCACGCCCAACTTCAGCATGCGCATGTCCAATTTGGCAGCCGCTTTGCTGCGGCCACAAATTGGCCAGCTCGCTGATCGCGGACGGCGCTGGAATCATATTTACAGCGCGCTGGCGCGTGAGCTTTGCAAAGCCCTGTATGTGTCGATCCCGGCGCGGGATGCCAAAGAAGAATTTATCGCCAGCTCGATTCAGTTCACGCTTGATTTGACGCTACCTCAGATCGAGCGGTTTTTAAAAGAATGCAGCCTGCGCGGCCTGTACATCAAGTGGTTTGGCACACCCTCACCCATCGCGTTCACCAGCAACTACGAGCATTGGCACTACCTGCAAAGCAAGCCAGACATCCCCAATTCCAAAGCAGTTTTAAACCAGTTGATGGACTTGCGCACGCCGCTGTCATTGACGGACGATGACTGCGTGCTGATTGGCCAAATCGTCGCCGTCGCTACGTCAATTGCTGGCGCTACAAACTAATTTTTAACCCATTTCAACCGCAACAGAAAGCACCTCATGAAACTCACCAACTTCCCCCGCGTTCACATCACCCACGGCCCCACACCGCTTGAATTCATGCCACGTTTGACTGAAGCGCTTGGCGGGCCCAACCTGTACATCAAGCGTGACGACTGCACTGGCCTGGGTTCAGGCGGCAACAAAACCCGCAAGCTGGAGTTTTTAATGGCCGATGCCGTCAAGCACGGGGCAGACACCATCATCACGCAGGGTGCCACCCAGTCCAATCACGCGCGCCAAACCGTAGCCATTGCCGCCAAGATGGGCATGAAGTGCGAGATTTTGCTGGAAGACCGCACGGGCTCAAAAGTTGAAAACTACAAGCAATCTGGCAACGTGTTTTTAGACCACCTGTATGGCGCAAATGTTGCCGAAGTACCGGGCGGTACCGACATGAACGCCGCCATGGCCAAGCTGGCTGATGAGCTGCGTGCCAAGGGTCAAAAGCCTTACATCATTCCTGGTGGCGGCTCTAACCCGATCGGTGCTTTGGGCTATGTGGTGTGCGCGCTTGAGATGGTCAACCAGTTCAACACGCAGGATCTGCGCATTGACTGCATCACCCACGCCACGGGCAGTGCAGGCACGCAAGCGGGTTTGGTGGTCGGCCTGGAAGGCACCCGCAGCCAGATTCCGGTGCTTGGCATCGGCGTGCGCGCCGCCAAGGAGGCGCAAGAAACAAACGTCTACAACTTGGCCGTTAAAACCGCTGAACTGCTGGGTGTGCCCGGCAGCGTCAGCCGTGAAAGCGTCATGGCCAACTGCGACTACGTGGGTGGCGGTTATGGCGTGCCCACTCCCGGCATGATTGAGGCCGTGACCATGATGGCGCGTCTCGAAGGCATCTTGCTCGACCCGGTGTATTCGGGCAAAGGCATGGCCGGGCTGATTGACCTGTGCCGCAAGGGGCACTTTAAAAAGGGTGAAAACGTCGTGTTTTTGCACACCGGCGGCTCGGTGGCGCTGTACGGCTACATGGATGCATTTAGCGGTTTGAAGCCGTTGTAAACACCGGCTTTCATGACAACACTCACGCCGCCAGCGGCCATCGCGTTCACAAAAACGCTCATTCCCGGCCTGCTGGTCACAGCGCTTGTCGCCATGGCCGCCGCATTTTTGGGCAGCCACTACAAAGGCTCGATGCTGCTGTTTGCGCTGCTGCTCGGGCTGGCTTTGCATTTCATCAGCGACGACCAGCGCTGTGCGGCGGGCATCCAGTTTGCGTCCAGCACGGTGCTGCGGCTCGGCGTGGCTTTGCTGGGTTTGCGGCTGACGATTGACCATGTTGTCACACTCGGCTGGCAAACCGTGGTGGCGCTGCTGGTCGCCGTCTGTTTGACGATTGGCTTGGGTTTGCTGTTGGCTCGGCTGTTCAAGGTTGAAAGCAGTCTGGGCGTATTGATTGGCGGCGCAACCGCTATTTGCGGCGCGTCTGCAGCACTGGCTATTTCAAGCGTGTTGCCTAAGAATGCCAACCTGGAGCGCGACACCACACTGACGGTGGTCGGCGTCACCACCCTGTCGACCATGGCGATGGTGGTGTATCCGCTCATCACGCAGTGGCTGGGTTTTGATGCGGTGATGGCGGGCCAATTCATTGGTGCCACGATTCACGATGTTGCGCAGGTGGTGGGCGCGGGTTACAGCCTGTCGCCAGAAGCAGGCGACGCAGCCACCATCACCAAACTGATGCGAGTGGCTTTTTTAATGCCGGTATTGGTGGTCATTTCGCTGGTGGTGCGTACACGCATGGCGGGTGAAGGCAGCACCGTTAAAACGCCGCTTCTGCCCTGGTTTACAGTCGCGTTTGTGCTGCTGATGCTGGTCAACAGCACCGGCTGGGTGCCCAGCGCGATTCAGTCGGGCGCGTCCAATGTGTCGCAGGCTTTTTTGGTCTTGGCCATTGCAGGTGTGGGCCTGAAAACATCGTTGCAAGAAGTCACCCAGCTCGGCTGGCGGCCTGTGGCGATGATTTTTTTGGTCACGTTAGGTCTAGCATTTTTATCTGGCGGCTACTTGATGGCGATGAACTGAATATTCAAAGGAACGAAAGCATGATCGGTGTTCTAGGCGGCATGGGGCCCTTGGCCACGCTTGATTTTTTCGGCAAGGTACTCGCTGCCACGCCTGCCAAAGGCGATGCAGAACATGTGCCGATGCTGATCCAGTCAGACCCACGCATCCCCTCACGGCCACCGGCTATTTTGGCTGGTGGGCGCTCACCGCTGCCAGAGTTGCTGGCTGGGCGTGACCGTTTGATTGCCGCTGGCGCCACCGCGCTGGCCATGCCCTGCAACACCGCGCATTTTTGGTATGGCGATTTGGTGAAAGGCTGCAGCGTTCCTTTCATCAGCATCGTCACGGCCAGCATCGCAGAAGTGGGCAAGCTGGCCGTGCCGGACGCAAGCATCGGCATCATCGCCACCCGTGCCACGCTGGCGGCCAAAATTTTTGACGAGCCACTGCAAAGCGCAGGCTACAAAGTCCTGCTGCCAGATGACGCAACGATGGACACGCTGGTCTTGCCCGGCATTGACCTCGTCAAGGCTGGCCAGGCCGCCCAAGGCGGGCAACTGATCGTACAAGCCGTGCAGGCGCTGTTAAGCCAGGGCGCTGGCGCGGTGATTTTGGCCTGCACTGAAACGCCTTTGGCGTTAGATGCGGTTCAGTCACCGCTGCGCGCCCAGTGTGTAGACACCACCGCCGCGTTGGCGCGGGCTTGCGTGGCCTGGTGGCAGGCTGTTCAGGCCAAAAGCGCCTGAATACGGCGGTTGAAGCCGGTTTTAGGGCTTTTTGACTCATCATTTAGGGCTGCAGGCCAATGAATACGTGCGCAAGCAGCTCCTTAAGTAATAGCAATTATCTGACGATCAAACACTGGCAGCGCAACTCAGCAGCCTAGCTATTTCTCGCCAGCCAGCGGCCTTCTTTTTCCAGCCGCAAGATATCCGCCCAGCTGGTTGACTGCGCAGCGATGCGTGGCCAGATGCGCTGCAACACTTCGCATTCGGCGAAGGTGTCGGCGGCGGCCTCGTGGCGGGCTGCGCAGGTGATGCCGAACTCGTCCATCCATTCGTCCAGCGAGTGGGCTTTGATATCCGGGTGGCTGGCCACACACAGTTTTTCAATGTCAACCCAGGGGTTGGGCAGGCCTTTGTGCAGCCCCGGCAGCATGGCCATCTGGACGTGCCGCCCAATCAGGGCTTTGTCAAACCACGCATGAAACGCCATCAGTTTGGCGTCGCCGATGTAGCCGATGAAGCTGTTGAGCGCGCTTTTCAGGCTTTCCCCCTGCAACTGTCGGTTTTGGCCAATGCCATGCACCAGGATGTTGCCTTTGTCTTTGACGACCGTTTCGGGCCGTATGTCCACTTCAAAACTGTCGCCCGGCACAATGCTGAGCTTGCGGGTCGTCCAGTCCACCTGCACCGCAACAGCAGCGATGGCCAGCAGCTGCGCCGCATGCGGGTCGAGCCCGCTGGTTTCAACATCAACCACCACCCAGCGCTCATGCGTGAGCTGAGGGGTGGTCGGGCGGCGAGAAAACCAGTCAAAGACAGACATGTATCACCGCCCGTAGTCCAGTTGCATGCGCTGCTGCAGCTCGCTCATCAGGCGCAGGCTTTCTTTCAAAATGCGCCGGTCAATGGTGTTCATGCTGCGCACTTCAATCCGGTTGGGGTGATCCGGGTCGCCCCGCCCCTCGGCAATATCGGTCTGCACGCGCAGGCGCAGCATCTGCAAAAATTCAAACGCACCAATCCAGCCTTCGTATTCCCTTGGCTTGACAGCCAGCGCCTGGCCCACGGCCAGCAGGCGCTCGCGGGTGTTGGTGGCGGCGATGCTGTTGGCCAAGGCGTAAAGTCGCGCAGCGTCCACAAATATTGCCGTGCCCCGCAGCTTTAAATCAACCGTGCCGTCGTCGTGCGTCTCAATCGCGCCGGTCCAGGTCAAGGGCGCGGTGCGCTCCAGGGCATTGAGCGCCAGCATTTTCAGAAAGCGCGGCGTGGGTGCGGCCTTGGTCGTGATGCTGTGGCGCAGGGCCTCGGCCAGTGATGCGTTGCCCCAAAGCGGGCGCAGGTCAAAAAAGATGCTCGCGTTCAGCAAGTCTTCAGGCGTGCCGTAGCCAATCCATTGCGCAAACCGCTCTTGCCAGCGCGTAGCAGTCAGGCACAGCTCGGGGTTGCTGGCCATGATGTTGCCCTTGCACAGCGGGTAGCCGCAGGCGTGCAGTGCCTGATTGGCGTCATGCGCAAATGCAAGCCAGCGTTGGGTCTGGTCTTGTGGCAACTCATCGACCAACACATCATTTAGTACAAGGGCATTGTCCTGGTCGGTGGCGATGGTTTGCTCATCGCGCCCCTCTGAGCCAAGAGCCAGCCAGCAGGCTTGTGATTTGTCCAGGCCGTGCTGGGTGGCCAGCAAGTCCAGCAGGCGCTGGGTCAGCAGGTCGTTCAGGTGGCTGATCAGCCCCGTCAGTTGCCGCGCCTGAATGCCCTGACCCAGCAGGCGTTCGGCAAACTTTCGGATGTCAGGTGCGAGCGCTTTCAAGGCATCAACATCGGGCGCTTGCCGCAGCGAGCTTGACAGTTGCTGCAAGCTCAAGCGCTGCATCGCAAACAGATCGCGCTCTGACACGATGCCAATCACTTTGCCCGCCCGCGTGATCGGCACATGGCGAATGCCATAGCGCGACATCATCAGCGCGGCGTCTTGCGCGGTGTGGCCGTCGCTCAGGCAATGCACGGGCGAGACCATCACGTCTTTGATTGGCGCGTCAAGCGACACCGCAGGCAGGGTGATGCGGTCCAGCACGTCATGGCGCGTCAAAATGCCCTGCGCGCTCTGGTCGGGGTGCAAGACCAGCATTGAGCCAACCCGCCGCTCTTTCATCAGCGTCAGTGCCGCCCGGATCGGCGTTGCGCTCTCGCAACTCAACGGCGCAAAACGCACCAGCTCAGACAAGGGGGCTTCCATCGACTGCTCGGCCAGCACCTTGGAGGCGTATTGGCTTTGCAGCGCCTTGCGCGACAAGTCTAAAAAGCTTTGCACCCGGCGATTTAAAAAGTCTGCAAACACCGCACTTGTAGCGGCAAGCGCCTGGACTTTGGCGTTAGGCAGCGCCAGAACAAAACAGTCCTCACGCGCCAGGTAAGTTGCCGTGACAGCACGCGCTGCAATCACCGCGCTGATGGGAAACAGATCACCTGACTCGTACAAAAAACTGCCACCGGCCAGTTGCGCCAGGCCCTTGGTGCCGCTGATGGCGCCACGGCGGATATAGAGCAGCTCGCGCACCGGCCCGTCGGTGGGGCTCATCACGGCTTCGTCAGGCGCAAAGTAGCGCTGCTCGCTGCCTTGCACAAACAGGTACACATGCGCTTCATCCATTTGCGCAAAGGGCGCAAAGGCCATCATCTCGCGCGCAAGCTGCTGGATCAGGCTGTTGGCCGGCTGGGTCGGTGCGGTGGTGCGGGTGTTCATGGCGTCCCCATTCAAGTCAGTGCAGTATGGACGATTCTGGCCAGCACTGGCTTGACCAGGATCAAACCCGAAACGCTGAAAACCTGCAACATTACGCCTTAACGCGGCGGGGCTGTGTCTTGCCCCTTGATGCGCGCCCACAGCCAGGGCAGCAGTTTGGCGGCATCGCCCCGATTGCCGGTGGCCTGTGGGGTGATGGCCTTCCAGCCGCTGCCATCACGTTGTGCCAGCGCAAACTGAAACACGTATGCAGGCTCTTGGCCCATGCGCAAGTCAGACAAGATGAGTTGACCATTGGCTACACGCAGGGCGTAAAAGCCCTGGGTAAACCACGCCATGCGCTGAAAAGCCCAGTTGTCTTTGAGCTCTTTGATCACCGCAGCATCGCTGGGGAAGTCGTCAAACTGAATTTTTCGGTCTTTGTCAAAGAACGAATAAAACCCTTCTGAATACGCATCGCCATGCATCACCACAACGCGCCAGGCAATCGTGTTCAAAGGCGTCGGTGTGACTAAAAAGGGTATCGAGTCGCCCACCTGCGCCCGCACGATGCGCTCCACATGCGCCTGCGCAGCCACGCTCCAGGCCAGGTACACGCAAGACAAGCCCAAGGCAACAGCGTTCCACCGCAGCCCGGCAAACTGCTTCATCGACAGCGCCGCAATCAAGCCAAACAGCAACGGCAAGGTGTACAGCGGGTCAATGATGAACATGCTGCCAATAGCAAACGGATGCTCAGAAAACGGCTGTAGCAATTGCGTGCCGTAAATCGTGAAGGTGTCCAGCAGCGGGTGCGTGAAAAGCGCCAGCCACAGCGCCACGCACCAGCGCTTGAACAGCGTCTGCTCACCATGCATCCTGCTGACCAGCCACGCCATGAACGGTGCAAATAGCGTGAGGTAAAACAGGCCATGACTTTGTGCGCGGTGGTAGGTCATGTTGCGCACCGCATCGCCATAGTCGATAAAGGCATCCAGGTCTGGCAGCGTGCCCGCCACGCCGCCCCACAGCGCCGCCTTCCACACAGCCGTGCGCCGCCCCATCACAGCCACGCCGCAGGCAGCGCCTAAAACCAGTTGCGATAAAGAATCCATGATAGGCAGAATGCTAGCGCGTGGGCAATGCCAAAGCGCAGGTTGGGGCTATTGGATCAAGGCAGGTCAAGCGCGGTTCACGGCGTGAATTGGCTGGACAACGCTTGCTTCTTGCGCATTCTGAGCGCTTGTTGCAACGCGCACACGGCATCACCTAGAGCCCCGTTGTTATCGATTGAAACTACATGAGCTGGCAGATCGAGCGCCACGTCGCGCGACAAGCGCTTGGCCACCACATCTTCGGTTTCGCGGCCGCGCTGAGCCAGGCGCTGCGCCAGCACGTCGCGCGACGCGCCAATGTGTACCACCGTGGCCTGCGGCCAGACTTGCAGCACTTGCGGCAAGTAGGCTCGCGAGCCATTGATGAACACCCAATGACCAGCCTCCAGTGGCTCAAGCTCGGTTTGACGAATGCCATACGACAACCCATTGGCCTGCCAGTGCATGCAAAACATTTGCGCCTGCTGCATCTGCTCAAAACTCGCCACATCGACCGCTTCGTGCTGCTCATCATCGGGCTTGACAGGCCGGGTAATGGTGCGCTGCGCAAAGTGAGCGGGTTCTGCAAATGGCCAATCCGCGCACAGGCCCTGCAGCACGCTGTCTTTGCCGGCACCCGATGGGCCAATCACCACCACCAGGCGATGGCTCATGGCCTGAACTCAATTTGTTCCAGCAACTGAAAGTCGTCGCCTGGCCTGGGTTCGATGAAGATCGACAGACGGTCAACGCGCTCGGCAGACATCTCATGAAAGTGAGATTGGGCAGCCAGCATCAGCTCAGGCAGCAGATCCGCTGGAAGCAAGTTCAATGAACCGGTCAGTGAGAAATGAAACTGAAAATGCTCCAGCACATAGGGGTAGCCCCAGGACTGCAAAAGCGCATCCTCATCGGGGCTGAGGGGTGCCCGCCGTCTTCGTGCTAATTCGTTTTCACCCAGCGGTGCGGCAAATGGGTGCAATTGCTGCACGCAGTCGGCGGCGAGTTGCGACAGCTCGGGTGACGACAGCCCGGGGCGCAGTGATAAAAAACCATCCAGTGTGCTGAGTGCCAACGGCGCCAGATCAAAAGGCTTGCGCCCCTGGCATAGTTGCCTGACACCTGTTCGCAGCGTACTCAGGCTGTGCCCGGCTGCCAGCTGGAACGGCGCTTTCAGTGTGGCATGCCAGCCGTAGCGGCGTGGATGCGACGTCAATTCGGTCAAGACCTCTGTTGCGATGCCGTTCACAGCGGGCTGGGGCAGTGGCTGGCCTGTGGCGGCGTTGCGGCCCAACCATTGGCAGCCTGTCTGCCACGCGCTGGACAGCGTGTCGGGTGCGTAATAAATCGCAACGCGGTAGGGCGCAAAATCAGGCTGCATGGGTGTGCTCCACGGTTAAAGTCACGCGGTCACCGGCAAACCAGGTGCGGGCGTATTCGATGGGTACGCCGCTGGCATCCACATTGACGCTGGTCACTTGTAAAACGGGTCGTGTTGAGGCTTGGGACAAATGATCAGCCCGGTCGGCGCGCGGCAAACAGGCTGAAATGCGGCTCTGCTGTCGTGTGTAGTCGGCCACACCGAGTCGCATAAAGGCTTGTGTGATAGAGCCTGTTTCCTGCAAATGCACATCCAGGCCAGCAAATCTGGGCAGCGGGAAATAGCGGTCGCTCACCAGCAACGGTTGTCCGCCACCATCGCCCAACACTACCAGATGCAACACCAAACTGCCAACGCGCAGCTGCAAGGCTTGCGCAGTACCTGCCTCTGCGCGCTCGCGAGAAGACGATAGCAATCTCAGCCCGCCTTTGATGCCGGCTTGCGCCAGACTGTGGTGGTGTCGGGTGCGTTTGCCCAGCACCAGGTCTACCGCAAACTCCTCAACAAAAGTACCGCTGCCCTGTGTAGACCGCACGAGCCCCATCTGGCCAAGCGACGACAAAGACCGGCGAATGGTATGCCGGTTAACACCGTATTTCTCAGCCAGATCATGCGCGGAGGGCAAGCGCTCCCCAGGGGCATAAATGCCTCTGCCAATCGCACCGGCTATCTCGTGCGCAATTCGCGCCCAAAAACTGTGGGTGGGCGCAGGCAGCAAGCCGGTATGAGTCGTGAGCGCAAAAACTTTTGTCATGAAATCTACATACACCTTCTTTAAGCTACACCCACAAGTCAAGTTGTCTATACAAATTAAACAACACATTAACGCAAAAATGTTTCAATCATTTGACAGTCCAGACACCGCGAACAGGCCAGCCCGTGCCCAATGGATGGCGCTGCTGGCCAGAGCGCCTATGCCCCTGCTGGAACGCGCCCTGCAAACGCACGCACAGCAACGCCATACCGAATGGCTGCGCCGCCCGGAGACGGGACTGTACATGGTGCAAGGCCGGGTAGGCGGCACGGGTGAGCGCTTTAATCTGGGTGAGATCACCGTGACACGTTGCACCCTGCGCAGCAATGCCAAAGATCAGCCGCAGGGTCCGGTGGGCGTGGCCTACGTGCTCGGGCGCAATCACCGGCAAGCCGAGCTGGCAGCACTGGCTGATGCGCTGCTGCAAGAGCCAACGCATCTCCAGAACCTGGCGCATGAGCTGCTGACACCCGTTCGCCAGCACCTCAGCGCACTGCGATCCCGGCATGAAGCCCAAACGCAATCGACCAAGGTTGATTTTTTTACTGTCGCGCGCGAAGCGGGTGACACGGATGACGAGGAGGGCGCATGAAATCTGACGACTTGCAGAGAATGCAACCGGGTTTTGATGATCCCGTGCTGGACAGCCAAGGGGTGTTCAGGCGCGCATTGCAGGCGCTGTCAATGCCTGGTCGCCTGGTTGACCTGCCAGCTCTGGCCAGTGTGCCCAAACAGGGGCACAGCGCATCGGCCTTGCTGCTGCTGGCGCTGTTGGACAGCGACTGTGCCTTGTGGCTATCGCCCTCGCTCGCAGACACTGACGCACAGACTTGGCTACGTTTTCATACCGGTTGCCGCTTTGTGCGGGAGCCTGCGCAGGCCAACTTTTTATGGTTATGTGCGGGGGACGGCTGGCCGGCTTTAAGCGACATGCAAGCCGGCAGTGATGAATACCCCGATCAGTCGGCCACCTGCATCATGGAGGCCAGCAGCCTGCAGACGGGCGCTGACCCTCTGGCTTGGTCATTGAGCGGCCCAGGCATTCTTGCGCCTATGGGGTTGACCGCAGAGGGCTTACCAGCAGATTTTGTGGCGCAGTGGGCAAGCAACCATGCCGCTTTTCCGCGCGGTGTGGATGTTCTTTTGACGACCAGCACGCAAGTCCTGGGTTTGCCGCGCAGCACCATGCTGCGCGCGCTTCAAGTGTCGGAGGCCTGAATGTATGTAGCCGTCAAAGGCGGGGAAACCGCCATCCTCAACAGTTACCAGCTGCTGGCGCAACAGCGGCGCGGTGACGAAACCGTACCGGAGTTGAGCGTCACACAAATTCGCCAGCAGATGAAGCTGGCGGTTGATCGCGTGATGACCGAGGGCTCGGTGTATGACCCGGATCTGGCTGCGCTGGCCATCAAGCAGGCCAGTGGCGACCTGGTCGAGGCCATCTTTTTGCTGCGTGCCTACCGAGCCACCTTGCCGCGCCTGGGCGAAACCTGCGCACTCAAAACTTCCGACATGGCTCTGTCACGCCGCATCTCGGCGACCTTCAAGGATTTGCCGGGTGGCCAGGTGCTGGGGCCGACTTATGACTACACCCAGCGGCTGCTGGACTTCACACTCATGGCTGAGCAGCAGGCCACACCGCACACGATTGAGAGCTTGGTCGCCACATCTGGCCCAACGCCCGTCACGCCCCGTGTGGTGGACTTGCTGAATCAGGAGGGCCTGATCGAGATTCAGCCAATGCCGCTGGATGATCCTGCACCCAAAGACCTGACCCGTGAGCCGCTGCGTTTCCCGGCTGATCGTGCGACGCGCCTGCAAAATCTGGCACGCGGTGATGAGGGCTTTTTGCTGGCCATGGCGTATTCCACCCAGCGTGGCTATTCGCACAGCCACCCTTTTGTCGGCGAAATCCGCTTGGGCAAAGTGGCTGTTGAGCTCGCGCCCGAGGAACTGGATTTCACGATTTCGATTGGTGACATCGAGTTGACCGAGTGCGAGATGGTCAACCAGTTTGCAGGCAGCAAAACCGAGCCGCCGCAATTCACACGCGGCTACGGCCTGGCCTTTGGGCATTGCGAGCGCAAAGCCATGGCGATGAGTCTGGTTGATCGTGCGCTGCGTGCCCCTGAGTTGGGCGAAGCTGTGGAGGCACCTGCGCAGCAGCAGGAGTTTGTGCTGTCACACAGCGACAGCCTGGAGGCCTCGGGTTTTGTGCAGCACTTGAAGTTGCCGCACTATGTTGACTTTCAATCGGAGCTGGAACTGGTACGGCGCATGCGTGCGCAGGCTGCGCCAGCAGCGGACGGCAGCGAAAAAGGTCTCGCATGAGCACGAACCCACAAACGGAAGTGATCACAGTAAATCAGCCGCAGGTGCTGGTACAAGCTGTACCTGACGTGAATTTTGCCTACCTTGATGAGCGCACCAAGCGCATGATCAGGCGCGCGATTCTCAAGGCCGTGGCGATCCCCGGCTACCAGGTGCCGTTTGGCTCGCGAGAAATGCCGCTGCCCTATGGCTGGGGCACAGGTGGCATTCAGGTCACCGCCTCGGTGATCGGGCCAGACGACACGCTCAAGGTGATTGACCAGGGCTCCGACGACACCGTCAATGCCGTCAACATTCGCCGGTTCTTCCAGCGCACCACGGGCGTAGATGTCACCACGATCACCCGCCAGGCCAGCATCATTCAAACGCGCCACCGCATCCCTGAAACGCCCTTGCAAGAAGGACAGATGATCGTCTATCAAGTGCCCGTGCCGGAGCCGATGCAGCGCCTGGAGCCTCGTGAAACCGAAACCCGCACCCTGCACGCCCTGGCCGAGTACGGCCTGATGCATGTCAAGCTGTACGAGGACATCGCACGCTATGGCCACATTGCCACCACCTATGACTACCCGGTCATGGTCAATGACCGATATTTGATGTCGCCGTCACCGATTCCCAAATTTGACAACCCGAAAATGCACATGAACCCGGCGCTGCAGCTCTTTGGTGCTGGCCGCGAAAAGCGCATCTATGCCGTGCCGCCCTACACCAGCGTCGAAAGCCTTGGCTTTGAAGACCATCCGTTTGAAATCCAGAAGTGGAACGCCGTTTGCGCACTCTGCGGCTCGGCCAGCAGCTTTCTGGACGAGATCATCACCGACGACCAAGGCTCGCGCATGCATGTGTGTTCGGACTCAGACTTTTGCCAGGAGCGCCAGGCTGGGCAAACCAGCGCCGGAGTCAAGCATGACGCACCTTGAAGCTTCTCCCCTGCTTTGCGTGCAAGGTTTGAGCAAACGCTACGGCTCTTTCACGGCCCTGCATGAAGCCGCCTTTGACTTGTGGCCCGGTGAAGTGATGGCCGTGGTCGGCGAGTCCGGCTCTGGCAAAACCACGCTGCTCAATGTGATTGCGGCCCGGATGCAGCCCGACGACGGGTCGGTTCATTACCGGATGCGCGACGGCGCGCTCAAGGATGTCCACGCCATGACCCAGGCCGAGCAGCGCCTGCTGGCGCGCACCGACTGGGGTTTTGTCCATCAGCATTCATCTGATGGGCTGCGCATGGATGTGTCAGCCGGCGCCAATGTTGGCGAACGCCTGATGGGGCTGGGCCACCGCAACTACGGGCAACTCCGGGCCACCGCGCAGGAGTGGCTGCAGCGCGTCGAGATTGACCCGCTGCGCATTGACGACACACCCCGCATTTTCTCGGGCGGTATGCGCCAGCGCCTGCAGATTGCACGCAACCTGGTGACCCATCCCCGTCTGATTTTTATGGACGAGCCCACGTCGGGTCTGGATGTATCGGTACAGGCGCGTCTGCTGGATCTGCTGCGCCAGTTGACGCAGGAGCTGCGTCTGGCCATGGTCATCGTTACCCACGATCTGGCCGTGGCGCGCCTGCTGGCACACCGCATGGTGGTGATGCAGCGTGGCCGAATTGTCGAGATGGGTCTGACCGATCAGGTGCTCGACGATCCGCAGCATCCCTACACCCAGCTTTTGGTTTCTTCGGTACTCCAGCCATGACCACACCTGTCCTGTCCATGCAAGGGGTGAGCAAGCGCTTTACCCTGCATCATCAAAATGGCGTTGAACTGCCCGTGCTCGACAACGTCGATCTGCAAGTTCATCCGGGCGAGTGCGTGGTGCTCGACGGTGCCTCGGGCATGGGCAAGAGCACCCTGCTCAAACTGGCCTATGCCAACTACCGGGCCACCGCAGGGCGCATCCAGGTGCTGGGCAGTTCTGGAAGCCTGCTTGAAGTCACGCAAGCCAGCGCACGCGAGTTGTTGCAGATGCGGCGTGAGACAGTAGGCTACGTCAGTCAGTTTCTGCGGGTGATTCCGCGGGTAGCCGCACTTGATGTGGTTGCCTCGGCACTCACTGATGGCGAAGTCGCCAGTCCAGCGGCAGTCGCAGATGCCCGCGTACAGACGGCTGAACTGCTTGAGCGCCTGCGCATTCCGCAGCGCCTGTGGTCGCTGCCCCCAGCCACTTTTTCAGGCGGCGAACAGCAGCGCATCAACATTGCGCGTAGCCTGATCAAACCACGCGCCTTGCTGCTCATGGACGAGCCGACGGCCTCGCTGGATGTCGCCAACACGCGCACGGTGGTGCAGCTGATCCAGGAGGCCGTGGCGCGCGGCAGCGCCGTGGTGGGCATCTTCCACGACCCCGATGTGGGTTCCGATGTCGCCACCCGGCGCATTGATATTTCCTGCTTCAGGAGCCAGCCATGAAACCCAGCATCACATTTCGCAACGCCCGCATCGTGATGAGCCATGAGCTGGTGCATGGCAGCGTTCGGGTCGAAGCGGGACGCATTGTCAGTGTCGACGCTGGCGCTGGCGCAGGCACAGACGGGCATGACCTAGACGGTGACTACTTGATGCCCGGTCTGGTGGAAATCCACACTGACAACTTCGAGCGGCATTTGATGCCCCGACCCAAGGTGCAGTGGGGCGAGCTGCCCGCATTGCTGGCGCATGATGCGGAAGTGGTCGCGGCGGGTATCACCACCGTGTTTGATGCGCTGGGCGTCGGCGACTCAGACCCTGACAGCCTGCGCAGCAGCAACTGGCACAGTGTGATCGGCACCATTGACCACTGCACCGCGCAAGACTGGCTGCGTGCAGACCATCACCTGCATGTGCGCTGCGAGCTGCCCGCACCGAACACGATTGATCTCTTTGAACCCTTCAGGCATCACAAGCGCCTGTCGCTGATTTCGCTGATGGATCACACACCCGGTCAGCGCCAATGGGAGGACATCGAGCAGGCGCGGATCTACTACACCGGTAAAAAGGGCTGGAGTCTGGAAAAGTTTTTGCAGCAGGTAGAGCACGCAGCCGAGTTACAGGCCCGTTACGCCAAGCCACATCGCGAATACTTTGTTGACTACTGCCGCACGCACAAAACAGCCCTGGCCAGCCACGACGACACCACAGAAGCGCATGTGATTCAGGCGCATGAAGAAGGCGCATCCATCTCTGAGTTTCCGACCACCGTGATTGCGGCGCGCACGGCACATGCGCATGGCTTGAAGAATGTCATGGGTGGCCCCAACGTGGTGCGCGGCGGATCTCATTCTGGCAATGTTGCCGCAGCCGAGCTGGCCAAGCTGGGCTTGCTGGACATCCTTTCTTCTGACTACGTGCCTGGCAGTTTGCTCGGTGCTGTGGTGCGTCTGGTGGACGACGGCATTTTGAGCATGCCGCAGGCAGTTGCCTGTGTCACGCGCAACGCTGCGCTGTCATGCGGGCTGACGGATCGCGGTGACATCAGGCCAGGCCTGCGAGCTGACCTGATTCAGGTCAAGCTGGTCAATCTGCCCAAAGGCGGTCGCCAGCCGATAGTCCGTGCCGCCTGGCGCGAAGGCCAGCGCGTGATCTGAGATCAGCCGGCCTTTCTTTGAACTTGAAATAGCCAACTGTTAATCGCTGATACCCCTTTTACTGCGCAAATTGTCATATCACCTTCACACTGCCTGAAGACACTGTGCTCTTGTCTAGACAGCTTTTTTCTGGAGATTCAACATGGCTCTTCGTATTCAAAATCTCAGCAAGCGATTCACCAGTGGCACCCTGGCACTGGATGCGATCAACCTTGACATCCAGCAAGGCGAAATGGTCGCACTGATCGGTGCTTCGGGTTCGGGCAAATCAACCCTGCTGCGCCATATCGCTGGCTTGATGGCTGGCGATGCATCGCCCGGCTCGGTCATTGAAGTGGCAGGTCGTTGTGTGCAGCGCGAAGGCCGTATCCAGCGCGATGTGCGCAACATCCGGTCACACATTGGCTTTGTATTTCAGCAGTTCAACCTGGTGGACCGCTTGCCCGTTTTGATGAATGTTCTGGTGGGTCGCTTGCACGGCATGCCCTGGTGGCGCAGCTGGACGCGCTGGTTCACTGCGCAAGACCGTGCGCTTGCAATTGACGCGCTGGCGCGTGTCGGCATTGCCGAATGCCATGCACAGCGCGCATCTACCCTGTCAGGCGGCCAGCAGCAACGCGCCGCGATTGCACGCACCCTGGTGCAAGGCGCAAAAGTGGTGCTTGCAGATGAGCCCATCGCCTCGCTGGATCCGGAGGCGTCACGCAAAGTGATGGAGATTTTGTCTCTCATCAACCGCGAAGACGGCAGCACCATTGTCGTGTCACTGCACCAGGTGGACATGGCCATGCGCTACTGCAAGCGCGTGATTGCCCTGCACCAGGGCCGCGTGGTGTACGACGGCACAGCCAGCAACCTCACCCCCGCCTTGCTGCGTGACCTCTACGGCATGCAGGCTGAAGAAATTCTCAATGGCAGCAGCATGCTGCACAACACGCCCACGCCCGCCTCCGTCTCTTCAGTGGTGGCGTGGCCTCTTCCCCTGGCTCAGGCTGCCTGAGCCGGCTTTTTCATCTCTCCAACTTTCAAGGATTTATCCATGTTCAAGAAAACAATTGCGGCCATCGCCCTAGGCATGAGCCTGACCGCTACCTGGGCACAAGACATCAACTTCGGCATCATTTCGACCGAGGCCACACAAAACCTCAAGGCCGACTGGCAGCCCCTGATTGACGACATGGTCAAGCAGACGGGTTTGAAGGTCACCGCTTTTTTTGCGCCTGACTACGCGGGCATCATTGAAGGCATGCGCTTTAACAAAGTGCATGTGGCCTGGCTGGGCAACAAGTCAGCCATGGAGGCTGTAGACCGCTCCAACGGCGAAGTGTTTGCCCAGATGGTGAACGCCGACGGCACGCAGGGCTACTACTCACACCTGATCGTTCACAAAGACAGCGCCATCAAAACACTCGACGACGTGCTGAAAAACGGCAAGTCGCTCAGCTTTGGCAACGGAGACCCCAACTCCACCTCGGGCTTTTTAGTGCCAGGCTTTTATGTCTTTGCCAAGAACAAAATTGATGCAAAGAATCATTTCAAAGTCGTACGCAGCGCCAACCACGAAACCAACTCCTTGGCCGTCGCCAACAAGCAGGTCGATGTCGCCACCAGCAACAGCGAAAACCTGGACAAGATCAAAGACCGGCAGCCCGAGAAGTTCAAAGACATCCGCATCGTCTGGACCTCGCCTCTGATACCGCTTGATCCGTTGGTGCTGCACAAAGAGCTGCCCGCCGCAACCAAAGAGAAGATCAAGACCTTTTTCTACAACTACGGCAAGACAGATGCGCGCGAGAAAGACACCCTCATGAAGATTTCGAAGCTGTCAGGCTTCAAGGCTTCGACCAACGCCCAACTCATCCCGATTCGCGAACTGGATCTGTTTGGCAAGCGCAACAAGATTGAGTCAGATACCACCATCGCTGCTGCCGACAAAACCAAACAGCTGGCTGACATTGACAAGCAGCTGGCCAGCCTGCGCTGATTGTTTTTGCACAGGGCTCACCATTAAAAAGGTGAGCCTTCTCACTACCGGAGACAGTTGATGAAACTCATGACACCGAATGCCCAGCTTGTGGCCTTGAACGATGCGGCTGCCACACGTCACAGCTTGGGCTGGTATCTTGGCTGGGCCGTGGTGCTGGCAGTGCTGGCGGCTTCATGGAAGGGCGCAGACATGCGGCCGATGGAGTTGCTGCGTGACTCGGGCAACATGGCCAAGTACGCCAGCGACTTTTTCCCGCCCAAATTCGGTGACTGGCGCATGTATGTTGAAGAGATGGTCATCACGCTGCAGATCGCCGTCTGGGGCACAGCGCTGGCTCTGGTTGCTGCTGTTCCGTTGAGCCTGCTGGCATCGGCCAATATCGCACCCTGGTGGGTCAACCAGCCGGTGCGCCGCATGCTGGATGCTTGCCGGGCAATCAACGAGATGGTGTTTGCGATGCTGTTTGTGGTGGCTGTGGGTTTGGGGCCTTTTGCTGGCGTGCTGGCGTTGTGGATTCATACCACAGGCACCCTGGCCAAGCTGTTCTCTGAAGCGGTGGAAGCGATCGATCCGCAGCCCGTGGAAGGCATCCGCTCAACCGGTGCATCGGCACTGCACGAGATTGTTTATGGCGTGATTCCGCAGGTCATGCCGCTGTGGATCTCCTACACGCTGTACCGGTTTGAAGCCAATGTGCGCTCAGCCACTGTCGTTGGGATGGTCGGCGCGGGCGGCATTGGCGTGGTGCTGTGGGAAATCATTCGGGGCTTTCGCTATGCAGAAACCGCAGCCGTCATGATCATCATCATTGTCACAGTCAGTCTGATAGATCTGCTGTCCGCCCGTATTCGAAAAACGTTGATTTGAACGCTCTGATTTAAGGACTTTGACATGGCATTAACGACCAAAGACATCGTTCGACTGCTGAGCAACCATGGCGCAAAACAGTATGGCCGCGAAGCCGTCAGTCAGCTTGAACATGCACTGCAATGTGCCCACCTGGCTGAGTCGGCGGGCGAGCCTGACGAGCTTGTCATTGCCAGCTTGCTGCATGATGTGGGTCATATGCTCATGGCCGAAAGCGGCGGGGCGATGCAAGTCAATACCGACCGCGACGACCTGCATCAATACACCCTGATGCCATTTTTGCGCGGCAAGCTGCCCGACGCTGTGCTGGCGCCGATTCGCCTGCATGTGGATGCCAAGCGCTACCTCTGCCAGGCCGATGCGGCGTACTTCGGTGCGTTGTCTCCGGCATCGGTTCACAGCCTGGCATTGCAGGGCGGTGTGTTCAGTGCTGATCAAGCACATGCCTTTTTGCAGCAACCGCATGCCGATGCGGCCGTGCGGCTGCGCCGCTACGACGACTTGGCCAAAGTAGCCGGGCGCTCCGTGCCGCCCCTTGAGCACTATCTCCCACGGCTTGAACAGTTGATGGCAGCGGATAGCCCTGAATGACTGTATCGGGCCAGTATGGTGTGGTGGCCCGGATCGGCAGCACACAGACACTGGCCTGGGCTTCCACATACTATTTGCCTGCCTTGCTGGCTGCGCCGCTGGCTGCTGATTTAGGTCTGCCTGCGACACATGTTTTTGGCGCTTTTACGCTGGCTCTGGTGCTGTCTGCAGTGGTCGGGCCGCGTGCCGGGCGTGCGCTGGACGACTGGGGCGGGCGCAACGTGCTGTCGGCCACCAGCGTGCTGTTTGCAGCCGGCCTGGCTGCTCTTGGCATGGCGCAGACCGAGTGGCAGATGTGGGCGGCCTGGGCCCTGATTGGCGTGGGCATGGGCAGCGGCCTGTACGACGCCGCCTTTGCTGCTGTGGTGCGCCTGTACCCGGTCAGTGCGCGCACGGCCATCACCGGCATCACCCTGGTCGCAGGGTTTGCCAGCACGGTGGGCTGGCCATTAACGGCCTGGTGGATTGAAAGCCTGGGCTGGCGCGGCACCTGCTTTGCCTGGGCGGGTTTGCATCTGTTGCTGGGTTTGCCGCTGCACTTGAGCCTGCCCAAGGCTGCGCGTGAAAGCACTATAGCAGTGCCGCAAACGCCGAATGATTCACCCGCACCCCAAGCCAGCCGCGCCGCGCCGCGCTGGATGATGGGCGCGCTGGCCAGCGTCTTTGCCATCACCTGGTTTACCAGCACCGCCATGGCTGCCCACTTGCCGATGCTGCTGCAAATGCAGGGGCTGACCGCCAGCGCTGCGCTGGGCATTGCCATGCTTGTGGGGCCAGCGCAGGTGATAGCGCGTGTGCTGGAGTTTGGCCTGTTGCGCCATGTCCACCCCCTGCATTCGGCAAGGCTGGCGGCTGCCGCGCACCCGCTGGGCGTGCTGGCCATCGCTGTGTTTGGCCCTGCAGCAGCCTGGCTGTTTGTCAGTTTGCACGGCGCAGGCAACGGCGTCTTGACCATTGCAAAAGGGACGTTGCCCCTGGTGGTATTTGGCCCCGCAGGCTATGGCGAGCGCCAGGGCTGGCTGATGGTGCCCGCGCGATTCGCCCAGGCCGCAGCACCTGCCCTGTTTGGCATGGCCATTGCGCATTGGGGCGGCGCAGCGCTCTGGCTGACAGCAGGCCTGGGGTTGGCAACCGTGGTCATCTTGCAGGGTATGGCTGCGAGCTGGCGGCGGTAGCAACGCGGCAGGCCCAGTTACTGACCAAAAGTACAAGAATTGCTGGCTATCCGCCGTTATTCTCAAGCGGTTTGACGCAGTTTTGCAAACCGTGTTCCCGAAGCTGCCGGGGAATCCCAAGTTGACCAAGACCGCTGAATACAAGACCAAGAGCATTACGCGCTGACTCAGGCCAAGGCAGTGTCGCGCCAGACGGCTCTGAGCTATAAGGATTCCACGCTCGTCTGTTTTTAATCTGAAAACGAAACCGCAGTCTTACTTAAACTATTTTCGAGCTGAAACTGTAATTTTTACCCGTTTTACATATCATGTAGGGCTAAAAGCCAATAAATACGGGCGCAAAAAGCTCCTGAAATAATAGCAATTGAATCATCCTGGGTATAACGTTTTGCGGCGTTCCAAGCCCCTGTCAGTCGCTGTGAAAAACCTTTACAACGTCCCATCCAGGTGTTGTCGTTAACATCTGGTTTCATGCACCCAATCGCCAACACGCCCAAGCCAGTCACCCCCATATGACCGACACCCGATTGATGCTGATGGACAGCAACGACTACACAGCTTCTATTCTGATTGAGGACTTGCGCAGCCGCGGGCATGGCTACATTCACTGGGTCGCCAACATGCTGGACTTGCCCCAGGTGCTGGCGGCCAACCAGCCCGATGTCGTGGTGATCAACTACCACTCAGACCAGCCCAACAACCTGATGGTGTGCAGCACCATCAAGCTGCTGGCACCCCAGGCCGCAACAGTGGTCATCACCTCCCCCGGCCCGGCGCTCAAAGCTGTGCGCCATTGGGCCAAGCAGACCAGCAGCATTGACGTGATCATTGAAAAACCGCTGTCTGACGAGCGGTTTTTTGTCACCGTGATGGAGCTGCTGCGCGTCAAGGCCGCCACACGCGAGGCCGACGCCCGCGTCGCACGGCTGACCAGCCTGGTGCCCGACGAGGCCATGTCAGCGGTCAACCAGGCGTTTAATGACGAGGCTGAAATTTTTGAAGCGGTGGTGCTCTTCACCGACATTCGCGGCTCGTCCCAACTGATCCGCGACACACCACCGCAGGTGTTTTTTGAACACCTGAACGACTTGCTCAGCGCACAGGCTGCCGAGGTGCGCCAGCATCAGGGCGCTGTCATCAAATACACCGGCGACGGCATGATGGCGGTGTTTCGCGGCATGGGCCGGTCTTACCTGGCGCTGCGCTGCGGCCTGGCACTGGCCGCGCTGCACGGCAAACACCCGTTTCCCTTCGGCATCGGCATTGCACAAGGCCTGGCGCTGGCCGGCTTTATTGGTGACTCGGCTCAAGCCGGGCAAAAGCGCCAGTACGACGTGATAGGCGCAACGGTTCACATGGCTGCACGCCTGTGCGAGCTGGCCAAGGGCGGCGAAGTGGTAGCCACCCAAGCCCTGAACAAAGCTGCCCGCGTGACAGCGCCCGTGCCACGACTGATGACAGGCATCACCCTTCGGGGGTTTACACAAACCACAGAATGCCTGGCGTTTGTGCCCGACAACACTGACAACCCACCCTTCACACAGCAGGAAACAAGACCATGAAAGAACAGTTTGACGCCGCCCAAATCAGCAAGGTGATTGACCAGGCGCTGGTGTACCAATGCGCTTGCCCCGCGCAGGTGTGCCGCGCCATTTTTGAGCTACGCGAGTTGTACGAGTACCAGATGAATTGCGCCAACGATTCAGCCAACGACAAACTGGTCCACCAGACAATTGCCGCAGCCACTGAAAAGTCGCACGAGATGATGGAAGAGTGCCTGAAGAAGATTTTGGAGATTGAAGGCTGGGACCAGACCACCTTCACGATGCCAATGGCGCTGAGAAAAAAACCAGCGCGTGCGTTGTGATGTCTGCTCACGCTAAGCGCCAGCCATGTCTTGAATCATTGCTTGCGTAAAAGTAGCTGCAAAAGGCTTTTAAACTGCGCTTGGGGCATCTTTTTTGATATCGTTTAGGGCTTTTAACCAACAAATACGGGCGCAAGCAGCTCATAAAATAATAGCATTTATTCAGCCTCTGCCAGCTGCACACTGCCATGCAGTACCGCCTGCATCAGCCCGGCACGCACCGCATTCGCAAACGCACGAGCTGACGGGTTCAGCTCTCGGTCACGGCGCTGCATCATGAAGACTTCACGCTGCATGGCGGGCTTGAGCGGCACAAACTGCAGGCCGCTGGCTTGCGGGTGCGATGCACCCAGGGCTGACATCACCGCGACGCCCACGCCTGCCTGCGCCAGCGCCAGTTGTAGCGCCAGGCTGCTGACTTCAACGCCTTTGCCCATTTGCTGCACTAGCGCAGAGCCGCGGTTTTGCAGCACTTGCATGATGCTGCTGTCTGTGGGTTCTTTGAGCAGTGGCAGTTGGTTGAGGTCGCCGGTTTTGACAGCGCTGGCCAAATCAAACCGTGTGGGGTCGCCCAGCAAGCCCAACGGGGCAGTTAGCAGCAGTTGGCAGGCCATGCCGCTGGTGTCGCCGAATAGGGAGCCAATGCCCACATCGGCCTCAGCCCGAATCACACGCGCCGAGATACCTGCGCTGTTGTCGTCGATCACCCTAAGGCGTACACCCGGGTGGCTAATGGCAAAGCTGCGCAAAATAGCTGGCAACACGGTGCAGCCAAAGGCGGTGCCGACGGCCAGCGTGACCGAACCCGTCAGCCCGGTGGCCTGTTCACGCAGGTCGCTGGTGGCTTGTTGCAAATCACGCAGCAAGCGCTGGGCCACGGGTAAAAACTGACTGCCCTCATGGGTGAGCGTCAACTGGCGCGTGGTGCGCAGCAGCAGCTTGACACCGAGCTGCGATTCCAGCTCTTGGAGCGCGCGGCTGAGGGCGGGCTGACTGATGTGCAGCGCTTCACCAGCACGTGACACATTCATTAGCTGGGCCGTGGTAACGAACATCTGCAGTTGGCGCTGGCTTAGATTCATAGCTTTTAATTATGAATCAGGCCAATCAATGCATTGGACGAAAGCTTGTTGGCTGCCTAAAGTGGCTGTTTGCCATCATAAAAAGGAGCGCCACAATGTCTCAATTAACCCGCCGACTGATGAATCTGACGGCCACGGCCTGTGCCGCCTTGCTGCTGGTCGCCTGCGCACAGACCCCACCTGCCGCCACTGTATTGCCTGCGACGCCAGTGGGTGAAGTCAAAGGCACTGCCGTGCAGCACACCGCCGTATCAAGCGTTGGCGTGGCCCAGCGTGCTGCCGTGGTGTTGCCCGCCAGCGTGACAGGCGGTGCGGTGTACGTGGGAACGCTGGCAAACGCCCCCAAAATTGCGCCCAAAGACGTCAAAGCCAAAGTGCCTGTGGTCGTGTTTTTGCACGGCTCGTCAGGGCTGGAGCTCAAAGCCATCGGCGAATGGCAGCTCTGGCTAGCCAGCCTGGGCGTGGCCAGTGTCGCGCCCGACTCGTTTGCGCTGCCTGACCGCATCACCTACAAGTCACCTGTCGGCAAAGACGTGTACGAGAAAATCCACGCCCTTCGCGCGTCTGAAATCCCGCTGGCACTGGCTGCTTTGCGTGCTGCGCCGTGGGCTGACACATCGCGCCTGGTGTTGGCTGGCACCAGTGAAGGCGGGCCAGCCGTGGCGCGTTATGTGGGCAATGAATTTGCGGGCCGCATGCTGTATTCATGGAGCTGCGAAAACAATTACTTTGTGCAAGACCACCGCACCGCTGCCATTGCCCAGCCGGTACTCAATGTGATGAGCTCGACCGATGTGTTCTTCTCGCCCAGCAACGCCTGGCTGGGCAACAACGCGGCCAAAGGCTACTGTGGTGATGCACTCAAAGACAACAAGCAGGCTGCGATTGTGTTGATACCCGGCGCGCCACACACGTTGCTGAACCTGCCAGCGGCGCGCAACGCCACGGCAGGGTTTGTGCGGGATGTGCTCAAACCTTGATGGATTAAACGGGCTGCAGACCAATTAATACGGGCGTAAAAAGCTACTATATCTATAGCAAATCAAGTCGCAACACCCATGGCAACAAGCTCTTTGGGTGAGCGACACACCAGCTGTGGGTAGGCGCTGAAGTCACGGTCTGCTGTCCACAATGTTGTGACGCCGTTTTCCAGGCAGATCGCAGCCACGCGGGCGTCATGAAATTGCGCGCCCAGCGTTTGCCCTGTGTCAGCGAGCTGGCGCAACACCATTAAATGCTTGTCCGTGGGCATCAACAAACGTGCGCCCGTCTGCGCCAGCAAGGTTTCAATTTGCTGAAACGCCAAAACGCGGGGCGTGGCCTGTTTAAAGATTTTGGGGTTGGTCACAACAGCTAAAAATTCATGCACGCAGACAACCGGCACGCCCCAAGGCAAGATGCCTTGCGTCAAGCGGTCAATCGCGGTGCGGGCAATCAGGTGAAAAGGATTGTCACTGCGAAGGGCGTAGACGAGGAAATTGGTGTCCAAACCAATCATGCTTGCCGCACCCCGTCATATGGGTTAGCTGCGTCGCGCCAGAGGCTCGCTTCTAACAGGCTTCCAGACTGGTCGGCAGCTGGATGAAATGTCAAATCAGGCCAGGCGGCTTGAGCTGTAGCTGTGTTCTTGGGGTGAAGCGCCATACGCAAGCCTGACTCGATCAATGCTTTGAGCGTGATGCCCTGCGAACGCGCTGCTGATTTGGCCTGATCCATCAGTGCATCAGACAATTCGATGGTGGTCTTCATATTGCTCACCCATATATTGATATGGGTGATATTTTAAACCGTTTCTACTCAACCCGCCCCATGACACTTCTTGTACTTTTTACCGCTACCGCAATGGCACAGGTCATTGCGCCCCGGCGTGACCACGGCGCGGATAGTTTCTACCCGCGGGCCGATGGTTTTCCACAGTTCGCGCAGGTCGTACACGGCCCAGATGGCTTCGCCAAAGGCGTTGAGCCGGGCGATGCTGGTGCTGGGTGCGCCGTCTTCGCTCAAGGGTGAGACTTCAGGCTTGGCCGTGTCGTCTTCAGTCATGGCCACGATGGCTTCCAACGCGCCGTTCAACCACTTGGCGGCGTCTTTGTCGCGTGGGGCGACCCATTCTTCAGGCCAGTATTCCACCGCAAACATAAAGCCCAGCGCCCAGACTTGCGCAAAAGCGGGCAGCTCATCGTCCTTGAATTTGGCCTGCTCGTCAGGCGGCATGTCGGCCACTGCACCGCGAATGTCCATCACCTCGGGGTGGTAACAGCGGTCGTCTTCGAGTGATTTGACTTCTGAATCCAGTGCAGTGGCCACTTCATGCCAGCGCATGCGCCAGAGGGTTAAAAACCGCTCACGTTGCGCGTCATTGACGAATGACCCGCCGTCTTCGTCTGGCTCATCACCTGCCATCGGCGTGCCCAGCAAGGCGGCCAGATATTCATCAACCTCAACCGGCCTTCGCATGCAAATCACGGCCGCGATGAAGCCTTCACAAAACTCCCACTGCGGCGTTTCGTCGTAGCGGGTGCGAAGGTCGTCCAGAATGGCGTCGAGTTCGTCGAAGGCTGCTACTTCAAGTGGCGCGGGAGTTGTCATGAATGTGCTTGTTAAATGTCAATAAACGTCACCAGACGCTCTTATGATGCAAAGTGTATCTGCCGCTAACTACTAAGCCACAGGAAACCATCTCATGCGCGCCAAAATCAACGCCCTCGATGCCCAACTGCCGGTCCGCTACAGCTTCATGGCGCTGTGCGCTTTTGGCGTGCTGCTGTCGCTGTTCAGCCTGGTCATTTTTGGTGTTGGCTGGCTCGCGCTGCTGGTCTGCGCGGTCCTCACTGGCGTGGGTGTGCATGATTTGCGGCAAACACGCCACGCCATTTTGCGCAACTACCCGGTCATTGGTCACATGCGGTTTTTGTTTGAATTCATCCGGCCTGAGATTCGCCAATACTTTATTGAGAGCGATGCCGAGGCCGCGCCGTTTTCACGCGCGCAGCGCTCGCTGGTGTACCAACGCGCCAAGGGCGAGCCTGACAACCAGCCGTTTGGCACGCACCTGGACGTGGGCAAGCAGGGCTATGAATGGGTCAACCATTCGATGTCGCCCACCAAGCTGGCCACGCATGACTTTCGCATCTGGATTGGCGGCACGCCTGATGCGCCTTCTGTGTCAGCCCAACCTTGTACCCAGCCCTACCGTGCGAGTGTTTTCAACATCTCGGCGCTGAGCTTTGGCTCGCTTTCGGCCAATGCAATTCAAGCCCTGAACAAAGGCGCGCAAATGGGCGGCTTTGCACATGACACGGGCGAGGGCTCGATATCCACCCACCACCGGGTCAATGGCGGCGACTTGATTTGGGAGATTGGCTCAGGCTATTTTGGTTGCCGAAATGACGACGGTACATTCAGCGCCGAGCGCTTTGCTGCCAACGCCACGGACCCGCAAGTCAAGCTGATAGAAATCAAAATGAGCCAGGGTGCCAAGCCCGGCCACGGCGGCATTTTGCCAGGGCCCAAAGTCACGGCCGAAATTGCAGCGGCGCGGGGTGTTCCGCAAGGCAAAGACTGCATTTCACCCAGCAGCCACAGCGCATTCAGCACGCCCCTGGAGATGATGCATTTCATCGCCAGGCTGCGGCAACTCTCGGGCGGCAAGCCGGTCGGCTTCAAGCTCTGCATTGGCCACCCGTGGGAATGGTTTGCAATTGTCAAAGCCATGCTGGCCACCAACATCACGCCAGACTTTATTGTGGTGGACGGTGCTGAGGGCGGCACGGGTGCAGCGCCGGTGGAGTTCAGCGATCACGTCGGCGCGCCTGTGCAAGAGGGCTTGCAGTTGGTCCACAACACATTGATAGGCGTGAATTTGCGCAGCCGCATCTCCATTGGTGCGGCGGGCAAAATCACCAGTGCGTTTGACCTGGTGCGCCTGATGGCGCTGGGCGCAGACTGGTGCAACGCGGGTCGCGGCTTCATGATGGCGCTGGGCTGCATTCAGGCGCAAAGCTGTCACACCGGCAAGTGCCCCACAGGCGTGACCACACAAGACCCGCAGCGCCAGCAGGCGCTGGTGGTGCCTGACAAGGCCGAGCGGGTGCGCAACTTTCACCGCAGTACATTGCATGCGCTGCAAGAGCTGGTGCAGGCTGCGGGGCTGCAGCACCCCAATGAGCTAAGTGCGCACCACATCGTGCGGCGCGTGTCAGACACCGAGGTGCGCTTGCTCAGCAACCTGATCATGCGCATGTCGCCAGGCGTGCTGCTGGGCGATGTAAACACACAGCACAAGGTGTTTAAAGACTACTGGCCGCTGGCAGATGCCCACAGTTTCAGGGCGGCGAGCCTTAGAGCGGCAGCGGCTTGATGGCGTGACGCTGCTGGTTGCACAGTGCATGGCTGATGGCCAGGTTGGTCTGGTGGCTGTTGCCGCCTTCGCTGAGCGGCTGAATATGTTCCAGCGTTGCATCAATGATGTTGACGTGCTGACCACACACCCAGCACGGCACCTGGCCGTGTAGTTGGCGGGCGATGGTGTCGTAGATTTTTTGGCGGGTGTGGGTTAGTTTGCTCATGTATATCGCTGTCGGTTATCTGTAGGACGACGAGCGGTCTGCCCATGCCTCTCGCTTCGTGTCCCCCGACCTACGGTCTCCTCCTTGACCTACGCGGGACGCACGGGCAAACCGCTCTTTGGCGTATTCAGCGGCCAGACTTTTCAAATCAAACTGCCAACCTGCGCACGCAAATTGGGCAAGTCATGTTGTACCGTTTGCCAAACAATCGCATTGTCAACATTGAAGTAACCATGCGAAAGCGCATTACGCATCTCGTAGGCAAAACCCCAAGGAATTGACGCGTGCGTGGCTGCAAAATCAGCGCGATGTTTGGTGACGTTGTTGCATGCCTCACCAATGATTTCAATATTGCGAATGACCGCATCGCAGGTTTTGCGGTCTGTAAGAAAAGCTGTGGCGTCCATGCCCACTGTGTAGGCTTGAATTGTGTCAATGGCCTCAACGATGTGCCGCAAATAGTCGGTGCAACGCTGAAGACTTGCTCGGCTCATATTGGCACGGCTTCCCGCAGAACTTGATCGCGAAACCTGAGCGGCAAGCCGTTGGGAGTCAATACATCAACCTCAAAACCCAGTAGTTTTTTCAGCTCAAACCGAATTGCGCCAATATCCATCAGCGTTGTTTGGGCAGTGGGCTCTACCAAAAGATCAAGATCACTATTGGCATCGTCCTCACCGCGTAAAACAGAACCGAACACTCGCACATCGCTAACGCGATGACTCAGCGCTATCTCACGAATGCGCGAGCGGTACAGGTTGAGAGCTTCGGAAGGACGCATATTTCTAGTGTAGCTTTGATGTTTGGCTGGGAGCGCGTAACTTGATACGACCTGTACCAAGCGGTCTGCTCGTGTGTCCTGCGTAGGTCAAGGAGGAGACCGAAGGTCGGGGGACACGAAGCAGGGCGCATGGGCAGACCGCGTCCGGTGGTTGGTCAAGACGCAGTCGCCCTTGCCAGCCTGTCGCGCACGCCGTCCCATTCAAGCGCATCAGGCACAGGCTCAATCCATATCAGCTTGACATCCTGCGCATCAAAGTCACGCAGCACGGCAAACAATTGTTCGGCTGTGGCCAGTGCATCGTCTGGCATGCGGCGGTACAGCACCTGGGTGGACTTGATGCGCACGATGCTTCGCGCGTAAACGGCGATGTGTTTGGCATCGGCGCCCAGCAAATCGAGCGCGGTTTGAATCGCCTTGGCATCCATCAATCGCACTTTGGCGTTGGGGGCGTAGTGGGATTCGAGCGTGCCGGGGGCGCGCGGTGCGTCGCTGGGTGTTTGGTCAGCGCTTAAAACCGGTTGCCCGCAAGCGGCGCTGAGCTCTGCACGCGTCAGCACGCCGGGCCGCAGCAGCACGGGCTGGCTGCGTGTGCAGTCAACGATGCTGGACTCAATGCCGACCTTGCACGGCCCGCCGTCCAGCACCATCAAGGCATCGCCAAATTCTTGCCGCACATGCTGAGCGGTGGTGGGGCTGACACGGCCAAATTTGTTGGCGCTTGGGCCGGCGACTCCTGTGCCACAAGCAGTCAAAAATTCAAGTGCTAGCGGGTGCGCCGGGCAGCGCAGGCCGATGGAGTCTTGCCCACCCGCAGCAGCCGTGGCCACACCGGGTTTGCGCGGCAGGATGATGGTGAGCGGGCCGGGCCAGAAGGCTTTGATCAAGCGGTCGGCAAACGGCGGCACGTTGCTGGCGTAGTCAAGCACTTGTGCCTGACTGGCGATATGAACAATCAGCGGATGGTCAGCTGGCCTGCCTTTGGCGGCGAAGATTTTGGCAACCGCTGCGTCGTTTGATGCATCAGCCCCCAGGCCGTACACCGTCTCGGTCGGGAAGGCGACCAGCTCGCCTGCGCGGATGTGGGCGGCAGCCGTTTGAACCGTTGCGCCGCTTGCATTCATCTGAGTTTCCAACGCAAAGGCGCAAAGATGCCAAGAACGCAAAGTAAAACCGAAGAAGTTTTTCCGTTGCAGTTAGCCGCAAGAATTTTTAATTCTTCTTGGCGACCTTTGCAACTTTGCGTCTTTGCGTTGGAAACTTGTTGTTCTGGCATCTCACCCATCCAGCCCCGGCAAGCCCAAAATATCAGCAGCCTGTTGTGCAACGGTTTTAATCGTGGCCACATCAGCCCCGGTAATGTTCAGATGGCCCATCTTGCGGCCAGGCCGTGCGTCCAGCTTGCCATACAAGTGCAGGTGCGTGCCAGGCAGGCTCAGCACAGCTTGCCAGTCGGGCGTGCGCGGCTTGCCAGCCGCATCAAACCAGACATCGCCCAGCAAGTTAAGCATGATGGCGGGCGAATGCTGGCGCGGTTGTGGCAGCGGCAAACCTGCCATGGCGTGGACTTGCAGGTCAAACTGCGACACATCACATGCGTCCATCGTGTAGTGGCCGCTGTTGTGCGGGCGCGGTGCCATCTCGTTGACAATTAGCCCGCCGTGTTCTGTGCCGTCATCCACAATGAAAAATTCAACGCACAGTACGCCCACATAGTCGATGTGTTTTGCTATTGATTCAGTAGCTGCTTGCGCCCGATTTGATTGGGCTACAGGCATATTTGATGGGTAAGCGTGAGTGACAGCCAAAATACCATCAACATGCACATTGCGCTGCGGCGCAAAGCTCACCACGCTGCCGTTGAAGCCGCGCGCCACAATCACCGAGCACTCAGCCTTGAGCGGCATCAGCTTTTCAAGCACGCAGGGCACGCTGCGTAAATCAGCCCACGCCGCGGCCAGCTCGGCTGCGTTTTTCACCCGCACCTGGCCTTTGCCGTCGTAGCCCATGCGGGCAGTTTTTAAAATGCCGGGCAACAAATGGGCGGGTACAGCTTGAAGTTGCTCAAGCGTTTCAATCACCGCATAAGGTGCAACATTCACACCAGAAACACCCGCACAGGCCGTGAAGTGCGCCTTTTCTTCGATGCGGTTTTGCGCAATCGCCACGCAGGCGGCGCTGGGGGCGACGGGCAAGGTTGCGGCCAGCGTGCGCAAAGAGGCCGCAGGCACGTTTTCAAATTCAGTCGTGACGGCATCGCACAAGCTGGCAAGCTGGCTCAAGCCCGCTTCGTCGTTGTACGCGGTTTGTATCTGTTGGTGACTGACCAAACCAGCCGGGCTTTGCGGATCAGGATCGAGCACAACGGTTTCAAAACCCAGCCGCTGCGCCGCGTGTACGAACATGCGGCCTAGCTGACCGCCGCCCATCACACCTAGCGTGGCCGGGCGACCATCTGCAGATTGACTTCCAGGAAAGATAGGTTTCATGCCGGAGGCAGCTTCATCGCCCGCGCTGCAGCCGTTTGCTCGGCTCTAAAGGCTTGCAACTTGTCATTCAGCACCTTGTCATGCAGCGCCAGCATGCTGACTGCAAACAACGCCGCGTTAGCCGCGCCCGCATTGCCAATCGCAAACGTCGCCACCGGCACGCCCTTGGGCATTTGCACAATGCTGTGCAATGAATCAACGCCCGCCAAATGCTTGCTGGCCACGGGTACGCCTAATATAGGCACGGTGGTTTTGCTGGCCAGCATGCCCGGCAAATGCGCCGCACCACCCGCCCCGGCAATGATGGCCTGCAGGCCATTGGCTTGGGCTTGCTCCGCATAGGCAAACAAATCGTCAGGCATGCGGTGGGCTGACACCACGCGCGATTCATGCGCCACACCAAACTGTTGCAAGATTTGCACCGCGTGCTGCATGGTGTCCCAGTCGCTCGACGAGCCCATGACGACGCCCACGAGCGGCTGGTTTGAAGGTGTGGTGGTGGTCATGTGAGCCTTTAGAGGAGGCCATATTTTACGGGCGGCGTGCTAACCTCCTGCCTGTTGTCATTTTTTGAAGTAAATCGCCATGATGGATGTCACCGTAGCCAATTTTGAAGAGGAAGTGATTGCCGCTTCCATGCTAACGCCGGTTTTGATCGACTTTTGGGCACCCTGGTGCGGCCCGTGCAAGTCGCTCGGCCCGATTCTGGAGAAAGTTGAAGTTGCCTACGAAGGCCGTTTCAAGCTCGTCAAAATCGACTCTGACCAAGAGCAGCAACTGGGCGCGGCCTTTGGTATTCGCAGCATTCCAACCTGCATTCTGATGGTCGGCGGCAAGCCGGTTGACGGTTTTCAGGGCGCGCTGCCCGAGGGCAAGGTCAAAGAGTTTTTAGACAAGCATTTGCCGCCCGCCCCAGAACCTGAAGAAGAACTGGCGCTAGAAGAAGTCACACCCGAAGCCGCACTTGCAAAGCTGCAAGCCGATGTGGCCAACGACCCGACCAACGAATCCGCCCGGTTTGAGCTGGTCAAGACCTTGCTGCTGGGTGGCGACACCGATGCCGCCAAAGTGGCCTTTGCACCCGTCATCGCACAAACCACAACAGTACGGCGTTTTGACTCGCTCAAGCGTATGATGGACGCTATTGATTTTGTAGCTCCTTGCGCCCATAAACAGGGCGTAAAAGCCGAATTTGATGCCAAAATAACCCTGAACAAACGCGATTTTGACGCCCGGTTCGACAAAGCCCGCTGGCACATGGCACACCTTGAGTGGACGGCAGCACTCGACGAGCTGCTCGACATTTTGATGCGCGACAAAACTTGGTCAGATGACAAAGCCCGCAAAACCTACATCGCCATCCTCGACATCATGGAGCCGCCCAAACCCAAGGTGGCTGACGGGCAGATCCCGCCTGACGACCCGGTGGTGGCAACCTACCGTCGCCGCCTGAGCAGCGTGATCTTGAGCTGACGCTTTAACAGCCAACCACCCAACCGGAGTTGACATGACCTATCTGATTGCTGGCCTGGTATTGTTTTTAGGTGTGCATTCTGTGCGCGTGTTTGCCAACGACTGGCGCACCCGCACCTTGGCGCGTGTGGGTGAAAAGCCGTTCAAAGGCGTGTATGCGTTGCTGTCAATTGCAGGCTTTGCGCTGCTGGTGTGGGGCTACGGCCAGGCGCGCCAGCAAGGCGTGATGCTGTGGAACCCACCCACCGCCATGCGCCACATAGCCGCGCTGCTCACGCTGGTGTCCTTTGTTTTGCTGACCGCCGCCTACGTGCCGGGCAACCAGATCAAAGCCAAACTGCACCACCCCATGGTGCTGGGCGTCAAAGTGTGGGCGCTGGCGCATTTGCTGGCCAATGGCGGGCTGGCCGATACGGTGCTGTTCGGCAGCTTTTTGCTGTGGTCTGTGCTGCTGTTTGCAGCCTCCCGCAAGCGTGACCGCCGCGAGCAAACTGTTTACCCAGCTGGTACAGCGGGTGCCACCGCGATCACCGTGGTGGTGGGCGTAGTCGCCTGGGCCGTGTTTGCCTTCTGGCTGCACCGCGTGCTGATCGGCGTGTCGCCGTTTGGGGTGATGGGTTGAGCGGGATTTGAAGCCCTCTAAAGCTACTATTGCTACTCATTCTTGAACAAAAGAGTAGATTAGTGAGCAATTTAATCCAACAACTCGAAGTCATGCGCAAAACCGCTAACCTTACCCAGGACGAACTGGCAACCCATGCAGGCTTGAACCGCATGACGGTGCAGCGCGCAGAAGCAGGCCAGATTGACCCGCGCCTGTCGTCAGTTCAGGCGATTGCTAAAACCTTGAATGTTGAATTGATGCTTGTGCCCACTGCTCTGAGGCACGAGCTTGAGTCGTTTGTTCGTTCAGGTGGACGCTTTTTGGGACAGCCACCTGGTGCTGGTGCTCCGTTGTCGATTGTGCAGACGTTAAAGCGGTGAACAACACAGATAATCACCCCCATGAACCACCGCCACATCAACCCCAGCAGTTTGAGCCTTGCGGCCATTGACGACGTGATCTGTCGCGGTGGCTGGCAAGACTGGACTGACTTGCGCGCCGCCGTGCTAGCCAGTAGCGACGTGCTAGATCGGGTACAGCGTGTCTGTCGCCCGCACCTGGCCAACGGCTATGCCCAGCGTTACCACTTCTGGATGAACTATGCCAAAGCCCATGCCCCCGCCCAGCCCCCAAAAGTTGCAGCCGCTGCCTGAATGGGACTTGGTGCTGTCGGCGGCGGCGCGATTGCAGCGCATCCTGCCTGATGCTGTGTTGGTAGGCGGTACGGCATCGGCGATTCACGCGCATCACCGCTTTTCACGCGACGCTGACCATGTGTTGACTGACTTGCGGGTGCGCTTTGACGCGGTACTCGACCAGTTGGAGTCTGTCGCAGGCTGGAAGACGGCGCGCGTACAGCGACCTGTGCAAATTTTGGGTAGCCTGGACGGTATTGAAACGGGTGTGCGGCAACTGATTCGCGAACAACCGCTGGAAACCATGGTGTTTGAGCATGCTGGCGAAAAGCTCACTGTGCCCACGGCGGCAGAGATTTTGCGCATCAAGGCGGTGTTGATCCTCAAGCGCAACGCGACGCGGGACTACCTTGACTTTGTGGCCTTGGCCGACCACATGGGCAGCGAGCTGGTTGCCGATGCGCTGCGGCTGTTTGACGCGATGTACGCGCAAAGCAACGGCGAATCAGCGCTGATGCAACTGCAAGTACAGCTGGCCAGCGCCATGCCGTATGACCTGGATGAGATGGAACCCGCGCTGGCTGACTACAAAAATCTGGATGCGCGCTGGCATGACTGGAAGACGGTTAAGGCGGCTTGCGCCAGTACGGCGACGTTGATTTTTGATCAGTTGGGCGATGAGGCGGCAGGCTAAAGACGATATTGATTTAGTAGCTGCTTGCGCCCGTATTTAGTGGGCTATCGGCACTTATAACGCCAAAAAACGACGGCGCTCTCAAATCTCAAGTGCAACAGTATCCTAAACCCATAAAAGGAGTGTTGTATGCCAAAGAGTTACTGTCATTTAAGCGATCTTGAACGAGCCCAAATCCAGGCTCATCTTGAGTTGGGCA